>JAWVFA010000055.1:0-67970 GCA_033856415.1 Solirubrobacterales bacterium | reverse complement strand
GAATATGGCTCCGTAGAGGTCGAGGAGTTGATGGTGGTCGAGACGTACTCCCACGTTCTCCACATCGTCAGCCGCGTCGCCGGCACACTCCGACCGGACGTGGGCGCGATGGATGCACTCCGCGCGTGCCTTCCAGCCGGCACGCTCTCGGGCGCGCCGAAGGTGCGCGCGATGCAGATCATCGACGAGCTCGAGCCTCACAAGCGCTGCTCCTATGGCGGCGCCATCGGCTATCTCGGCTTCGACGGCGATCTCGACACCGCGATCCACATCCGCACCGTCGTCGTCAAGGACGGGCAGCTGCACGTGCAGGCGGGTGGCGGCACCGTCGCTGACGCCCAGCCCGCCTACGAGTACAACGAGTCGGTGAACAAGGCCCGGGCGGTCTTCCGCGCCGTCGAGGTCGCCTGCGAACAGCCGGACTGGGCTTAGGCTGAGGTGAACGGAATGCACGTGCTGGTGATCGACAACTACGACTCCTTCACCTACAACCTCGTCCAGTACCTGGGCGAGCTCGGGGCCGAGGTCGAAGTCGTGCGCAACGACAAGGCGACCGTCGCCGAGCTGCTCGACCGCGGGCCGGACCGGCTCGTCGTCTCGCCGGGCCCCTGCACGCCAGCCGAGGCGGGCATCTCCGGCGAGGCGATCAAGGCCTTCGGCGAGGCGGGGACGCCGGTCTTGGGGGTCTGCCTCGGCCACCAGGCGATGGTCGAGGCCTTCGGCGGCCGGGTCGTCCAGGGCGAGCCGATCCACGGCAAGGACGGCGAGGTCGAGCACGACGGGAAAAGCATTTACGCCGGGTTGCCGAGCCCGCTGGTCGCCGGCCGTTACCACTCGCTGATCGCCGACCCCGACCTGCCCGAGGAGCTGGTGCTGACCGCGAGCCTTGGTGACGTGGTGATGGGCGCTCGCCACCGCGAGCTGCCGATAGAGGGGGTCCAGTTCCACCCCGAGTCGGTCCTGACCCCGCAGGGCAAACACCTCTTGGCCAACTTCATCGGCAAGGGAGGGAACGGTGCCTAACGACGTCGTCAGCCGCGCGGTCGACGCGGTTTGTGCCGGCGACCACCTGACCGCCGACCACGCCGCGGCGGTGCTCAGCGAGATCATGGAGGGGCGGGCCGACCCGGTCCAAACCGGTGCCTTCCTGATCGCCCTGCGGGCCAAGGGCGAGACGGTGCCGGAGCTGGTCGGTCTGGCGCGGACGATGCGCGGCCTGGCCTCGCCGGTCCCGACCGAGCGCGGCGACCTCGTCGACACCTGCGGTACCGGCGGCGGGCCCTCGACTTTCAACATCTCGACGACCGCGGCCCTGGTTGCCGCCGGCGCCGGGTGCGCAATTGCCAAGCACGGAAACCGCTCGAACACGAGCAAGTGCGGGTCGGCCGACCTGCTCGAGGCGCTGGGGGTCAACGTCGAGATCGAGCCGGCCCAAGTCGGACGCTGCATCGACGACGTCGGCTTCGGCTTTATGTTCGCGCCCAAGCACCACGCCGCGATGGCGCACGTGATCCCAGCCCGCAAAGCGCTCGGCGTGCGGACGATCTTCAACTTCCTCGGTCCGCTGACCAACCCCGCCGGAGCTAACCGGCAGCTGCTCGGGGTCGCCGATCGCCACTACCAGGAGACGATCGCCGAGGCGCTGATCGGCCTCGGCAGCGAGCGGGCGCTTGTTGTCTCCGCTGAGGACGGCCTCGACGAGCTCTCGCTCTCCTCCCGAACCCGCGTGATCGAGGTCGCCGACGGTCGCACCTCCGAGTGGTTCGTCGAGGCCGGTCAGTTCGGCCTCGCTCCGGTCGAGCTGGAGCGGGTTGCCGGCGGCACCCCGGAGGAGAACGCCACCGTCACCCGCAAGGTTTTGGCGGGCGAGGCCGGCGCGCACCGGGACCTGGTTCTCCTCAACGCCGCAGCTGCGCTCTACGTCGGCGGTCTCGCCGCCGACCTCGAGGCGGGGATCGCCAAAGCCACTGAGGCGATCGACTCGGGGGCGGCAGCAAACGTGCTGGAGCGCCTGATCGTGGCAACGGTCGCTCCCGCGGTCTAGGCTTTCGAGACTCAAGTGGGAATGATGGAGCAGCTCATCGCTGGGGCCCGGGAGGGGGTGGAGGCTCGCCGCCGCGACCTCTCTCGAGCCGATCTCGAATCGCGCCTGTCAGCCCGTGTCGACGACCGGCCGTTCAACGAGGCCCTGGTCCGCCCAGGTCTCTCGCTGATCGCCGAGTTCAAGCGGCGCTCTCCCAGCGCCGGCCAGCTTGCGCAGGAGGAGATCGACCTCGCGGCCCAAGTGGCCGCCTACGAGCGGGGTGGGGCGGCCGCCCTCTCGGTCCTCACCGACGAACCCCACTTCGGAGGATCGCTGGCCGATCTCCGTGCCGCGCGCGCGGCCTGCGACCTGCCGATCATCCGCAAGGACTTCATCGTCGATCCGTACCAACTCTACGAGGCGGCGGTGAACGGCGCCGACGCGGTGCTGCTGATCGCCGCCGCGCTCGGCGACGAGGATCTGCGCTCGCTGCACCAGGAGGCACGCTCGATCGACCTCGACTGCCTGGTCGAGGTGCATGACGAGAAGGAGTTGGAGCGGGCGCTGGAGGCCGGCGCCGAGGTGATCGGGATCAACAACCGCAACCTCGACGACATGAGCGTCGACATCGCCACCACCTTCGACCTGATGCCCGACGTGCCGGCGGGTAAGACCGTGGTCGCCGAGAGCGGGATTTCCGGGCGCGCCGAGATTGAGGAGCTGGACCGGGTCGGGGTCGATGCGGTGCTGATCGGCGGGGCACTGATGGCTGCCCCCGATCCCGAAGCGAAGGTGCGGGAGTTGACCGGCTCCGACGAGAGCACGCGGGAACACCTCGTCTAGCTTTGCCCGCAAGCGGCCGCCGGCGAATTTAGAAAAAATTTGAAGAGCGTTTAAGCGGAGGACACTTCTCTGCGCGAACCTGATGTCCATGTCCAAGTTCAATCAAAAACTTCGCACTCCCTTTGGCTCTTCTCTCCTTGGGGGCCTGGTCGTCGCCGTCGTCGGCTGGATCGCGATCGCCGCAGGCGTGATCCAGTCGGACGGCGGGTCGACGACTACCGTCGCCGCGCCGCTGACGGCGCCGGTCGACACCAAGTCCGAAGACGGCAGCACCAACGTCGTCAACCAGATCTACAAGGCCGACGGCGACGGGGTCGCCTTCATCGAATCGCAGATCGAATCGCAGGAAACCGAAAGCTTCAATCCCTTCGGCGAAGTCGAACCCGAATCTGGGGGCGGTACCGCGACCGGCTCGGGCTTCGTGATCGACGACGAAGGGCACATCCTCACCAATAACCACGTGGTCGAAGGCGCCAGCAAGGTCACGGTCAAACTCGGCGACTCGGAAAAGACTTACGAGGCCGAGGTGGTCGGGGCAGATCCCGGCACCGACATCGCCCTGCTCAAGGTCGACGCCCCCGACGGTGAAATCCACCCGCTGACCCTTGGGCACTCCTCCGAGGCTGAAGTCGGCGACCCGGTGGTCGCGATCGGCAATCCGTTCGGCCTCGACCGCACCGTTACCAGCGGCATCGTCTCCGCGCTGCAACGCCAGATCGAAGCCCCGAACGGGTTCTCGATCTCCCACGTGATCCAGACCGACGCCGCGATCAACCCCGGCAACTCCGGCGGCCCGCTGATCAACGCTTCTGGCGAAGTGATCGGGATCAACGCTCAGATCGCAACCGGAGGCGGGGGCAACGGCAACGTCGGCATCGGCTTCGCGATCCCGATCGACACGGTCCGGGCCGAGATCGAGCAGCTGAAGACCAAGGGCGAAGTCGAACACGCTTTCATCGGGATCAGCGGCGGCACCGTGACGCCTGAATTAGCGAAGGCGGTGAACCTGCCGGTCGAAGAAGGAGTGATCGTCCAGTCGGTGGTCAAGGACGGGCCGGCCGACAAGGCGGGCATCGAAGCCGGTGGCACTACGGCGACGATCGAAGGCGAAGAAGTCCGGCTCGGCGGCGACATCATCACCGAAGTCGACGGCAAGAAGCTGAAGAGCATGGATGAGCTGATCGAAGTCATCCAAGGGTCGAAGCCTGGCGACGAGCTCGAACTGAAGATCCTCCGTGGCGGTCAAGAGAAGACCGCCAACGTCACCCTGGGCACGCAACCCGAGGAATCCCCGATCGCTGAATAGGTACGGATTTGTAGGCCGGGTCTGACGGGGTCAGACCCGGCCTTCACGTACGCTCTTGGTTATGCGGGTGAAGTTCTGCGGAATCACCAATTTGGACGATGCGGCTGAGGCTGTGCGCCTCGGTGCGTGGGCTGTTGGGCTGATCCACTTTCATGGCAGTCCGCGCAACGTCGACTCCGGGGTCGCGGCCGAGATTGCTGCTGCTTTTCGGCGCAAGTGCGAGGTCGTTGGGGTGTTTGTCAATCCCACTCTCGACGAGGTGGCGCGGGCGGTCGAGGACGAGGGGCTGACGATGGTGCAGCTGAATGGGGCCGAGGGCGCCTCGTTCTGCGCGGAGGTGCAGCGGCGGACGGGGCTGAAGGTGGCGAAGGCGATCCACGTCGCCAGCGCCGCCGACGTCCACGGCGCCGAGGCCTTCCGCACCGACTTCCACCTCTTCGACCGCCGCGGCAAAGGGCTGTGGGGCGGGACGGGCGAGAGCTTCGACTGGGAGCTGCTCCGCGGTCACCGCTCCGAGGTGCCGGCGATCCTCGCCGGAGGATTGCGGCCCGACAACGTCGCCGCCGCGATTGCGATCGCCCATCCCCACGCGGTTGACGTCGCCAGCGGCGTCGAGTTGGAGCCGGGACGCAAGGACCACGCGGCGATGGAGGCCTTCTTCGAGGCCGCGAACCCGGTCGGCGCCAGCGCATGAGCGCGATCGAGGAGAGGTTTGGGCCCTACGGGGGCCGCTACGTTCCGGAGACCCTGATCCCGGCGCTCGACGAGCTGACCGCAGCCTGGGCGGAGGCACGCGACGACGCGGAGTTCACGGGGCGGCTCGACCACCTGCGGCGCGACTTCATCGGCCGGCCGACCCCGCTCTACCTGGCTGAGCGTCTCTCCGAGCGGGTCGGCTCGCGGGTCTACCTGAAGCGCGAGGACCTCGCCCACACCGGCGCCCACAAGATCAACAACGCGGTCGGCCAGGCGCTGCTGGCGGCGCGGATGGGCAAGCCACGGGTGATCGCCGAGACCGGTGCCGGTCAGCACGGTGTCGCCACCGCCACCGCCTGCGCTCTGCTGGGGCTCGAATGCGTCGTCTACATGGGCACCGAGGACATCCGCCGTCAGGCGCCCAACGTCGAGCGGATGAAGCTGCTGGGGGCCGAGGTGGCGCCGGTCGAGGCCGGCGCCCGGACCCTCAAGGAGGCGGTCAGCGCCGCGATCCGCGACTGGGTCGCCAACGTCGCCACCACCCATTACGTGATCGGCTCGGCGGTCGGCCCGGCGCCCTATCCGGCGCTGGTCCGCGACCTGCAGCGGGTGATCGGCGAAGAGGCGCGCGAGCAGGCGCTGGCGGCGGAGGGCTCGCTGCCCGCCCGGGTGATCGCCTGCGTCGGCGGCGGCTCCAACGCGATCGGCATCTTCACCCCGTTCGTCGAGGACGCCGGGGTGGCGCTGGTCGGCGTCGAGGCGGCGGGCGAGGGGCTCGACACCCAGCGCCACGGCGCCTCGCTGCAGGGCGGCGTCAAGGGCGTCCTGCACGGCTCGCTCTCCTCGGTGATCGCCGACGAGGAGGGGCAGATCCTCGAGGCGCACTCGATCTCCGCCGGTCTCGACTATCCCGGCGTCGGCCCCGAGCACGCCCAGCTGCGCGACAGCGGCCGCGCCACCTACGTGGCGGTGACCGACGACCAGGCGCTGGGTGCCTTCCAGGAGCTCTCCCGGCTGGAGGGAATCATCCCGGCGCTCGAGTCTTCGCACGCGATCGCCTGGCTCGCCGAGAACCCTCTCGACGGCGAGGGCTTCGACGTCCTCTGCCTCTCCGGTCGCGGCGACAAGGACATGGCCGAGGCGACCGCCCGCCTCAAACCCCCCGGCGAGATCCTGCCGTGAGCGGAGAGGAGCGGATCGCAGCGGCCTTCAAAGCGGCCGCCGACGAAGGCAGGGCGGCTTTGATGCCCTACATGATGGCCGGCTATCCCGATCGCGAGACGGGACTCGCGGTCGCGGCCGCCTACGCCGACTCAGGCGCCGATTTGATCGAGCTCGGGGTGCCGTTCTCCGATCCGCTCGCCGACGGGCCGACGATCCACGCGGCGGCGACCGCGGCGCTGGAGGCGGGGGCGACCCTCGCCACCGCGCTGGAGGTCTGTCGCTCGATCTCCGACCGGGTCCCGATCGTCTTCATGGCCTACGCGAACATGGTCCTCGCCCATGGCGGGACGCGCGAGTTCGCGCGTATGGCTCAGGCCGCCGGCGCCGCCGGGGTCATCGTTCCCGACCTGCCGCTCGATGAGGCGGGCGAGGTGCGGGAGGATTTCGCCGCCGAGGGCCTGGCTTTGGTGCCGCTGCTGGCGCCGACGACGCCGGCCGAGCGCCGCCGCCGCATCTGCGAGTCCGCCCGCGGCTTCGTCTACGTCGTCTCCAGCGTCGGCACCACCGGCGAGCGGGCCGAGATTCCCGCCGCGCTGACCGAGCTGGTCGAGGCGACCAAAGCAGATGCGACGACGCCGGTCGCGGTCGGGTTCGGGATCGGCACCCCCGAGCAGGCCGCGCAGGTCGGCGAGATCGCCGACGGCGTGATCGTCGGCAGCCGCCTCGTCCGCGCCGCCGGCGAGGGCGGCTCACCGCAGGGGGCCGCCGACTCCGTCGCTTCCTTTCTCAGCGAGACGCGCGTCGCTCTGGCTGGATAGGATGCCGCGCGATATGGGAATGGTCGTAACCCTCTTCCTCGCGGTCGCCGCCATGGTGGTCGGCTACGCCGCGTTCGGCCAGGGCGGCGGCGTCGCCGGGCTGATCTTCTTCGGCGTGCTGATCATCGGCGCCACGATTCGCGTTCTGCAGCCGCAGAAGACCGACGCTTAGAGCCTACGAGCGGGTCGCAATGACCTGCAGGTATTCGGGCTCCACCACGAGTGCCCGCTGACCGCCCACGCTGAGGTTCTCCAGGACCCGTTCGAGGTCGGCGGTGAGTTCCTGCTCGCCCTCCGGCCCGACGGTCTCAAACGCGGTCTTGATCGGCCCGAAGTAGTTGCGGAAGAAGTCGATGTAGTGCTCCGCCGAGCGGAAGGCCTGCCGCGACTTCAGCCGTTCGGCGCGCAGGTCTGACACGGAGTCGCCGAACAGCTCGCGCACGTGCGCCTCGTCCCCCCAGAGAACGGGTGGCACGGCGCCGGGGGGCGGGCCGCCCGTGTGCTTGACGATCGCCGCGAAGAAATCCTGAAGACCCCCGTCGGGACACCAGCTGGCGACCCCGATCCGCCCGCCTGGCTTGGTCACCCGCACGAGCTCGTCGGCTCCCTGCTGGTGGTTGGGGGCGAACATCACGCCGAAGATCGACATCGTCACGTCGAAGCTGCCGTCGTCGAAGGGCAGGCTTTGCGCGTCGGCCTCCACGAACTCGGCGTCGAGCCGCTCCGCTGCCGCTCGTTCGCGGGCGCGCTCCAGCAGCGCCGGCACGAAGTCGGCGCCGGTCGTATTGCCCCAGGTGCGCCGCGCCGCGGCGATGGCCCCGTTGCCGCTGCCGCAGGCGACGTCCAGGACCCGCTCGTCGGGAACGAGCTCCAGAGCCGCGGCGAGCGCCTCGGAGACGGGGACCACGAGGGGGGCGACTTCGGCGAAATCGCCTTTCGCCCACATCGTCTGCTGCTGCTCGGTTGCGGCGCTGAAATCGGGCTTCTCGGCCATCGTCGGTCCGAACCTATCGCGTCGTGCTCGCGACGGCGAGCTTTTAAGCTCAACGAATGCGAATCGGAGTACTCACCGGCGGCGGCGACTGCCCCGGCCTCAACGCGGTCATCCGCGCGGTGGTGCGCAAAGGGGTAGGTGCCTACGGCCACGAGTTCGTCGGCTACCGCGACGGCTGGCGCGGGCCGCTCGAGGCAGACGGCCGCCCTCTCGGGGTGCCCGAGGTGCGGGGGATCCTCCCCCGCGGGGGCACGATTCTCGGCTCCTCTCGGACCAACCCATTCGCGGGCGAGGATGGGCCGAGACGGATCGCGGAGAACCTCGAGGCGGGAGCTGTCGACGGCTTGGTCGCGATCGGCGGCGAGGACACGCTGGGGGCCGCGTCGCGGCTGCACTCAGAGCACGGGATCCCGATCGTCGGTGTCCCGAAGACGATCGACAACGACCTCGGGGCAACCGACTACACCTTCGGCTTCGACACCGCGGTGAATATCGCGATGGAGGCGATCGACCGCCTCCACACGACCGCCGACAGCCACCACCGGGTGCTGATCGTCGAGGTGATGGGTCGCCATGCCGGCTGGATCGCCTTCCACGCTGGCCTCGCCGGTGGAGCGAACGTGATCCTCATCCCCGAGCAGCCCTTCGACGTCGAGAAGGTCTGCGAGCTGGTCGGCCGGCGCTTCGCCAGTCAGTTCGCCCCGATCCTCGTCGTCGCCGAGGGGGCCGCACCGGTGGGCGGGATGCCGGAGCGCGACGAAGCCCCGAGCGACCCCTTCGGCCACGTCCGCCTCGGCGGGATCGGGCACTGGCTCGAGGGCGAGATCGAGCGCCGGACCGGCAAAGAGGCGCGGACCACCGTCCTCGGCCACGTCCAGCGCGGCGGCACCCCGACGGCGTTCGACCGGGTCCTGGCGACCCGCTTCGGCCTGCACGCGATCGACGCCGCCCACGGCGGTCGCTGGGGGACGATGGCGGCGTTGCGCGGCACCGGGATCGAGCTGGTCTCGCTGACGGACGCGACCGCGGAGCTGAAGACCGTGCCGAGGGAGCTCTACGAGGAGGCCGAGGTCTTCTTTGGCTAGGAAGCGGTCTTCGCGGGCCCTCGTCCTCGTCGCGGTGGCTCTCTTCTCGATCGCCGTCGGTTGTGGCGAAGGAGGCGCGGAGGCGGGTGCCCGGGTGACGGTCTACGTCAGCGCTCCCCTGCACGGAGCCGAAGCGGGGGCAGGTCGGCGGCTCTGCGAGGGGGCGCGGGCTGCGGCGGCGCGGTCGGGCGGCGAGATCGAGGATCTCGAGCTCGCCGTCGTCTGCCTCGACGCCGCCGGCGAGACCGGCCGCTGGACGCTGGCCCAGGTCGGCGCCAACGCGCGGCGCGCAACCGAGGACTCGACCACGGTCGCCTACGTCGGCGAGCCCGACTCGCAGGCGCGCAAGCAGTCGCGACCGATAGTCGCGGCGGCGGAAATCGCCGAGCTCGGCGGCCTGTCCGGTAAGGCGGCGGTGGAAAAGGCGGTCGCGGCGATCCGCGAAGGGAACGCGAGCGAGCCCCGGAGCGCGGTCTTCAAGGCCGAGGGTTGATGAGGGAGGTTTCTGTGGTGGTGCCGACGCTTGGGAGGCCCGGCGCGCTGGCTCGATGCGTGGCGGCCCTCGAGGCCCAGACGGTGCAGGTGGAGATCCTCGTCGTCGAGGACGGGGAGCATCGTGGGCCGGCCTGGGCGCGCAACGAGGGCGTGCGGCGGGCGCGGGGGGAGGTCGTCTGTTTCACCGACGACGACTGCGAGCCGGAGGCGGGGTGGGCGGAGGCGCTGGCGCGGCCGATTCTGGCGGGGGAGACGGAGGTGACGACGGGGCCTGTGTCGATCGGGGCGGGCGCGACTGCTGCCGACCGCGCCTGGGAGGCGATCGTCCACTGCTTGCAGGTGAGGGCAGCCGCGCCCGGGACCGCCTCGCCGGGATTTGCCGTGACGGCGAACTTGGCCGCGAGGCGCCCGGTGCTCGAGGGGCTCCCATTCGACGAGTCGTTTCCCGCGGCTGCCGGCGAGGACCGCGACTGGGGCGAGCGAGCGGCACGAGCCGGGGCGGCGCCCGTATTCGTCCCGGCCGCGGCGGTAGTGCACCGGAGCGGCATGCGCGTCAGCGATTTCCTCCGCCAGCAGTACCGCTACGGACGGGGAGCGGCGCGCTACCGCCAAAGCGGTGAAAGGCGACGCCCCGGCTCCCCGAGCTTCTACCTCGGCCTCCTGCGAGCGGGCTTCCGTGCCGGCCTGAGTCCCGGCCTACTCGTCACCGCCGCCCAAGGCGCCACCCTGGCCGGAATCGCCGCCGAGACCGCAAAAACGGCTCTTGAGGGACCGTTTTTGCGGTCTCGGCGCTAGCGCTCGAGGAGGGGCTCGCCGCTGAGGCCTTCGAGCGACGTGTCTGACATAGCGGCGACGGTGGCGGTGATGTCGGTGACTCGGGCTGGACGGTCGGGGTCGCGGAGGCGGCTGGTGCGGGGGACGAGGATCGCCCAGGCGTCGCCGTCGGTGTGGTTGCCGGTGCGGCCGCTGCCGGCGCCCTGGCGGCGGAGGCTCCCGAAGCGGGAGGAGTGGAGGGCGTCGAGGTCGACCGAGGAGGTGGGGCGCCAGCGGACCACGAGGTCGGGGAGGCGATCGGCGGCGGGGCCCTGCCAGCGTTCGCTGACCTCGTCGACAGCGACCACCGCCGGCTCGCCGTCCGGGTCGCGGAAGTCCATCAGGCCCTCGCGGATCTGCGCGATCAGCTCCGCCGCCTCGTTCTCGCCGACGATCCCGTCGCGCTCGCGGCCGGCGCGGTTGAGGCTGATGTAGCCCTGGTTGTCCGCCGGGTGCGCGAAGGCGCGGGTCGAGGACCACTCGACGCCGCGGAGCTCCAGCCGCGCCGTCAGCTCCAGCGCCAGCCGGTCTGGCATCGCGGCGGCGACGGCCGCTCGCGCCCGGCCCGAGACGAGGCCGCGCAGGCGCCAAATCGCGCCCGAGTCGGAGTCCGCCTTCTCGTCCCGACCATCGCCCTCGCCGCCGAGGACCGCGGCGAGCATCCCGGGCAGCAGATCGGCGCGGCTGGTGTTGACGTCCATGCCCAGCACCGAGCAGGCGATCACGTCGCACTCGTCGGGGAGCGCCGCCAGCACGCGGCCAAGCTGGGCGTCGACCTCCTCGTAGACCCCGTCCATCGCGGCGTCTCCCCAGAGCCGGTGCCCGGCGAGGTGGGGGGAGGCGAAGACGATCCAGGCGAGGTCGAAGGCGCGCTCGCGCAGCCGCTCGACGGCCAGGTCGGCGACCCGGGTCGGGGCCTGCAGGAAGCGCTCACGCAGCCGCTGCAGTTCGCGCGGCGACTGGGCGCCGAAGACCTCGGTCACGTCGGGCGGACGGCCGTGGCGGCGACGCGGCGCGCGGTCGCCTCCGTCGGGAACTGCCCAGCGCTCAAGCACGACCCGCTCCCGCATCCCCCAGCCGCCATAGAGCTCGCCAGCCGCCGCCTCAGGGCGATGACACTCGTAGGGGTCAATCGCCAGCGTGCTGCGGCCGGCGCGGCCGAGCCGGTCCCAGATCGGCGCCGGCGCCTCGAACTGCGCCGCCAGCCGCACCCGCTGGTTGCCGGCGGCCCACTGGAAGGGATAGAAGAGGCCGTGCTCGCCGACCTCGACCCCGCGGTAGAGGTCCTGGTAGGCGCTGGCGGGGAAGTGCTCGGCGGGGGTCTCGAGCTCGAGGCCGGTCCCCTGCCGGCGCAGGGCTTCGAGGTTTGGCAGCCGCCCTTCGCCTTCCAGCCGCGCGAGCAGCGCGGCGCTGGCGGCGTCGAACTGGATGACGGCGATCACGGCGAGGCTCCGGCGAGGGGCGCCACGGTGACCTCGGCGCCGCTCAGGTCGGCTGAGCGGCGGGTGGCTTCGACGATCGCCATCGCGGTGGCGCCGTCATTCCCGGTTGCGACAGGGGGGCGACGGGGGTTTCCCTGCTGGAGCAAAAGATGGGGAGGCTCCATCAGGGACACCCCCGTCGCCTCGATCGCCTCGAGCTGCCGCTGCAGCGAGAGGACGAGCGGGTCGGGTCGGCCCAGCAGGCCGCCGAAGCGGGCGCCGATGCCGCCCCACGACGAGCTGGCGACCAGCTTCCCAGAGCGGTCGCGCACGGCGACCACCTCGCGATGGCTGCGATCCGTTGCGCATTCGATCCTCGCTCGCGCGCGGCTCAGCTCCAGCTCGAGTGTGGCCCGCTCCGGCGCGATCTCCGCCTGCCGTACGGCGATCGGGGCGCTCTTCGTCAGGTGGCAGGCGAGGTCGATCAGGTGGATACCCGCGTCGAGCAGCGCCTCGTCCCGCGACTCGTGGGCACCCCAGAGGTCGCGGCGGAAACGGAGCTCGAGGTCGAGCTCCAGCCAGCCCTCGGCGGGGACCTGGTCCCGCAGCTCGGTCCCCTGCAAGAAGCGCCGGTTGAAGGCGAGGAAGGGCGGTGGGTTCAGCCCCGCCAGCTTCTCCGCCTCGGCGAGGTCCGGCGCCGGCGGCTTCTCGACCAGGCTGGGGATACCGGCCGTGGCCGCCTCCTCGGCGACCCTCAGGTGATGCGCGGCGGGGACGGCGACGACGAGCAGGTCGATCGGCACCTCGAGCAGCTCCCCGACGCTGGGGAGCAACGCCGCCTCTTCTCCTCCGCCGCGAGCCCAGAGCTCGTGGCACTGCTGCAGCCGGGTGGGATCGGGATCGGCGAAGCCGGCGATCGTCACGTTCTCTGCCGCGAGCGCAGCCGACACATAGCCGCGCTCGGCGATGCGGCCGCAGCCGGCGACCCCGAGCCTCATCGGTGGCCGCCCTCGGCAAGGTGGAGGGCGAGGGCCGCCGGCACCGAGGCCGCGGCGCTGAGCTGGTGTACCTGGTGCAACCCGACCCCGGCGAGCAACAGCTTCGGCCCGCCGCGGCGGGCAAGCAGCGCATAGAGGGCGCGGTCGAGGAGGAGGTTGGTGAGCAGCGCCGCCGCCGCCAGCCGCGGACGGCGCGCCAGCAGCGAGCCGAGCAGCGCGACCGAGGACACGGCGCTGACGCGCCGCCGCCAACCGAGATTGAGGACGGTAATGCCGCCCCCGTTTTGCAGCAGCAGTCGTGCCCAGGGAACCCCGCGCCGGCCAAAGTCCGTTGCGACCATGGCGCGCGGGGTCCAGACCTTGAGGTGACGGCCCCGGATCCGGGGGTCGAGCACGATCCTGGCGCCGTGCCGCCGCAGCCGCATCCCCAGCTCGATGTCCTCGACGCTCGGCTCGGGGAAGCCGCCCGCGTCGAAGCCGCCCGCAGCCTCGAAGGTCTCGCGGCGGACTGCGCCGAGACCGGCCCAGAACGTCTCTGCTTCGCCCCCGGCGAAGGTGTGAACGTGGTGGTGGAGGAGGTTGCGGTAGCGCGAGGTGAGGCCGGGGTCGGCGGGGTCGTCGTCATAGCTGCCGAAGACGGCGGCGAGGCCAGGGTCGGCGGCGAAGCGCGCCGCCGTCCGCTCCAGCGCGTCGGGGTGGACCTCGACGTCGGAATCGACGAAAACGACGACGTCCGCCCGGGTGGCGGCGACGCCGAGGTTACGCGCCGCGGCGGGACCGGCGCCAGCCGGCTCCTGCTGCACGACCAGCTCGTCGGGGGCGCGGCTGCCCGCCCGGAGCGCAGCCAAGCAGCGCTCCAGACTGGCTGGGCTATCGGTCGCCGGGACGACGACGGCGAGGGTGGGGGCGGAGCCGCGGGAGTGGCGCGGGTCCGGGGAGGGGGCCGGCATTAGGGATACCTAATACCATCTCGCGGCCTGATGTCGCCGCCCCCCTCCAGACTGGAATCCGCACCTGTCGCGGTGCTCGGTGCCGGTCCCGCCGGGCTCACCGCCGCCTACCGGCTGGCGCAGCGCGGCGTTCCGGTCGTCGTCTTCGAGGCGGGCGAGGAGGTCGGCGGCCTGGCGCGGACGGTGGTCCGTGACGGCTACCGGTTCGACCTCGGTGGCCACCGCTTCTTTACCAAGAGCGCCGAGGTCGAGGCGCTCTGGGAGGAGCTGCTCGGTCCCGAGCTGCTGGTCCGGCCGCGGCTCTCGCGGATCTACTGGCGCGGGCGCTTCATCGAGTACCCGCTGCGGCCGGCCGACGTCTTCGCCAAGGTTGGGCCGCTGGAGCTGGCCCGCAGCCTCGCCTCCTACGCGCGCGCCCGCCTGCGGCGGCCTGTCGAGGCCGATACCTATGAGGAATGGGTCAGCTCCCGCTTCGGGCGCCGCCTCTTCGAGCTGTTCTTCAAGACCTACACGGAAAAGGTCTGGGGCGTGGCGACCGACGAGCTGCGGGCGGAGTGGGCGGCGCAGCGGATCTCCGACCTCTCGCTCTGGTCGGCGTTGCGCGCGGCGCTGCCGGGATCCGGCGCGACGCCGAAGAGCTTGATCGAGCAGTTCCGCTACCCGCGGCTGGGCCCGGGACAGATGTGGGAGGAGATGGCGCGGCGGGTCGAGGCCGGCGGCGGCGAGATCCGGCTCGGCGCCCCGGTAGAAGGGCTCGAACACGAGGATGGCCTGCTGACCGCCGTTCGCGCCGGCGGCGAGCGGGTCGAGGTCTCGGCGGCGATCTCCTCGATCCCGCTGCGGACGACGGTCGGCGTCGCCGAACCGGCGGCGCCGCGGGAGGTCACCGTCGCCGCCGCGGGCCTGCGCTACCGCGACTTTTTCACCGTGGCCCTGCCGGTCGACGGCGAGCCGCCGTTCCCCGACAACTGGGTCTACGTCCACGACCCGCGGGCGCGGGTCGGCCGGATCCAGAACTTCCGGGCCTGGAGCCCGTGGATGACGCCGGACCCCTGCCGCTCCTGCCTCGGCCTCGAGTACTTCTGCTTCGAAGGCGACGAGCTCTGGTGCGCCGACGACGAGGAGCTGGTTGAGCTCGGCCGGCGCGAGCTGGCCGAGCTGGGACTGATTGACCCCGAGCGGGTTGCCGGCGGCCACGTGGTCCGCGTGCCGAAGGCCTACCCCGTTTACGACGCCGAGTACGCCGGGCGGGTCGGGCGGATCCGCGGCTGGCTCGACGGGATCGCCAACCTGCAGCAGATTGGGCGCAACGGCCTACACAGGTACAACAACTCGGATCACTCGATGCTGACGGCGCTGCGGGCGGTGGAGAACCTCTGCGACGGGGCCGACCACGACGTTTGGGCCGTTAACGCCGACAGCGTGTATCACGAGCGCAAAGAGGCGGACGAGCAGCCTTACCGCGTGGCGCCGGAGACTCCGGCTATGGCTCGGCCGCTGGCTGAGCTGGACTAGACGCGGGGCAGGCGAGCTTGGTCGCTCTCCAGCGGCCGGCATGGGCGATTACGTTGCCGCCGGGGACTGGTTTGGTCGAAAGGGCGACGCCGTATTGGGGGCGGTAGCGGATTAGGACCTTGGCGATGGGTTCTTCCAGCTTCCAGGCGAGGGCGGTTTGCTCGCGGACGTGGGTCATGCGGACGCGGTCCTGGCACTCGAGCAGCTGCTCCGGGCCGGTCGTGTCGACCAGGTCGAAGAGGTGGTCGATCGAGGCCGTCTGGCGTTCGACGACCTCGACGTCTCGCGGCACCTGAGCCGCACGCCAGGCGAAGCCCGCGAGGGCGATCACGAGCGCGATCGCAACAATCTCCCGCAGCGCCCCAGTAGCGGCGGTGCGGGCTAGGCCGATGCCGCCGAGGATCGCTATTACGGCGGTGGCGGGAGCTAGGAAACGGGGAAGGCCGGCGAAGCCGGCGATTGCCATGACCGCGACGAGGAGGATCCAGGCCGCGGCGCCGGCAAGGAGGATCTTCAAGGGCGGGTCCAGGTCGTCGCGTTCTCGACAGATGAGGAAGGCGAGGCCGATCCAGGCGGCGGCCAGAGGAGCGGCCAGGGCTCGTCCCAGGACCGCGAGGCCGTCAAGCGGCTCGATCCCGCCGCCGTGCGCCGTCTCGCCGCCCTCGAGCGGGTTGCCGGCGCCGACGATGTCGGGGACGAACCAGGCGAGGGGAACGAGAACTGCGACGACGATCGCCGTCGTGCGTAGGCGCAGCCGGCCCCTGGTGGCGTAGAAGGCCCAGAGCGCCAGGAATGGCCAGACTTCGGGTCGCAGCAGCGCCGCCGCCGTGCCGAGCCCCAGGACCCACCCCGGCCGTTCGTCGAGCGCGGCCCACACAGCTCCCAGAACCAGCGCCACCAGCAGCGGCTCCGAGAGGCCACCGGTGAACTGGCGCAGTGGCGGCGTGAACGAGTCGGCGGTGAGGGCGACAGAGCCGGCGGCGACCGCCGCTCCGACCCAGCGCCAGCGCGCGGTCTCCTCGCCGGCAAGCCTCGCCGCCAGTAGCCCCGCCAGTAGCGGCGCGCAGAGCCAGCCCGCGCGGGCGATCAGCAGCCAGGCGTCGGGCGCCGCGCCGCCGAGCAGCGAGAGCGGGGCGTCGATCAGGACCGGCAGCGGCTTCCACGAGGGGCCGGCGGCGGTCTCGAACCCGCCCTGCATCAGCTCGCGTCCCCAGACCATCCAGGCCCAGGGGTCGTAGACGGGGAAGTAGGGGAGGGCGAGCGATATGGCGGCCAGGGCGAGCGCCACCGCCACCGCCAGGCGCGGTCCCGGCCTCACCCGATCACGGCGGCGCCGCGCCCTGCTCGCTCAACAAGTAGACGGGCACCGCGGCCACCGCCAGCAGGACCAGGGCGGGGATCGCGCTCGCCTCGTAGAAGCCGTAAGTGGTCTGCGTCCAGATGTCCGTCGCCAGAGTTTTGAACCCGATCGGCGAGAGGATCAGCGTCACCGTCAGCTCCTTCATCGCGTGCAGGAAGACGAGCGCGGCGCCGGCCATGACGCCGCCGCGGGCGAGCGGGATCGTGATCGTGCGAAAGACTTCGGCCGGGCCGCGGCCCATCCCGCGCGCCGCCTCTTCGATCCGCGGCGAGAGCTGCACCAGCGAGCTGGCCGTGGGGCCGATTGCGAGCGGCAGGTAGTGGATCGTCATTGCGAAGACCAGCAGCGCAATCGTCTGGTAGAGCGCCGGCACCGCCCGGGTCGCGAAGAAGACGAGGCCGAGGGCGACGAGGATGCCCGGTAGCGCGTAGCCGGCGTGAGAGAGACGCTCGATCACCCGCGTCATCCGCGACGGATAGCGCACGACCAGCGCCGCGACGACCAGCGCCGCAACCGCGCCCGCGGCTGCCGCCCAGACGGCGATCAGCAGCGAGTTTCCGCCCAGCGCGGCGATCGTGTTCCACGAGGTGCTGCCGGTGGAGATCCCTTTCGAGGCCCAGTAGATCAGGACGCCGACTGGCAGTACAAAGGCGACCAGCACGACCAGCGAGCAGAAGGCGAGCGCCGGCCAGCGCCAGTGGCCGAGCCGGTAGGGCTGGGTGGGGCGCAGGGTGCCGGGACCCAGCCGGTGGACTCGCCGCGCGCCGCGCACCCGCGAGCTGGCCAGCAGCAGGGCCAGCATCGCGACGACGAGGACGGAGCCCAGCGCGGCGGCGGCGACGCGGTCGAAGCTCGACTGGTACGCGATGTAGATCTCGCTGGTGAAGGAGTCGAAGCGGAGGATCGAGACGGCGCCGAAGTCGCTGATGACGAAGAGGGCGACGAGCAGCGAGCCGGCGGCGATCACCGGCCAGAGCTGCGGCAGCACGATCGACCTGAAGACCTCGAGCGGCCCGCGCCCCATCGCCCGCGCCGCGTCCTCGAGCTGCGGGTCGATCCGCCGCAGCGTCGCCCGCAGCGGGATCAGCACCAGCGGGTAGGTGAACAGGGTCAGCACCAGCCAGGCGCCGAAGAAACCGTAGATCGAGGGCATCTCGATCCCGAGCGCGTCCTGCACCATCCCCTTCGGACCCACCGCCGCGACCAGCAGGTAGGCGCCGACGTAGCTGGGGATCACCAGCGGCAGCGTGCAGAGCACCGCCCAGAGGCGCCGCCCAGGCAGGTCGGTGCGGACCGTCAGCCAGCCGATCGGCAGCGCCAGCGCGACCGAGGCGCCGACGACGGCGGCGGTCAGCGCCGCGGTCCGCAACAGGGTTTCCAGCGCCCGCGAGGAGAGCGCGGTTTCCATCGCCGCGGAAAAGTCGCCGAAGACGACGACGGCGAGATAGGCCGCCGGCAGGACCGCAGCGGCGCCGACGGTCGCCCCGGCGGCCAGCAGCCAGACCGGGGCGGGGCGCGACCGGGCCACTACAGCGCCCCGCTCTCCTGCATCAGTTCGATCGTCCCCTGGATCTCCTTCAGGTCGACCAGGCTCGAGTCGGAGACGGGGATCTTGTTCACCGGCACGCTCAGCGAGGGGTCGGGCTTGGCTCCTTTGGCCAGCGGGTACTCCTTCGAGCTCGAGGTGAAGAACGCCTGCGACTTATCTGAGAGCAGCGAGCGGACGAAGGCGAAGGCTTCCGGCTTGCGGTCGCTCGATTCGAGCACGCCGACGCTGGTCAGCAGCATCAGCGAGCCGAGCCCGCCGGGGGGGAAGTAGACGGCCACCGGATAGTCGGGCCCTTCTTCGCCGATCGCCTGGGCGACGTAGTAGTGGTTAATCAGGCCGACGTCGATTTCGCCTTTGGCGATCGCGTCGCGGATCGTCACGTTGTCCGGGAAGGAGACGGCACCGTTGTCGACCATTTCTTCCAGCCACTGCTTGGTCCGGTCATCGCCATAGCGGGCGCGGAGCGCGGTCACGTACTCCTGCATGCTCGAGGAGGCGGGGCTCCAGCCGACCCTGTCCTTCCACTTCGGCGCCGTCAGCCCAAATGGCGATGGAGGCAGTTCGGATTCCTTGACGACGTCTTTGTTGTAGGCGATCACGCGGGCTCGGCCGGTGACTCCGACCCAGCGGCCTTCCGGATCGCGGTAGCGCGGCGGCACCCGGTCGAGGATGTCCTGCGGCAGTTTGGCGAGCAGGCCGGCTTCGGCCACGGCGGCGATCGCTCCCGGCTCCTGCGCGAAGAAGACGTCGGCGGGGGAGGCGTCCCCCTCCTCGACCAGGGTCGCGGCGAGGTCGGCGGTTTCGGCGAAGCGGACTTGGACGTCGCGGTTGGCTTCGGCCTCGTAGCTGTCGATCGCGGGGCCGATCGCGGCGGGGATCCTTCCCGAGTAGAGGGTGATGCCTTCGACGTCGGGCTCGTTCGAGCTACCACCGCTGCCGCCTTCGGTGCTGAAGCCGCATCCTGCGAGGAGGACGAGGGCGGCGAAGACCGTCAGGGCGGCGAGCAGCCGCTTGCGTTGCGAGAGGGGAGGGTTCACGGGGAGGACAGTTAGGTTGCCCTAATCTTATGGATTCCTCTCTTTATGGAGCTCGAAGAGTCCAACCAGACCCCTGGGCTGCGCCTGCGCGGCCTGCACAAACGCTTCGGCGACGTCGTCGCCGTCGATGGCCTTGACCTCGTCGTCCCCGAGGGTGCAATCTGCGCCCTGCTCGGCCCCAGCGGCTGCGGCAAGACGACGACGCTGCGGCTGATCGCCGGCCTCGAGCGCCCCGACGCGGGCACGGTCGAGATCGGCGACAAGGCGGTCGAGGGCCCGGGCGGCGCGGTCGCCGCCGAGCGGCGCCGGATCGGGATGGTCTTCCAGGACTACGCGCTCTTCCCGCACATGGACGTCGCCGCCAACGTCGGCTACGCCCTCGGCCGCCGCCCCGACAAGGCCAAGGTCGAGCGAGCGCTGGAGACGGTGGGCCTCGGCGGGCTCGGCAGGCGCAACCCGCACGAACTCTCCGGTGGCCAGCAGCAGCGGGTCGCCCTGGCGCGGGCGCTGGTCGCCGAGCCACGGGCGCTCCTCCTCGACGAGCCATTCTCCAACCTCGACGCCGGTCTGCGGGCGCGGGTTCGCGAAGAGGTGCGCGAGATCCTCACCGAACAGAAGCTGACTTCGGTCTTCGTCACCCACGACCAGGAGGAGGCGCTGAGCGTTGCTGACATCGTCGCGGTCGTCAACGAGGGCAAGGTCGAGCAGGTCGGCACCCCCGAGGACGTCTACTCGCGACCGGCGACCAGATGGGTCGCCAGCTTCCTGGGCGAGATCGAGGTGCTGCCCGGCAAGGCGGTGGACGGCACGATCGAGTGCGAGCTGGGGCCGCTGCCCAACCGCGAGGGCCACACCGGCGAGGTCGACGTGCTGGTCCGGCCGGAGTCGCTGGCGATCGGAACGATCGAGCCGCCCGACCGCCGCAGCCAGAAGGCAACGGTCGTCTCCCGCAGCTTCTTCGGCCACGACCAGCTGGTCGAATTGGAGTTGCTCTCAGGCAGCGTGGTGAAGGTGCGCCGGCTTGGGTTCCCGGCCTGGCACCCGGGCGACAACGTCCGCATTTGGATCGAGGGGCCCGCCGACGTGCTCGCGCGGGACGCTTCCTAGAGCAGGTCGCCCAGCGCCTCGTCGAGTTCGGGGTGCTTGAACTCGTAGCCGAGCTCTTCGGTGCGCTTCGGGATCACCCTGGCGCCGCCCCTTAGGACCTGGCCGAACTCGCGGCCGAATTTGGCGTCGAGGACCAAGCCGGGAACCGGCATCACCGCGGGGCGGTTGAGCGCGCGCCCGAGTGCCTTGGAGAATTCTTTGTTGGTAACGGGGTTCGGAGAGCTGGCGTTGATTGCGCCACTGACGTTGTCGTCGTCCAGCGCCCAGAGCAGGATCCCGATCTCGTCGTCGATGTGGATCCAGGCGAGGTACTGCTCGCCACCGGCCAGCGGGCCGCCGACTCCCAGCTTGAACGGCGGCAGCATCTCCTTCAGCATCCCGCCCTCGGTGCTCAGCACCTGGCCGGTGCGGGCGATCACAAGTCGCACATTCGCGCTGTCGAGCTCGTGGGCGGCCGCCTCCCAGGCCTGCACGACCTGCGAGTCGAAGGTCGTCCCCGGCCCGTCGCTCTCGTCGACTTCGTCGTCGCCGCGGTCGCCGTAGAAGCCGACCGCCGACTGGCTGATCAACACCTTCGGCGGGCTCTTGAGCGCGGCGATCGTCTGCACGAGGTTGTGGGTTCCCTGGCGGCGGCTCTCCATGATCCGCTCCTTCGCCTCGTCGGTCCAGCGCTGGTCGATCCGCTCGCCGAGCAGGTGGACGACCCCGTCGACGCCCTCGAAAGCGGCGGGGTCGGGTCGTTCCAGCGTCGGGTCCCACTTGCGCCAGTCGACGCGCGGGTTGGCGCTGCGGGCGCTTCCCGGGTTGCGGGTCAGCCCGACGACGTCGTCGCCGCGGGCGAACAGCGCGTCACACAGAGCCTGGCCGATCGTGCCGCTGGCGCCGGTGACGAGGATCTTCACCGTCTAGCTCGCCTCCACAGTGGCGAAGGTCCCGGTCTCCTCGTCGACCCGGGCGATGCCGTCGCGCTTGGCCTCCTCGACCACCGCTTCGGCGACCTTCGGCGCGACTTCGCGGTTGAAGACGCTGGGGATGATGTAGTCCTCGGCCAGGTCCTCCTCGGAGACCGCCATCGCGATCCCCTGGGCGGCGGCGAGCTTCATCTCCTCGGTGATGCTGGGAGCGCCGGCGTCGAGGGCGCCGCGGAAGATGCCGGGGAAGGCGAGGACGTTGTTGATCTGGTTCGGGTAATCGGAGCGGCCGGTGGCCATGATCCGCACGTACGGTGCCGCCTCCTCGGGCATCACCTCGGGAGTCGGGTTGGCCATCGCGAAGACGATCGCGTCGTCGTTCATCTTGCCCAGCGACTCGGGCTGGATGATGCCGGGACCGGAGAGGCCGACAAAGATGTCCATGCCCTCGATTACGTCGTCGGGCTGGCCCTGGATCAGCTCCGGGTTGGTGGTCTCGGCATACCAGCGCTTGGCGGCGTTCATCTCGCCCGATTCGTAATCGGCGCGGGCCGTCGAGAGCGCGCCCTGGCGGTCGCAGCCGACGATCTGGGTGATTCCCGAGGCGAGCATCATCTTCGTCACCGCTACCCCGGCGGCGCCGAGGCCTACCACCAGCACCCGCAGCTGCTCAATCGGTTTGCCGGTGATCTTCAGCGCGTTGAAGAGCGCCGCCATCGTCACCACCGCGGTGCCGTGCTGGTCGTCGTGGAAGACGGGGATGTCGATCGACTCCTTCAGCCGGTCCTCGATCTCGAAGCAGCGCGGGGCGGAGATGTCCTCGAGGTTGATGCCGCCGAAGGTGGGGGCCATCAGCTCGACCGCGCGGACGATCTCGTCGGCGTCCTGGGTGTCGAGGCAGATCGGGAAGGCATCGACCCCGGCGAACTCTTTGAACAGCATGCACTTGCCCTCCATCACCGGCATCGCCGCCTCGGGGCCGATGTTGCCGAGGCCGAGCACGGCGCTGCCGTCGGAGACGACCGCGACCGTGTTCTTCTTGATCGTGTACTCGAAGGCTTTGCTGCGGTCGGCGTGGATGTCCATGCAGACGCGGGCGACGCCTGGCGTGTAGGCCATCGAGAGGTCGTCGCGCGTCTTCACCGGGTACTTGTTGCGCATGTCGATCTTGCCGCCGCGGTGCATCTGCATCGTGCGGTCGACGTAGTCGAGGACGCGGGCGCCGCGAGTCGAGCCGATCGCTCGCAGGATCCGCTCCCAGTGCTCGCGGTCGGTGGCATCGATCGTGAACTCGCGGACTCGCTTGCCCTCCGGCCCGGCGCCGGGGACAAGGTCGACGCCCTGCAGCTGGCCGCCCGCCTCGGCGATCGCCGCGGTGAGCCGCCCGAGGGGCTCTTTGCGCGCGTCGAGCTCGACGCGGATCGTGACGCTGTACTGGGCGCTGACGGCCATGGCGGCTATCGAATCAGATTGCGCACGCGGGCGTGCCTGGCCTGTCTGCGGTGTACAAAATCGTCCTTAGACATGGGGTCGATCCCGGTGTACGGTCGGCGCCGGGATGGACTTGGGGAGGGGTCTGAAACGAAGTTCTGCCGCTTTTCCGGCGTTCGTCGCGCTGGTATTGCTCGGCGCGGTTGCACCGGCCGCCGGCGCCGAAGACCTCGCCGCTTCGTTCTACCGCCCGGGGATCGTCAACGTGATCAAGCTCGAGCTGGCGCCCGCCGCGATCAAAGCGCTGGAAACCGACCCCGAGGAATACCAGCCGGGGACCTTCTCGATGGCCGAGACGAACGGGACGCCGACCGGCATCGGCGAGTACTCGGCGCCGATCGAAGCCCAGATCCGGCTCAAGGGCAGCGGCTCCTTCAAACCCCTCGGTCACAAGAGCGCCTTCAAAATCAAATTCGGGCGGGGACCGCTGCGGTCGGGTGCAGGATGGCGACCCGGGATTTGGAAGCGCTGGCCATCCACCGCCGCTGGCTGACCGTCGGCGCCAGCCTTCGCACCGATGGCGGCCTGAAGCTGAACTGCTGGCGAACGTTGAAGTCGCCGCGCCCCAGCCGCCCGGCGGCGCGGTAATTGCCTCAAGTAGGGTCGAGCAATGACGAGGTGGCAGAGGAGCGCTTTGGCGCTCACGCTGGCGGCGTGTGTCGCCGTCCAGGCGGCGCCCGCAGCGGCTGAAGGCGAACCGGAGACCGGCGCCTTCGGCGCTTTCCGGCTGAAGGGGACCAACGGGTACTCGATCTTCGTCCTGGCCGTTTCCAGGCCGCAGTTCAAGCATGGAGAGACGCTTGTCGTCGTCGGCAGGAGGGGCGATGCGGCGATCTACTTCGCGCCGGCGAAGGTGACCGCGACGACCATCGACGCCGATCTCGGCCCGGTGGGTGAGATTGCAGTCGAGTTTCAGCCGAGCGGGCCTCCGGAACGCGTCCACGCGAGATGCAAGGGGGTTGGGTCGGTCACCTACGAACCCGGCGCCTGGGTCGGGACGATTGCGCTCGAAGGAGAGGAAGGCTTCACCCAGGTCCACCGGGAAAGGGCGAAAGCGGCGGTCAGCCCGTTTGTCGACGCTGGATGCGGCGGAAAGGCAATCGGCGAAGCCGTCGGGTCGGACGTTCCCGGCGCACGATTGGTCGCTCTCTCGGCGACGAAAAGGCAAGCCGTCTACCTCCAGGCCAATAAGAACCATCGGGGTGCGCGCGTCTATCTCGAAGCCTCGATCGACGAACGGCGCCCGGGGCTGGTCGTCTCCCGCGAAGTGGCCGGCTACTTCCCGTCGGGAGCGTTCGAGTTCGGCGCTCCACTGCGAACCGCCACGCTCGCCCCGTCGGGGCACTTTGCCGGCCACGCAACGTTCCGGCGGGACGCGAAGCCCGCGAATCGCTGGACCGGCAACCTCTCTGTGGACTTCCCAGGTAATGCCGATGTCGCACTTGCCGGCCGGGGCTTCAAAGCGGGCCTCGTGCACGCCAAACGAACCGAAAGGACGACTTTCCACGATCGCCTCGCCCGCGTTGGTCCCCCCGGGTGGCCTTCGCTGAATCTCTCGCTCGGTGGAGCGATTGCAGACCTGCCGCCGCCCAAGTAGCGCGCCATCTCGAATCTCGATTGCTCGACTAGCATCCCGCTGGTCCGTGGTCTCCATGCGGCCCGATACCAGTCAACGGCGGGGCAGGGGCCCTGTCGCCGCTCTCCTCGCCGCGCTCGCGACGCTGCTGCTCGCTGCTCCGGCGGGGGCAGCTCCGATCGCCGACGAAGCGGCGGGCGTCTACGACCCGCACACCGTCGCGACCATCGATCTGACGCTCAGCCCGGAGGCAATCGCCGACCTCGAAGCCGGACCGTCCGAGTACGTCAAAGGGACGTTCGCGATGGCGACGACGAGCGGCGGCCCGGAAGGCGAAGAGACGTCGCTGACGAATGCGCTCCACCCGGTCGAAGTGCGGCTCAAGGGCAGCGGCTCCTTCCGCCCGATCACCGGCAAGGCCGCCTTCAAACTGAAATTCAAAAAAGCCGACGCGTTCCTCGGCCTGCGGAAGATGACGCTGAACAACATGGTCCAGGACGAGTCGATGGCCCACGAGGCTCTGACCTACCTGGCCTTCGGCGCACTCGAAGCCCCGGCGGCGCGCTCCGGCTACGCGTATCTGCGACTCAACGGCGAAGACATCGGGCTCTACGCCAACGTGGAGTCGGTCGACAAGGTCGCGCTGGAAAAGCGCTTCGGGACCTTCGAAGACCCCCAGCACCTCTACGAGGGAGAGAGTGGCGACGACGTGGTCGAAGGGGGAGCCGACGGCTTCGAGGTCGACGAGGGAGACGAAGAAGATCGCACCGACCTCGAAGACTTGATCGCCGCCGTCAACGGCAGTGCCGACGAGCCGTTCTCCGCACGAGTGGCGGCGGTCGCCGACCTCGATGAGATGGCGCGAATGTGGGCGATCGAGCGCTACATCGCCCACTGGGACGGTTACGCCGGCCACGCCCAACCCTTCGAACGTCCCAACAACTACTACCTCTTCAGCGACACCTCCGGCCGCTTCCAGATGCTCCCCTGGGGGACCGACCAGACCTGGGACCTCAACCTCGAGATCCCGCACCGGATCGTCAGCTTTGACAGCGAAGGCGGCCTGATGTTCGACGAATGCCTCGCCGACGAGGACTGTTTCCGCCTCTACTGGGAAGCCCTCGGGGACGTGACCGACGCGGTCGAAGCGATGGAAGCGGGCGCCTTCCTCGCCGCCACCGCGGCGATGCTCGCGCCGTGGCAAAAAGAGGAACGGGAATCCGGCCGAGGGGAGGCGACGGAAGCCAAAGTCAGCGCCGCGGTCAACGAGACCGCCGCCTTCATCGCCAACCGCCCTGCCGAAGCGCGCGAGTGGCTGGCGGAGAACGAACCGCCTCCCGAGGAAGAAGAACCTGGCGAAGGAGAAAACGAAGAACCGCCGGTCCACGAGGACCCGATCTCAGAACCGCCGACCGAAGCGATCGCCCAGGTGCCGCTTGCGCCAGCCTCTGAGAACCCGGTGCGGCTCGGCCGAGTCGCGAGGCGCGGCGAGGCTCTCATCGTTCACCTCGGCCTTGCCGAAGCAGGCAAGGCGCGGGTGCGGGCGACGATGAGGTTCGGCGGCCGCCCGGGGACGGCCTGCAGCGCCAACGCATCGATTGCGGGACGCGGTCGCGAAGCGATCTCCTGCCCGCTCACGCCACGAGCCCTCGAGCGACTTACCGAGAGCGCAGCCCGCCTGCGCCTGCGGGCAGCCTTTGCCTCCGCCACGGGCCGTCGTGCGGTGGTCGAGCGCCCAATCCGCCTCGCCGCCCTCTAGCGCCTCGCTCCAAGCGACGAAAAAAGGCTGGGTAAGGGGGCGAGGTAGAGGTCCCTGTCGACTTAGTGCCCCTATGGGCCACAAAAGCGACACGGTCGATCTTCGCGTAGGGGCGATCGCGGCGCGGCAGCACGGAGTGATCACGTTGGGACAGCTCGAAGGCATGGGATTGACGCGCTACAGGGTGGCGAAGCGAGCGAAGAGCGGCCGCCTGCACCGCATCCACCGCGGCGTCTACGCCGTGGGGCACCGCGGCCTCCCCCTCCACGGCCGCTTCATGGCCGCCGTCCTGGCCTGCGGTGAGGGCGCGGTCTTAAGCCACGGCTCCGCCGCGGTCCTCTGGGATCTCCTCAAACCCATCGACGGTCCCATCCACGTCTCGACCCCTTCAACCTCAGGACGATCCAACCGCCGAGGCATCCACGTCCATCGTTGCTCGTCCCTGGCTCAGCCGTCGTCCTCGCCCTCCTACCCGCCAGCAGAAGGAGGGCGAGGACGACGGCTCTCAACCACCCCCACCTCCTCGCCAGGTAGAGGAGGGCGACGGGGAAGGCTCACCACCTACCGCGACAACATTCCAATCACTACTGTGGCCCGAACCATCGAAGACCTACGCCATAGCTCCTATGTGGCTCCGCACCTATTCCGCCGCGCGATCCGCCAAGCCGAGCTCAAGGGCCACCACCTCGAGGGCATCGAGACCGACCGCACCCGCTCAGACCTCGAGACCGCCTTCCTCGCCCTCTTCGCCCGCCATCGCATCCCCACACCCGAGGTCAACCCCAAGCTCGGGCGCTACGAAGTCGACTTCCTCTGGCGTGCCCAGCGCCTCATCGTCGAGGCCGACACCTTCACCTACCACCGCGGCTCGGTCGCCTTCGAGGCCGACCACGAACGCGACCTTGAGCTGCGCGCCGCCGGCTACTTCGTCCTGCGTTTCACCGACCGGCAGCTCGAAAGCGAGCCCGGGCGCGTTGCGGCGGACATCCGCGGGGCGCTGAAGAGGGCCGAGCGTTAGCCGTCCGAGTCGCCGCTCGCCGCGACGATCGCAGCCTCGCCCGTTGGCGACGGGTCACCCTCCGCGGGCTCGACATGCAGGCGGGGGAGGAGACGGTCGAGCCAGCCGGGGAACCGCCAGGCGCGGGCGCCGAGGAGCTGCATCACGGCCGGGACCAGGACCGAGCGGATGATCACCGCGTCGATGAATACCGCCGAAGCGAGGCCGAGGCCGAAGAGTTTGATGATCCGGTCTTCGCCGAGCATGAAGGAGGCGAAGACGGTGACCATGATTGCCGCCGCCGCGGTGATCACCCTCCCGGTCAGGGCGAGCCCGCGCGTGACGGCTTCGGTTGCGTCCTTGCGGTGTTCCCACTCCTCGTGGATCCGCGACATCAGGAACACCTCGTAGTCCATCGAGAGCCCGAAGATGATCGCGAAGAGGAAGATCGGAAAGAAGGAGATGATCGGGCCGGAGTCTTCGACGCCGATCAGGCTTGCGCCCCAGCCCCACTGGAAGACCGCGACGACCAGCCCGAAGGCGGCACCGATCGAGAGCAGGTTCATCACCATCGCCTTCAGCGGCACCCAGACCGAGCGGAAGACCATCATCAGCAGCAGCGCCGAAAGCAGGACGACGACACCGATGAAGAGCGGCAACTTGCCGGCGATCGCGTTGCCGAAGTCCTCGAAGATCGCGTTGATGCCGCCGACGTGAATCTGGGTGCCGGTCTTCGTCTCGATCGGCGGAATCGCTTCGTCGCGGATCCGATCGAGCAGCTCGGTGGTCTTCTCGCTCTGCGGAGAGGTCGTCGGATAGGCCTGGAACACCGCCGTGTTCTTCGCCGGGTTGAGCACGATCGGAGTCGTCTCGGCGATCCCTTGGTCGGCTTCCAGCGCGGTCCGCAGCTGCACCACGCCGGAGTCGTCGCCCTTTTCCGGCAGCGCCGCGGCGATCACCAGCGGACCGTTGAAGCCCGGTCCGAACCCTTCGGCCAGTAGGTCATAGGCCTCGCGGGTCGTTTTCCCGGGCGGGTCGTTGCCGGCATCGTTGGTCCCCAGCCGCAACGAGAGGACCGGGACGCAGAGCAGGATCAGCAGGCCCCCGGAGAGCAGCGCCGAAAGCACTGGCCGGCGCTGGATCTTCCGGCTCCAGCGATACCACCAGGTGCCTTCGGCTTCCGGCCGTTTGCGCCGGAACCCGGGGAGGCGAAGCCGGTCGACCCGGCGACCGACGATCGTCAGCAGCGCCGGTAGCAAGGTCAGCGCCGCGATCATCGTGAAGAGCACCGCCACCGCCGCTGCCATCGCCACCCCATAGAGGAAGGACAGCCCCAGCAGGAACATGCCCATCAGCGAGATGATCACCGTGATCCCGGCGAAGAGGACCGCCCGCCCGGCGGTGTCGACCGCTTTGATCGTTGCGTCGCGTGGCTCCATCCCTTCGTCGAGCCCGCTGCGGAAGCGGGTGAGGATGAAGAGGGCGTAGTCGACCCCGACGCCGAGCCCGATCATCAGCGCCAGGAAGGGTGCGAAGTTGGCGGTCGGGAAGACGTGCGTCCCCAGGGTGATGACGCTGATCCCGACGCCCAGCGCCAGCAGCGCGGTGACGATCGGCAGCCCCATCGCGACGACCGAGCCGAAGGTGAGGAGGAGGACGACGATCGCCGCCAGCAGGCCGATTTTGAAGGAGCCACCTTCGCCTTCTTCTTCAAGCGCTTCCTGGATCGGCTGGCCGCCCATCTCCACCTGGAGCCCGTCGCCAGAGGCGTCCTGCGCGACGACGACCATCTCTTTCGTCTTGTCCTTGTCGATGTCGCTGTTGATGACGTCGAACTGGACCGTCGCGTAGGCGATCTTGCCGTCGTCGCTGATCGACGCGGTGCCGTCGCCCTTTTCGTATGGGCTGGCGACTTCGCTCACGTGCGGGAAATCGGCGAGCTTCGAGAAGACCGCCTCCATCTTCTTTTCCACGGAGGGTGATTCGACCCCGTCGTCGGCCTCGAAGACGACCTGGGCCGCTTCTCCCGACTGGGCCGGGAACTTCTCTTCCAGCAGGTCGAGCGCTTCCTTCGAGTCGGAGGCGGGCAGGCTGAAGTCTTCGGTGAAGGCGTCTCCGGCCGAGCCGGCGAGCATCCCCGCCACGAGCAGGGTCAGGATCCAGCCGACGATCACGGTCTTGCGGTGACTGGTGGTCCAGCTGGCGAAACGTCTCATTGGGTCGCGGACCGTACCAATGAGCCCAGCGGATAGGCGTGAACGTGCTCACGTCGCGGCTGGGGGCTAGATTCTGGCTAGATGCCCGAACCCCAAATCGCCCGCTTCCGCCGGGTCGTCAGCTCTGCCTATGCCTCCCTGGAGGCGCGCCGCCAGGAGGTCAACGACCTCAATGTCTTCCCAGTTGCCGACGGCGACACCGGAGACAACATGGCGATGACGATGCGCGCCGTGATGGAGGAGCTCGACCGCCTCGACGGCCAGGAAGTCGACGAGGTCGGCCGCGCCGAGCTGGTTCAGGCGCTGGCCCGCGCGGCGCTGATGGGAGCGCGCGGCAACTCCGGCGTGATCCTCAGCCAGATCGTCCGTGGCGCCGCCGAGGAGTTGGCCAGCCGCCCCGGCGAGCTGATCGACCCGACGCTGGTTGCCGCTGCCTTCGCCCGCGCCGCCGACGCGGCCTACGACTCGGTCCGTGACCCGGCCGAGGGGACGATGCTCACCGTCTTCCGCGAGATGGCCCACTCACTCTCCCGCCAGCTCGCCCACCTCGAGCAGGAGAAGCAGCGGCTCGGCCACGACGTCTCAGAAGAGGAGCAGGACGCGGTGCTCGCCGAGGTCCTCGAGCGGGCGATCGCCGACGGCGAGCGCGCCGTCGCCCGCACCCCCGAACAGCTCGAGGTGCTGCGCGAGTCCGGCGTCGTCGACGCCGGCGGTCATGGCCTCGTCCTGATCCTCGCCGGCGTCGTCGCCGGGCTCCGCGGCGACGGGGCCGAGCTGCCCGAGGTCCAGCACCACGAGCCGCCCCGGCGCAGCCTGCCGCACCACGAGGACAGTCGCTACCGTTACTGCACCAACTTCATCGTCTCCGGCAGCGGTCTCGGCAACCGCGAGTACTTGCCGCGCCTGGAGAAGTTCGGCGACTCGGTCCTCGTCGTCGGCGACGACGTCACCCTAAAGGTCCACGTCCACACCGACGAGCCCGAGGCCGCGGTCGCGGTCTTCGACGGCGTGGGGGAGGTGACCAATCTCGACGTCGCCGACATGCGCGAGCAGATGGCCGAGCGCGATGCGCGCCTCAGCGGCCGCACCGGCGTGGTCGCCGTCGCGGCAGGGGACGGGATGCAGCGCCTCTTCGGCGAGCTCGGCGCCCACGTCGTCCCCGGCGGCGAGACCCTCAATCCCTCGACCTACGAGCTGCTCGCCGGGATCCACAGCGTCGCCTCCGAGGAGATCCTCGTCCTGCCCAGCTCCTCGAACGTGATCATGGCCGCCGAGCGCGCCTGCGAGCTCTCCGAGAAGCCGGCGCGGGTGGTGCCGGCGACCTCGCAACAGGCGAGCCTCTTGGCGCTGGTCGAGCTCGAACCCGAGGCGCCGATGGAGGAGAACGCCGAGCGGCTGGAGGGGGCACTCGACGGGCTCGCCACCGGCGGCGTCGCCCCGGCCGCCCGCGACGACGCCCAGGGCCGCTTCAAGAAGGGCGATGCGGTCGGCTTCGCCGACGGCGCGATCGTTGCCTGGGGCGGTGCCGGCTCGACCCTTACCACGACTCTCGAGCACCTCGCCGCAGGGGCGGAGATCGTCACCCTGATCGCCGGCGAAGGTGCGCCGATCCCGCTCGCCGAGCTCGACACCCACATGCCCGACGGGGTCGAGGTCGAGACCCACGAGGGGGGGCAGCCGAGCTGGTGGTGGCTGCTGGCCGCCCAGTAGTGCGGTCCTTCGCCGGCGAGCGAGAGCTGGGGCGCGGCGAGATGCTGGACGCTCCCATCCACTGGCCCCGCCCGAGCCTCCTGGAGCTTGGTCTCGGCGCCCTCAAGGGGATCGGCCCGAAAACCGCCGAAGCGGCCGCCGAAGCGGGCATCCGCACCGTAGGGGACCTGCTCTTCCACATTCCGCGGCGCCACCGCGATCTCCGCATTCGCGAGCTTGGCGACCTTCAACCGGGCGAGACCGCAACCGTCCTGGTGGAGGTCTTGGGATCCCAGCCCCGCCCGTTCCGCAAAGGCCGCCTGCGCATGGTGTCGGTCAAAGTCGGCGACGAGACGGGCCACGTCCGCGCCACCTGGTTCAACCAGCCCTGGGTCGCATCCAAGCTCGTCCCCGGCACCGCGCTGCTGATGACCGGCAAATTCTCTGGTAAAGGCTTCGCGGTCCGGGAATGGGAGCTGACGAGCGCCGATCCGCAGGCTCCTTCGGGGCAGGGGGAGATGTCGCCTGTTCACCGGGCGACCGAGAATCTCCGCGCCCAACAGATCCGGGCGTGGATCGAGCAGGTGGTGGGGCGGGCGCCGAACGCGATCGAGGGGCTGCCGGCGGACCTGCGGGCGCGACGGAAGCTCGCGGGCGTTGGGGATGCGCTGCGGACGGTTCAGTTCCCGGAGTCGATCGAGGAGGTCGAAGCGGCTCGGGAGCGCCTGGGTTTCGAAGAGTTGTTCCTGCACCAGGCGCTCTTAGCAACCCGTAAGCGCGCCCACCGCTCGGCCCGTCCCGCGCCACGGTTCGGCAAGCCGGGAGACCCCGTCGGGCGCTGGCTCGACTCCCTGCCCTTCGAACCCACCGGCGATCAGCTCAAAGCCTTTGACGAGATCGAGGCCGACCTTGACTCCGGCGAGCCGATGCAGCGCCTCTTGATGGGGGAGGTCGGGTCGGGCAAGACGGTCGTCGCCGTCTACTCGATGCTGCGGGCGCTGGAAGCCGGCTACCAGGCGGCGTTGATGGCCCCGACCGAGACGCTGGCCGAGCAGCACGCGATCACGCTCGGTCGCCTGCTCGCCGAAGAGGCGATTCCCTTCTCGCTGCTGACCGGCTCGACCCCGGCAGCCGTCCGCAAACAAGCTCTGAACCAACTCGCCAGCGGCGAGTTGGGACTGATCCTGGGAACCCACGCGCTGATCGAGCCGACCGTCCGCTTCGCTCGCCTCGGCCTCGTCGTCGTCGACGAGCAGCACCGCTTCGGCGTCTCCCAGCGGCGGGCGCTGGACGAGAAGGGGGTGGACGGGATGGCTCCCCACGTCCTCCACATGACCGCGACGCCGATCCCGCGCACGCTCTCGCTGACCGCCTACGGCGACCTCGACACCACCGCGCTGCACGAGCTTCCCGCCGGCCGCCAGCCCGTCGACACTCGCCTCGTCGCCGACGAGCAGCGGGCCGAAGCCTTCGAGTTCCTGCGCCGGCGGCTGCGCGAGGGGCGCCAGGCCTTCGTCGTCTGCCCGCTGGTGACCGAGTCCGAGAAACAGCCTGGCAAGGCGGCTGAGGTCGAGGCCGAGAAGCTGCGAGCGGGCGAGCTGCGCGAGTTCCGCGTCGGCCTCCTGCACGGGCAGATGCACTCGGCCGAGAAGGCGGAGGCGATGCGCGCCTTCGCCGCCCACGAGACCGACGTCCTGGTTTCGACCACGGTGATCGAGGTCGGGATCGACGTCGGCAACGCGACGGTGATGATCATCGAGGGGGCCGAGCGCTTCGGCGTCTCCCAGCTGCACCAGCTTCGCGGCCGGGTAGGGCGCGGCGAGCACCCGAGCCAGTGCTTGCTGTTGGCCGAAGAAGCGGGCGAGCTGGCGCGGCGGCGGCTGGGCGCGGTGGTCGAGACCGGCGACGGCTTCAAGCTCGCCGAGGTCGACCTCGAACTGCGAGGCGAAGGGGAGATCCTCGGGACCCGCCAGTCGGGCCTGCCGCGCTTCGCGGTGGCCAAATTGCCCGAGGACGGGCCGAAGCTGCTCGAAGCTCAGCGCGAGGTGGTGGACCTGCTTCGCCGCCACGGCTCGCTCTCCGATCCCGCCCTCGGCCCACTCCTCGACGCCGCCCACCGCCGCTTCGGCACCGGCGCGGCTGATCCAATTCCCTTATGAGGAGTCCCCTATGAGGATCATCGCCGGCGATCTCAAAGGGCAGCGCCTCGTCGCTCCCAAGGGCTGGAAGGTGCGGCCGACCTCCGACCGCGTCCGCGAGGCGATCTTCTCGGCGCTCGGCGAGCGGGTCGAGGGAGCCCAGGTTCTCGACCTCTGCTGCGGCACCGGCGCGCTGGCGATCGAGGCCCTCTCGCGCGGCGCCGAGGGGGCGATCCTGGTCGACCGCGACACCCGCCCGGCGCTCGGCAACGTCCAGCGCCTCGGCCTTGACGAGCGAGCCGAGCTGGTCCGCGACGACGTGGGCCGCTGGCTGGGCAAGGTTTCGTCCGCGTCCTTTGCGGGGAAATTCGACCTCGTCTTCGTCGATGCTCCTTATAGACTCGCCGACCGCGTGGCCCAAGACCTCAACATCCACCTCCCCAAGCTCCTCGCCGCCGGAGGACGCGCCGTGATCGAGAGCGGCGCCCGGCGGCCGCTGCAGATCGACTCCCTCGAGCCGCTGCGGCAGCGCCGCTACGGCGCTGCCGACGTCGCCATCTACGGGGGGGCGGTCGAGTGAGCGAGAAGAATGGCACCGTGGTCTGTCCGGGCAGCTACGACCCGGTCACCAACGGCCACGTCGACATCATCACCCGCACCTCGAACGTCTTCGACCGCGTCGTCGTCGGCGTCGTCAACAACCCGGTCCGCAAGGCGAAAACGCTCTTCACCGCCGAGGAGCGGAAGGCGTTCATCGAGGAGGCGACCGCCGAGTTGCCCAACGTCGAAGTCCAGATTTTCGCCAACCTGCTGGTCGAGTTCGCCCGCGACAACGGCGCGAAGTCGATCGTCAAGGGGCTGCGGGCGATCTCCGACTTCGAGTACGAGTTCGAGATGGCGCAGCTGAACCGCAAGCTCGACCCGGGGATCGAGAGCATCTACGTGATCGCCTCGCCCCACTACAGCTTCCTCTCGTCCACCGGCGTGAAGGAGATGGCCACCTTCGGCGGCGACGTTTCCGACCTCGTTCCGGACCCAGTTGCCGCGGCGCTGGGAGAACGCCTGGGCGACAGGTAGGCTGTGCAGCACCAGTTCGTCCGCGATGGGCGTCGCCTTGCAAAAAATGGCTCGTTGAACTTCATCCTGACCAAAATCCCCGCATACACGTAGGCTTACGACCTTCTTATGGACGTCCTGGTCCTCATAGACAAGCTCGATGACGTAGTTCACAACGCCCGTCCGGTCCCGTTGACGGATCAGGTGCGCGTGGACCGCGAGGAGATCTACGACCTCCTCGACCAGATGCGCGCGACGATCCCCGAGGAGATCAAGCAGGCGCGGTGGATCGTCAAGGAGCGCCAAGAGATGCTGGCCGAGGCCAAACGCGAGGCGGAGCGGATCGTCCGCGAGGCCCGCGAGCAGCAGGCCCGCCTGATCTCCGACGAGGAGGTCACCAAGCAGGCCGAGCGCGCCGCCGACGAGATCGTCGAGGACGCCCGTACCCGCGAGCGTGAAATCCGCCTCGGCGCCGAGGACTATGCCGACGAGATCCTCAACACCCTCGAAGTGAACCTGCAGAAGTTCCTCGCCGCCGTCCAGCGCGGCCGCGACCGCCTCGCCGGTCGCGAGGAGGACCAGCCGCAGCCCGAGCTCGACCAGCAGCCTTAGGGCGGGCAGGGACCCGAATTACCGCGGCCCGAGAGGGCCGAGTGACGCTGCGCGCTACGCCCCCTCCCCGAGGTTCCGCGTAGCGCCGCTACGCGGAACTCGTGTCGTGGTCGTATCGCTTGGTCATCGACCCTCTCAGTCTCGCGTTAATTCGGGTCCCAGCCCGCTTTGATCAGTTCTCGGCGGAGGAGGTTGGCGATTCGGTCGGGTTCTTCTTCGACCTCTCGTTCGGTTAAGTGGATCACCCGATAGCCCGCTGCTTCGAGAGCTAGGTCAGCAGCGTGTTCGTTGGGGTTTCGGTAGGGGCGACCGGGGCCATCGATCTGAACCGCGAGGCGCTCCTCTTTCCAGAGGAAATCGACCATCACTCCGGTTGCGCGTTCGGCGGACATGCCCCTTCAAGTCCTGGGCGGGCAATTCTCTCCCCCCTAGCCGGCGATGGCTCTTACTCGAGTTTCAGGTCCTTAAGCGCGCCCCACCGGGGGTCGGTGGCCTCTTCGTGCTCGTGGGGGTTGTCGTTGAGGCTCTCGCCGCAGATCGGGCAGAGGCCGGCACAGTCGGTGCGGCAGAGGATGCGGGTGGGAAGGGCAAGGATGGTGGCGTCGTGCGCCCAGCGGCCGAGGTTGAGCTCGTCGTCGGCGACGTAGGGGCTGCGCAATTCGGGATCGTCCGTTCCCGCCTGGTCGATCTCGCGCGCCTCGACCTCGAGATCGAGGGCCGCCGGTTCCAGGCAGCGCATACACGGCCCCTCGAGGTGAACCGGGAAGTTGAGCCGGAAGGCGAATCCGTTGCTGGGGCGCGAAACCTCGAGCCGCACGGTGGGGGACCAGGGCTCGGGCTTGTAGGTCTGGCCAGCCAGCTCGAACGGTTCGAGCGCGACCGGCACTTCCAGGCGCTTGCCCTCGCCGTGGGTCAGCGAGAGGCGCGATAGATCGATAATCGTCGCTGGCTCTTGAGCCACGTCACGCACCTCCGCTGGGTCGGGGACTTACGATGGCTGCCTCCCGACGAGGTTACGAGATGGGCCGATTCCACTGGAAACCAGACACCTACTCGGAGCTGATCCGCTCCGAGGTCCCCCGCTACGACGAGCTGCAGAAGCAGGCGATCGCCGCGATCCCGTTCCCGCCTGCGCGCGTCCTCGAGTTGGGGATGGGGACGGGGGAGACCACCCGCCACCTGATCGAGGCCTACCCGGATAGCTGGGTGATCGGCCTCGACTCCAGTCCCGACATGGTTTTCCGCGCCCGCGAGAACTACGACGACGTGCAGCTGGCGCGGATCGAGGACCCGCTGCCCGACGGGCCCTGGGACTTCGTCATCGGCGTCCTCACGATCCACCACCTGCGAGCCGAGCAGAAGAAGAACCTCTTCCGCCAGGTTCGCGAGCAGGCCCGCGCCTTCGTGATCGGCGACGTCGTCAAAGCCGACGTGCAGGTCGCCCCGATCGACCCCGACTACGACTTTCCCGAGACCGCCGACGACCTAGCAGCATGGACCGGAGGGACGGTCACCTGGCAAGCCGACGATCTCGCGGTGGTGCGGGCGACGTACTGATGGCCTGCACCCGCTAGGATTCCGCGACCGATGGCTGTCCCGAAGAAGAGAACTTCCAGTGCGCGGCGTGACAAGCGGCGCGCGAATCACAAGGCTGGGAAGCCGAACTTGAACAGCTGCCCGCGTTGTCACAGTCCGCGGTTGCCGCATCGCGTCTGCCCGACCTGCGGGACTTATGCCGGGCGCGAGGTTGTCGCGCAGCGGATCGCCGATCCTTCGGCGCCCCACACTCACGAGTAGTCGTGGCGGGTGACCGCGCGGTGACGGTGGCCCTCGACGGCTACGGGGCTGAGCGGGGATTCGACGTGCTCGCGGCCGGCGCCCGCCTGGCCGCCGCCGATGGCATCGGCGTCCGTGTATTCGGCCCGCGGCGCGCGCTCGGTCTCGACGGCGTCGCTGGAGTCGAGGTCGTCGAGACCACCGAGCAGATCGGCAACGAGGAGGAGCCGGTGCCGGCGGTGCGCGCCAAGAAGGAGGCCTCGGTCGTCCGCGCCGCCCGCGACGTCGCCGAGGGCAACTCTGCGGCCCTGGTCAGCTGCGGCTCGACCGGGGCGACGATGGCTGCCGCCACCTTCGGCCTGCGCCGCCTCAAGGGCGTGCAGCGACCCGCGCTCGCGGTCCAGCTTCCGGTCCCTGGCAAACCGGTCCTCTTCCTCGACGTCGGCGCCAACGTCGAGGTCCGCGCCCAGCACCTGGTCCAGTTCGCCTTCCTCGGCGCCGCCTTCAGCCACGCCGTGCTGGAGGTCGAGAACCCCTCGGTCGGTCTGCTCACGGTCGGCGGGGAGTCGGGCAAGGGACGCGAGGAGGTGGTCGAGGCGCACCGCCTGCTCAGCGGGGCGTCCGGCATCCGCTTCGCCGGCAATGTCGAGGGCCGCGACCTGCCTGCCGCCAAGACCGACGTCGTCGTCACCGACGGCTTCACCGGCAACGTCTCCCTGAAGCTGCTCGAGGGCACCGCGAAGACCGTCGCCGCCGCGGTCGGCGATGCCGCCCGCTCCAACCCGATGGCCGCGGCCGGCGGCCTGCTGCTCAAACCGGCGCTGAACGGCTTGCGCCGCGAGCTCCATCCCGACACCACCGGCGGCGCGATCCTGCTCGGCCTGCGCGGGATCGCCGTCGTCGGCCACGGCAGCTCCGGCGCCGAGGGGATCGCCAACGCCGTCCGCCTCGCCGCCCGCTGCGCCGAGGTCGACGCGGTCGGTCGCACCGCCGCGCTGCTGGCCGAGGGCGCCGCCGGTCGCGCCGCACTCGCCGCCGACAGCGACGCGTAATACCAGCGTGATAAACAACTCCGGGTATATGACCCGCGACCAAGTCCTGACCCTGGTCCGCGAGCACCTCGCCGAGGAGCTCGAAGTCGAGATCGGCCGGATCGACGAGGGGACCCGCTTCAAGGAGGACCTCGACGCCGACTCGCTCGACCTCTACGAGCTGGTGATGGAGCTCGAGGACAACTACGGCGTCACCGTCTCCGAGGAGCAGGCGACCCACATCGAGACCGTCGGCGACGCGGTCGGCTTCGTGCTCGAGCACGCGCCAGCCTGAGCCGGTGGCATCAGACCCGGACTCTCCCGTCGCGGCGCTGGCAGCGCTGATCGACGCGCTGCCCGAGGATTTGCGCCGCCAGGCTTTGACCCACTCCTCCTGGACCGAGCGGCGGGTCGACTCCTTCGAGCGCCTGGCCTTCCTCGGCGACAGCGTCCTCGGCCTCGCCGTCGCCACCCGAGTTTTCGAGAACTTCGAGAAGCTCGCCGCAGGTGGGCTGACCAAGGTCCACAACCAAGCGGTCAGCGGGGTCTCCTGCGCCGCGGTTGGAACGGAGCTCGGGGTACCGGAGATGCTGAGCGCCAACGAGCCCGAGGGCCTGGCGACGGCGATCCCAGCCGAGATCTTGCTCGACGGCGGCCGGCCACTGCCCGAGGCGACCGAGGCGCTGATCGGCGCCTGCTACGTCGCCTTCGGCTTCGAGCGCACCGCGGCGGCGGTGGCGGAGGCGTTTGCGCCGCGGATCGAGCTCGCCGCCGAGACCCGGATCGACTTCAAGTCCGCTTTGCAGGAGCTTTTGGCTCAGCGCGGGGCGCGCGTAACCTACGAGGTGACCGCGGCGACGGGACCCCCGCACCGGCGAACCTTCGAGGTGGCCGCGGTCGTCGACTCCAAGCGGGTCGGGACGGGGAAAGGGCGGAGCAAGAAGGCGGCCGAGCAGATCGCCGCCGAGGAGGCATTGGCGCATCTTGGGGGTTAATCCAGCCGGCGTCGCGTCCGATTCGACCGGGAGCCTTTGGGCGATGCGAGGTATGCGCGCATGTACCTGAAGTCGATCTCGATGAAGGGCTTCAAGTCCTTCCCCGAGCGCACGACCCTGGAGTTCTCGCCCGGGGTTAGCGTCATCGTCGGCCCGAACGGCTCGGGCAAGAGCAACATCACCGACGCCGTCCTCTGGGCGCTTGGTGAGCAGAGCCCCGGCGCGATCCGCGGTGCCTCGATGCAGGACGTGATCTCCGCCGGCGGCAAGAACGTCGGCCAGCGCCGCGCCGCCGAGGTCGAGGTGACGATCGACAACTCCGAAGGTCGCGCCGCCACCGAGTTCTCCGAGATCGCGATCGAGCGGCGGCTCGACCGCGCCGGCGACAGTGGCTACCGGCTAAACGGCGCCCGCTGCCGGCTCGCCGACGTCACCGACGTCCTCTCCGACACCAACCTCGGTCGCGAGATGCACTCGGTCATCAGTCAGGGCCGGGTCGAGACGATCATCCACTCCAAACCGCGCGAGCGGCGGCTGCTGGTCGAGGAGGCCGCCGGCCTCGGCAAGCACCGTAAGCGGCGCCGGCGGGCCGAGCTGAAGCTGCGCTCGGCGCGCGACAATCTCGACCGCGCCCTCGACGTCGAGCGTGAGGCGCGGGCGCGGCTGCGGCCGCTGAAGCGCCAGGCGCAGGCGGCCGAGCTGGGGGCGCGGATCGAGCGCGAGGAGCTGGGCTTGCGGGCGCAGCTCGTCTCCGAGGAGCTGCGCTTCGGCGCCGACCGCGCGGCGGCGGCGGAAAAGGCCGCGGCGAAGGCGCGCGGGGTGCGCGAGAAGCTGGAGGAGAGCCTGGCCGAGGTTTCGAAGCGGCGCTCCGCCGCCGAGGAGCGCTTCGCCGCCCGCGACCGCGAGCGCACCCAGGCCTGGGGCCTTTTGACCAAGCTGCGCGGCGAGCAGGAGCGGGTAGCGGTCCGCGTCGCCGGTCTCTCCAGCCGCGAGGCGGAGATGGAGGCGGGCCTGGAGCGGCTGCGCACCGAACTCGGGCCGCTGACGCTCGACATCGGCGACGGCGCCGCCCCCGGCGAACGGGCGCGGAAGCTGGAAGAGGAGCTGGGCGAGATCGAGGCGGGGCTGCGGACCGCGGGCGAGGGCTTCGACGTCGCCCGCTCCGCCGACGCCGCCGAGTCGGCGCGCGAGGGCGCCCTGAGCGACGTCCGCGCCGGCGCCGAGCGCGCCTCGCGCCACGCCCGCCGCGCCGAGGGCCTTTTGGGCGAGCGCCACCGCGAGGCGCTCCGTGCCCGCGTCGCCGCCGGCGAGGAGCTGCTCGACGACGTCCGCGCAGCTCGCGCTGCGGCCGAGGCCGCCGGCGCCGCGATCCGGGATCGGGTCGGGCGGATCGAGCGCAAGGTCGTCGGCGGTCAGGACGACGGCGACGAGATCGCCGAGGAGCTGCGCGCCTGCTCCCAGCAGGAGTTCGAGCTGCAGACGCAGATGAAGGAGACCTCCGACGAGCTGACCCGGGCCGAGGTCGAGGCCGCCCACCTCGGCGACCGCCGGGCCGAGGCCGAGCGCGAGCTGGCCGCGATCGCCGCGAAGCTGGGGGAGGAGATCCCGCCCGCCGAGGAGGCGCTGAGCGACGAGGCGCGGGCCGAGATCGACCGCCGGCTCGAGCGGCTGGAGCGCCGCCGGGCCCAGATCGGGCCGGTCAACCCGCTGGCCGAGCAGGAGTACGACGAGGCGCGCGAGCACGTCGAGGCGCTGCAGGCCCAGCGCGAGGACATCGAGCGCTCGATGCGCGAGCTGGAGTCGCTGATCCGCGACATCGACGACGAGATCGAGCGCGCCTTCGAGCAGACCTTCGAGGCGACGGCGAAGAACTTCGAGGAGATGGTCGAGCACCTCTTCCCCGGTGGCCGCGGCCGCCTGCGGCGGGTCAGCCTGCGACCGGTCCGCGACGAGAGCAGCTTGCCCGGCGAGGGGGAGGCACCGACCGACGGCGAGGGGGAGCCCGAGCCCGAGGAGGAGGAAGAGGAGCGCGACGAGCTCGGGGTCGAGATCGAGGTCACCCCGGCCGGTAAGTCGACCCGCAAGCTGCAGTTGCTCTCCGGCGGCGAGAAGTCGCTTGTCGCGCTGGCCTTCGTCTTCGCGGTCTTCCTCGCCCGGCCGTGCCCCTTCTACATCCTGGATGAGGTCGAGGCCGCCCTTGACGACGCCAACATCGACCGCTTCCTGCAGCTGATCCGGCGCTTCTCCGACCGCGCCCAGTTCGTCATCGTCACCCACCAGAAACGGACGATGGACGCCGCCGACGTCCTCTACGGGGTCAGCATGGGCGGCGACGGCGTCACCAAGGTGGTCTCCCGCCGGCTGCCGCGCGAAGTCGCCGAGGACGAAGAGGACGAGGGCGAGACCCCGGGCCTCTCCGCCGTCGCTTAGCGGCCGCTACCTTTCTCGGCCATGTCTACGAGTTGGCAGGAGATCGTTGACCTCGGTGCGCGGAGCCCCTCGGCTGTTGCTGTCGCTGACGAGGAAGCGCCTGAGGCACGTAGGGGAGTCTTCAAGCGGCTGCGGGAGAGCCTTTCTAAAAGCCGGCAGGCGCTGACCGAGGAGATCTCGGCCTCCCTCTTCGACCGGATCGACGACGAGACGTGGGAGCTGCTCGAGGAGGCTCTGATCCTCGCCGACGTCGGCGCGCCGACGACCGCCGCGGTGGTCGAGAAACTGGAGCAGGAGGTCGAGTCCGGGGCGGTGGCGATGGACGGCGTCGCCGTCCGCGACCGGCTGATCGAGATCCTCGCCGAGGTCGCGAACACCGGGCGGGCGCCGATCGACCTCAGCGCCGAGCCGGCGGTCCTGATGATGGTCGGCGTCAACGGCACCGGCAAGACGACGACGATCGGCAAGATCGCCTGGCACCTGAGCAGGGAGATGGGTTTGAACGTGGTGATGGCCGCCGCCGACACCTACCGCGCCGCCGCCGCCGAGCAGCTCGAAACCTGGGCCGAGCGCGCCGGCGCCGAGCTGGTCCGCGGTGAAGCCGGGTCCGACCCCGGCGCCGTCGCCTACGACGCGATCAACGCCGCCCGCACCCGCGGCGCCGACGTCGTCATCGTCGATACCGCCGGCCGTCTCCATACCCAGAGCAACCTGATGGACGAGCTGGCGAAGGTCCGCCGGGTGATCCAGAAACAGATCCCCGAGGCGCCGCACGAGACGCTGATCTCAATCGACGCCACCACCGGCCAGAACGGCTTGCGCCAGGCCAAAGTCTTCTCCGAGGCGGTCGAGGTCGACGGCGTGGTCCTGACCAAGCTCGACGGTACCGCTCGCGGCGGCATCGCCCTGGCAATCGCCTCCGACCTTGGCATCCCGGTGAAGCTGATCGGCGTGGGGGAGACGCTCGAGGACCTGCGCCCCTTCGACCCCGCCGACTACGCCAAAGCGCTCCTGGCCGAGTAGCCGCCGAGTTCGTCTTTTGTTCGGCCGAGCGCAACAAAGGGCGAGTTCACTTCCGTAACCTGCTCGGACATGTTCGACCAGCTCTCCGAACGCCTCCAGTCGACCCTCTCCGACGTCCGCTCGCGCGGCAAGCTGAGCGAGTCCGACGTCGACTCGGCGATGCGCGAGATCCGCCTCGCGCTGCTCGAGGCCGACGTCAACTTCAAAGTCGTCAAAGCCTTCACCAAGACGCTGAAGGAGCGTTGTCTCGGCTCCGACGTCCTTGAGAGCCTCGACCCCGGCCAGCAGGTGGTGAAGATCGTCAACGAGGAGCTGTCCTCGCTGATGGGCGGCACCGGCTCGGAGCTGGCGATGGCCTCCAGCGGCCCGACCGTGATCCTGATGGCCGGCCTGCAGGGCTCCGGTAAGACCACCGCCTGTGCCAAGCTCGCCCAGTTCTTCAAGAAGGAAGGCAAGGACGTCGCGCTCGCCGCCTGCGACGTCTACCGGCCCGCCGCGGTCGAGCAGCTCGTGACGATGGGGGGCCGCGCCGGTGCCCACGTCTACGAGCGCGGCACCGACGCCGACCCCGTCGACATCGCCACCTGGGCGCTGGAGCAGGCCCAGTCCGAGCGGCGCGACGTGCTGATCGTCGATACCGCCGGCCGCCTCCACATCGACCAGGACCTGATGGCCGAGCTGGGCAATATCCGCAAAAAGACCCGCCCGCACGATGTCCTCCTCGTCGTCGACGCGATGACCGGCCAGGACGCCGTCGGCGTCGCCGAATCCTTCGCCGAGGTCGCCGAGTTCGACGGCGTGGTGATGACCAAGCTCGACGGCGACGCCCGCGGCGGCGCCGCGCTCTCGGTCAAAGCCGTGACCGGCAAGCCGATCCTCTTCGCTTCGACCGGCGAGAAAATCGAGGACTTCGACAAGTTTCACCCCGACCGCATGGCACAGCGGATCCTCGGCATGGGCGACGTCCTCAGCCTGATCGAGAAAGCCGAGCAGCAGGTCGACGAGGACGAAGCCGAGGCGCTGCAGGAGAAAATGCGGCGCGACCAGTTCACCCTCGACGACTTCCTCAAGCAGATGAAGCAGGTCCGCAAAATGGGACCGCTGAGCGGGATCATCGGGATGCTGCCGGGGATGGGGGCGATGAAGCAGCTGAAGAACGCCGACGTCGACGAGCGCGAGCTCGACCGCGTGCAGGCGATCATCCTCTCGATGACGCCCCAGGAGCGGGCCAACCCGGGCTTGATCAACGGTTCCCGCCGCAAACGGATCGCCGCCGGCTCCGGAACCAAAGTCCAGAGCGTCAAACAGCTGGTCAAACAGTTCGACCAGATGCGCGTGTTGATGAAATCGATGGCCAACGGGCAGATGCCGACGCCGCAGCAGATGGCCAATTTGGCTGGCGGGAACCAGCGCGCACCGCGCCCCAAGGCGCGGAGACGCTAATCTGCCCGGCCCTATGGCAGTCCGAATCAGACTTAGACGCGTGGGTTCAAAGAAGAACCCGATCTGGCGCATCGTCGTCGCCGACAAACGCTCGCCGCGTGACGGGCGGACGATCGAGACGATCGGCCAGTACAACCCGCAGACCGAGCCCTCGACGATCAACATCGACGAGGAGCGCGCCCGCCACTGGCTCGAGCACGGCGCCCAGCCGTCGGAGACGGTTGCGACCCTGCTGCGGACCAAGGGCATCAAGGCTTCCGGCAGCTAGCCGGCTGCGGCGATGACCGATCTGCTCGAGTTTCTCGTCAAGGCCCTCGTCGAGGACCCAGAGGCGGTCGTCGTCGAGGAGCTGGAAGAGGATGGCGACCTGATCTACGAGATCACCGTCGCCGAAGACGATCTCGGCCGCGTGATCGGCAAGGGCGGCCGGATCGCCAACGCGATCCGGACGATCGCCAAGGCGGCCGCGGTGCGGATCGACCGCCGCGTGATCGTCGACATCCTCGATTAAAAGCGGCTTCGCCAAAAGTGAGACTCGACGTCTTCACCCTCTTCCCGGAGGCCTTCGACTGGTTCCAGTCGCAGCGCTCGGTGCAGAACGCCGTCCGCGAAGGCAACGAGCTCCGCTTCTTCAACTACCGCGATTCGACGCCGCTGAGCGCGGGCCAGGTCGACGACTCGCCCTACGGCGGCGGCGCCGGGATGGTGCTGCGGGTCGACGTGGTCGACACGGCGCTGCGGGCCGCCTACGGCGAGGGGCCGCGGCCGCGAATCGTCCTGCTCTCGCCGACCGGGCCGGTGCTGGACGACCCGATCGCCGACGAACTGGTCGCCGAGCCCCACGTCGCCCTGCTCTGCGGTCGCTACGAGGGCTTCGACGATCGTGTCCACCAGCACCTCGCCGACGACGAGCTCTCGATCGGCCGCTACGTCCTCGCCGGCGGCGAGCTGCCGGCGATGGTCGTCGCCGACGTGCTGATGCGCAAGCTGCCGGGTGCGCTCGGCCACGAGGACAGCGCCGTCGAGGAGTCCTTCAGCCACGCGCTCGAGGGGATGCCCGAGTACCCGCACTTCACCCGGCCGCCGAGCTATCGCGGCTGGGACGTTCCCGACATCCTGCTCTCCGGCGATCACGGGAAGGTGCGCCAGTGGCGGCTGGAGCAGAGCAGGCTTCGCGCCGAGCAGTTCGAAAAAGACGCGGAATAGCTACCATTCCGCGACCGCGCGGTTCCCGCACCTGGGTCCCGGCGGTTTTTTCTCGCAGCGATTCTTCTAATGAGCTCCGTAATCGACAGCATCGAGCGCGCCCAGCTTCGGCAAGGGCTGCCTAAATTCGCGCCTGGAGACCGTGTCCGCGTCCACTTCCAGGTGATCGAGGGCACCCGCAAACGGACCCAGGTCTTCGAGGGTGTCGTCCTCAAGCGCCAGGGCTCCGGTGTGCGCGAGACCTTCACCGTGCGCAAGCAGTCGTTCGGTGTCGGCGTCGAGCGGACGTTCCCGCTGCACTCGCCGAAGATCGAGAAACTCGAGGTGGCGGCGCGAGGGGACGTGCGACGGGCGAAGCTCTACTACCTGCGTGGCCGAATCGGTAAGGCCGCGCGCGTCGCCGAGCGGCGCTGGGGAATCGACGACGACGTCGTCGCGGTCGCCAGTGCGGCCGATGGCGAGTCGACCGCCGTGGACGCCGAGGGCGTCAGCCAGGACGAGGTCGTCCCGGTCGAGGCTCCGGACGAGGCGGCGACCGAGACCGAGAGCGGCGAGGAGACCGTCGAGGAGGCTCCGGTCGCAGAGGTCGAGGCACCAGCGGCCGACGCCGAGGAGGCTCCGGAGGCCGAAGCGGAGACGCCCGAGGTCGAAGAGCCGGAGGCCGAAGCCGAGACTGAGGCGGTGGCGGAGACGGACGCGGATGCGCCCGAGGACGGGGAGACCGAGGACACTGCAGCGCCCGAGGATGCCGAGGACGAGGAGCCGGCTAAAGACGGCGACTCCGACGAGGACTCGGCAGCCTGAACCCGAAGCTCCCGAAGCCGGAATCCAAAGCAGGCGGCCTGATCGAGTTGGTCGTCATCGTCGCGCTTGCCCTCGGGCTGGCGCTTGCGATCCAGGCCTGGATCGTGAAGCCGTACCAGATCCCCTCGGGCTCGATGGAACCGACGCTGGACATCGGCCAACGCGTCCTCGTCAACCGCTTCCTCTACCACTTCAAGGATCCGAAGGTCGGCGACATCGTCGTCTTCCATCCGCCCGAGGGCGCCGAAGGCGGCCCCGGCGAACAGTGCGGCGTCAACCGCGGCCCGAGCGAACCGTGCCCCAAGTCGACCGACAAGGAGGCGAGCGACAACTTCATCAAGCGGGTCGTCGCCGGGCCTGGCGACACGATCGCGGTGAAGGAAGGCCACCCGGTGGTCAACGGCGAGATGGTCAAAGACGAGCCGTACATCAACCCCTGTCCGACCTGCAATTTGCCGAAACCGATCACGGTTCCACCCGACCACTACTTCATGATGGGCGACAATCGTGGGGCAAGCGATGACAGCCGAGAATGGGGACCCGTCCCCCGAGACTGGATCATCGGTGAGGCATTTGCCACCTACTGGCCCCCTAACCGCATCGGCGGGCTCTAAGAGCCCTCGTGGGAAGACCCACCGGCGCCGGCTCGCGCGCAGCCGCCGCCTGTTCGCCTTCGACCGCGGCCTGCAGAGCCGTTACGTAGCCGGCGCCGACGAGGCCGGCCGCGGCTGTCTCGCCGGGCCGCTGGTCGCCGCGGCGGTGCTAATCGACTACGAGAGCCTCACGGTCTCCGACCGGCGCGCGCTCAGCGGCTTGTACGACTCCAAGCAGATGACCGAGGATCGGCGGCTGGAGATGTACCCCTGCGTGTTGAGGGCGGCGGAGCGGGTCAGCGTCGTCGTTCGCTGCGCGGCGGGAATCGACCGGCGGGGACTGCACGTGACCAACATCGAAGCGCTCTCGCTGGCGCTGGAGCGGCTCGCGCCCGGGGGAGAGGCGATCTCCCTGGTCGACGGCTTCCGCTTGCCGCGCTGCGCGGTCCCGCACCGGCCGGTGATTCAGGGCGACGGCACCAGCGCCGCGATCGCCGCCGCCTCGGTGATCGCCAAGGTGACCCGCGACCGCTACATGCGCGACGTCGCGGAGCTGCACCCAGGCTGGGGGTTCGAGGAGCACGTCGGCTACTCGACCCCCGAGCACCGCCAGGCGATCGAGGAGATCGGGATCTCGCCGCTGCACCGGCGCTCTTTCCAGTCGGTTGCGTACTCCCAGCTCGAGCTGGGCTAGAACGCGCCCTTGACGTAGTCGACGTCGATTGGGCGCCCGGCGCGGTCGAGCGTCACCCCGACGGCGTCGCAGCGGATCTCGTCGTAGCGCGGCCCCTCACGGCGCTCGGACATCCAGGCGGTGGCGAGGCGGCGCACCCGCCGCTGCTTGCGGGTGTCGATCGCGAGGATCGGCTTCTCGGGACCGAACGCGGTGCCGGCGCGGGCGCCCTTGACCTCGATGAAGACCAGCGTCCGGCCGTCGCGGGCGACGATGTCGATCTCGCCGTAGCGGGTGCGCGCGTTGCGCTCGACGATCTCCCAGCCGGCGGCTGCCAGGCGGCGGGCGACGAAGTCCTCGGCGATCTCGCCGGTGCGGCGGCGGGCGACGGTCATCTCCATGCCAAGTCGCTGCCGCGAGAAATTCGCCCCTCAAGCTGCACACACAATTTGCGTTTTGCGCGCAACACGTCGGTCGAGGCCGCCTAGCGTCCTCGTCGTGCTCGCCACCGCCCGCACCTTCACCCTCGACGGCATCGCCGCCCGCCCGGTTCGGGTCGAGGTGGACGTCCACAAGGGCCTGCCGAACTTCACGATCGTCGGCTTGCCCGACGCCGCGGTGCGCGAGGCGCGCGAGCGGGTCCGCGCGGCGCTGGTCAACTGCGGCTTCGAGTTCCCGCTGCGGCGGATCGTCGTCAACCTGGCGCCGGCGAGCCTGCGCAAGGCGGGGCCGGGGATGGACCTGGCGATCGCGGCCGCGCTGCTCAGCGCCTCCGACCAACTGGAGTGGGAGGGGCTGGCCCGGGTTGCCCTGGTGGGCGAGCTTGCGCTCGACGGCTCGACCCGGCCCGTACAGGGGGCGCTGGCGATGACCGAGGCGGCACGGGAAAGCGGGGCGGAGGCAATCGTCCTGCCGGCGGAGAACGGACCCGAGGCGGCGCTAGTCGAAGGGATCGAGCCGATCCCTGTCGAGGGGCTCGGCTGCCTCTCCGGCCTGGTGGAGGGCACCTGGCAGCCGGCGCCGCCCGAGCCGCTGGCGCTGCAACGCGAAGCGTCTCCGGGCGCACCCGACCTTGCCGACCTGCGCGGGCAGCCGCACCTCCGCCACGCGCTCGAGGTGGCGGCCGCGGGCGGCCACAGCCTGCTGATGATTGGACCGCCGGGCGCCGGCAAGTCCCTGGCCGCGAGCCGGCTGCCGTCGATCCTGCCGCCGCTTGCGGCGGGGGAGGCGCTCGAGGTGGCGCGGATCGCCAGCGCCTGCGGCAGGCTGGACGCGCTGCCGGCCGGCCGGCCGTTCCGGGCCCCGCACCACACGATCAGCGCCGTCGGTCTCATCGGCGGCGGCACCCACCCGATCCGGCCGGGCGAGGTGACGAGTGCCCATCGAGGTGTTCTATTCCTCGACGAGCTCGGCGAGTTCAGGCGCGACGCGCTGGAGGCGCTGCGGGCGCCGCTCGAGTCTGGCGAGGTTTCGATCGCCCGCGCCGGCGGCCAGCGCAGCCTCCCTTGTCGGTTCATGCTCGTGGCCGCCGCCAACCCCTGTCCCTGTGGCAGGGGGGAAACCGATCCCGACTGCTCCTGCGCCCCCTACGACGTGCAGCGCTACCAGGGCAAGCTGAGCGGGGCGCTGGCCGACCGCATCGACCTGCTCGCCGCCGTGCGGCAGCCGAGTGCGGCGGAGATCGGCGGTCCGCCAGGGGAGCCCTCGGCGGCGGTGCGGGAGCGGGTGCAGGGAGCGCGGGAGCGCCAGGAGCGCCGACTGGGGCCGGGCCGCTGTAACGCCGAGATGACCCCGTCGGAGGCGCGTGCCTGTCCGCTCAGCGACGAGGCCGCCTCGTTGCTCGCGGACCTCTACGCCCGCCAGCGCCTCAGCGGCCGCGCCCACGACCGAGCGCTGCGCCTGGCGCAGACCCTCGCCGACCTCGCGGGCGCGGAGGAGATCGGCGAGGAGCAGATGGCCCAGGCGCTGCAGATGCGGAGGCGCGACCGTGGCTGAGCCGCGTGCCTGTGTCGAGTGTCTACGGCGCTCCTGGCTGCTGGCCGATCTCGGTCCCTATGTCGAGCGGGTGGCAACCGGCGAGGTCGGCTCGCGCTCGCCGGAGCTGCTGCGACTCTCGAACGAGGATCTCGTCGAGGTCTCCGCTCCCAAGGTCGCCGAGCAGCTGCTCGCACGGGTCGCGGCGCTGCCCGAGGAGCGGCTGAACGAGGAGCTGCTGCTGGCGGGCTGCTGGGCCTGCTGCCGTCACGGCGACCTTTATCCCGACCACCTGTGCGACGCCGCCGACGCGCCCTGGGCGCTGATCGGCCGCGGCGACCCGAAACTACTCGACGGGCTGGAGCCATTCCAGGCGGTGACGATCGTCGGCGCCCGCCGCGCCACTTCCTACGGCCGCGAGATCGCTCGCGAGCTGGGGCGGGAGCTGGCCGCGGCCGGGTTAATCGTCGTCAGCGGTTTGGCCTTCGGCATCGACGGCTGCGCCCATCGCGGCGCCCTCGACGCGGGCCGGACGATCGCCGTCCTCGGCTGCGGCCCCGACGTCGCCTACCCCGCCAGCCATCGCACCCTCTGGCGGCGGATCTGCGAAACCGGCCTGGTCATCTCGGAGCTACCGCCGGGGGCGACCCCCTGGCGCTGGACCTTCCCCGCCCGCAACCGGATCATGGCCGCCCTCTCCGGGATGACCGTCGTCGTCGAGGCGGCAACCCGCTCGGGATCACTGATCACGACCGACCTCGCCGCCGACCTCGGCCGCGATCTCGGCGCCGTGCCGGGCCCCGTCACCTCGCGCGCTTCCGCCGGTCCCAACAGCCTCCTCGCCAGTGGCGCCCAGGTGATTCGCGACGCCCAAGACGTCCTCGATGCGATGCTCGGGCCCGGCCGCAAACTGACGCCCCGTGGCGGCCCCGACCTCGATCCCCGGCTTCAGGCAGTACTCGCCGCGGTCGAGGCTGGCGAGGGCACCTGCGACGCCGTGGCCACCGCCACCGGGCTCTCCGGCCCCGCGGCCGCAGCCGCGCTCTCGCACCTCGAGCTGCTCGGGTACCTCCACTGCTCCAACTTGGGTAGCTACATGCGCACTTTGCTGTCACCTCCGACCTGTCGCGCTCTTTAGGCTGCATCTATGAGCCCAGGACGCGTGCCAGCCGTTCTCTCCATCGCCGGTTCCGACTCTGGCGGCGGCGCCGGGATCCAGGCCGACCTGAAGGCCTTCGCGCGGGTTGGGGTCCACGGCATGACCGCGATCACGGCAATCACGGCGCAGAGCACCGTCGGTGTCGACGCGGTCGAGCCGATCTCGCCGCGGATGATCGTCGCCCAGGTGCGGGCAGTCGCCGATGACATCGGCGTCGATGCGGTGAAGATCGGGATGCTGGGCAACGTCGATACCGTCGAGGCGGTCGCCGAAGCCTTGAAGCACGTTGGCGAGGCGCCGGTGGTAATCGACCCGGTGATGATCGCCGAGAGCGGCGCTGAGCTGCTCGATGAGGGTGCACGGATGGCACTTGTCGACATGCTGCTGCCGCTCGCCACCGTGGTCACTCCCAACATCCCCGAGGCGCGGGCGTTGACCGGGCTGGGGGACGAGGCGAACCAAGCGAGGCTCGCCTGGGGGCTGGTCGAAATGGGGGCAGGGTCGGCGGTCGTCACCGGCGGCCACAGTGAGGAGATCGTCGACGTCTTCTACGACGGCAGCGACGTCGCCGAAATCCCCGGTGAGCGGCACCCCGACGGCGCCGCGCATGGCTCGGGCTGCACCCACTCCTCCTCAATAGCCGCCTTCCTCGCGCTCGGCCATTCCCCGCTGGGCGCCGCCGAACGCGCCCGCGAGATCACCTCCGAAGCGGTCCGCGACGGGCTGCGCGAGACGGGCGCCGGTGCCGGACCGGTCGACGTGTTCGGCCTCGCCCGCCGTCGAGCCGAAGACGCCGGCGCCGTTCGCTGACTAGATTTGACCGCCATGAGCACGAACGGCAAGACCGCGACCAAGCTGCCCCGCCCCCGCTCGGCGACCGTCTTCGACGGCCCCGACCGCGCCCACGCGCGCGCCTACATGAAGGGGATCGGGTTCGATGACGAGGCCCTCAGCAAGCCGACGATCGGGATCGCCAATACCTGGACCGAGGCGATGCCCTGCAACTTCCACCTCCGCGCCCTCGCCGAGCACGTCAAAGCAGGTGTGCGCGCCGCCGGCGGCACGCCGATGGAGTTCAACACCGTCGCCGTCTCCGACGGGGTGACGATGGGGACGCAGGGGATGAAGGCCTCGCTGATCAGCCGCGAGGTGATCGCCGATTCGATCGAGCTGATGGCCCGCGGGTACCAGTTCGACGCGATCGTCGCCCTCTGCGCTTGCGACAAGACGATCCCTGGCTGCGCGATGGCGCTGGCCCGGCTCGACGTGCCCTCGGTGCTGCTCTACGGCGGCTCGATCGCCCCCGGCCACTGGCACGGCCGCGACGTCACGATCCTCGACATCTTCGAGGCAATCGGTGCCCACAACGCGGGCGAGATGACCGACGAGGAACTGCATGAGCTCGAGGGAGTCGCCAGCCCCGGCGCCGGGGCCTGCGGCGGTCAGTTCACCGCCAACACGATGGCCTGCGCCTTCGAGGCCCTGGGCATCAGCGCCGGCGGCTCGGCGATGGTCCCGGCCGAAGGGGACGACAAGCCGACGGTGGCGGAGAAGATCGGCGAGCTGGTGATCAACGTCCTCGTCGAGGACCTGCGTCCGAGCAAGATCATCACCCGCGATTCACTGGAAAACGCGATCGCCTGCGTTTGCGCCTCGGGGGGGTCAACCAACGGCGTCCTGCACCTGATCGCCCTCGCCCACGAGCTCGGGATCGAGCTGACGATGGATGACTTCGAGCGGATCTCGCGAAACACGCCGCTCTACGCCGACCTCAAGCCCGGCGGCCGCTTCGTCGCCACCGACCTCTACGCCGCCGGTGGCGTGCCGGTGATCCTCAAGCGGCTCGCCAAAGCTGGGATCCTGCACGGCGAGGCGATCACGGTCACCGGCAAGACGATCGGCGAGGAAGCCGCGGCCGCAACCGAGGCGCCCGACCAGGAAGTCGTGCGGTCGGTCGAGAACCCGCTGAAGCCCGAAGGCGGCCTGGCGATCCTGCGCGGCAACCTCGCGCCCGAAGGCTCCGTGGTCAAGGTCGCCGGCACCGAGCGCCGTCAGCAAACCGGCCCCGCTCGCGTCTTCGAGTGCGAAGAGGACTGCTTCCGGGCTGTCAAGGACCAGAAGATCAACGCCGGCGACATCGTCGTGATCCGCAACGAGGGCCCGGTCGGCGGCCCGGGGATGCGGGAGATGCTCCAGGTCACCGCCGCGATCGTCGGCGAGGGCCTCGGCGAGAGCGTCGCGATGGTCACCGACGGCCGCTTCTCCGGCGCCACCCGCGGGCTGATGATCGGCCACGTCGCCCCCGAGGCGGCCAAAGGCGGGCCGATCGCCGCGATCCGTGAGGGCGACGAGATCACCGTCGACATCGACAGCCGCAGTCTCAGTATCGCCCTCTCCGACGAGGAGATCGCCAAGCGGGTAGCGGAGTACGAGTCGCCCGAGCCGCTCTACACCCGCGGCGTGATGGCCAAGTACGCGGCGACGGTCTCCTCCGCCGCGAACGGCGCGGTTACGGGCTAGCCGACCGCGGTGTCCGCAGCCGCCCGCAGCGGCTGCGAGGACTCGATGAAGCCTTCGAGCAGCGGGTTGAACCGCTTCGGGCGCTCCAGCATCGGCAGGTGGCCGGTGCGCTCGAACATCTCCAGCCGCGAGTTTGGGATCAGGCGGTGGTACCCGAGCGCGGCCTCGACCGGGACGATCTGGTCGTTCAGGCCCCATACGACCATCGTCGGGATCTCGATCTCCTGCAGGCGGGAGCGGGTGTCGTAGCCCCAGATCGCCGCCAGCGCGTCGGAGAACCCGGGTGCCTGCAGTCCCGGCCGCACCTGCTCGGCGAGCAACTCCGGTCGCAGCTTGTTCGGGTTGCGGAAGAGCCGGCCGAAGGCGATCTTGCGGCCGCGGGGACGCGTCCAGAAGGCACGCCTGTCGCCGCTGAGAAAGGGGATCGCTGCCCCGAAGATGCGGCGGCCGGCGTCGAACGACTTGCCCTCCCACTCGGCGAAGCTGATCCCCGCGGCGGAGATGAGGACCAGGCGGTCGAAACGCTCGGGCTCCTCGATGACCGCCTCGGTGCCGACGAAGCCGCCCATCGAGTTGCCGACCAGCGCCGCGACGCGATCGATGCCCACTCGCTCGCAGAAGTCATGGATGAGGCGACCGTAGTCGCCCATCGTGATCTCCCAGGAGGGCATCGGGCTGTCGCCGAAACCCGGCAGGTCGAGCGCGATCACCCGGTAGTTGCGCCCGAAGTAGGGGAGGTTCTCGAGCCAGTTGCGCCAGCAACCGGCGATCCCGTGGATGAAGATGATCGGCTCGCCCTCGCCGATTTCGACGTAGTTGACCGCCCGGGCGCCCGGTAGGTCGACCTGGTGCAGGTGCTCGCGCCAGTCGATCTTCAGCCACTCCGGATCCGGGTCGCCGTAGTCGGCGGCGGGAAAGAGCGGCGAGTTCGAGCTCTCGGGGCGATCAGGCATACCCCATCCTTTCCAAAACCGGGATCTCGCGGATCTGCGGCGGCTGCAGGTGGTCCCAGAGGATCCCGCGGGGCCGGTCGTACTGGCGATCGATCTCGATCACCGCGCGGGGCGTCGCGATCAGGTCGGTGGGAAGGTCGTGGTCGGTGACCATCAGGTGCTGGCGCAGGATCTGGATCGGGTGCACGGTGGTGGCGACGGTGGTGTGGGCGTCGATCTTGCCGGCGTCGGTGAGGATCCCGTACTCGAGGTCGTGGTAGCCGCCGCCTTTGCCGATCCGGGCGCCGCTGAGGTTGACCGCGACCGAGCCGCAGAGGACGAAGTCGATCTCCGGCAGGTCATCGAGGGCGACCACCCGGCCGTGCCTGAGAGCGCCCTTGATCGTCGCCGCCTCTTTCATCGCCGCCTTCGAGAGCCGTTTCGGTTCCAGGACGCGGAACGGGTGCGGATCGCGCAGCCGTGGCACCGCCATGATCACTGTCTTGCCCTCTTCGAGGGCGATCCGCCGGGCGTGGGTCTGCGGCGAGTCGGGATTGGCCTTGATCACCCGCGCCCGCTTCCAGAGCCGGTGACCGGCGAGCTTCTCGGCTGCGAGTTTGGCCCCGGCGAAGTTCGGGATCCGCCCCTCGGCGCCGGGAAAGCGGGAAACGCCCTCGCGTTCCATCGCCTTCCAGACCTCCGCCCTGACTTCGTCCTTGGTGCGCACCAACCGAAAGATATCCCGCGCGGCTGCCGATAAGACCGATGCACATGTGAAATTGCAGGGAAGGGCACCCGTCGAGCCGAACTTGTCGAGTGCCTAGACTTTTTACAACCGGCAAACCGACGCGCAAGGGTTAACTCCAGTCCGATGGGAACGAAGACTTCGATTGCGGTGCTGATCGCCGCTGTATTGCTGGTTCTGGTCGTCGGCGGCGCCTACGCCTACGACAGCTCGCAGAAGGACAAGATCGCCGACGGCGTCACGATCGGCGGCGTCGACGTCAGCGGCCTCGACGAAGATGAAGCCAAGGCCAAGGTCCATCGCAAGCTGGTCGCCCCGCTGAAGACCTCGCTCGGGGTCAGCTTCGAAGGCAAGACCTGGAAGCTGACCGGTGAGCAGCTGAAGATCCGTGCCGACCTCGACGCCGCGGTCGAAGAGGCCGTGGAAGACAGCCAGGAGGGTGGCCTGCCGGGTCGCCTGGTCCGCTACGTCAGCGGCGGCGAGGTGCAGGAAAGGATCAGGCCCGAAGTCGCCTACTCCGAGCCGGCGGTCAACCGCTTCGTCCGCCACGTCGCCGAGGAGATAAACCGCGAGCCGCAGAACGCCGATGTCGAAGCGACCGGCGACTCGCTCGAAGTCGTCGCCGGGAAGGACGGTCGCAAGCTGCGCGACAACCTGCTGGAGAAAGATCTGAAGGCCGCCGTCCTCAACGCCAACGCACCGCACACGGTCAAGGCCCGGGTCCACTCGATCGCGCCGGAAGTGACCAAGCAGGAGGTCGCGGCCGAGTACCCGTCCTACCTCACCCTCGACCGCTCGACCTTCACGCTGCGCCTCTGGAAGCACCTGAAGCTGGCCAAGACCTACACCGTCGCGGTCGGGATGGAAGGGCTTGAAACCCCCGAAGGCCTCTACGCGATCCAGGAAAAGGAAGAAAACCCGGTCTGGAATGTGCCGATGTCCGACTGGGCCGGCTCGCTCGCCGGGCAGACGATTCCGCCGGGGCCGTCGAACCCGATCAAGGCGCGCTGGATGGGCATCTACGAAGGCGCCGGCATCCACGGCACCGAAGAGACCTACTCGCTCGGCAGCGCCGCCTCCCATGGCTGCGTTCGCATGGCGATCCCCGACGTGGAAGAGCTGTACGACGAAGTAGAAGTCGGGACCCCGATCTTCATCGGGTAGCCCTCGCGCGAAGGGGGACATCGATTCGAGGCGAATGAAGCCTCGATGAACTGGGAGGCGGCCCTCGCCGCGTATGACCGCGACCTCCGCGCCCGCGGTTCCGCCGAGCGGACGCGGCGCGCCTACGCCGTCGATCTCGGTGGGTTTTCCGAATGGGCCGGGGAGCAAGGGTTGGGCCCCGCGGACGTCCGCTACCGCGACGTCCGCCGTTTCGGTGCCGGCCTTTCGAATGCCGGCGCTGCGCCGGCGACGGTGGGGAGAAAGCTTGCCGCCGTCCGCGGCTTCTACGGCTATCTCGTCCGAGTCGAAAAAGTCGGCGCCAACCCGGCCGAGCTTGTCTCCAGTCCAAAACGCTCCGAGAAGCTGCCCCACGTCCTCACTACCGAGCAGATGCGGGCGCTGCTGGAGCGAATTCCCGCCCGCACCCCGCTCGAGCTGCGCGATCGGGCGATGCTCGAGCTCGCCTACTCCTGCGGGCTGCGCTGCGAGGAGATCGTCAACCTCGACGAAGGCTCGCTCGACTTCGAGACCGAGCAGCTGCGGGTGCTGGGCAAGGGGTCGAAGGAGCGCATCTTGCCGGTGGGCGAGCCAGCGCAGCGGGCACTGCGTCGCTACTTAGACAAAGGCCGCCGCGCCCTGGCGGTCGATCCGCGGGAGCAGGCGCTCTTCCTCTCCAAGTCCGGGCGGCGCCTCTCCAACTCCGATATCACCCGCCGACTTGGCCTTTGGACCCGCGAAGCGGCTCTCGCCGCCGGGGTCTCGCCGCATTCACTTAGACATTCCTTTGCAACCCATTTGCTCGAGGGTGGTGCCGACCTGCGTACGATTCAGGAGTTACTAGGTCACGCGTCGATCTCGACCACCCAGGTTTACACCCGCGTCGACGCCGCCCGACTGCGTGACACTTACGCTGCCAGCCACCCCCGCGCATGAACCAAATCCCCGCAAACGACCGTAGAATCGCCTGATGGAAACGGGCGTGAAAGAGGTTGAGCTCCGCGACCTATGGCGTCGTTACAAGGACGACGGGGACGAGGGCGCCCGCGAGCGGCTGGTGGTCGCCTACTCGCCGATGGTCAAATTCGTCGCCGGCCGGCTCGGTGCCGGGCTGCCTTCGCACGTCGAAGACGCCGACCTGATCTCCTACGGCCTCGTCGGCCTGATCGGCGCGATCGAGCGCTTCGAGCCGGAGCGGGGGATCAAATTCGAGACCTTTGCGATGACCCGCATCCGCGGCGCGATCATCGACGAACTTCGCTCGCTCGACTGGGTGCCGCGCTCGGTCCGCTCCCGCGCCCGCGAAATCGAGACCGCCCAGGCAAAACTCGAGCACCAACTGCAGCGGGCGCCGACCGAGGCCGAGCTGGCCGCCAAACTGAACCTCACCGAAGCGGAACTGCAGAGCGCGCTGCTGGAGATCGCCAACTCTTCGGTCTACGCGCTCGACGAGCTCTGGACCGTCTCCGACTCCTCCGGCGATCAGGTCTCGCTGCTCGACACGATTGCCGACGAGAGCGCCGCCGACCCGCAGGAAGCGCTCGCCTCGACCGAGGTCAAGGACCTGCTGACGGAGGCGATCGGCTCGCTGCCGGAGCGCGAGCAGCTTGTCGTCGCCCTCTACTACTACGAGAACCTCACCCTGCGGGAGATCGGCGAGGTTCTCGGCGTCACCGAGTCGCGCGTCTCGCAGCTGCACACCAAGGCGGTCATGCGGCTGAAATCCTCCCTCCAGCAAGGTTGATGGGGGACAGCTGCGCGATCTGCGGCCGGACGATCCTCGCCGGCGAGCGCGTGCACGGCTACCTCGACGGCGGCGAGGAGGAGCGGACCGTCTGCGAGCTCTGCGTAGAGCGCGCCGAGCGGCTCGCCTGGTGCTCCGCGAGCGAGTCCGGGGTAGAGCGCCCGGGCCGTGACCACGAGGGCCGCGGGCGGCTGCGGGGACTGCTGCGGCGTCGCCACCGCCGGCCGGGTGCGCTCGCGACCCCTGTGCCTGCGCCAGCTTCTCCGGACCCAGCCGGTTCGGCCCGGCGCGCGCGGCCGCTGCCTGCGCCCGACGACTTCGCCCCGACGCCCTTCGAGCGTGCGGTCGCGCGCTTCAACTCGAGCGAGGCGGGTCACACCGTCACCGGCCTGACCCGCACTCTCGGTGTGCCGCGAGCCTCGGTGGGCGCCTCGGCCGGGGCACCCGGCGAGGTCCGGATCACGGTCGCCTGGGAGCTCTCCTGGTACCAGTGGGGTGTGGATGTCGGCGACGAGCTGCGAGCGGTATTCGAGCTCGGCAAGGGTGGCGAGATCGACCAGCTCGACGCCGCGGCGCGGCAGTGGAACGCGATCGTTGCCGAGGACGGCAAGCTGCGCCTGGCCGGGGACCCGGCGCCGAGCCGATGAGTCGCTTCACGGTCAACGTCGACGGGGGTGCCCGCGGCAACCCCGGGCCCGCCGCGATCGGCGTCGTCCTGCGCGACGGCGACGGCGAGGTGATGGAGGAAGTGGGGGAGACGATCGGTGAGGCGACCAACAACGTCGCCGAGTACCGGGCACTGCTTCGCGGGATCGAGCTGGCGGCCGAGCTGGGCGCCACCGACCTTGAGCTGGTCGGCGACTCGGAGCTCGTTGTGCGACAGGTGGAAGGCCGCTACAAGGTAAAAAATGCCGGGATGAAGGAGCTGCACGAACAGGTGAAGCGCGCCTTGCGAGACTTCGACTCCTGGTCGATCCGCCACGTTCGCCGCGAGAGCAACGCCGACGCCGACCGCCTGGTCAACGAGGCCCTCGATGCCTGAGCCGATCGATCCCGGCGTCGACATCGGTCACGTCCACCTCAAGGTCGCCGACGTCGACCGGGCCCTCGACTTCTACTGCGGGATCCTCGGCTTCGAGTTGATGCAGCGCTGGGGGGCCGATGCGGCTTTCGTCTCCGCCGGCGGTTACCACCATCACATCGGCCTCAACTCCTGGTCCTCGAAAGGCGGTTCGCCGCCGCCGCCCGGCACCACTGGCCTCTTCCATACGGCGATCCGCTACCCCACCCGCCGCGCCCTTGCCGACGCGTTGCGCCGTCTGAGCGAAGCCGGCTGGCCGCTCGAAGGCGCCTCCGACCACGGCGTCAGCGAGGCGCTCTACCTATCCGATCCCGACAGCAACGGCGTCGAGCTTTACTGGGACCGCCCGCGGGAGGAGTGGCCGCGTCCGGCCGACGGCGAGGGCGTCGAAATGGGCACCGTGCCGCTCGACCTCGACGACCTGATCTCCGAGCTGCGGGACTAAAAGCGACGCAGTTGCAACTGCGTTCAGGCGCCGAGAATGGCGCCGACCATGCTGGGGTTGAACGGCTCGGTCCCGGCGACGAGCTGCAGACCTGGGAGCCCGTGTGAGCGGGCGTAGGCGAGCTCACGCTGGAGATCGCCTACGCCGTTCGTTCCCGCCAGGGGAGCGATTTGCAAAGTGCTGAGGACGCCGAAGGCCTGCCCGTCTTCGTTCATGAAGCCGCTGCCGGAGTCGCCAGGTACCCCTGGGGTGACCGTGACGACGATGTGGCTCCAGCCGCCGCCTTCGTTCTGGATCACGGTGCCCTGCTTCGGGCTCAGCTTGGTGATCCCGAGCCGCAGTTCGGAGTTGCCGTAGGAGAAGACGGTCGAGCCGAGGTCGCCGACGGTGCCGACGCCGGTGGGGCCGCCGTAGCCGGGGACCGTGGGGTTGACCCGCCCGACGTCGGCCGGGTCGAGCCGGACCAATGCCAGGTCGTTGTATGCGCAGGTATCGGGATCGCTCTCGCCGGCGGCCTGCATCGCCAGCCACGAGTTGTAAGCGAGGGCGCCTTTCCAGCTCGCACCTTTGACTTCGACCGCGGTGCCGAGCGGCAGCGAGCCGCTGCTGCAGCCGTCGGTTTCGGTCGCTTCGCCGGTGCCCGAGCAGTGGGCTGCCTGGCCGAGGAAGACGGTCGTGCCTTCCTGGAAGACGAAGTTCGAGGTGCACTGGGCGCCCTGCGTATAGGTCTGCACCCCGGGATGTACGGGGGCAGACCCAGCGGGTGCCCAAGCCGACGCCAAGGCAGGGAGGAGCGCAATGGCAGCCGTGGCCAGGGAGAAAACGACGGCGCCGATGTGGGTCCTCTTCATGCTCCTCCTGCCTCGCGTCGGTGGGGGATGGATCGATGTGGGAACTACAACGAACTACCCAATAATTGGTAGCACAAACTCTGTCACCCGGGAAGGGCGACCGTGCTTTTGCCCCCTTTGCTGGGTGAGGACGAGCCGAGCTGGTGCGTCGGTCGACGAGCTAGTCAGTCCACCAGTCGCGCCGACCCTCGACATCTCCGCGCGGGTCCTCGCCGAGATTGGGTGCGCCGATGACGAAGATCTCGAGCCCCTCCGGCCCGGCCTCGTAGCCTCGCCACGTACCGGGCGGGACGCGCACCGCGTCCCATTCCTCGATCTCGACGATCTCGTCGTCGAGCTTCATCCGGCCGCTTCCGCGCAGGACCACGTACAGCTCCTCCTGCGTCTTGTGCGTGTGGCCGTACGGAAAGCGATAGCCGGGCGGAATGCGCTGGTAGCCCAGCCCGGATTTCTCGAGCTCGAGCGCCTTGGTCGCCAAGCGGAACTCCAGGTCCGGCGAGCCATCGAAGTTTGACCCGACGTCCTCCAAGTCCTCCTTGAGGTTCCTGAGAGTGAACGGCACGGCGCAATCGTAAGTTCGAGGGCGGCGGCAGGTCGAATGGGTGCCGTGCCTGGGACCGGCCGTCCTCCGACCGCGGGCGACCCTATTGTGGCCCGCCCTTGTACGACACCTCTCAGCATCCGATCGGCGGCGGGGTGCCTGCCCGGTCGCTTCCGGAATGGCCCGACACCAGACCCCTCCGCTCGTGGCAGGAGGAGGCGACCGAGGCCGTCCGCGCGCACTCGGCCCCCAGCTTTTTGGCCTCGGCTACGCCGGCGGCCGGCAAGACCACCTTCGGCCTGCACATCGCCCACCGGATGCTGAGCGCCAAGTTCGTCTCGCGCGTTGTCGTGTCCGGCCCGACCACCCACATCTGCCGCCAGTGGGCCGCCGACGCGAGCCGCTACGGCATCGATCTCGAGCCGAACAGGCCAAACGCGGACGGGCCGGAGTCGGCCGACTTCCACGGCGTCGCCGTCACCTACCAGACGATCGCGGCCGGGCCGGAGTCGCACCGGCTGGCCGCCGGCCGGCGGCCGACTCTGCTGATCGCCGACGAGCCGCACCACATGGGCGATCAGGCCGCCTGGGGCCTGCAAGCCCGCAAGGCCTTCGACGGAGCTCGCTTCCGGCTGCTCCTTTCGGGCACGCCCTTCCGCTCCGACAACTCGGCCATCCCCTGGGTCGCCTACGACGATGAAGGTCTCAGCCGGGCCGACTACGCCTACGGCTATCCGCAAGCGTTGGTCGACCGGGTATGCCGCCCGATCACCTTCCTTCCCTATGACGGCGAGATGGAGTGGCTCTCGGACGGCCGGCTCCGCAGCGCCGACTTCGACCTCGTCCTGCCGGCGGCGGAGTCGGCCCGGCGCCTGCGGACGGCGCTCAGCCCGGATGGCGAGTGGATGGGCGAGGTGCTGCGCGACGGCGATGCCAGGCTGAGCGAGGTGCGTGCCGACGGGCACCCCGATGCGGGCGGCCTGGTCATCGCCTCCGATCAGGACCACGCGCGGGCGATCGCGGCGCGGCTCGAGTCGGTTTCCGGGGAGGGTCCCGAGCTGGTGATGAGCGACGAGCCCGGTGCCAGCCGGCGCATCGCCGATTTCGCCTCCTCCGACCGACGCTGGCTGGTCTCGGTCCTGATGGTCTCCGAGGGCGTCGACATCCCCCGTCTGCGGGTCGGCGTCTACGCGACGGCGGCCCGGACCGAGCTCTTCTTCCGCCAGGTGGTCGGTCGTTTCATCCGGGCCACCCCGAGGCCGCGCCGCCAGATGAGCTACCTCCTGATGCCGGCCGACCCCCGGCTGAAGGCGCTCGCCCACGAGATCGAGCTGGAGCGCCGTCACGCGCTCGACCTCTCGCCGCTCGGCGAGGAGGAAGAGGGCGAAGAGATGGACGACGGTCCGGAGCAGCGCAAGCCGGGCGAAGGCTTTGCCGTCCTCAGCTCGGGCGACGCCGAGCTGGACGAGGCGATCATGAGCGAAACCACGCTTCAGCTCTTTCCGACGGATGACCCCAAGCCGCCGGCGAAGAAGGCGACGGCAGTGGCCAGGCCCAATGACGCGGAGGACCCCGCACCCGAGCGGGAGTCGGCCTATGCGACCAGAGAGCGGCTGCGCGGCGAGCGCCGGCGTCTGGTCGCCGACGTCGCCCGCCGCACCGACAAGTCGCACCGCGAGGTCCAGGCCCGCATCAACCGCGCCACCCGCACGCGCTCGGTCACCAGCGCCACCATCGAGCAACTCGAGCGCGGCAACGCGATGCTGCGCCGCGACCTGTGGCGGTGAGCGTCCACCGGGGTCACACGCAGGACGTCTCTCGGTTTGCCTCCGTCGGCAAAGCCCCCTTGGTGCGAGAGGCCCAGAGCATCGCCCAGCGCTTATGCCGCAGGCCGTCATGCTCCAGCCGCGGCAGACGCCGACCCCGCGAACGGACCGGATGCGAGAGCAACTGCGAGGCCATCGTCTCGTGGACGAACATCCCGCCCGGAGCGAGGACCCGAGCGATCTCGGCCGATGCGGCCTGCGGTTTGGCAATGTGGAAAAGCGTGCCGAAGTCGATGATCACGTCGAAGGCTCCGTCGGCGAACGGCATCCGGCGGACGTCGGCGGCGCAAAGCTGCGCCGTGGTCCCGTGCTCGTGGAGATTCGCCGCCGCCTCGACCAGCAGCTTCGGGTCGATGTCGAGCCCCACCAGCAGTCGCGGGCTGCACAGCCGATCGATGACCGGCAGCGCGACTCCCCGTCCGCACCCCACCTCGAGGATCCGCTTTTCCCTCGGAATTCCCAGTGCCCGCACCATCGCCGGGATCTCCACCTGAGACTGCCGATTGTTCCGCCCCTCCTCGTTGGGGAAAGGCTGGTACTCGGTCGTCATCGTTTGCCTCCTATGTCGTTGCTGACCATTGGTCGATAACTTAAGGCACTTACCGACCGTCGGTCAATAGCGGGTCTAGCCATGTCGACCCTCCTGGTGGCACGCCGCCTGCGGGTCGCGGCGGCGAAGACCGACGCAGGCGTCCGCGAGGTCGATCTGACTCCCGCGCTGCAAGAACTACTCGCCGACTATCGGAGCCGCAGCCCGTACACGCAGCCGGGAGATTTGGTCTTCCCGACCAGCGCGGGCAAGCGAGACAACCCCTCCAACGTCCGCAACCGCTTCTTGGATTCGGCGGCGAGGCTCGCCAACGCCGATCTGCGGGCAACGGGGCGGGAGCCGATGCCGGACGTGACGCCGCACTCGCTGCGCCGCACCTTCATTTCCCTCCTGCTCGCAGCAGGGGCCGATGTGCCCTACGTCATGGCACAGGCGGGGCATACCGACCCAAAGATGACCCTTGGCCTCTACGCCCAGGTAATCGCCTCCAAGACGGATCACGGCGCGGCCCTGGACGGCATCGTCGGCGCGTCTGAGTGGGCAGCAAAGGCGGAGGCTACGCCTGCTTTCGCACTACCGTGATCGATTTGCCGAGAGTCGCCAACGTGGGCTGGGCGCGTGCCTTCTCTCCAATCCAGTCGAATAGGTCCCAGGTATCAGAAACCATTTCGAGCGCATCATCCTGATCCGGCGTTGCGCCGTGATGTACAGCGTCATTCCTTCTCTTGTAGTGAACCCTCCACCACTTCGAATGCTCGGCACCCCCGTTGCCGGGCTGGATACCGAGAGCCTTAAGAAGCTCGCGGTTATAGACAGCGGACCACCTTTGGTTCAAGGCGTCCTCAACCTCTGCATCCGTAGCGCCGTTGGCTCGAAGCGCTTCCCCGATAACAAGAGCCACAAGCGCCTCGACGGCCGTGCCTGCGTCAATCGTTGCCTGGCGACCTCTGCCCGGTACTGCGGAAGCCTGAGCTTGAAAGAGCAAGCTGAACGCTTTAAAAGCAGGTGCCATTTTGGCGTTGGTCGCCACGATGATTCCTGCCTCTTTGGCGGCATCCTGGTGACCACGCCTCGGTAGCACGCTAGGAACTCGATCATGGATCGGCAGCATGCCGCTGAAGGCATGCTCAGGCCCATCCGGTGCATGCTTGAAGTGGACGGTCCAAGGGATAATGGCTGGCAGGTCATGCAGAGCAATCGAACCGACCTCAAGCTCACCGGAGACCAAGCCATAAGCCTGCAGCCAGAGGTCTAGGTCGGCAAGCAACTCAGCGAACCCCCGCTCAAGTGGGGTTCGGGAATCGTCACCTGGTTCATTGACTTCGTCGAATTCGTCGCCCGTGTACCACTTCGTCCTCTGGCAAACCGTCTTCCACTCCTTGACACCCCGTCGCGATAAACGGCGCAACCGGATGGCGTGGAGCAGCTTCTTCCGACCCTTCAAACGCATGAGGTCGCCAAACGCCCGGTCGGTGGCCTCGGTCGGCATACCGATGCCGACATAAGCGCGACGAAACCGGAGGCGGCGTCTGGGGATTCCTCGGAATTCGACGCGGCCTGGCCACTCAGGGATCTGGTCTAGATGATCCTCCCATCCGACCGGCACATCTCCAGCCACACCATTTGACGAGTAGGTGTCGTCGGCCAAGCCAAGGTCGCGGGATAGCTCAAGCACATATGAGACGGCCGCAATAGGACTGTCTTGATCGTCCATTGGCCTAGTTTCGCGGTCGTACTGGCGGATTTACTCCGCAGCTTGTCGCCCAACACTGAGGCAAAACCCGGGTCTGATTGGGCAGCAACGGGCAGCGAGGGCGAAAAGCAGGAGGTCGCGGTGGCGGCAGTTCTCTGGCCGGACACAGAAAAGCCCCGCCGGAGCGGGGCTTTCGTGAGGAGCGGCTGATGGGATTCGAACCCACGACCTTCTGCATGGCAAGCAGACGCTCTAGCCAGCTGAGCTACAGCCGCACGGGGGGCATTCTAGCTGTGGCGGCGGGGTTGGCGCGGTAGCCTGCTCGGCAGGTCGAAGATGCTTTTCCGTCAGATCATCCACGAGGACCTTGGTTGTGCCTCCTACTTCGTCGCCGACCGGGAATCCGGCGTCGCTGTCGTCGTCGATCCGCAGTGGGACATCGACCCCTACCGGCGGCTGGCGAGCCTGCACGGGGTGCGGATCGGGCATGTGCTGGAGACGCACAACCATGCCGACCACGTTTCCGGGCACGGGCGGCTGTGCCGCAGCACCGGAGCCACCGTCCACGTCCACGAGCTGGCCGCGGCCGAGTACCTGCACGAGCCGCTCTCCGACGGCTGGACGCTGGAGGTCGGGGACCTGGTCGTCGAGGCGATCCACACTCCTGGCCACCGGCCCGAGCACACCTGCTTCCTGCTCAGCGACAAGAGCCGTGGCGGCGATCCCTGGGCCCTGCTGACCGGCGATTCGCTCTTTATCGGCGACGTCGCCCGGCCCGACCTCGCGGTCGAACCACGCGAAGGCGCCGCCGAGATGTTCCGCTCGCTGCACGAGCGTCTGCTGACTCTGCCCGACGAAGTCGAGGTCTGGCCCGGCCACCTCGGCGGCTCGCTTTGCGGCGGCTCCGGCCTCGACCTCAAGTCCTCCTCGACGATCGGCTTCGAGCGCCGCCACAACCGCGCCCTGCAGATCTTCGATGAGGCCGAGTTCGTCGCGGACCAGGTCGGCTCGCTCGGCGACAAACCGCCGAATGTCGAGCGCATCGTCGGCCTCAACCGCGGCCCGCTGGTCGAGGACTTCGGGACGCCGGCGCCGCTCAGCACCCACGAGGTCGAGGAGCTGGTCGAGCAGGGCGCCGTGGTCATCGACGGCCGCACCAACGAGCAGTTCGACGAGGCCCACATCGAGGGCGCGCTCAGCGCCTCCTCCTACGACACCGGCTTCGCGACCAAGGTCTCGCGCGTCGCACCCCCGGGCAGCGACATCGTCGTCGTCGCCGCATCCAGCGGCGACGAGCGCCGGGCGGCGCAGATGCTGGCCTCGGTCGGGCTCGCCGTCCGCGGCTACCTCCAGGGCGGGATGACCGCCTGGCGCACGGAGGAGCGACCGGTCCACCGGATCGAGCTGATCGACCCCGACGAGCTCGCCCGCCGCGCCGACGGCGACGAGGGACCGGTGATCGTCGACGTCCGCAACGCCTCCGAGTACGCGAGCGAGCACATCCCGGGCTCGCTCCACATCCCCTATGGCGACCTCGCCGGCCGGCTCGACGAGCTGCCGCGCGACCGGCCGATCGCGACCATCTGCCGCGGCGGCAAGCGCAGCGGCCTCGCCGCCTCGATCCTGCAGCGGGCCGAGTTCGACGTCATCCACGTCGGCAAGGGCGTCGGCGTCTGGCGCGACGGCGGACACCCCGTGGAGAGCGGCGCACCGGCCGCCGCGCCGGCCTCCTAGGAGCGGGTCGTCGATTCAGACCGGGTCTTCGCCGCTAGGTGGCGATCGATCTGCTGCGCCACCACCGGCGCCGAGTCCCCGGAGACCATCCCCACGTGCGGGCCGGGGACGCGCTCGATCTCGATCGCCCCGGTGGTGACCCGCCGCCAGACCGGCAGCGGGTCGGCGAAGAGGTGGAAGCGGCGGACGGTGGGGAGGAAGTAGGTCATCGAGCCGCGGTAGGGCTGGGGGCGGTAGGCCGCGGCGAGCTCGAGGAAGTGGGCGGCGAGGCGTTGGTGCTGGGGCGATGCGCCTTCCATCCAGGTGGCCTCCGATTCGGCGAGAGCGGCGTCGCGGTGGAAGCGCGCGAAGCCGCGCCGCAGCAGGTTGGGAACGACCGCGACGCCGGCCCTGACTGCCGCACGCGGATTGCGCAGGGCGGCGCGGACCAAGTGGAACGGGAGCGAGAGCCGGTGGGCCAGGCGACGCGTGGGCGTATGGGCTTCGGTGCTGAGCTCGGCGTCGATCAGCCCGAGCCATTCGACCTCCTGACCCTGGTCGCTCAGCAGGCGAGCGATCTCGAAGGCGAGCAGGCCGCCGAAGGAGTGGCCCGCGACCCGGTAGGGCCCCTCCGGCTGCAGGCCGCGAATCACCTCGACGTAGGCGGCCGCCATCTCCTCGACGCTCCCCTGTGGATCTTCGCCCTGCAGTCCCCGCGCCCGCAGGCCGTAGACCGGGACGTCGCCCTGCATCGCCACCGCGATCTGCCGCATCCCGAGCACGTCGCCCCAGATCGAGTGGACGAGGAAGAGGGGCGGCCCGCCGTTTCCGGCGCGCATCAGCACCAGCGGGTCGAAGTGGGTGCCCGGGTCGTCGACGGCGGCCGCCAGCTCAGCGACCGTCGGCGACTCCATCAGGACCGACAGCGGCAGCTCCACCCCGAGCCGGTCGCGGATCTGGGTGAAGACGCGCACCGCCTGCAGGGAGGTGCCGCCGAGAGCGAAGAAGTCGTCCCCGTCGCGGATTCCCTGGACTCCGAGCGCCGATTCCCAGATTGCCCTCACCTTGTCCACGGTGGGAGCGTCGCTGGGCAGCGAGCCGACGTCGCGCGCCGCCAGCTCGGCTTCGACCGCCGCCACCGCCCGTCCGATCTGCGGCAGCGACTCGGGGTTCGCCAGCGCCCGCTCGTTCGCCGCCTCCCTGTCCTCGATCGCATCGCGACCGGCGCGCTCGGAGCGCTTGCCGCTGTGGGTGACCGGCAGCGCCTCGACCGCGACCACCAGCTCGGGCACGTGCAGCGGGGTCGTCTGCGCGCCGATCGCCTTGCGGATCCGCAGCGTCAGCTCGGTATCGAGCCGGGCGCCCTCGCGCAGAACCACGAGGAGCACGAGCCGGGCGCCGTCGTCGCGGCGCTGTTCGACAGCCATCGCCTCCCCTATCTCGGGCACCTCGCGCAGCGCCTGGTAGATCTCGCTCGGGCCGATGCGGACGCCCTGGATGTTGAGGACACCGTCGGAGCGCCCGTGGATCCGCGCCTGGCCCTCGGCGTCGAACTCGATCAGGTCGCCGTGGGTCCAAACGCCCTCGTTCTGGGCGAAGTAGGCGGCGTGGAAGCTGCTGCCGTCCTCGTCGCCGAGGAGGCCCAGCGGCCGCGAGGGGAACGGGTTGCGGCAGATCAGCTCGCCGATGGCGGAGTCGGAGGGGGTCGTCTCGGTCGCCAGCGCCTGTACGTCGAGGCCGAGGCTGCGGCACTGAATCGTCCCGCGTCGGACCGGTAGCTCCGGGTGGCCAAGGACAAAGCAGCCGACGATGTCGGTGCCGCCGGAGATCGACTGCAGCTTCGCCGCCCCGACCTCCTTGGCCACCCAGTCGTACTGCCAGTCGCGCAGGACCGAGCCGGTCGAGAGGACCGAGCGCACTGCCCGCGGCGGGTCCTGCCGGCGAGGGGAGTAGCCGCTGTCCTGGCAGAGCTGCAGATAGGGCGGGCTGGTGCCGAAGACGGTGACGTCCTCTTCGGCGACGACCTTCCACAGCGTCTCCGGGCCGGTCAGCGGGCCGTCGAAGACGACGATCCGGGCGCCGCAGGCGAGCGCCGAGAGCTGCCAGTTCCACATCATCCAGCCCGCCGAGGTGTGGAAGAAGATCCGCTCGCCCGGTCGCAGGTCCACATGCAGCCGGTGTTCCTTCACGTGCTCGAGCAGAGTGCCGCCCGCGCCGTGCACGACGCACTTCGGCGGCCCCGTCGTGCCCGATGTGAAGAGGACGAACAGCGGGTGGTTGAACGGGAAGCGCTCGAAGCTCGCGCCGCTGCTCGCGGCCAGCTCGGAGAGGCAATGCGCGGGCACGCGGATGCCCGCGGGAAACGGGCCGTCATCGAGCGCCACGAACGCCGTGACGGACGGCAGCCGTTCGGCTACCTCCGCGGCGCGCTCGCGGGGATCG
>JAWVFA010000054.1:0-26534 GCA_033856415.1 Solirubrobacterales bacterium | reverse complement strand
CTCGACGATCCTCGCCGTCGGCGACGTCTCCGGGAAGGGCGTCGAGGCGGCGCGGCGGGCGACCTTCGTCCGCACCTCGCTCGCCACGTTCGCGGGCTTCGTCGACGAGCCGTGTCAGCTGCTCGAGCTCTGCAATCAGGTGCTGGTCGAGCGCACCGGCATCTCGTCGATCTTCGTGACCGCCGTCGCCGCCGTGCTGCACCCGCGCGAGGGCCGGCTCGTGTGGGCGTCGGCCGGACACCCGCCGCCGCTGCGGCTCGATACCGGGGAGATGCTCAACGGCCGCCGGCCGTCGCCGCCGCTGGGCGTCACGGCGTCGCTCAGCTGCGACGCCGGCCGGGAGGCGCTCGACCCCGGCGCCGGGCTGCTGCTGTTCACCGACGGCGTCACCGAGGCGCACCGCCCGCGCCGCGAGCTGTTCGGCGAGCACCGGCTCGCCGACACGCTGCGGGAGCTGGCGGGCTCGTCCCCGCACGCGCTCCTGGCGCGGCTGCGGGCCGACCTGCAGGCGCACGCCGGCGACTCGCTGGGCGACGATCTGTGTATCGTCGCGGCCCGGGTGGGCGCGTCATGACCGATACCTTCGAGGCGCCCGAGTTCGCGATCGTGGCCGAGCGCCGCGGGCCGGTCGCGATCGTCGCCGTCAAGGGCGAGCTCGACGTCGCCACCTCGCCTGACCTGCAGGCTGCGATCGACGGCCTCGCGCCCGGCTACGAGGAGCTCGTCGTCGACCTCTCGGAGTGCTCCTTCTTCGCGTCGAGCGGCATCTCGATCCTGCTCGAGGAGAACGCCCGCGCGGCTCGCGACGACTTCCGGCTCGTGGTCGTCAAGGCGCCCGCGCCCGTCCAGCGCATCTTCGACCTCACGAGCCTGGACCAGCTGATCACCTTCCGGGACTGACCGCCGTCACACGGCGACGGCCTCCGCCGCGGCGCGCTGCGAGGCCGGTCGCAGCAGCGACACGATCGCCCCGGCGAGGGACGTCGCCGCGAGCACCCACAGCGCGGTGTGCATGTTTGCGATGAACGGCTCCAGGCGGGCGTCGGAGAGCCCGGTCGTCACGCCCGAGAAGATCGCGAGCAGCAGGTCCTTGGGCACGGCGGCGGTGATGATCGCCATCACGAAGGCGATCGAGATGACGGCGCCCGTGTTCTGCAGCATCATCCGCGCGCCGGCGGCGACGCCGCGGCGGAAGGCGGGCACCGCGCCCATCATCGCGGCCGTGTTCGGCGAGTTGAACATGCCCGAGCCGATGCCGACGAGCGCGAGCCACAGCGTGCTCTGCCAGTAGGGGGTGTGGACCTCGAGCGTCGTCATGGCGGCCAGCGCCACGGCGCTGACGAGCATCCCTAGCGCAGACAGCGTGCGCGAGCCGTAGCGGTCGGCCCAGGCGCCGGCGAGGGGAGAGGCGACGAGCATGCCCAGCGCCATCGGGGCGAGCTTGATGCCCGCGGTGATCGGGTCGTCGCCCTGGGCCCCCTGGTAGTAGAAGACGAAGATGAACATCAGGGCGAAGCGCGAGAGGCCGTTGATGAACGCCGCCCCGGTCGCCGCCGCGAAGAGGCGGTTGCGGAAGATCGAGAGGTCGAGCATCGGCGCCGAGCCGCGGTGCTCGATCGCCACGAAGAGCGGCAGCAGGACGGCGGAGGCCGCCAGCGAGGCGATCACGAGGCCGTCGTTCCAGCCGGAGATGCCGCCGCGCGAGATCCCGTAGACGAGACCCGTCAGGCCGACGACGAAGGTGAGCGTGCCGGCGAGGTCGAAGCCGCGGACGCTGTCGGTCCGCGAGAGCTCGCGGAGGACGAGCGCGCCCCAGAGGCCGCCGGCGAGTGCCAGTGGCACGTTGAACCAGAAGACCCAGTGCCAGGAGATCGCGACCAGGGCGCCGCCGAGGACCGGCCCGATCACCAGTCCGATCGCGGCGACCATCGTGTTCGTCCCCATCGCCAGGCCGAGCTGGTCGCGCGGGAAGGCATCGGTGACGAGGGCTGGTCCGTTGGCGAAGATGAAGGCGCCGCCAATCCCCTGCACGATCCGCCAGAGGATCAGCTGGGTGCCGTCGGCGGCGAAGCCGGCGCCGAGCGAGGCGGCGGCGAAGATCATGAAGGCGCCGACGAAGGCGGTCTTGCGGCCGAAGAGGTCGGAGAGGCGCCCCGCGGTCAGCACCAGCACCGTCGAGGAGATCATGTAGGCGAGGATCACCCAGACCAGTTCCAGCAGGCTGGTGCCGAGCGCACGCCCGAGATCAGGCAGGGCGATGATCAGCGTCCCCGAGTTGGTCGCCACCAGCAGCATCCCGAGGCTGGTGCAGGAGAGGGCCCACCACTTGTAGTGCTCGTGGTCACTCTCGACGCGCCTGCTACCGATAAAGCTATTCCTTACGTTCACGTCAAATTAGTATAGCCCGATGAGGATCAGCACGATCCTGTAGTAACAACTATCCGGCCCGGCGCCGCGCGCCTTGGGGCTGGGCGGTAGCTCTACTTAGGATGTCGCTCTCGATGTGGCGCACCCTTCGATCGATGGCGGAAATGGGACCCCTTGGCTACGCAGCCAATGATCACCTACGCTCGGGGCGGTGTTACATCTACGAATATTTCGAGCGGAGGCCGAAGCTCCTCGAGTGGGTCAAGCCCGCTTACGAACAGTAGGCCCTTCGGTGAGTTGATTGGAGCCGGATAATCCCGCCTCGGGCGGCCGCCGCAAGACTCCAGGTCGCCGCAAGCGGCCCTCTCTGATCGGCCTCGAGGGGCTCCGCCGGCCCGAGCGCGGCGGCCAGGTGCCCCTCTACTACCAGCTCGGTGAGATTCTCAAGCAGAGGCTCGAGGGGGGCGGCTGGGAGCCCGACACTCTGTTTCCTTCGGAGCGCGAGATCGAAGAGTACTTCGGCGTCTCACGCGCGGTCGTTCGTCCGGCCCTCAGCCTGCTCGAACGCGACGGGGACATCTATCGCCGCCGCGGCTCCGGGACCTACGTCTCCGCGCCGAAGCGGCGGGTGCCGATCAGGGGCCTGATCCGCTCCCTGCGGGAGGACCCCTTCAGCCAATCGCGGATAGCGGTCTTGCGCATCCGCCGGCAGACCAATGACGAGACGATTGCCGACTTTCTCGACGTCTCCCCGGGGGAGACCGTCGCCCAGGTCACCTCGATCCTCCGCATCGACAAACCGATCTGCTTGATCGACTCCTTTTTCCCGGTCGGTCGGGTGCCCTGGCTGCTGGGCGCTGCGATCTCGCTTCAGGGCGGCGAACAACCTGTCCTGGGCGAGTCGCCGAGGCTGGGTCGGATCGATGCTTCGTTCGAGAGCTCCTCCTGCGGGCCCTGGACCGCCAAAAGCCTCGGCGCCCGTACTGGGGATCCTATCTTCATCAGCCGGCTCTTCCAGTACGGGTTTTCCGCGGGCCAAAGCGGAGAACGGCCCGTCGAGCTGACCCGCATCCTCGCTCGCAGCGACATTTCACAGCTTCATTACGAGGCCGCCACTGCACTCGAGCGGGGGCGGGGGCGGGGTCGGTGAACGCACATGCCTAGGATGCGGCGCGAGAACCCCTCGGTCCCATTTGAAATATCGATGCGCCTAGTCGCAAAACTGTCCCCATTGCTGTCGATGGTCGCCCTGATATTGCTGGGCGGGTGTGGAGGCGGCGGTAACTCGGATGAAGCTTCGTCGCCATCGGGGCTACCGCAGGAAATAGTGATCGGCGCCGCGATTGCCAAGACCGGCTATATGTCACCTTACGACGCCGCCATCGTCGCCCTCGAACAGCTCGTAAGGGAAACCAACGCTCGTGGCGGGATCGACGGCCACAAGTTGCGGGTGATTCAGGTCGACACGCGCTCCGATCCGCAGCAAGCTGTGCTGGCGACGCAGAAGGTGACCGAAGATGGCGCGGACATCCTCTTCTTCAGTGGTGAGGCATTTACCGCGGCAGCTGGCTCCCCCCTCGCCGAGGAACACGACAAGCTCAACTTCGCGATCGTCCAGGAGCCGGGCTTTGGACCCCCGACCTCCGGTCACCTCTCCTTCAGCTCGAATCCGAGCCTCCTCAGTGAGGTGAGTGCCGCCGCCTCATTCTTCTACGGCAAGGGCATCAGGCAACCGTTCCTCTTCCGAGATACGACCATCATCTACGGCAAGGCCGCCTGCTCCGGCTTCCAGCAGAGCTGGGAAGAGCTTGGCGGCGAGATCGCGGATTCCGTCGACTTCGAGAACACCGACACCTCGATCTCGAGCCAGATCAGCAAGCTGAAGAGCTCCGATGCCGATGCCGTCATCATGTGCTCCTATCCGCCTGGGGGTGCCGCGGCGATCAAGCAAATCCGCGCTGCGGGAGTTCAATTACCGATCTATGGGCCGACGGCCTTCGACGGCCTGTATTGGCTTAAGGGCATTCCGAACACCGAAGGCATCTACTTCACCTCGAACGGATCGGCTTATGACCCGCCAAACAAGGCCACCGCAAAACTGCTTGAGAGCCTTGATAACGCTGGAATCAACACTGACATTGCGACCAACCTCCTGGCGTGGTACGCCGCTGGTCAATTGATCATCGACTCGATCGAAGAAACGCACAGTGTCGACGGCAGTGCACTCGCCGATGCCCTTGAAGCCAAGCCTCACAATACGATTCTCGGAAACATCCGCTACAGCGCGGACGACCACTACCCGACCCGCACCTGGCCGATCTACGTTCTCTCGGATGGCAAGCCGAAGCTGGTGAGCAAGGTCAAGCCGAAGTTCATCCCGGAGTACGGCGAATAGAAGCACTGCGCTCGGCGAGGGCCTGGTTTACGAATTCCGCAAACGCCTCTCGGTAGCCGAGCGTATACCGATCGGCAAGGGTGTTGATTTCTGCGTTGGGATCCAGCAGCAGTTCGGGCGGCTGGATTTTCGAGATGACCGCCACGTCCTCGGCATAGATTTTGGTGTCGTAGGCGATCACTGTCTCGAGACGCTCCTGGTCGAAATTCTCGAGGCCCGCCTCGATCCAATAGTGCGCTGACTCGGTTGCGCTGATGGCGCGAGCGGCGTGAAGTAGGCAACGCTCACCCTCATCGGTGAACAACCTCGCCGACGTGAAGTTGGGCGCGATCGTGTGGTACCCGATTTCTCGCAACGGGCCCCACGCCAAGCTTGCGTCATCTCCCCATTCCATGTTCCGGTGGAGCGTGACCTCGAGCCCGTTCCTCTCGGGCATCAGCGGCTCGACCTCCGCCGGTTGGGGACCGAGGGTGTCCTGGTGGACGAAGGCGAAATGGGCAACGTCGCGGAAGTTCTCGATCATCAACCCGAAGGCGACCGGCAGCTCGAAAGGGGTGCCATGACCCCACGTCCACTCATCCGGGTCGAACCATGGAACGTCGGGCACATCGGTCAGCGGCTCCTCGAGCGTCGTCCAGACGAGTCCCCAATGGACCCGAACTGGATATGACGGGATCCGGGCGAGCGGTGGTATCTGACGTTGATCGGCAAGCGAGGGAACCCGGGTGCAGGCGCCGCCGCCTGACCACTCCCAGCCGTGGTAGGGGCACTGGATGCTGTCGCCGCAGACTTTGCCCATCGAGAGCAGAGCGCCACGGTGGGCGCAGCGGTCGGCGACCACGGCCGCCTCGCCGTTCTCGGTGAGGAAGACGGCGAGGGGCTCATCGAGCAGGACCGCGCGCTGAGGTCCGTCCTTAAGGTCCTCCAGCCTTGCCACCGGCTGCCAACAATGGCGTAGCGACAGCGCTACCTCTTCGCTGCTCGGCGCCAAAGAGGTGTGATCGTCGATCATCTCTTTCTCAGGCAACTCATAGCTGTCTTCCCATGTAAGCACGCAGGACCTCGGGGTTGCGCTGCAGCTCCTCGCGCTTTCCGCTCGCGCGGACCCTGCCACCGGCGAGCACCAGGCTTCGCTGGCAGAAGTCGATCGTCCGCGCCGCGTTCTGCTCGACGAGGAGCATCGTCGCTCCCTCCGTGCGAAGTTCCTCGAGCAACCCGTATATGACGTCGATCATCTTCGGTGCGAGGCCGAGCGAGGGCTCGTCGAGGATCAACAGCCGCGGCTTGCGCAGCAGCGCGCGGGCCACCGCGAGCTGCTGTTGCTCACCGCCCGAGAGGCGGTCGGCACGCTGTCCGGCTCGCTCCCGCAGGATCGGAAGCCGCTCCAGGACTGGCTCCATCGTTTCGCTCCCGTCGCCTTGTACGGCCAGGCGCAGATTCTCTGCCACGGTCAGCGTGCCGAAGATCTGCCGGCCCTCGGGCACCAGCGCAATTCCCAACCTCGCGATCTCCTCCGGTGCAAGTCCGCGCAAAGATCTGCCTTCGAAGCTGATCTCGCCGGCGTTCGGGTGCGTGAGGCCGCAGATCGCACGCAAAAGCGAGCTCTTGCCGGCGCCGTTGGGGCCGACGATGCCGACTACCTCCCCCTCGCCGAGGCTCATCTCGACGCCGTGGAGAACCTCGACTCCACCGTAGGCGACCTTCAGCCCGCGCAGCTCAAGCATGTGCGCGGGCTGCGTACGACGTGCCGAGATAAGCCTCGACCACGGCGGGGTGGGCTTGGACTTCCTCGGGGGTCCCGACCACGACCGTCTCGCCGTCGTCGAGCACCTGGACCCGCGAGCAGAGGTCCATCACCACGTTCATGTCGTGCTCGATCAACAAGATCGCGCAGCCGAAGTCCTGCATCACCTTTCGGAGAATGGCGACTAGTTCCCGGCACTCCTCGTCATCCAGCCCTGCCGCGGGCTCGTCGAGCAGCAGGTAGCGCGGCCCGGTGGCCAGGGCGCGGGCAATGCCCAGCAGCCTCTGGTTCCCTGGCGGCTGCAGGCCGGCAGGACCTTGCGCCTGTTCGCTCAGGCCGAGGCGCTCGAGCACGTCTGCGGCTATGTCCACGGCGCGTCGGCGGCCGATCCCGACGCCCATCGCACCCACAGCGATGCTCTCCATCAGCGTCAGTCCCGCGAAGGGGAGCGCTGCCTGGAACGTGCGTCCGAGTCCCGCCCGCACGAGCCGCGCCGGCGACCAGTTGGTCACGTCGAGTCCATCGAGGAAGACGCTTCCGGAATCGGGGTCCTGGAAGCCGCTGAGCACGTTGACGAGCGTCGTCTTGCCGGCGCCGTTCGGGCCGATCAGTCCGAGGGCCTCGCCAGGAGGCAGCGCAAGATCCACTCCTCTCAGCACGTGCAACCCGGAGAAGGCAAGAGAGACTCCCTCGGCACGAAGGCTTCCAGCCGGTCCTCGCGCGGACCGCCGCCTTGCTTGGTCCGTCGCAGCCACTGCGGGCGACGTCGATGGAACTCGAGAACGCAGCCTTCGGCGGATCGGCTCGATCTCACCCGCCTCGCGGCCACGGCTCAGTCCCTCCGGCAGCGCCACCATCGTCACCAGCAGGACCAGGCCGAGACCGATGGCGGCCAGGCCCGGGGTTTCGCCGATCGAGATCAGCCCGAACATGCTGGCGCCTTCCTCGAAGTTGCGCAGCAGCTCGTTGACCGTCGCCACCGCGAGGGTGCCGACGACGGCCCCGAGGACGCTGCGGGAGCCGCCCACCACCAGCATGGTGATCGTCGTCACCGAGGCGGCGAAGTAGAAGGTGGCAGGAGACAGGACGCCGGACTCGTGTACCGCCAGTGCGCCGCCGATCCCGCAGAGCATCCCGCTGATCGTGAACGCGATGAGCCGCTCCCGCATCAGGCCGATGCCGATCGAGCGTGCCGCCACCTCGTCCTCGCGGGACGCCTGCAGCCGGTAGCCGCTTGCCGACCATTTGAAGGCGAGCGCCACGACGACTGCCACGCCGGCCCAAAGCCCCGCCGACTCGACGTCGGTGGTCATCGGGATGCTCACGAGCCCGCTGCTTCCACCGGTAACCGGGTCCCAGTTGGCGAGGACGTTGTAGGCGACTATCAGGAAGGCGAAGGTCGAGATCGGGATCGCCAGCGTCGAAGTTCTCATCAGAGGCCAACCGACCGCCCCCGCCAGCAAGCCGCTCGACACCGCGGCGATCAGAGTGGAAAGCAGAGGGCTGAGCTGGGCATCGGCGATCAGCTTCGGCAGCTCTGGGGTCTGGAGGGCGGTGAAAGTCGCGGGGAGCGTGAGCAGGGCTGCGACATAAGCGCCGCTTGCCGCAAAGCCCAACTGCCCGAACGAGTAGACGCCGCTGTTGCCGATGAAGACCTGCAGGCCGAGGACGACGATCAGGTTGCAGAGGATCAGCGTGACGGTCCCTTCGAAAGAGGGCGTGCCGTTCGCCCCGACCGCAGCGGTCAGCGCCACCAGGACGAGCGGTACGACCAAGGAGGTAGCCACGGAGGCTGGGGAGCGGAGTCCCCGTCCCGTCATATGCGCGCCTCCCCGGTCGCCGCCCCGAGCAGGCCCTGCGGCCTCACGATCAGGATCGCCACGGGAAGAGAGAAGACGATCGCGTCACGGAACGGAACCAGTCCGTCCGGCAAATAGGTGCCGAGCAGCGATGAGAGGACCCCGAGCACCAGCCCGCCGATCACGGCGCCGAAAATCCTTCCGAAGCCGCCGATCACCACAGCGATGAAGCCGACCAGCACGGGAGTCAGCCCCATCGTCGGAGAGACCTGACCCGTCTGGATGACGATCAGCACTCCGACTATGGCCGCGAGTGCGCCGCTGATCGCGAAGGCGATCGTGATCACGCGGTCGGCACGAACACCGAGCAGCCGAGCCATCTCGAAGTTCTCCGCCGCCGCACGCATCTCGAGGCCGATGCGAGTCCGATAGAGCAGCCATCCGAGGCCGCCGAGGACGAACACGGTCAGGGCGAGAGTGAGGATCTCGAGGTTTGGTATCGAGAGGGCGCCGATCTGGCTCGATTCGCTCAGAAGCACGGGCGTTGCCACCGACTGGGCGCGGGCGTCCACCGTCGCGCTTACGACGTTCTGCAGGATGGTCGCTACGGCAAGTGAGGTAACGAGCTGAGCAGCCAGGTCGGCGTTCCGAACAGGGCGGAAAGCCACCCGCTCGGCAAGGACCGCGATCGCGATCCCCGCGGCGAGTGCGGCGCTCACCGCAACGGCGAACGGCAGTCCGGCCAGCACGAAGAGGGCGTAGGCGGGCAGCATGATGAACTCGCCTTGGGCGAAGTTCATCATGCCCATCACGGTGTAGGTCAAGGTAATGCCAATGGCGATCAGCGCATAAAGGCCACCAAGGGCCAGTGCGTCAATCAGACTTTGGGCAAGGTCGGTCATCGGCTCGAGCACCGATCGGTGCCTCCCGTCCAAGACTGACACAGGGGCCACGGACCGAGGCAGGGCCTGGCAAACCAGGGATAACCAGTGGCAATCTGAGACGGCTTTCGCCTGTCACTAGGATCAACTTATGGGTGAGCGGACCTGGAGCGTCTACCTCTCGGGGGAGATCCACAGCGACTGGCGCGAGCGGATCGAGGCTGGGGTACGTGAGGCCGGGCTGCCGGTCGTCTTCTCGGCGCCGGTCACCGACCACGCCGCCTCCGACGATGCCGGCACCGGCACCCTGGGGGATGAGGGCGAGGCCTTCTGGCGCGACCACAAGGGTGCTGGCGTCAACGCGATCCGCACCCAGACGCTGATCCGCGACGCCGACGTCGTCGTGGTCCGTTTTGGCGACAAATACCGCCAGTGGAATGCGGCCTTCGACGCTGGCTACGCCGCCGCCCTCGGCAAGCCGATCGTCACCCTCCACGACGGCGAGCTCGACCACGCTCTGAAGGAGGTCGACCGCGCCGCCCAGGCCACCGCCCGCACCGCCGAGCAAGTCGTCGACGTCCTCCGCTACGTGATCAGGGGAGAGCTCCCGAGCAGTTAGGGCGTATGGTGGGCGCATGTCCGCCGAGGTCAACCGCGCGACGATCGAGCGGCTCTACGAGGCGTTCGGGCAGTGCAACGGCGCCGCGATGACCGCTTGCTACGCGTCGGGTGCGCACTTCCGCGATCCGGCTTTCGGCGACCTCGAGGGCGAGGAGGTGGGGGCGATGTGGCGGATGCTGAGCGGCCGCGCCACCGACCTGGAGATCGAGCTGCAGGAGCACGAGGCCGGCGAGGAGACCGGCAGCGCCCACTGGGTCGCCCACTACACCTTCTCCACGGGCCGGCCGGTGGTCAACGACATCCAGGCTCGCTTCCGCTTCGCCGAGGACGGCCGGATCGCCGACCACGTCGACGAGTTCGACTTTCGCAACTGGGCCAAGCAGGCGCTCGGACCGAGTGGCCACCTGGTGGCGCTGCTGCCGCCGCTTCGCGCTAAAGCCCGCGCCAAAGCGCTGGACCAGCTCGCCACCTACCAGCGGGAAGAGACCGGCTCGAGCGTCTAGTCGCTGCGTCCATCCGGATCTCATGCGAACATACGTTCGTATGAGATGGGACGAGCAGCGAATCGAGAACGACCTACGGCTGCCGGGGGTTGGCGATGGCACCGTCGTTCGCACCTTTGACGCCCCCGAGGCGATGGGGATCAACTTCCACGAGGTCCGCGCCCGCTCGGCGCTGAACCACGTGCCGGGGGGCCGCTACGGGTTCAACTGGACGATCAACCCCTTCAGAGGATGCAGCCATGCCTGCGTTTACTGCTTCGCTCGCAGGACCCACTCCTATCTGGAGTTGGGCCCCGGTCGCGACTTCGAGCGGGAGATCGTCGTCAAGGTCAACGTCCCGGAGCTGGTGCGGGCGGAGCTGGCGCGGCCCACCTGGAGGCGGGAGCTGGTGGCGCTGGGGACGAACACCGATCCCTACCAGTGGGTCGAGAGCCGCTACCGGATGATGCCCGAGATCCTCGCGGCGCTGGAGGGGGCGGAGACGCCGGTCTCGATCCTGACCAAGTCGCCGCTGGTCATGCGCGACGTCGAGATCCTCCAGCGGATGGCGGAGAAGCTGCCGGTCTCGGTCAACCTCTCGGTGCCGACTCTGGACGAGGACGCCTGGCGGGCGACCGAGCCACACACGCCGAGCCCGGCGGCCCGTCTCGACGCGGTCGCCGAGCTGCGCCGCCGCGGCATCGACTCCGGGGTCCTGATCGCGCCGCTGATGCCCGGCATCAATGACGACCCCGACCTCGTCCGCCCGATCGTCGAGCGGGCGAGGAAAGCTGGCGCCACCTTCCTCGGCGCCGGCGCACTCCACCTCCGCGGCGAGGTAAAGGACGTCTTTTTCGCCTGGCTGGAGGCAAAACGCCCTGACCTGCTCCCCAAATACGAGGCGCTCTACCAAGACCGCGCCTACATGAGGCCGGAGCAGCGCCGGCACGCAACTAGAGCCGTCAAAGGCTGGGGCAGGGGAAGAGCGTCAAAACAAGACGTTCCTCGGGTGGGTGGCGTCGTAGGGGGGACCCCCACCCGCCGCGCGGGTGGGGGTGGGTCCCCTGCGGCGACAGGACCCGCCCGCCAACCCCGCCTGTTCTAACCCCCTTCGTCCAACTGCTCGAACCGGCACTCCGCCGGCTCTTTGTCGTCCCTGAACGCATGAAACCGAGCCCCATGCCGAATCCGCCCGGAAGCCGCATGGTCATAGCCGACCTCGATCACCAGCTCCGGCCGCAGCTCGACCCACTCCAGCTCCCGGCCGCCGGTCCACCGGCTCGGCTCCGCCGTTCCGCTCTGGCCCGTCTCCAACGGCGCCAGCATCGCCCGCATGCTGCGTTTCGCCGCCGCGCTGAAGCCGGAGATGTGGCCGACCGTGCGCAGCTCGCCGTCGTCGTAGAGACCGAGGATCAGCGAGCCCACCGTCCCCTCCTCTTTGCCCGGCCGCCAGCCCATCACCACGCAGTCGATCGTCCGCTCGCGCTTGACCTTCGCCATCCCCTTGCGCTTGCCGGGGATATAGGGAGCAGTCAGATCCTTGGCCATCACCCCCTCGATGCTGTTCAGCCACCTCTCCGCCTGCGCGGCGTCTGGGGTCAGCGGCGTCAGCTCGAGTCCTGCCGTGGCGGCGATCGCCTCGAGTCGCTCGCGTCGCTCGCGCAGCGGCACCTCCAGCAGGGACTCGTCGCCCTCGGCCAGCAGGTCGAAGACGATATAGCCGGCCGGGATCTGCTTCGAGAGCAACTCGATCCGCGACTGCGCCGGGTGGATCCGTTCCTGCATCGAGTCGAATTCGAGGTTTCCGTCGGCGTCGCGGATCACCAACTCGCCGTCGAGCACCCAGCGCCCCGGCGAGAACGTCAGCTCGGGGAAGTAGCGGTTGAAGGGTTTGCCGCCCCGCGACTGGATGAAGAAGTCCTCACCGTCAACAAAGACGATCGCCCGAAATCCGTCCAGCTTCGGCTCATAAGCCCAATCCTCGCCCTCCGGAAGCACTTTGCGGGTCAGCGCAAGCTGGGGCTTGATCGGCGGCGAGAGGGGGAGCGTCACCTACTGGACGCTACCGGTGCTTCCCTGCCGCTCGCGGCTCTCGCGCGGGTCCGGGATCGGTACCGCCGCCAGCAGTTTCTTCGTGTAGTCGTCCTTCGGGTGCTCGCAGACTTCGTCGGCGGTTCCCTGCTCGACGATCTTGCCCTCGTTCATCACCGCGATCCGGTCGGAGATGTGGCGGACGACGCCGATGTCGTGGGCGACGAAGAGGTATGCGAGGCCGAACTCGTCCTGGAGATCGTCGAGGAGGTTGACGATCTGCGCCTGGATCGAGACGTCGAGAGCCGAGACCGGCTCGTCGCAGATCACCAGTTTCGGTTTCAGCGAGAGCGCCCGGGCGATCCCGATCCGCTGCCGTTGCCCGCCGGAGAACTCATGTGGGAAGCGGTTGTAATGCTCGCTGGAGAGGCCGACCCGCTCCAGCAGCTCCTGCACCTGCCGCCGCAGCTCCGAGCCGGAGGCGATGCCCTGGCGCTTGAGCGGGTCGCCGACGATTTGGCCAACCCGTTTGCGCGGGTTGAGCGAGGCGTAGGGGTCCTGGAAGATCATCTGCATCTGCCGGCGCAGCGGCTGCATCTGCCGGCGTTTGAGGCCGGCGATCTCCTGGCCCTCGAACTTGACCGAGCCCGAGGTCGGCTTGATCAGTTGCAGTACGGCCCGGCAGGCGGTCGACTTACCGCTGCCCGACTCGCCGACCAGCCCCAGCGTCTCGCCCTTCTCCACCTTGAAGCTGATCCCGTCGACGGCCCGCACCTGGTCCACCTCACGGTCGATCAGGATCCCCCTCTTGATCGGGAAGTGCTTGACGAGGTCGGCGACCTCGAGCAGCGGAGCGGTCGGGTTGGTCTCGGCGCCGCTCATGCTTGCCGCACCTCGCCCGGCGCTTCCAGGCCGATCTGTCCCCCCACCTGCCGCTTCTCCCGCTTTTGCTCGGGGCTCAGCCAGCAGCGGTCGCGGTGGTCGGCCCCCTCGCCACTTCGCGCTTCCAGGCCCGGGTACTGCGTGCACTTGGAGAACTCGTGCGGGCAGCGGGTCCGGAAGGGGCAGCCCTCGGGCAGGTCCAGCAGCGAGGGTGGCGAGCCGGCGATTTGCGGCAGCCGGTGCGGCCGCGGCCGGTCGATCCGGGTCAGCGAGCCGAGCAGCCCCCACGTATACGGGTGCTGGGGGTCGTAGAAGATCTCGTCCAAGGTCCCCTCCTCGACGACTTTTCCGGCGTACATCACCAGCACCCGGTCGGCCACCTCGGCGACGACGCCGAGATCGTGGGTGATCAGGATCGTCGCCAGGTTCCGCTCCCGGTTCAGCTGCTCGAGCAGGTCGAGGATCTGGGCCTGGATCGTGACGTCGAGGGCGGTGGTCGGCTCGTCGGCGATCAGCACCTCAGGCTCGAGCGCCAATGCCATCGCGATCATCGCCCGCTGGCGCATCCCGCCGGAGAACTCGTGCGGGTAGTCGTCGACGCGCTGGGCGGCGTTGGGGATCCCGACTGCTTCGAACAGCTCCACCACCCGCGCTTTGCCCTCCCTCTTGGAGGTGTCGGGACGGTGGGTCCGGATCGCCTCGACGATCTGGGCCCCGATCCGGTAGACGGGGTTGAAGGAGGTCATCGGGTCCTGGAAGATCATCGCCACCCGCTCGCCCCGCAGGCGTCGCATCTCGGCGTCGCTGGCGCTGGTCAGCTCCTCGCCGTCGAGTTTCACCGACCCCTCGATGCGGGCGTTGTTGGCCCGGGTCAGGCCGATCAGCGTCTGCGCGGTGACGCTCTTGCCGGAGCCGGACTCGCCGACGATCGCCAGCACTTCGCCCGGCCGCAGGTCGAAGCTGACCCCGTCGACCGCCTGCACGATCCCGTCTTCGGTCGCGAAGCCGACACGGAGATCGCCGACGGAGAGAAGCGGTGCCGGGCTCATTCGGAGGAACTCTCCCCGAGCCGGACCCGGGGGTCGAGGTAGGCGTAGGCGATGTCGACCAGGGCGTTGACGAAGACGACGAAGAAGGCGCCGTAAAGCGCCACGCCCATGATCGGGGGCAGTTCGAATTTGCGCACCGCTTCGGCCGCGTAGAGGCCGATGCCGTCGAGCGAAAAGAGCACTTCGGTGATGATTGCGGTGCCGGCGATGGTGGCGCCGAAGTCGAGCCCGAAGAGGGTGATGACCGGGATCAGCGAGTTGCGCAGCACGTGCCTGGTCATCACCTGCCGCTCGCTCAGCCCCTTCGCCCGCGCGGTGCGGACGTAGTCCTCGTTCATCACGTCGAGCATGTTCGAGCGCAGGACGCGGCTGTAGAAGCCGATCGAGAGCAGCGCCAGCGTGAACCAGGGCAAGATCAGATGCCGCGCCCATTCGTAGGGGTCTTCGGAGAAGTCGACGTACTGGGCGTTGGGGAAGATTTCGAACTTGTAGGTGAGGAAGTAGAGGAGAACCGGGGCTAAGAGGAAGACCGGGATCGAGATGCCGGCAATCGAGACCCCGGTGAGGATGCGGTCGAGCCAGCCGCCGGCCCGGATCGCGGAGAGGTAGCCGAGCAGCAGCCCGAAGAAGAGCCAGATGATCGCCGCTCCGATCGTCAGCGAGAAGGTCGCCGGGATCCCTTCCTTGATCTGGTCGTCGACCGGGATCCGTGGTTTGTAGGAGGTCAGCTCGCCGGTGAAGATTTTCTTCATCATCGTCCCGTACTGGACCACCAGCGAGTCGTCGAAGCCCCATTCCGCTTCGATGCTCTTAACCAGAACGGGGGTCGCGTTCTTGCCGGCCAGGGTCTGCGCCGGGTTCTGTTTCGGCAGCACCATGAAGACGACGAAGACGATCACCGAGACGGCGAAGAGGACCCCGATCATCGCCGCCAGGCGCCTGACGATGAAGCGGGTCATCAGATCGTCGTGCCTCCGACTGCTCCCCCGGCTCCGGCGTGGGCCTCGAACTGCAGTGCGGCGTCCAGCCGCGCCTTGCCGCGAGGGTCGAGCGCGTCGCGCAGTGCGTCGCCGACGATGTTCAGGGAGAGGACCGTGAGCATGATCATCAGGCCGGGCAGGATCGCCAGCAGCGGCTGGATGTTGAGCAGCTCGACCCCGACGGTGATCATCGTCCCCCAGGAGGAGTTCGGCGGCTGCACGCCGGCGCCGAGGAAGGAGAGCCCCGCCTCGAAAAGCATGCTGTTGGCGATCATCAGGGTGAAGAAGACGATGATCGTCGAGGCCAGGTTGGGGAGGATCTCCCCGAACATCACCCGCAGCGGCCCGGCTCCCTGCGCCACCGCGGCCTCGACGAACTCTTTCTCGCTCAGCGCCAGGACCTGGCCGCGGATCGGCCGGGCGATGTAGGGCACGGTGAAGATGCTGATCACGAAGATCGGGTTCCAGTTCGAGCCGCTGGAGATTTCGAGCGGGCCGAGCTTCAGCCCGCCGACGGCAAGGGCGATGCCAAGCGAGAGCCCGATCAAGAAGACGGGCAAGGACCAGATGACGTCGAGCGTTCGCGCGATCAGCCCATCGACCCAGCCGCGGAAGTAGCCGGCGAGCAGGGCGAGGACGACGGCGAGGATGGTGGCGATCAGCGCCGCGGTGATCCCGATCTGCAGCGAGGTGCGGCCGCCGTACATCAGTCGCACCATCTCGTCGCGGCCGAGCCGGCTGTCGGCGCCGAGGAAGAACTTGCCGCCGGCGCCGAACAGCTGAGGCCCGATCGGCTTCCCTTCGGGGGTTACGACGTCCTTTTCTTCGCCGTCGACGGTGACCGTGTCGACGGTGTGCTCCTCGTTCGGGCCGGTGCCGGCGACGTGGTTCGCCCACAGCGGCGCCGCCATAACAAAGGCAACGATGAGGACGAATAAGGCGAGAAAGGCGACCGCGAGGCGGTTGCGCAAGAACCGCCGCAGAGCGAGGGACCAAGGCCCTCGCTCTGCGCTCGGTTCGGTAGACACGTGCTCTTCTACCCGCCGGGCGCTACTTGAATTCGAAGCTGCTCAAGTAGTGGCCGAAGGTCGGATTGAAGATGACGCTTTCGAGGTCGATCGCGTCGGAGACGAAGGTCGACAGAGTCCGCGTTCCGTAGGGCGCCCAAGGAGCCTGTTCCATCACTTCTTTGTCCAGTTCCTTATAGGCCTCTTCCTGTTCGGACCCGAGCTGCTCTGCGCCTAGTTTGTTGATCTGTTTGTTGACCGCCGGATCGTCGAATTTGGCGAAGTTGCCGTTGTTGGTCGGCAGGATGCTTTCCCCGGCCAGCAGCGGCTGGAAGAAGTCGTTCGGGTGCGGGTAGTCCTGGAACCAGTCAGACCAGCCGGCGTCGAGCTCGGGGGTGGTCGCGTTGCCGATCACCGTGAAGTAGTTGTCGGCGTTGAGGATTTTCAGCTTCGTGTTGAAGCCGAGTTCCTTGAGGATCTCGTTCAGGTATTCGCCGGCTTCGTTGTTCGGGCTTTCGGTGTCGGTCCAGACGGTGATGTCCATGTCCGACGGGTTGGCTTCTTTCATCAGTTCTTCCGCTTTTTCCATGTCGTGCGGATAGAGCTCGATTTTTTCGTAGCCCGGCATCCCCGGCGGCAGGATCTGCTGGGTGCCTTTGATCTGGCCGGCGTAGATCCGTTCCAGCGCCGCCGAGTTGATCGCGTAGTTGACCGCCTGGCGGACTTTGACGTCGTCGAACGGTTCCTCCTGGGTGTTCATCCAGAAGTAGTAGGTGCTGATCGTCGGCTCGACCCGGAACTGGGTGCCTTCGTATTTTTCTTTGACTTCGGCGTAGCGCGAGGAAGGCGGCGGGTTCTGCATCCAGTCGTAGGTGCCCTGCTCGATGTCGTCGACCTGCGACTGGGGGTTGCGAATCACCGTCATCTTGGCGCTGTCGACTACGCCTTCCGGCAAGTCCGGCATCGCTTTGCCGTTGGCTTTGGCCCAATACGGGTTGCGCTCGTATTCCCACTCTTTGCCCGGTTGCGATTTGGTGATCATGTACGGCCCGGTGCCAGGGGGCGGGTCGGCCGAGAGGTCTTCGACCGGCGTGTCCTGGGGTAGCGGCGCGACGAACATCAGGCCGAGCTCGTTGGTGAAGGTGCCTCGCGGACCTTCGAGGTTGATCACGATTTCGCCGGTCTTGTCGTTGGTTTCGATCCCCGGGATCGGCCCCTGTTTCGTTTCGGCGAATTTTTCGGCGCCTTCGATCGAGAGGTAGAAGGGCGAGCCGCCGGAGTTGAGGGTGATCATCCGTTCGACCGCGAAGGGGAAGTCGGAGGCTTTGACCGGCGTGCCGTCGGAGTATTTGAGGCCGGGGCGGAGGAAGAGGGTGTAGGTCTCGCCGCCGTTGCTGATTTTCGGCAGTTCTTTCGCCAACCCCGGGATTACCTCGCTGCCTTCCTCGCCGTTGGCGTGTTTGTAAGTGAGCAGCGGGATGTAGACATCTGCCATCGCCGTCCAGCCTTCGGCCGTGTAGGAGAGGGCCGGGTCCATGTAATCCGGGAAGGAGGCGTAAGTGCCGTTCAGGGTGCCGCCTTTCTGGCCTCCGCCTCCGCCAGAGGTGTCATCGCCGCTGCCTCCGCACGAGGCCAGTCCAATTGCTGCGAGCGCTGCGAGAACGAGAACCGCGATGAGTGCCGCTGGCTTCTTCAACTTATTTCCTCCGAGTCCGGATTGCCGGTTGACCCTGGGATCAACTCCACCACAACGTCGTCCTGCCCGTCAAGCGATGGGCTGTCTGGCATTTCGTCGCTTTGCAGCCAATTCCCCCCGAGCAACGGCGCCATTACGACAACGATCGCCACTACCCCGGCTCCCGCGACAAGAAACGTCATCCGTGGGCTTAACGCCGCGGCAATGACGCCGCCAACCGCAAACCCGACTCCCGGCATCGCGGCGCCGATCGACTCGAGCACGCTCATCACCCGCGCCTGCATCGATTCCGCAGTCATTTCCTGCACCGCCGAGATCGCCGCCACCCACTGGACCCCGTTGCCGGCGCCGCCGAGCACCGAGGCGGCGCAGGCGACGCCAAGGGTGGGCGCCGCGGCGAGACCGAGATAGCCGGCGCCGACCGCAAGCGTGCTGAAGAACAGGAGGTGGGCGAGCGAGGCCTGGCGCAGGCGGGCGAAGAGCAGGCTGCCGAGCACCATCCCCGCCCCCCAGCTGGCGAGCATCAGGCCGTAGCCGGTGTCGTTCGATCCGAGCGTCTCCTTGACGTAGACCACCTCGACCGGGAGGACCGCGGCGAAGAAGACGAAGGCGAGCCCCTGGGCGGTCAGCAGGCGCCGCAGCACCGTTTGGCTGCGGACGTAGTCCAAGCCGGCGCGCACCCGCTCCCGCATCCGCCCGGGTTCGGCCTCCGCGTGGGGCATCGCCCCGGCGGTGAAGAGGATCCAGGCGATCGCATAGAAGGAGATGGCGTCGAGCAGCAGCGCCGTCTGGACGCCGAACCCGGCGACGGCGAGCCCGGCCAGCGCCGGGCCGATCGCCGCCCCACCGGTGAAGGCGACGTTGAGGAGGGCGTTGCCCGCCCGCAATTCCCCGCTCGGCTCGAGGGAGGTGGCGACGACGGCGCGGGTCAGCGACCGGCCGGCGAGCGCCAGGGCGCCGTCGACCGCGGCAAGGGCCACCACCGCCCCCAGGGAGAAGTGGTCGACGAGCAGGGCGAGCGCCCCGAAAGCGGCCGCCTCGCCGCAATAGATCATCGGCAGCGAGTAGCGGGGCGGCGGTTTCTCGGCCTGAGCGACCAGGACGGGGGCGAAAAGGGCCGGCAGGAAGCGGGTGCCGAGGAAGAGCGCCGCCGTCGCCAGGGCGCTATCGGTGCGGTCGAAGACCAAAACCGAGAGGGCGATGATCCCCATCCAGTCGCCCAGCTCGTTGATCGCGTACGACGCGGCAAGCCGCCGGAAGAGGGGCCGGCGCAGGGGGGCGGTTAGACGAGGGCTAGGCATGGAGTGGCCAGGCGTATTACTGCATTTCTGCACAACTTTTCCTGCAGATGCACAAGTTTCCGCCAAGCTGTGCTACAAAGTGACCAGCAATTGAGAAGTTCCACGATGCAGCGCACAACGTTGCGGGCTTCAACGACTACGGAAGGGGCAGAGAACATGGGCTTTCGTCACTAGGAATTCCCCGGCAGACCATTTGATCGATGTGTCTGCACCAGTCTTCTGAAGGGCGCCCTGGATGGGGGCGCCCTTCGTCGTTCTTGGAGCCATCTCCTTCCTCCTTGCACGAGTTCCGGGCACGATTGGCGTCGAAAACCGGATCTTGGGCGAATTTGGCCATCTGGCTAAAGGTCTTGCCGATCTCATAGATAGCGGTCTAACTTTGGAGTTCCCAATAGCGGAACCGTCAAGAATCGGCTGCCGCGCAGGGAAAAGGACCGCGCCCGTGAAAGAAGTAAGCCGGTCTTCGGCCACGGGTTCCCGGTCAACGATTTCCAAATCAGAGATGGACAACACTCGCCCCAGCCGCCTCGCGATCGCCGCCATGGTGGGCGCCCTGCTGCTGACGGTGGCGGTCGCCGTCTGGGACGCGCCCAAATCCGACTGGGACATCGCCTTCTTCGCGGTCCTGCTCGCCTTCTCGATCTTCAGCGATCTGACCGCGGTGTCCACCCAGTCGAAGCTGAAGATCTCCGGCAGCTTCCTGGCGCTGGTGGTCGCGATGGTCTTTCTCGGCGGCACCCCGGCGGCGATCATCGGCGTCGCCACGATCCTCACCGGCTGGCTGCGCTGGCGCGACGAGTGGCACTACCTGCTGGACAACGTGCTCACCTACGCGTTCTTCCCGCTGATCGGTGGCATCGCCTTCCACGAGGGGATCTTCGCGCTTGGACTCGCGCCGTCGGAATCATGGTTCTACCTCTGCGTCTTCGGTCTCTTCCAGCTCGCCCTGGCGATCAACTTCGTGATGATCGCCAGCTACGGCTGCTACGTCGAGCGCTCCTCATTCTCGACCAAGCTCAAAGTTCTGCCGCCGGTGCTGCCCTCCGAGTTCGCCAGCGCGATGCTCGCCGTCGCGGTCGCCTACATCTATTACGAGATCGGCCTCGCCTCGATCGCCCTCTTCGGCGTCGTCCTCGTCACCTTCCAGTACCTGCTCGGTCAACTGCTGCTCTCCCAGCAGCGAGCCGGCGAACTGGAGCTGCGCAGCAAGCAGCTGGCCAGCTTCCAGGTCGGGATGTTGAGCGCGATGCTGCGTACCCTCGACCTGCGGGACCAGATGACCGCCCGCCACAGCGCCGCCGTCGCCCGCTACTCGCGCGCTATCGCCCAGCGCGCCGGGTATTCGCGCCGCGAGGAGGAGCTTGTCCACATCGCCGCCTTGCTGCACGACATCGGCAAGTTCATCCTTCCCGACCGCATCCTCAAGGCCAACGTGCCACTTACCGACGAGGACTGGATGCTGATCAAGCGCCACCCGCAGCAGGGCGCCCGGGTCGTCTCCTCGCTCGACGGCTACGGCCCGGTGGCGGAGATCATCCTCGCCCACCACGAGCGGATCGACGGCAAAGGCTATCCGCGTGGCCTTTCTGGGGACGAAATCCCGGAGCTGGCCCGGATCATCTCCGTCGCCGACACCTACGACGTGATGACCGCGCGCGACTCCTACCGGACGCCGATGTCGAGCTACGACGCGATCGTCGAGCTGCGCCGCGTCGCCGGCAAACAGCTCGACGCCCGTTTCGTCGAGATCTTCATCGAGTTGCTCGAGGGCAAAGACGTCTCCTTCCAGCACGGCGAGGCGGCCGACTTCGAGAAAGAGCTGGCGCTCGAGTCCCGGATCGAAGAGACCGCCAGCCCTGGCGGCGAGCAGAGCCGCTTCCAGGTCGCCGGCGTCAACTAGCCCCAGGAGCGCCCTACCGGTAGCGTTGCGCGCGCATGCGTGCCGTCACTTTCCAAGCGCCCGAGCAGGTGCGGATCGAGGAGAAGCCCGATCCGGAGATCGGCGCCGCCGACGACGCTCTGGTCCGCGTCGAGGCGAGCGGGATCTGCGGCTCGGACCTCCACATCTACCACGGCCGAGTTCCGGTCGAGCCGGGCTTCACGATCGGCCACGAGTTCGTCGGCACCGTCCTCGCCGCCGGGGACGAGGTCGAACGGGTTGCCGTCGGCGACCGGGTGCTCGGCACCTTCCACACTGCTTGCGCGACCTGCGCATCCTGCCTGCGCGGTAACTACCACCGCTGCCGCAACGGCCAGACCTTCGGCCACGGCGCCAACCTTGGCGACCTGCAGGGCGCCCAGGCGGAGCTGCTGCTGGTGCCGCGCGCGAACCTGACCCTGCGACAGGTGCCGCAGGGGATGTCGGCCGACGTTGCGCTCTTCGCCGGCGACGTGATGGGCACCGGCTACCACGCGGTCGCCCACGCCGAGATGAGGGCGGGTGACACCGTCGCTGTCATCGGCCTCGGGCCGGTCGGCCTTTGCGCCGTGCAGGCGGCGCTCGCCGGCGGCGCCGTCCAGGTCTTCGCGATAGACCCGGTACAGGAGAGATTGGACATGGCTGCGTCCTTCGGAGCCGTGCCCCTCCACCCTGAAGGGGAAGACCCGAAAAAGGCGGTGCGGGCGGCGACCGAAGGGTTCGGCGTCGACGTCGTCGTCGATGCCGTCGGTGACCCGGCCTCACTGGCGCTCGCGATCAGCCTTGCCCGCGATGCCGGCACGGTCTCCGGGATCGGAGCCTACGCAGGCAAGGGAGAGGTTCCGCTCGGCCTCGCCTGGCTGAAGGGCCTGCAGCTTCGCCTCGGCCTCGCCAACGTCATCGCCCACGTCGACCGCGTCCTCGCCCTGATGGAGGCTGGCAAGCTCGATCCAAGTCCGCTGGTCACCCACCACATGTCGCTCGATCAGGCCGAGGAGGCCTACCGGGTCTATGACGCGCGCGAAGCGCTGAAGATCGTTCTCACGCCGTAATTGCGCGCCACGGCGCCGGCTGTATCAGTTGACTCGCACAGTCTTTCGAATTACTGTGCGGCCTGGTGACACAGCTTAAGCCGAATCCGTTCGCGATCGATCCCGGTGACGAGCTGCCCGTCGGCCTGCAACTCACCTGGCGCCTGCGGGCGCTGATCAGCACCGGCGAGCTGGCCGCGGGCGAACGGTTGCCCAGCGTTCGGCGGCTCGCCGAGTGGGCGGGGGTAAACGTCGGGACCGTGCGAACCGTCTACGAGGCACTGGAGGCCGACGGCCTTGTCGTCACCCGCCACGGGCAGGGAACCTTCGTCGCCGAGGGAGTGAAGGCGGCGCCACAGCTCGAAGAGATTGCCGCCGACGCGCTGCGGCGCGCCGGTGAAGCCGGGCTCGGGCCGCGCGACTTGGCGATCGTCGCGATGGCCTGCGCGAGCCTTCCCGGCGATGAGAGCGAAACGCTCGAGGTGCGCCAGGAGCTGCGCCGGCAGATCGCCCGCCTCGAGGCCGAGCTCGCGAGTTACACCGGTCACCTCAAGGCGGACCTGGCGACGGCGCCGCGGCGCGCCGTCGCCCACGTGGCGGGAGTGGAGGAGCTGGAGCAGACGCGCGACACCCTTATCGCGCAACTGGCGGCGGCACAACGGAAAAGCGAGCAGGAGGTGCGGCGGCGGGCACGCAGCCGCGGTCCCCTGGGCAGGGCGATGAGCCGGTGGCGGGACAAGCGGTAGTCCGCGGGCTGCTGCCCGTCAAGAACGCGTTCGAAGAGGTGGGGGTGATGATGATCCTCACCGTCAAGACGCTGATCTCGGCTGTGAGGCGGCCTTATCCCTACGGCGAGGAGCTTGTCTGGCAGCTCCTCTTCGTGCTGAAACTCTCCTGGTTTCCGCTCCTCGTTTCGACCTTCGCCCTCAACTTGGGGGCGCCCGGTTTGCAGGCGGCTGGGGTGCTCTCGTTGTTCGGCGCCCTGGATCGGCTCGGCGGCTTCTTCGTCGTGATCGCGATTCGCTGGATTGCCCCGCTGGTCACGGCGGTTGTGGTGTCGGGAGTGGCCGGGACCGCGATCACCGCCGACCTCGGCGCCCGCAAGATCCGCGAGGAGCTCGACGCCCTCCAGGTGCTGGGCGTCGACCCGGTCAAGAACCTGGTCGTGCCGCGCTTCCTGGCGCTGATGGTCATCACCGGCCTACTCGACATCTTCGCGATCGTGATGGGACTCTTCGCCGGCATCGCCGCCGAGCTCCTCTACCACCAGCCGCTCGGCGGCTTTTTCGCCACGCTTTTCACCAACGCCACGATCACCGACCTCTGGTCCTCGGTGATGATGTGCACGATGTTCGGCGCGATCGTCGCCATCGTCTGCTCCTACAAAGGCATGTCGGCATCGGGCGGGGCCGCCGGGGTCGGCCGCGCAGTCAACCAGGCGGTCGTCATCTCCCTCGTCGCCGTCTTCTTCTTCCAGTTCGTCGTCAGCTCGATCCTGCTCGCCACCAACCCCGACCTGCAGGCGGTCCGGTGATCGGCTGGCTCGACCTCCCGCGCTCCTGGCTCGATTCCTTCGGGGATATCGCCCGTTTCGGCGTTAGGGTTGCGGGCCTCGTCTACTCGGGCCGGGTCTTCAAGTTCTTCGGCGAGGGATTGCGCCAGGCGGGGATCCTGATCTTTGGCTCGGCGCTAATCATCTGGGCCTTCTGCTTCATCCTCGGCCTCCAGTGCGGTCTGCAGGGCGCCTATTTCAATCGCTCGATCGGCGCCCCCTCGCTGGCCGGTCTCTTCTCCGCTTACTGCGATCTGCGCGAGGGGCTGCCCTACGCGTTCGGCTACATCCTCGCGGCCAAGGTCGGGACCGGGATCGTCGCCGAGATCGGCGCGATGCGGATCTCCGACGAGATCGACGCGCTCGAGGTGATGGGGATCCAGCCGGTCACCTTCCTCTGCGCGACCCGCCTGCTCGGGGCCTGGATCGCGCTCCCCTTTCTCTATCTGGTCGGGATCGGGATCATCTACTCCGCCAGCTACCTCTCGGTGGTCAACCAGGTCGGCGACGTCTCTTCGGGTGGATACCTGCTGATCTTCTGGATGTACCAAAGCCCACCAGACCTGATCTTCAGCCTGATCAAGGGGATGGTGATGTCGACGGTGATCGTGTTGGTCGGCTGCTACTACGGCTATACGGCAAGTGGCGGGCCCGTCGGCGTCGGCACCGCGACGGCAAAGTCGATGGTCTTCAACATCGTCGCGGTCCACATCCTCGGCATGCTCGGGACGGTGGTTTTCTGGGGCGCCAACCCCAGAGCCCCGATCGGCGGCTGATCAGAACGCCTTCGTGAGAAGCACGGAGGCGAGGGTGAGGCCGACGCCGATGCCGATACGGGTAAGCGTCGCGTGGAAATTCTTCAGCCGCGGTGCCGGTGGCGGCGGAAGGTGTCATCGACCCACTTGAAGCCGCGGCGGTCGCTGAGGCCCTCGCGGAAGCGCTCGAGCGCCGGCGGGCGCGGCAGATCCGGTTTAAGCGGACCCTCCGGCGGCACGACGACCGGGTAAAAGAGCGATGCGGCGGTGATGTCGGCGACGGAGAGGCTGTCGCCGACGAGGAACTCGCCATCTTCCTTCTCGAGCTCTTCCTCGAGCTTGTCGAAGGCGGCGACCACGGCCTCGCGGGCTGCGGCGGCGCCGTCGTCGCTGTTGGCGCCCCAGCGGAGGGTGGTGTAGGCGCGGGCGTAGGCGCCGACCACTGGCTTCGCCTTGCCAAGGGGCCCCGGCACAGACTCGGCGGCGACCTCGGCGAACAGCTCCGGCTCCTGGATCAACTCGTAGAAGGGGAGCAGACGCGCGTGCGGGCCGAGGTTCTCGTCGAACCAGTCCTCCAGCTCGATCGCCCGGGCGCGCTCCTCGGCGTCGACCGGATACAGCGGCGGCTCGGGGTAGCGGGACTCGAGCGCGGCGATGATCTCGGTCGAGTCGCCGATGTTTCGCCCCTCCAGCTGCAGCACCGGCAGGGTGGGCTGCCCGCCCCGGGTCAGCGCCAGCGCGATCGGGATGTGGCTCCCCGGCAGGATCGAGCGGCGGCCGTGGTCGATGCCCTTGTACTCGAGTGCCCAGCGGACCTTCTCGCTGTAGTGCGAGATGTCGATCTGCCAGAGGATCGGCTTGTCTTGCGTTTGCGTCGCCATCGCGTGCCTGCCAGCATAAGCCCGTGGCACTGCTCAATGACGTCGAGATCGAGGAGAAGCTGGCTGGGCTTCCCGGCTGGGAGCGCAAGGGCAACGCGATCGAGAAGAGCTTCGAGCGCGGCGACTTCGTGGGAAGCGTCCGTTTCGTCGACCGCCTCGCCGAGCCGGCGGAGGGGATGGGCCACCATCCCGACCTGGCGATTTCCTGGGATACCGTCACGGTGACGATCACGACCCACTCCGAAGGCGGGCTGACCGCGAACGACTTCGAGCTCGCCGGCAAGATCGACGCCCTGGCCGAGTAGGTCGAGTGGCGAAGCGGAAGAAGCAGCGGCGGGCGCGGGAGAAGGCGCCGACCGTCGAGTACGTCGACCCGGAGGGGAACGTCCTCACCCTGCGGCAGACGCTCAGCGCCGGGTCGATCGCCAAGCTGGGCGAGCTGCCGGCGGGCGTGGCGGCCTCGCAGGACGACGCCTGGCGGCGTCGCTCCGAGACCCTTTTCGAGCGGCTGGCGGTGAGCTGGGAAATCGCTGGGCTGCCGCTCGACGACCAGAAGATGCTGCTCGGGCGCTACCGGATGGCCGATGCCGAGACCCAGCGCTGGGTGCGGCAGACGATTGCCGAGCACCTCGAGCGCCATATCCCCGAGCTGTCCGCCTGATCGTGGCGGACCGGCTGCGGATCGACGAGCGGCTCTCGCTGCCGCTGCACGAGATCGAGGTGCGCGCCAGCCGCTCCTCCGGTCCCGGCGGCCAACACGCCAACGTCACCGCCTCGCGGGTCGAAGCGGTCTTCGCGGTCGAGGAGTCGGCGACCTTGAGCGACTGGCAGCGGGCGCGGCTGCGGGAGCGCCTCGGGCCGGTCGTCACCGCCGTCGCCCAGGACGCGCGCGGCCAGGCGCGCAACCGCGCGCTGGCGCTCGAGCGGCTGGCGGCGCGGCTCGCACGCGCGCTCGAGGTCCCGCGCGTGCGGCGCCCGACGAAGCCGACGAAGGCGTCGCGCACGCGCCGCCTGGAGGCCAAGCGGCGCGCCTCGTCGCGCAAGCGCGAGCGCGGGCGCCCGAGCGCCGAGGATTAGCGGCGCACGGTCTCGCAGTCGATGCCGACGATGTCGGTCGCGCTCGCGAAGACCAGGTCGCGCCCGCCGCCGCACGTGACGACGT
>JAWVFA010000053.1:0-11410 GCA_033856415.1 Solirubrobacterales bacterium | reverse complement strand
GGGGGGGCGCAAATGGCCCAACGCCGCTTTGCCACAGGACCAGTACCGCCACCACGACCAGCGCCATAACGCCCAGGGTCGCCGAGGTGCCGTGCCCCGGTGCCCGCGCCAGCGCTCCCGTGACAGTCAGCACGGCGCCGAACCCAACCGCCGGCTCCAGCCAGCTCCACTCCCGCCTGCCGGCGAGGGAGAGGACGGCGCGGCCGACCAGCAGCGAGACGGCGCAGATCAGCGCCGCCGAGGCGTAGGTCGCGATCATCAGCGCTGGAACTTAAGGCAGCGAGCGCTTCTTAGTACTTCTCGGCCGCCGCTTCGAGCGTCTCGCGCAGGTTCTCGCCCCGCAGCGGATGCTCGTGTCCGGCGCCGACGACGCGCGGTTCCAGCGCCGCCAGTCGCCGCAGCGACTCCTTCGCCTTGGCGTGGTCCCAGGCCCATGCGGGGTGGGGGACGCTGGCATCTCCCTCGGGCAGCGGTTTCAGCCGCGTCGAGTCGACCTGGTAGACGACGTCGGAGACCAGCGCCACCCGGTCGCTCTCCCGCCAGAGCCCGATCAGACCCGGCGCGTGCCCCGGAAAGTGGATGACTTTGAAGCCCGCGACTTCGTCGCCTTCGATCACCGTGTCCGCAATCCGGACCGCACCGCCGTCCCAGCGCCGCAGCAGGAACGGGTAGAGCCAGCGCACCCAGGCCACCGGCAGCTGCGAGAGGTCCATATACGGGGCGATCGCCGCGTTGCTTTCGGCGTCGGCTTTCTCGTCGGGGTGACAGAGGACGGGCACGTCCATGTAGGGGGCAGTTCCGCGGTGGTCGGCGTGCGCGTGCCCGAGAACCACCCGCTTCAGGCCGCCGAGCTCCTGCGCGGCCGCCTTCGCCTTCTTCCGCATCGCTTTGGTACCGGCGTCGAACTGGACGACCCCGTCGCCAGCCTCGAGGAAGTAGATGTTCATCGCCCCGCGGAAATCTCCGCGCAGCAACCAAACCCCGTCTGCGACCTTCTCCAGCGCCATCGGCACCACCTTAACGCCGCGCACCCAACCTCTAGGGTTCCCCCGTGCCCTGGATCTGGAAAGCGGGGATGGCCGTCCTCGTCGTCTGCCTCTTCGCGGCAATGGCGATCGCGATCTACCGACTCTCGACGACGCCGAACGAAATCCTCGGCGACGGCTTCCGCGGCCTGCCCGCGAAGGAACAGCGCTAGAGCGATTAGTATCGGGCGCGTTCAGAGACGTTCAGGCGATCAAGGAGGGCGGCGTGTTCACTCGCATCGTGGTTGGGACCGACGGCTCCGATACCGCTACGCAGGCGGTCAAGCAGGCGATCGAGCTGGCGAGACTGACCGGCGCTCAGCTCGGGATCGTCAGCGCCTACTCCGCCCGCCGCGGGGGAGCGGAGCAGCCGGGAGCGCCCGCCGACGTCCAGTACGAGCTCGGCCCGCGGGAGGACATCAACCTCGTCCTCGACGCCGCCGCAGCGGATGCGAAAGCGGCGGGGGTAGAGGTTCAGACCCACGCGGTTGAGGCCGACCCGGCGGACGCGATCCTCAACGTCGCCGAAGAAACCAAGGCCGACCTGATCGTCGTCGGCAACAAAGGGATGACGGGAGCGCGCCGCTACCTGCTGGGAAGCGTGCCGAACAACGTCTCCCACCACGCGTCTTGCTCGGTCATCATCGTCCGCACGACTTAAGCCCTCAGGGCTTGGAGAAGCGCGGGAACACGCTGGTCGCTGCGGCGGCGTCGACCAGGCCGGCGCCCTGCTGAACCCGCGGTAGCCCCAGATCGCGGGCGGTCTCGCGCAGCAGTTTGGCCACCTTCCGGACCCGCGCGGGGGGCGAGAGGATGGGATTGACCGAGCCGGTGGCGAGGACCATCGCCGCGACGCCGGAGACGTGGGCGGCGGCCATCGAGGTGCCGACGTAGTTGAGCGGGATGGCGAAGTTCTTGGTGCTCCCCGGCCACAGGGTCACCTGGTAGATCGGCCGCGCCGCGACCGACGGGCAGTGGTTCTGCGGCACGCCCCCGCCCGGGGCGACGATGTCGACCCCGGTGCCGGAGAGCGAGTAGCTGCCGAGGCACCCACCCTCGGTGGTGCCGCCGACACCGATCACCCGCGGACCCGTGGCCGGCGCCGCGACACAAGCCTCCGAGCCGAGGTTGCCGACCGAAGCCACGGTGACGACGCCCCGTTCATAGGCTTCGCGCAGCGCTTCGTCAACCAGCGGGACCCGCTTGCCGCAGTCGAAGTTGAAGCTCATGTTGATCACCTGCGCACGGTGGGAGACGGCGAAGCGGATCCCCTTGGCGATCGCAAGCGCGTTGCCGAGGCCATTGCGATCGAGCACCCGCACCGGCATCAGCTTCGCCCCGTAAGCAAGCCCGGTGAGGCCGACACCGTTGTCGGTCTTCTCGCCGACCGTCCCGGCGACGTGGGTGCCGTGGCCGCTTTCGTCCAGCGGTATCCGGTCGCCGTCGACGAAGTCATAGCCGGGAACGAACTGGCCGGGGCCGAAGTCGGGGCTGCGGCGAAAGCGAGATCCCTCGGAGCGGTAAGCGATGCCGCTGTCGAGGACCGCGACCACCACGCCGGCGGCGCCGGGACGGCCGGCCTTGATCAGGTTGCGCCACGCCCCCGCGGCGTCGATCCCGCCCGGGGAGGCCGGTATCCCACCGCTTGCTTCGCCTTCCGGGGCAAGGAAGTTCCACTGTTTGTTGGCCCAGCCTCCGGCGGCGGAAGAGGCTTCCGGCCCGCCTTCCAGGGCGCCGGAGTCATTCGGGTCGAAGGGCGGCGCCGGGGCCGCCGAGGCGGTGGCGATGTAGTTCGGCGCCGCGTAGACGACGCGCGGGTTGCGGCTCAGGGTCTTGGCTGCCTGGCGCACCCCGACGCCCGGGGCGAGCCCGATGGCCCGCCCGTGCCGCTCCCCCTCGAACTTGACCAGCAGCTGACGCGGCGCGAACCCGCGCGCGGGGGAGAGATCCGTCGCCGCAGCGGCAGGCGTAGCCACGATCGCCAGGGCAGCGATCGTCGTTAGCGGCAGGAGGGTGCGCAGAAGTCTTCTCATCGTCTCGTGGTCCTGGAGCGAAACCCCCGCGTCCGCTCCGGTCACTCACAAACACCGCGTTGCCGCGGAAGTTGCCGGGGGACATACTCCCGCATCGTGAGTGCGAGCAATCTGGACGCCGGGATGGCGGTCGCCATCGAGGAGGCGCGGAAGGCCGAGGGGCACGGCGACGTGCCGATCGGCGCCGCGATCTTCCGCGACGGCGAGGTGCTCGCCCGGGCGGGCAACGAGCGCGAGCTGCGTGGCGACCCCACCGCCCACGCCGAGGTGCTGGCGATCCGAGCGGCAGCGGAGGCACTCGGCGGTTGGCGCCTGCCGGGGACCTCGCTCTTCGTCACGCTCGAGCCCTGCGCGATGTGCGCCGGGGCGATCGTCCTCGCCCGCATCCCCTTGGTCGTCTACGGCACGCCCGACCCGAAGGCGGGTGCCTGCGGCAGCGTTCTCGACGTCCTCGCCGAGCCCGCCCTGAACCATTGCCCGGAAACGGTGGCCGGCGTCCGCCAGGACGAGTGCGCCGCCCTCCTCCGCGATTTCTTCGCGACTCGCCGCAGCTAGTGCGCCGATACCCTGTGCGGTGACCTGGAGAGGTGTCCGAGTGGCTTAAGGAGCGCGATTGGAAATCGCGTGGGCGGGGTTAACCCGCCTCGTGGGTTCGAATCCCACCCTCTCCGTTTTTACGGAACTAGCCGATTCTTAATCAGGAACACCCCGACTGGTATGAGGTCAACTCTATACTCAGCGGGTGTAATGGAGCTCTCTCTGACGATGCTTCGTTGCAGCGTGGGAGGACCGGCATTTCTTGGCCGATAGTGCCGGTCCTCTCCATCCCCCTGGCGGCGTTCAACGAACTGCCGCGTCAGCCAAGAGTAGCGTTTTAGGCCTGACGCAGAGCCGGGATCGAGGGCCGGGCCGGGATCGGCTCCTGGCGGTAGTCGTCGAGCGAGACGACGATCGCCTCGGACTCCGGCACCGGCGTGGCGGGACGGTGGCCGCGCAAGCGCTCGTGGCTGCAGACGACGTAACACCACTCCATCAGCTGCAGGCGTGCATCGGGGTCGATCTCGAGGATCGTGGCCCCGATCAGGAACCGCCCCTCCGACTGCCGGCAGGTCCTCACCTCGACCTTGGCGGCGACCTCATGCTCTGCTCCCGCCGCGTCGGTGAGCATCAGCAGGACGGCCGGGGTGCTGCCGATCGGCACGGGCGAGCCCGAGACCATTCCCAGCCCGGCGGCGGAGGCGTCGACGAGGCGGGCGGAGGTACGGGCCTCGGGGCCGTAGAGCTCAGCCGGCGCGTCCCCCTCGAAGCGGTAGACGAGGCGCCTCTGGCGGCGGCGGCCGACGGCGAAGGTCGTCGCCAGCAGCCGTCGCAACTCGAAGAGGCCGAGGAAGGGAACGACGATCGCGGCGATGCCGGGCAGGTCGGGAAGCGGGCCGACGCCGGCGAGATCGAGCAGGCGCATCAGCGTGCCGACGCCCAACAGCGCGGTGCAGAAGAGGACCAGATGGAGCTTGCGGACGGCGTCCAGGCCACCCCCGTCGCGCCCTTGCTTCGGCGTCACCTTGAAGGCGGTCTTGCCGGGGATCGCCGCGCAGCGCAGAGCACGGGTGTAGATCTCCATCGTCAAAAGCTCGTAGTGCGCGGACTCGGGCACGCGCATGTAGCCGCGCGCCAGCGCCGCGCCGGCGCTGAGGTTGAAGAGCAGGTAAGGCACCCACAACGCCGCCAGCGCAGAGAGGCTGATCTTCATCGGCAGCTCGCCGGTCCAGAGCACAAGCCCGAGGGTGAGAAGCAGCAACAGGCGCATCGGAGGCGCCAGGTAGGCGAGCAGGCTGGCGAGGAAGGAGAGGCGTTGGATCGGGTTCAGCGTTTTCGCCCGCAGCGGCGACTCCGGCAGCCTGAAGACGGCGAGGTTGCCGCGGGCCCAGCGGTCGCGCTGCAGCAGGTAGCCGTCGAGGTCGTGCGGGGCAAGCCCTTGGACCAGGACCTCGTCGTGGTAGCGCGTGCGCCAGCCGTACCGTTGCAGCCGGATCGTCGTGTGGAAGTCCTCGGCGATCGTCTCGGTCGCGACACCGCCGATTTCGAGCAGGGCCGGGCGGCTGATCAGCGCCGCCGAGCCGCACCAGTAGGCGGCGCCGTGGCGGTCCTTGCCCGGGCAGATCACCCGGTAGAAGAGCGATTGCTCGTGGCGGCCGACGACGTAGTGCTGGACGGAGTCGTGGTTGAAGAAGTCGTGCGGCGTCTGCACGATCGCCATCCGCTCGTCGTCGAAGTAGCCGACCAGCGCATCGAGCGCGTCGGGCATCGGCACGTGGTCGGCGTCGAGGACGAAGACGAGATCGCCGTCGGTGCGCGGCAGCGCGGCGTTGAGGTTGCCCGCCTTGGCGTGGGAGTTGTCCTCGCGGGTCAGGTACTTGGCCCCGGCCAGCTCGGCGAGCTCGCGCATCTCCGGCCGGCGGCCGTCGTCGAGCAGGTAGGTGGTGTGCGGATAGGTGAGCGCTCGGCAACCCGCGAGGGTCGCCATCACCACCTCCGCCGGCTCGTCGTAGGTGCAGACGTAGACGTCGACCTTGCGCCCGGCGGTCACCGGCGGGCGCTGCAGCGGGGGCCGCGACCAGGAGAACCAGGCGAGGATCGCCAGCGCGTAGAGGCCGTAGACCTCGGTCGCCAGCAGCATCGCGAAGGCAACCGGGTTGGCGCCTTCGCCACTCCAGCCGACGCGCCAGGTGAGGTAGCCGGCGCCCCAGGCCAGCGCGATCAGCGCCAGCGCCCGCAGCAGGCGCGGATGATGGTCGAAGAAACGCCCGACGCGGGTCTGCTCGCCTGCTTCCACAGGATATCTTCGGCAAGGCAGCCATGCCGCTTGAGGGCGGGGAAAATAGCTACGGAGGGGGTGGGATTCGAACCCACGAGCCCCCTTACGGAGGCCAACGGTTTTCGAGACCGCCCCGTTCAACCACTCCGGCACCCCTCCAGGTTGGCCGTAAGGCGATTGATTCTAGGGTCGCGGCGCCTTTGAGGGCTCGGAGCCGGTAGCCGAGGCCCAAAGAACCAGAGCCGGGGGGAGGAGGAGCAGCGTCAGGGTGAGGATCTCGGCAACGGCATCGGCAGCGCCGAAGCCGTCGAGGTGGCTGGCGTGGAAGATCAGATGGAGGCTGGCGGTGAGGATCCAGGCGACGCAGACGGCTCGAGAAAGGGTGCGGTCCAGCGTCCACGCCGCCCAGCCGAAGAGCACCGCGAACCCAAGATTGAGGCCCCCCACGTCGGTGATCAGATGCTCGTTGTAGGGGGGAAGGAGGTTTACCCAATGCGTGAGGAAGGGGAAGTCCTCGTAGAAGGTCCGCGGGAGAGCGAAGGCCGTCAACCCGATCGAGAGCGCTGAGGCGAACAGGAGGCACAGCGCTGCCTGGGCGAGACCGGGCTTTCTCATCACTTCGACATTAAGCGATGCAACCAAGAAAAAGGCTGTACTTAATGTCCAATTTTAGTACTCTGGATCTAGTTGACCGCGAACGCCTCAGCCGCCGCCTCATGACCCTCGTAAGGAAGCACTACGAAATACATCAGCGAGGGCAGGAGGGATTCGAGCTGGTCGTACTCCTGCTTGCAGAGGCGGGAATAAAGCAGCGATTCGACGCCGCCGACAATTCCCGAGGCGGTCAAAGCAGTGTGGGATCGGTTGCCGGGAAGCAGTTCCCTGGCCTCCGTATCGAGGCACTGGGCGAAGTCGTCGAGCAGCTCGACACGACGCCTAACTGCCGAGGCGCTGGCAGCCCGGGCCTCGACCACCATCGTGCGCGCCGTGTCCGGTTCGTGGCTGGCGAACCGCAGCAGCGCTTCGAGCCCGAATCGGACTCGATCTCGCCAGACCTTTCCACCGTTGCGAGCGGCGCTCTGGATCGTCGTTCGGAGGCGCTCGGCACTGGTGTCGAAGGCGGCCAGGAAGCAGTCTTCTTTGTTGGAAAAGTGCTCGTAGAAGGTCGGGCGGGAGACGCCCGCTCTGTCGATCACGTCCTGGACGTTGGTTTCCAGGTATCCGAGGTCGGCGGCGGCGTTCAGCATCGCTACGATCAGCCGCTCCCGCTGGACCGCGCGAATCAAGTCAGGGGGGAGCTTGCGCACTCCAGAGGGGAATTTGCCGCTGCTGTTGGCGAGGAGTTCGAGGGCAGCCTCGACCTGCTCGGGAGGCCAATCATCACCGATCGCAGTGAGGAGGGTCTCTTGGCTCAGCTGGATTCGATCGAAAGGCACCGAGAAACTCACAAGTTTCGATTAAAAACAATGCAAGTTTTCTCACGGTACCAGAACATTGGTAAGCCGCGCAGTCCATTGAGCACCGCGGTTATGTCCGGCTCTCGAGAGGAGGTCCTGGGATGAGCGCGATGCGCCCCGAGCTACCCCGCGAGTTCGTCGCCAGCCACAAGCGCAGGCGGATGATGGACGCGATCGCGGAGCTCACCGCCGACGGCGGATACGAGGCGACGAAGATCGCCGACATCGTGCGGCGGGCAGCGGTCGCCCGCAAGACCCTCTACGACAACTTCGATGGCAAGGAGGACCTCTTCCTCTCGGCGATCGACGCGACGATGAGCGAGATGCGCGAGCTCGTCGAAGGCGCTTGCGCCCAGGCCGACTCGCCCGAGGGCGGCATCGTCGCCGGTATCGAAGCGCTGCTCGACTACGTCGCCGAGAACCCGGCGGCATCGCGGATGTGCATGGTCGAGGCGATCTCCGCCACCCCCAGCTCGGCCCGCCTCTACGACGCCGGGGTCCAGGAGTTCGTCGAGCTGTTTCGCAAAAGCGCGCCGATGGGCGTGGACCTGCCGGAGACGATCGAGGAGTCGCTGGTCGGCGGGGTCGCCTGGATCCTGCAGCTACAGATCCGCCGCGGCGAAGCCGAGCAGGCCCCCGACCTCTTGCCCGAACTCTCTCAGTTCGTCCTATCGCCGTACCTCGGTGTGGGAAAGGTGGTGGACACCGGGAGCCGAGAGTGACAGTACGGTGCCAGACTCAAAGCTGGAATGGACCGACTACCGCGGGGACGTCACGGACTTTCACCAGAGTACGTAGCGCGAAATCAGCGTGAAAGGCTGATTGCAGGCCTCACCGAGGCGCTTTACGAGCTGGGGTACCACGAAACCACCGTGGCACTGATAGGCCAGCGCGCGGCCGTGTCCAAGAGTGACTTCTACAAGCACTTCGAAAGTAAGGATGACTGCTTTGTCGCTGCCTATGACGCAGCGATCGAGCGAATCCGGGAGCAGGTCGTCGCCGCCTGCGAGGCGGCGACGGGAGAAGGGTGGGTCGATCGCGTGGAGGCCGCCATCGCCGCTCTGCTCGATCTGTTCGACGAGGAACCGGCGCTCGCCGGCATCGCCTTGGTCGAAGGGCTGCGAGCCGGCCGCGGCATCCGTGACCGCTACCAAGCTGCGCTGGAGTCCTTCGTCCCCATCCTCGGCAAAGGGGCCCCGCAGCCCCAAGCGGGCAGCGAAGTGCCGGAGGCCACCGACGAAGCCGTAATCGGCGGCGTCGCATCCCTGCTCGGTCGTCGGATCCTGGCTGGGGAGGGCGAACGGTTGAGTGAGCTTTTTCCGGAGATCCTCGAGTTCACCCTCGCCCCCTACCTCGGCGCGGAGGAGGCACGGCGAATAGTCTTCGCGGGATGAGCGAACCCAGGCGCGGCGTTCTTCCCTCGCAGGCACTGAACCGGGCGATCGAGGCCGAGTGGGTCAGCTCCGGCGAGTACCGGATCCGCCCTCAGGCGGTGCAGCCGGCGAGCATCGACCTGCGGCTTGGCGACTTCGCTTGGGCTCTGCGTTGTTCGTTTCTACCCGATGTCGACTCGACGGTCGAGGAGAAGATCGATGGGCTCGCCTTCCAGCGCGTCGACCTTCGCGACGGGGCTGTGCTCGAGCGCGACCGCCCCTACCTCGTGCCGCTGATCGAGGAGCTGAACCTTCCCGAGGATGTGCGGGCCAAGGCCAACCCGAAGAGCTCGACCGGACGACTAGACGTATTTACGCGTGTGATCACCGATCGCCACCACCGCTTCGATGACATCCGCGCCGGTTACGGGGGCAAGCTCTACCTCGAGATAGTTCCGCGCTCGTTCGCGATCCAGGTGAAAACCGGGCTCTCACTGAACCAGCTGCGATTGGCACGAGGTGACGTACGCCTTTCGGACGACGAAATTCGCGAGCTGCAGGACGAGTTCCCGCTTCTGTACCTCGACTCACACGCTCTGCGCCAGTCGGAGATGGCAGTCGCCGACGGCCTCTTCCTCAGCCTCGACCTTTCCGGCCCGACCGACCGGGTGGTCGGGTACCGGGCGAAGAAGAACAGCCTGCCAGTCGATCTCTCGCGCATCCGCGCTTACAGGTGGACCGACTACTGGGACCCGGTCTATCCCGAGCCGGGCGGCAGGGTCGTGCTCGAGCCGGAGATCTTCTACCTGCTGCTCTCCGCCGAGGGGGTCTGCATCCCACCGCAGATCGCCGCCGAGATGATGGCCTACGACCCGACCGCGGGGGAGCTGCGCACGCACTACGCCGGCTTCTTCGACCCTGGGTTCGGCTACGACCCCGAGGGAGGGAGTCACGGCAGCAGGGCCGCCCTCGAGGTCCGCGCCCGTGACGTCTCCTTCATGGTCGAGCACCGCCAGCCGGTCTGCAAGCTCGGCCTCGAGTGGATGTCGGCGCCGGCTGAGCGCCTCTACGGCACCGACCTCGGCTCCAATTACCAGGGCCAGGTGACGATGCTCAGCAAGCACTTCGAGGAGCAGACGGCCGGCGTCGCAGTCCCTGTGGACGCTGCTTAGGTTCTTCGCGAGACCGCAGGACGCGTCGCTATGCGGGGTCGTTTGCGGTTTCGGCGTCTCGTAGCAGCGCTTTGGCGCGTTTGCGCCGGGCGGTTAGCTCTCTTTCAAGCTTGGCGATCTCGTCGCGCCGCCGCCGCACCAGCTCCAGCTGGCGGCCGATGTAGGCGAGCGACTGCTCGAGGATCTCCCGGCGACGGACCGGGTCCTCGACCCCGCCGCGCCACTCGCGCCGGAGCTCGGCGCGGGCGCCCTCGGCCTCGACCAGCTCCTTCAACTCCTCGAGCGAGAGGCCGAGCAGGTCCTTCAGCCGCAGCAGCTCGGTGAGACGCTCGACGTCGGCCTCGGCGTAGGTGCGGTGGGCGCCAGGCTGGCGCCCACCGGCCACGGGCAGCAGCCCGATCTCCTCGTAGTAGCGGATGGTCCGGGGGGTGGTGCCGGCGAGCTTTGCGACCTCGCCGATTCGCAGCTCGGGCTCGGCGCTCACGGGGCTGCCCTCAGCTCCTCGCCGATCGCCTCGCGGGTCGCCTCGCTCGGCGGGCAGGGGACCTCGACTCCGGAGTGCTTCGGCCGCAGCATCGAGACCCCGGCGCCGACGACCGAGGTCGCTGCCAGCACCCACAGGGCCTCGTGCATGTTGTGGATGAAGGGGTCGAGCTGGGCTGCCGAGAGGCCGGTGGCGAGGCCGGAGAAGATCGCGAAGAGGACCTCCTTCGGGATCGAGTTGGTGACGATCGCGAGCACGAAGGCGATCGAGATCACGGCACCGGTGTTCTGCAGCATCGTTCGCGCTCCGGCGGCGATGCCGCGGCGCTCGACGGGCACGGTGCCCATCATCGCCGCGGTGTTGGGCGAGTTGAACATCCCCGAGCCGATCCCGACCAGCAGCAGCCAGAGGCCCCCCTGCCAGTAGGGGGAACCGGCCTGGAGCGTCGTCATCAGGGCCAGGCCGAGCGCGGTGACGAGCATCCCGGCGGCGGCCAGGGTGCGGGAGCCGTGGCGATCGGCCCAGACGCCGGCGAGTGGCGAGGCGACAAGCATTCCGATCGCCATTGGGGCGAGCTTGACACCGGCGGTGATCGGATCGTCCCCCTGGGCGCCCTGGTAGTAGAAGACGAAGATGAACATCAGGGCGAAGCGCGACAGCCCGTTGATGAAGGCGGCGCCGCTGGCTGCCGCGAACAGCTTGCTCTTGAAGATCGACAGGTCGAGCATCGGCGCGCGGTGGCGCTGCTCGATCAGGATGAACAGCGGCAGGAACAGCGCCGCGACCACGAAGCCGCCGATCACGAGCGAGTCGTTCCAGCCGCTCAGGCCTCCGCGAGAGATCGCGTACACAAGCGCCGTGAGGCCGACCACGTAGGTGAGCGTGCCGGACACGTCGAGGCTGCGGTCCTGGTCTGCCTTGCCCAGCTCGCGGAGGTTGAGCGCGGCCCAGACGCTGCCCGCGATTCCGAGCGGCACGTTGAACCAGAACACCCACGGCCAGTCGATCGCGACGAGCACGCCGCCGAGCACCGGACCGATCACGAGCCCGA
>JAWVFA010000052.1:0-86664 GCA_033856415.1 Solirubrobacterales bacterium | reverse complement strand
GAGAGCTGATCATCGGCGACCGCCAGACCGGCAAGACCGCGATCGCGATCGACACGATCATCAACAACAAGGACAAGGACCTGATCTGCATCTACGTCGCGATCGGGCAGCGGATGTCCACCGTCGTGCAGCTGAAAGAGACGCTCGAGGAAAACGGCGCGATGGAGAACACGATCATCGTCGCCGCCCCGGCCGACGAGGCGGCGCCGATCAAGTACATCGCCCCCTACGCCGGCTGCGCGATGGGCGAGCACTTCCTCTACAACGGCAAAGCCGCGCTCTGCGTCTACGACGACCTCACCAAACACGCCTCCGCCTACCGGCAGATGTCGCTGCTGCTGCGGCGCCCGCCGGGTCGCGAGGCCTACCCCGGAGACGTCTTCTACCTGCACTCGCGGCTCTTGGAGCGGGCGGTGAAACTGAACGACGAGCTCGGCGGCGGCTCGCTGACGGCGCTGCCGATCATCGAGACCCAGGCCTCCGACGTCTCCGCCTACATCCCGACCAACGTGATCTCGATCACCGACGGTCAGATCTTCCTCGAGTCGGACCTCTTCTTCTCGGGGGTCCGCCCGGCGATCAACGTCGGCATCTCGGTATCCCGGGTGGGCGGTAACGCGCAGACCAAGGCGATGAAGAAAGTCGCCGGAAAACTGCGCCTCGACCTCTCCCAGTACCGCGACCTCGAGGCCTTCGCCCAGTTCGGCTCCGAGCTCGACGCCGAGACCCAGAAAGCCCTGACCCGCGGCGAACGGCTGGTCGAGCTGCTGAAACAGAAAGAGCGCGAACCGCTCTCGGTCGGCGACCAGGTCGCCTCGATCTACTCGGGCACCGGCGGCTACCTCGACCGGATCAAAGTCGAGCGCGTCGGCGAGTTCCTCGCCGACCTGCGGGTTCGGCTGCACTCGGAGGAGTCCGACCTGCTGAGCCGGATCGAAGAGACCGGCAAGCTCGAGGAGGCCGACGAGGAGGCGCTGGGCAAGGCGATCGCCGACTTCGTCGACGACTTCGGCCCCGACTTCGACGAGCACGGCGACGCGCTCGAGGAGGGCGAGTCCGACCGCGTCCACTCCAAAGAGGAGCGCGAGGCTCCCGCTAGGACTGAGGAGGAGGCCGCGAACGTATGAGGGACGGAGGCTTTCGGGCCGGCGGGTCCTGTCGCCGATTTGGTTCCACCACCCCTTTCGGGGTGGTCCCCCAAATCGGCGCCACCCCCCGGCAGGGAAGCCACCGGCTGACCGTCAGCGCACGACTGTCAGGCCTCACGCCAGTGGAAGCTGAAAGCTGATGGCAACGCAGAAGGAAGTCAAGAACCGCATCGCGTCGGTCAAGAACATCAACAAGATCACGCGAGCGATGGAGATGGTTGCGGCGGCGCGCCTGCGGCGGGCCGAACAGCGGATCTCCGACATGCGGCCCTACGCCGAGGGGATGCGCAAGCTGACCCGGCGCGCCGCCGCCCAGGCGGGCGGCATCCCCCGGGTCCCGGTTCTCGAAGAGCGGGAGAACGTCAAACGGGTCGGGATCGTGCTCGTCACCGGCGACCGCGGCCTTGCCGGCGCTTTCAACTCCAACATCATCCGCGAGGGAATGCGGATGGCGGCGCAGGTCCGCGAGGAGGGCGCCGAGCCCGCCTTCGCCGTGGTCGGCCGCAAGGGAGTCTCCGCCCTGACCTTCCGCAAGCAGGAGGTGACCGACTCCTACGTCGGCTTCACCGACCGCCCCGCCTTCGCCAACGCCCGCGAAATCGGCGAGGGGCTGACCGCCCGCTACGTCGACCAGGACCTCGACCGGGTCGAGCTGATCTACAACCGCTTCGTCTCACCACTGACCCAGCACGTCTGGCGACAGACCCTGCTGCCCCTGCAGCAGGCGGAGGTGATCGGCGAGGGCGCCGGCGAGGAGGATGCCGCGGCCGACGAGGAAACCGAGGCGGAGAAGGCGCAGAGCCGCTCGGAGTGGATCTACGAGCCGGACCCGGAGGAGCTGCTGGCGCGGCTGATCCCGGAGTACGTGACGATCTCGGTGTACCGGGCGCTGCTCGAGTCGGCGGCCTCGGAGCTGGGGGCGCGGATGACGGCGATGCGCAATGCGGCGGAGAACGCGGAGACGATGATCGGCGACCTGACGCTGGAGATGAACCGGGTCCGTCAGTCGGAGATCACGCAGGAGATCTTGGAGGTCGTTGCCGGCGCCGAGGCGCTCGGGTAGCGACGGAAATTTCGGAAGACGAGAAAAGGAAACGATGGCTGAGAGCAACGGAAACGGAACCAACGTAGGGCGCGTCGAGCAGGTCACCGGAGTGGTCATCGACGCCGTCTTCCCCGACGAGCTGCCGGAGATCTACTCGGCGGTGACGATCGAGACCAGCGGCGGCGACGCCGACGGCGAATCGGCGGTACTGGTCTGCGAGGTGCAGCAGCACCTCGGCGACGACCGCGTCCGCGCGGTCGCGATGGACGCCACCGACGGCATCGCCCGCGGCGCCGTCGTCACCGACACCGGCGGGCCGATTACCGTCCCGGTCGGCGACGCGACCCTCGGTCGCATCTTCAACCTGCTCGGCGAGCCGATCGACAACGGCCCCGAGGTGCAGGTCGAGGAGCGCTGGCCGATCCATCGTCCCGCCCCGAAGGCCTCCGACCTGACCCCGACCCAGGAGATCCTCGAGACCGGGATCAAGGTCATCGACCTCCTCGCCCCCTACGCCAAAGGCGGCAAGGTCGGGCTGTTCGGCGGCGCCGGCGTCGGCAAGACCGTGTTGATCCAGGAGCTGATCCGCAACATCGCCGAGGAGCACTCCGGCCTCTCCGCCTTCGTCGGCGTCGGCGAGCGCTCGCGAGAGGGGAACGACCTCTGGCTCGAGATGAAAGAGTCGGGCGTGCTCGAGAAGACCATGCTCGTCTTCGGCCAGATGAACGAGCCCCCGGGCGCGCGTCTGCGCGTCGCCCTCTCCGGGCTGACGATGGCCGAGTACTACCGCGAGCAGGGCGGCCAGGACGTGCTCCTGTTCATCGACAACATCTTCCGCTTCGTCCAGGCGGGCTCCGAGGTCTCGGCGCTGCTCGGGCGCATGCCTTCGGCGGTCGGCTACCAGCCGACGCTGGAGACCGAGATGGGCGGTCTGCAGGAGCGGATCACCTCGACCGATCGCGGCTCGGTGACCTCGATCCAGGCGGTCTACGTCCCCGCCGACGACTACACCGACCCGGCCCCGGCTTCGGTATTCGCCCACCTCAACGCGACCACGGCGCTGTCGCGGTCGATCTCCGAGAAAGGGATCTACCCGGCGGTCGACCCGCTCGACTCGACCTCGACGATCCTCAAGCCGGACGTCGTCGGCGACGAGCACTACCGCACCGCGACCGAGGTCCAGGAGGTGCTGCAGCGCTACAAGGAGCTGCAGGACATCATCGCCATCCTCGGTATCGACGAGCTCTCCGACGAGGATCGCCAGACGGTCTCCCGGGCCCGCAAGATCGAGCGCTTCCTCTCGCAGCCGTTCTTCGTCGCCGAACAGTTCACCGGCCGCTCCGGCGAGTACGTGCCGGTGGCGGAGACGGTCCGCGGCTTCCGCGAGATCCTCGACGGCGAGCACGACGACCTCTCGGAGGGTGCCTTCTACATGCAGGGCTCGATCGACCAGGTCCTCGAGAACGCCAAGTCCGCCGCGGCCGCCTAGGAGAAACCTATGGCTGCGGAGCACATGGTCGATGTCGAGGTCCTGACCCCGGAGGGCGAGGTCTGGAGCGGCGAAGCGCGCCAGGTCTCGACCCGGACGGAGGTCGGCGAAATCGGCATCCTCGCCAACCACGCGCCCGTCCTCGCCGCGCTGCAGCCGACCGAGCTCCGTCTCCACGTTTCCGACTCGGAGACCAAGACCTGGGCTCAGGCCCACGGCTGGCTGCAGGTCTACGGCAACCGGGCCCGGCTCCTGCTCGAGGAGGCGATCCCGCCCGAGGATCTCGACACCGGCACCCTGAAAGAGCAGCTCGCCGACGCCGAGCAGCGGCTCTCGGAGTGCGAGGAGGGCAGCGCCGATCACGCCCGGGCGCAGAAGGACCGCGACCGGGCCGAAGCGTTCCTCTCGATCGCCGGGGGGTGAGCCGATGAGCGAGGAGCTCGTTGTCCTCGCAAAACGCCTCATCAGCTTCGAGACGTGCGAGCCGGATGCGATTTCCGAGGCGGCGGGGTTCATCCAGGGGTGGCTGGAAGCTCGGGGGATTGAGACGAAGGCCGACGAGGTGCGCGGTCTGCCGGTGGTCATGGCCGAGGTTGGGCCCGCAGACGCCCCCACCGTGGTTCTGCACGGGCACATTGACGTGGTGCCCGGGCACGCCGGGCAGTTCGTGCCTGAGACCGCTGGCGATCGGCTGATCGGTCGCGGCGCCTACGACATGAAGGGCGCGATCGCGGCGATGCTGATGGTGACCGCGGCGATGCGCGAGCAGGACCGGGTCCGGGTCCGGCTTGGGATCGTCGGCGACGAGGAGTCCGAGGAGGAGTCCGAGCGCGGCTCCGACCACCTCGTCGACACGGGGTTCACCGGCGACTTCGCGATCACCGGCGAGCCGACCGACCTGCACATCGGAATCGAGGCCAAGGGCGTGCTTGCACTGCGCCTCGAGGTGGGGGGAACCGCCGCCCACGGCGCCACTCCCTGGCTCGGCGACAACGCCGTTCTCAACGCGATCGACATTTTCCGCAGTATCGAGTCGCTACCGTTTGCCCGGCACAGCTCCGAGCTCTTCGACCGGCCGTCGATCAATCTGGGGAGGATCGTCGGCGGCGACGCTCTCAACAAGGTGCCCGACCGATGCGTGATCGACGTCGACATCCGCTACCTCCCGGACCAGGACCCGCAGGAGATCCTCGGGCAGGTTCGCGAGCTGCGCGGAATCGAGGTGCAGGCGCTCCTGACCCGACCGCCGGCCACGGTCGATCGCGACTCGCCCTTCGTCCGGGCGTTGCGCACCTCGGCGACCGAGCATCACGACGGGGAGCCGATGAGCGTCGGCCGCGACGGCGCCTCCGACGCGGTCTCCTTCCTGCGGGTCGGGGTGCCGGCGGTCGAGTTCGGGCCGATCGGCGCTGGGCATCACGGCCCGGCCGAGTGGGTCTCGGTCTCCTCGCTGGAGACCTACCGCCAGGCGCTGGAGTCGTTCCTGCGTGCGATCCCGGACCGCCTCGATGACTGAGAACCTCGGCCCAGGCTGGGCGCCGAAGAAACCGCCGCCGAGCGGAGACGGAGAGCCGGCGCCGAAGCCGAGGCGTTTCTGGTGGCGGTTCGCCCTCGCCTCGTTGCTGATCGTCGCGATCTCGGCGGGGACGACCGCTGCGGCGACGTTGCTCTACCTCGACAGCATCGCCAACGCGATCCAGCCGAAAAACGACAAACTGCAGAAGCGGCTGAACAAGTTCCTCGCCGACGCCGGCGACGGCGGCGCCCAGACCTTCCTCGTGATCGGCTCCGACAAGCGCGCCAACGAAGCCGAAGACCCGGGCCGCTCGGACACGACGATGCTGGTCCGACTCGACCCCGACAAGAGCCTGATCTCGATGATGTCGATCCCGCGCGACCTGAAGGTCGAAATCCCCGGCTACGGGACCGGCAAGTTCAACGAAGCGTATGCCTACGGCGGCACCAAGCTGACCCTGGAGACGGTCAAGGATCTGACCGACCTGCCGATCAACCACATCGTCAATGTCGACTTCCTCGGCTTCGCCCAGGGCGTCTATGCGATCGGCTGCGTCTACGTCGACATCGACCGGCGCTACTACCACTCGAATGTCGAATCCGCCGAACAGTACGCCGAAATCAACGTCCAGCCCGGCTACCAGCTGATGTGCGGCAAGCAGGCGCTCGACTACGTCCGCTACCGCCACACCGACACCGACATAGTCCGCTCGGCCCGCCAGCAGGACTTCCTCAGCGCCGCCCGCTCGCGCATCTCGGTCCAGGATCTCGTCTTCGACCAGGGCGAACTGGTCGAGGCCTTCACCGACTACACGACCTCCGACATCAGCGACGGCAAGACCCTGCTGGAAGTGCTCAAACTGCTCGGCGCCTCGCGCAACTCGACGATCAACGAGGTAAATTTTCCGGCTGAACTCGGCCCCAGCTTCGTCTACACGACGCCGGGCGCGGTCGAAGCCGCGGTGCAGGAATTCCTCGGCGGCGAGACCACCCAGGAAGCGAAAGCGGCCCAGCGGCAGAGCCGCGAAGAAGCCGAAGCCGGCAGGAAGAAGCACAAGAAGCAGCCGAAAAAGAAGCAGAAGCCGAAAAAGCCCAAGGTCGAAGTGGCCAAGCCCGGCAGCGACGGCCTGGTGCCCGCCTCCGAAGCGGGCGAAGCCGAGGCCAAGATCGCCGCCCGCCGCGCCCGTGGCTTCTTCCCGGTCTACTACCCGACCCGGCTTCCCGAAGGGACCCGCTTCGTCGAAAGCGACCCTTACGAAAAGGTCGTCGATCCCTACGTCTACAACCTCAAGGACGAGGACGGGAACCGCCACGTCGCCTACCGGATGGTCCTCGTCGCGGAAATGTCCGACGGCACCCATTACTTCGGCGTGCAGGGGATCCGCGGCTGGTCCGACCCGCCGATCCTCGAGGATCCGAGCCTGACCAAGACCATTCACGGGCGCGACTACGACATCTACGTAGACGGCGAAAATGTGAAAATGGTCGCCTGGCGGCGGGGGGACAACGTCTACTGGGTCTCGAATGACCTCCTGCGAACCTTGACCAACGACCAGATGATCGGAATGGCACGCTCGGCGAAGGTGCTTGTCCCGACCAAGAAGAAGAAGCCGAAGCCCGGAAGGAGCAGGGGATGAGCGAGCAAAAGGAAACCGTCGGGGTCATCGGGGTCGGCTGGGTCGGTCTGGTCACGGCTGCCTGCTTTGCTGAGCTCGGCCACCCCGTGATCGCCCGCGACATCGTCCCGGAGAAGGTCGATTCTCTATCCCGCGGCGAGGTGGCGATCCACGAGCCCGGCCTGGGGGATCTGATCAAGCGCAACGCCGAGCGCCTCACCTTCACCACCGACATGGACGAGCTGCTGCAGGGCGCGCGCCTGCTCTTCGTCTGCGTCGACACCCCGCCGACCTACTCGGGCGACGCCGATCTCTCGCGCGTCCGTGCCGTGGTCCAGGAGCTGCCCGACGACAGCGACCACGTCCTGATCATGAAGAGCACGGTGCCGGCAGGCACCGGCGAGTCGATCCGCCGCGACATGCCCGGCCTCTCCTACGTCTCCTGTCCCGAGTTCCTCAAGGAGGGGACCGCGGTCAAGGACTTCATGAACCCCGACCGCGTGGTCGTGGGCGCCGATCCCGGCGACGAGGGGGCGGCGGACGCGGTCGAAGGGCTCTACCGGCCGCTCGGCGGCGAGATCCTCCGCACCGACGTCGCCAGCGCCGAGATGATCAAGCTCGCTTCAAATGCCTTTCTGGCGACCAAGATCTCCTTCATCAACGAGATCGCCAACGTCTGCGAGGAGGTAGGCGCCGACGTCGGCCAGGTCGCCAAGGGGATGGGCCTCGACGGGCGGATCGGCAGCTCCTTCCTGCGCGCCGGCATCGGTTACGGCGGCAGCTGCTTCCCGAAGGACGTCAGCGCCCTGAAGATGCTGGCCGGTAACACCGGCTACCACTTCCAGCTGCTGACCGCGGTGATCGAGGTCAACGAGCTGCAGAAGCGCCGCGTCGTCGGCAAGCTCGAGAAGCACCTCGGCTCGCTGATCGGCAAGCGGGTGGCGCTTCTCGGCCTCGCCTTCAAGCCCGATACCGACGATATGCGCGAGGCTTCGAGCCTGGTGCTCGCCGCACGGCTGCAGGGCGAGGGGGCCGAGGTGGTCGCTTACGACCCGGTCGCCTCCGAGCGCGCCGCGGAGTTGCTCGGCTCGGTCGAGATGGCGACCTCGGCGATGCAGGCGCTGGAGGGCGCCGACGCCGCGGTCCTGGTCACCGAGTGGGGCGAGTTCGCCGAGCTCGACTGGGCCGCCGCCGCGGGGCGGATGACCCGGGCGCTGCTTGTCGACGGTCGCAACTTCCTCGACCCCGAGGCGCTCACCGACGCCGGCTTTGAGTACGAGGGGATCGGCCAAACCGTCAGCTCCGCCCGACCCGCAGCCGCTTCCTAGTGCTCCCCGCCAGTCAGGGGAGCTAGGAAGATGCAGGCAATTGTCTTAGTAGGCGGCGAGGGAACGAGGCTTCGACCGCTGACCAGCGACGTGCCGAAGCCGGCGGTGACGCTGGTAGACCGTCCCTTCCTCGCCTATGCGATCGAGTGGCTCGCGGCCCACGGGGTCACCGAGGTCGTCCTCGCCTGCGGCTTCCTGCCCGACGTGCTGCGCGCGGCGCTGGCCGACGAGGAGGAGCGAGCCGGGGTGGAGATCACCTACGTCGCCGAGCCCGAACCGCTCGGCACGGCGGGGGCGATCCGCTTCGCCGCCGATTCCCTCGGTGAGCGCCTCGAGGACCGGTTCCTCGCCCTCAACGGCGACGTGCTCGCCGACCTCGATCTCTCGGCGCTGGTTCGCGCCCACGAGGAGCGCGGCGCCCGGGCGACGATCGGGCTCCATCCGGTCGAGGACTCCTCCGCCTACGGGCTGGTCAGCTGCGACGAAGAGGGCAGGGTGCGCGAGTTCCTCGAGAAGACCGGCAAGGCAGTGCCCGGCGAGATCAACGCCGGCGCCTACGTGCTCGACCGCTCGGTGCTCGACCTCGTGCCCGCCGGCCAAGCCGTCTCGATTGAGCGCGAGGTCTTCCCGCGGCTTGTCGGGGACGGGCTGTGCGGGCTCCTGCTTGAGGGCTACTGGATGGACATCGGCACCCCGGATCGCTACCTGCAGGCGAGTTGGGACATTCTCGAGGGCCGGGTGGAAACCCAGGTGCGCCCGACGGCGGCCGGGCTGCTCGTCGGCGGCGACGCGGTCATCGACGAGGAGGCGAACGTCGGCCCGCGCGCCGTCGTCTCAGGCGGCTGCCGCATCGAGCGCGGCGCTGAGGTTGCCGAGTCGGTTCTGCTCGAGGGCTGCACGGTCGGCCGGGACGCCATCGTCCAGGGCTCGATCCTCGCCCCCGGAGCGGAGATCGAGCCGGGCGCGCAGCTCGTTAACGCCGTGGTCGGCCGAGATGAAAGAGTCCCCGCCTGATGAGCCCGATCCTCGACGACACCCTCGATCTCCCGAACCAGCTCCGCGACGCCCTCTGGCGGATCGAAACCGCTCGCCTGGAGCCGGCCGAATCGGCGGGGCTGATGGTCTGCGGGATGGGCGGATCGGCGATCGGCGGCGATCTCGCCGCCGCTACCCTCGGTGACCGGCTGACCAAGCCGCTGGTCCCGATCCGCGGCTACGAGCTGCCGAGCTGGGCGACGCCGGAGTGGACCGTCCTCTGCTCCAGCTACTCCGGCAACACCGAGGAGACTCTCGCCTGTTTCGAGGCCGCCGAGGCGCTGGGCGCGCGGCGGCTGGTGGTCAGCACCGGTGGCCAGCTGGTCGAGCAGGCACGCGCGGCGGGCGTGCCCGTCGTCGGCCTGCCGGGGATCTTCCAGCCGCGGGTCGCCGTCGCCTACATGTTCGCCGCTGCCGCCGAGGCGGCGGCGCTGGCCGGCGTGGCGCCGCGCATTCGCACCGAGATCGACACGGCCGCCGCCTTTCTCGAGGAGCGGCGGGACGAGATCAAAGCTCAGGCGGCCGAGATCGCTCTCGAGCTCGACGGCGCCGTGACCGTCGTCTACGGCAGCGATTTGACCGCGCCGGTCGCGAAGCGGTGGAAGACCCAGATCAACGAGAACGCCAAGGCCCCCGCCTTCGCCGCCGAGCTGCCCGAGGCCGACCACAACGAGATCTGCGGTTGGTCCGCGGGCTCGGGCGCCGAGCGGATGGCGGCCGTCTTCCTCGAGGACTGCGACCAGCACCCGCGCGAGCGGCAGCGCTTCGAGCTGACCGCCGACCTCGTCGCTGCCGATGCGGCCACTGTGGTGCGGCTGGAGACGGTGGGGGAGACCCGGGTCGAGCGCCTGCTCTGGGCGACGCTGCTCGGCGACCTGGTCTCGCTTGAGATGGCGCGTCTGCGGGAAGTCGACCCGGAGAGCATCGTCGCGATCGACAAGCTGAAGGAGGGCATGGCGGCATGAGGGCCATGGTGCTGGCGGCAGGACTGGGGACGCGGTTGCGGCCGATCACCTACGAGATGCCGAAGCCGATGGTCCCGGTGCTGAACAAGCCGGTGATGGAGCACATCCTGCGCCTGCTCTCCCGTCACGGCTTCACCGAGACGATCGCCAACCTGCACTGGTTCCCGGACCTGATCGAGGGCTACTTCGGCGACGGGAAAAGCAGCGGCGTCTCCCTCGCCTACAGCCGCGAGGAGCAACTGCTGGGGACCTCGGGCGGCGTCCGCAATGCCGCCGAGTTCCTCGGCGATTCCTTCCTGATCATCTCCGGCGACGCGCTGACCGACATCGACCTGACCGCGATGCGCGAGTTCCACGACTCGCACGACGGGGTCGCGACCCTGGCGATGAAGCGGGTCGAGGACACCAGCCAGTTCGGCGTCGCGATCGTCGGTGCCGACGGGCGGATCCAGGGCTTCCAGGAGAAGCCGGACCCCTCCGAAGCGCTCTCCGACCTGGCCAACTGCGGCATCTACATGTTCCGCAAGGAGATCTTCGACTTCTTCCCCGAGCCGGGAACGAGCAAAGCGGCGGGAGAGGGCGACCCGCCCGGGTTCGCCGACTGGGCGATGGATGTCTTCCCGCGCTTGCTCGACGGCGACGTCCCTTTCTACTCGCACGAGATCGACGCCTACTGGAACGACATCGGCAACCTCGAGGAGCTGCGCGAGGGCAACGTCGACGCCCTCACCGGCGCGGTCGAGGTCGAGCGCGAGGGGGAGCTGGTCGACGGCTTCCGCAGCGGCGAGCGGATGGAGGGCGAGCCGGACTTGGCAGGGCCGGTCCTTCTCGGGCCCGGCTGTGAGATCGGCGACGACGTCCGGATCGACGGCCCGACCGTTATCGGCGACAACGTCAAGGTCGGCGACGGCGCCCGCCTCAAAGAGGTAATCGCCCTCCCGAACGCCGAGATCCCAGCCCGCCAGGTCCTGATCAACGCCATCGCCGGCGCCCGCCCCTAGCCGGTATAGAGGGAGCGGGCTCCCTCCCCAAATAGATGCAGAAGTTGGCGCAGAGAATTTGCTTTTTGCGCGCCACGCGTGCGTTCATGCGAGGCAGGCTCGGCGAGTGGAGATCTTGCCGAGGATTGGGGTGGCTTTGGTGCCGGCGCTTTGCGCGGCTTGCGGTCGGTCGTGCCGGTTCGACGCGGTGGTCTGCACCCGCTGCACGCGTCGACTGGCCGATGTCGATCCGTTCCTCGGGAACGGGCCGGCGGGGCTTGACCGGGTCTGGTCCTCGGCCTCCTACGAAGGGGTGGCGCGGGATCTGGTTGGGGCGCTGAAGTTCCGGCGGCTGCTCTCGGTTGCCGACTTGATGGCCGAGCGGATCGAGTGGCTGGCGCCCGCCCACATGCTGAGCGGGACGATCGTCCCGGTGCCGGCAGCGCCGCCGCGATTGCGTCGCCGTGGCTTCGATCCGGCCGGGGAGTTGGCGGCAGCCTTGGCGGCGCGACTCGAAGCCCCACTCTCCTCCTGCCTCGAACGCCGAGGCGGCGGGCGGCAGGTCGGCAAGCGGCGGGCCGAGCGGGTCGGTCACCCGCCCCGCATCGAGGCTCGCGCGGCGGCCCCTCGCAGCGTCCTCTTAGTCGATGACGTCCTCACCACCGGGGCAACCCTCACGGCCTGCGCTGGCGCGCTCCGAGCCGTGGGGGCGTCCCGTGTGGTGGCGGTGACCTTTGCCCGGCGCCTTTAGTTGGCTCTCCGCGGCCCTACGGCCGTGCCTCGGCCGGGCGGCCTCGCATCTGGTCGACAAGCTGCCGGGTGCGACGGCGCTTGCGACGCAGCTCGCGGTGCTTCTTCACTTGCCGGCTCATGTCCTCGGCAAGCTCGCGCACCGAATGGGTCATCTCGGGGCTGCACTCCCGGGCGTGCAGCGTCACTCCCTTCAAGTAGAAAGTTGCCTCTGCCACTTGGCTGTCGGCGACCCGCGGGTTGCGCTCCTCCGAGAGCACCACCTCCAAGGTCGCGAGCGGCGAGACTTGTCGTCCCAGCCGCTGGAAGCGCTTCCGCACCGTCTCACGCAGGTCGTCCGTCATTTCGACGTTTCGGCCCCGAATCTCAATCCGCATGAGTGCCTCCTTGTGGGTTGAGCAACGATCGTACGCTCCTCGGCGGAGGGCGACAAGGGGCAATTAATGTCGCACCGCTAACCTTGAGCAATGCCAGCGATGGACCTCGTAACGAAGGCGCTGCGCGCGGGAGAGGGACGGAAATTCAAGTCCTACCAGAAGCGCGCGGAAGCGATCAATCGATTCGAGCCGGAGATGGAAGCGCTCTCCGACGAGGAAATCCGCACCGAGGCGGACTCCCTGCGCGAGCGTGCCCGCAACGGCGCCTCGCTTGAGGATCTCCTGCCGGAGGCGTTCGCCCTCTGCCGTGAGGCCTCGCGGCGGAGCACCGGACAGCGCCACTACGACGTCCAGCTGATCGGCGGCATGGTCCTTCACGACGGCGGTATCGCCGAGATGAAAACCGGTGAGGGAAAGACCCTGACTGCGACCCTGCCCGTCTTCCTCAACACGCTCGCCGGCAAGAGCGTCCACCTCGTCACCGTCAACGACTACCTTGCCCGCCGCGACGCGGAATGGATGAAGCCGATCTACGACGCGCTCGGGGTCACCGTCGACGCTCTCCAGGACGGCGACGACCACGCCACCCGTCAGCGCAAGTATGCGCTCGACGTCACCTACGGGACCAACTCCGAGTTCGGCTTCGACTACCTGCGCGACAACATGGCCGACGCGCTCGAGCACTGCGTCCAGCGCGACCACAACTTCGCGATCGTCGACGAGGTCGACAACATCCTCATCGACGAGGCGCGGACGCCGCTGATCATCTCCGGCCAGCCCGAACAGGCAGCCCAGACCTATTACACCTTCGCTCGCCTCGCCAAACAGATGAAAGGCGTGCCGGCGAAACAGAAACTCAAATCTCTGGGCGAGTCGCGCGAGACCCACGACGCCGACTACGACTACGAGTACGACGAAAAGCATAAGACCGTCTCCCCGACCGAGCGGGGGGTGAAAAAAGCCGAGGATTTCATCGGCGTCGACAACCTCTACCTCGGTGAGCACGGCAGCCTCGTCAATCACCTCGTCCAGTCGCTGAAGGCGGAGTCGCTCTACAAAAAAGACGACGACTACGCGGTGATCGACGGCGAGGTGATGATCATCGACGAGTTCACCGGCCGCATCCTCGAGGGCCGGCGCTGGTCGGAGGGCCTCCACCAGGCGGTCGAGGCCAAGGAGGGCGTCGCGATCCGCGAGGAGAACCAGACCCTGGCGACGATCACCCTGCAGAACTACTTCCGGCTCTACGACAAGCTTTCCGGCATGACCGGCACCGCCCTGACCGAGGCGACCGAGTTCATGAAGATCTACAAAATGCCCGTGGTCGAGATCCCGACCAATAGGGACATGGTCCGGGCCGACCAGAACGACCAGATTTTCAAAACCAAAGACGGCAAGTGGAAAGCGGTGCTGGACGAAATCGTCAGCCGCCACGAAAAGGGCCAGCCGGTTCTGGTGGGAACCGTCTCGGTCGAGGTCTCGGAGATGATCTCCGCGGCGCTGAAACGGGACGGGATCAAGCACGCGGTCCTCAACGCGAAGCCCGAGCACGCCGAACGAGAGGGCGAGCTGATCGCCCAGGCGGGTCGCACAGGTGCGGTGATGATCGCCACCAACATGGCCGGCCGCGGCGTCGACATCAAGCTCGGCGGCGACCCCGAACACCTGGCGATCGCCGAGCTGAAAAAGCAGGGCATCACGCACGAGAGCGAGGGCTACGAGGAGGCGCTGGCCGAGAAGACGGCCGAGCTGGAGCCGCAGTGCAAAGCCGAGGCCGAGGAAGTGCGCGAGCTCGGCGGCCTCTTCATCTGCGGCACCGAGCGGCACGAGTCGCGGCGCATCGACAACCAGCTGCGTGGCCGCTCCGGCCGCCAGGGCGACCCCGGCGAGTCGCGCTTCTTCCTCTCCGCCGAAGACGACGTTATCCGCCTCTTCGCCGGCGACCGGATCTACAAAATCCTCGACAAACTCGGGCCGGTCGACGACGACGGCGGCGAAGTTCCGCTGGAAGCGAAGATGCTGACGAAAACCGTCGAGAACGCCCAGAAGAAGGTCGAGGAGCAGAACTTCCTGATCCGCAAACGCGTCCTCGAGTACGACGACGTGATGAACGAGCAGCGGCGGGTGATCTACAAATACCGCCGCGAGATCCTCGAAGGCCGCGACATCTCCGAGAACGCCCGCGACGAGCTCGAGGGGGTGATCGAGCGGCTGGTCGACGAGTACACCGTCGGCGACATCCTCGACGAATGGGACCTCGGGGAGCTGGAGACGCAGCTGCGACAGATCTGGCCGGTGGGGATCGAGGTCGGCAGCCTCTCCCCGGAGACCGTCGACCGCGAGCAGCTCAAGGACGCCCTCGACGACGACGCGATGAACGCCTACGACGAGCGCGAGGAGCAGCTCGGCGAGGAACTGATGCGGTACCTCGAGCGCTCGATCCTGCTGCAGGTGATCGACAATCGCTGGCGCGAACACCTCTTCGACATGGATTACCTGCGCGAAGGAATCCACCTCCGCGGCTTCGCCCAGATCGACCCCCTCGTCGCCTACAAAAACGAGGGCTACCAGATGTTCGAAGAGCTGATGCACTCGATCTGGGACGAGTTCTCGAAACTGGTCTTCCGCGCCGAAATCGAAGTCCAGCCCGAAGCGGGGGCTGCCGCCGCGACCAACGGCGAGGGCGAGCGGGCGAACTTCGCCTACTCAGGCGGCACCGCCGAGAACCAGCCCTCGGCGCTGCAGGAAGTTGTCGCCACCAGCGGCGCGACCGCCTCGGACGTTGCCGCGGCCGGTGCGGCATCTCCCGGCGATGGCGAGGTCGTCGAGACGGTGGTCAAGGGCGAGCACGACGACATCGGGCGCAACGACCCCTGTTGGTGTGGGTCAGGGAAAAAGTTCAAGAAGTGCCACGGCGCCTGAGGGCGCATGACTGACCCAGTCCGCGAGTTCATCCGGGCGTTCAACGATCGCGACCTCGACGCGTTCGTCGCGGTGCTCGATCCCGAGGTGGAACTGCACGCCAGCCGGGGGCTGCGAAAGGGGATCGAGGCGGCCCGGGTCTGGGCGACGCGGGCGCCGGGCGGGGTGCAGCAGACGATCGAGCTGGAGCAGCTCTACGAGGACGGGACCGAGGGCGGCGGCGGCCGGGCGGTTGCGCTGATCCTGCGGCGCTGGCACTGGGAAGAGGACGAAAGCGTGGCGGGGATCGACTTCATGGCCTGGGCCTTCGAGCTGCGCGACCACAAGATCCGCAGTTGGCGCCCCTACGACAATCGCGATGAGGCTCTCCGCGCCGGCCATTTCGCCCGCCCCTAGGAGGCTTTGGCCTAGGCAGGCGCGCGGCGGCGCCCTACGATGGGCCGGATGGGATCCGTCGCTCCCGACAACATCGAGGCGACCGAGGCCTGGAGCGGGCCGCTCTTCGACCTCTTCGTCAAGTACCGCGATCTCACCGCGGCCGGCCTGGGCGCCCATGGCGAGGCGGCGCTGGCGATTAGCGCACCCAAGGCCGGCGACCGCGTCCTCGACCTCGGCTGCGGCTTCGGCGAAACGACGCTCCATTTGGCGGAGACGGTCGGGGCGGAGGGATCGGCGCTGGGCATCGACGTCTCCGAGCCGTTCGTCGAGGTCGCGCGGAAAGAGGCCGAGGAGGCGGGCAATGTCGAGTACCTCTGCGCCGACGTGCAGACGCTGGAGCTGCCCCGCGAGTTCGACTTCGCCTTCGCGCGGATGGGGCTGATGTTCTTCGCCAACCCGGTCGCGGCGCTGCGCAACGTCGCCGGGGCGCTGAAGCCCGGTGGCCGCCTCTGCGCGGTCGTCTGGCGCCGCAAGCTCGACAACGAGTGGGTGCACCGCGCCGAGGTGGTCGTCGACGAGTACCTCGAGCACCCGGAGGAGACCGACGAACCGACCTGCGGCCCGGGCCCCTTCTCGATGGCCAACGCCGACACCGTCACCGAGCAGCTGAAGATCGCCGGCTTCGAGGAGATCGGCCTGCGGCGCAGCGACCTGCCGCTGAAGATCGGCGAAAACCTCGACCAGGCGGTCGAGTTCAACATGGCGCTCGGCCCGGCTGGCGAGGTGCTGCGACTCTGGGGCGACCGCGTCGACGAGATCCGGCCGAAAATCGCCGCCGAGATGCGCGAGGCGCTGGCCGACCTCGAGGGTCCCGACGGAGTCCTCGCCCCAGCCTCGACCTGGATCATCACCGCGCGGGTCCCTGCTTAGGTTGAGTTGGTGGGGGGAGGGTGCCGACACCCTCCTCGACAGCTATCAGCTAGGCGAAGTCTCGCGAGACCGCACGCGCCGTCGCTATGCGACGTCGCTCGCGGTCTCGGCCAGCCCGGGTTGGCGAAAGCTGTTGTGGGAGGGGCGGGGTACTCCGCCCCTCCTTACCGCCAGAGCTTCCAGGACCAATAACCTGTGCTCATGGCCGATGCCGCGCAGAGTCAATCCGTAGCGCCCCGCCTGGCCGCTGTCCGCGAGCAGCTGTCCCTGCTCTCGGACTACCTTTGACCCCGCTGCGCTCGAGGCTGAGGCCAACCGCCTAGAGGAGGAGATGGGCCAGCCCGGCTTCTGGGACGACCAGGATGCCGCTGCCCGCACCTCTGCCGCCCATGCCCGCGCCCAGCGCCGGCTGGAGATGTTTCGGGGGCTCGAGGGTGACGTCGCCGACCTCAGCGACCTCGCCGAGATGGCTGCCGAGGACGAGGAGATGGCGGCCGAGCTCGGCTCGCAGCTGGGCTCGGTCGAGCGTCGCCTGGCCGAGCTCGAGGAGGCGCGCCTGTTCAGCGGCGAGTACGACGCCGGCGATGCGGTTGTCACCGTCCACGCTGGCGCCGGCGGGACCGACTCCCAGGACTGGGCCGAGATCCTGCTGCGGATGTACCTGCGCTGGGCCGAACGCCGCGGCTTCGACGTCGAGATGGTCGAGGCCTCGCCAGGGGAGGAGGCGGGGCTCAAGTCGGCCACCTTCATCGCCCGGGGCGAGAACGTCTACGGCCTCTTCGCCGCCGAGCGCGGCGTCCACCGCCTGGTCCGGATCTCCCCCTTCGACTCCTCCGCCCGCCGCCACACCAGCTTCGCCCAGGTCGACGTCGGCCCGGTGGTCGAGGACAGCGTCGAGGTCGAGGTCGCCGATGACGATCTGCGGATCGACACCTACCGCGCCTCCGGGGCCGGCGGCCAGCACGTCAACAAGACCGACTCGGCGGTGCGGATCACCCACATCCCGACCGGGGTGGTCGTCCAGTGCCAGAACGAGCGCTCGCAGACGCAGAACAAGGCGGTGGCGATGCAGCTGCTGCGCTCGAAGCTAATCGAGCTGGAGGAGCGAAAACGCTCCGAAGAGCTGGCCAAGGCGCGCGGCGAGGTCAAAGACGTCGCCTGGGGATCGCAGATCCGCAGCTACGTGATGCACCCCTACACGATGGTCAAGGACCACCGCACCGAGTACGAGGTCGGGGACGTGCAGCGGGTCCTCGACGGCGACATCGACGAGTTCATTCGCGATTACCTGAACAAGACCGCTGCGGCTTCGGCCAACTAGGGATGGCGCCGCTCTTCCACCTGGAACGGGCGGCGGGTGGCGATCCGGAGGGGCTGCTGGTCCTCCACCACGGGCGCGGGACCGACGAGAGCGACCTGCTCGCCCTCGCCGACTTCCTCGACCCCGAGCGGCGGCTGTTGATCGTCACGCCGCGGGCGCCGCTGCAGCTGTCGGGCTCGCCCGGCTACCACTGGTACCTGGTGCCGCGGGTCGGCCACCCCGACCCGCAGAGCTTCACGGCTGCGCGCGCGGCGCTCGCCGAGCTGCACGACGGGCTCTGGGAGGAGACCGGCATCGGCCCGGAGCGCACGGTCCTCGGCGGCTTCTCGATGGGGGCGGTGATGAGCTACGCGACGGCGCTCAGCGCCGACCGTCCCGCGGTCGCGGGGATCCTCGCCTTCAGCGGCTTCGTGCCGACGGTCGAGGGCTGGGAGCCGGCGCTCGCCGACCGCACCGACACCAAGGCCTTCATCAGCCACGGCCTCCGCGACCCGGTGATCGGGGTCGAGTTCGCCGAGCGGGCGCGCGAGCTGCTTTCCGAGGGCGGGCTCGACGTGACTTACTGCGAGTCCGAGCTGGGTCACCAGATCGACCCGGCGCATCTGCGCGAAGCTAGTGCTTGGGTCGGCGAACTGCTTCGCTGAGGTGCAGGCCGCAAGCAGGGGGGCTGTTGACGACCTGCAGGTCGACGCTCACTTCGCGCGCCGCCAGCGCCTTTTTCGTCTGCTTCTCGGCCAGCTCGAAGGTGTCGCGGTAGACGCCTGAGCGGCGGAAGTAGGTGTGGCTGGTCCCCAGGTAGACCGCGCCTTTGACCCCGTGCAGTGCCGCCTCGATGCTGACGCTGGCCGGCTTCCAGGTGCGGTAGTGGACGCTGAGACGCAGCCGCCGCTTGCCCGGATTGACGCTGACCGCGGCGCTGGCGCCCTTCAGGAGGCAGCCATCTTCCTTGGCCTTGCGCTTGCCCCCCGGCTCTTCGCTTTCTTCGTCTTCTGCATCGCAGACGCCTTCTTCCTCGGTTTCGCAGGCTTCTTCGACTTCACCTTCTTCTTCGTCCGCGGGCTCGCCGGCTTCGTCCGCCTCGTCTTCGGGCGCGATCAGCGGCACCACTTCGGCGGGCTGGGCGAGCAGGCTCGCCTGGGCTGGCAGGGCGGCGCCGAGCAGGGCGAGGATCGAGAGAACGAGGAGGAGGGGGAGCTTTCGCATCGCTCCTTCCCATCGGAGCGAAGGCCCGCCTTCTTTAGGTACTGGACCTTTCGTCCAAGACGCCCTCGAGCTCCAGCAGGGACTGCTTCATCGGCAGGCCGCCGCCGTAGCCGCCGAGGGCGCCGCTCGTGCGCAGCACCCGGTGGCAGGGGACTACGAGCGGGATCGGGTTGGTGCCGCAGGCGGTGCCGGCGGCGCGGACCGCCCGCTCGTTGCCGGCTCTGCGGGCCATCTCGGTGTAGCTGCGGGTCTGGCCGTAGGGGATGCGGGCGATCGCCCGCAGCACCCGCTGGCGGAAGCCGCCGCTGAGCTGCCAGTCGAGCGGCAGGTCGAAGTGGTCGAGTTTGCCGGCGAAGTAGAGGTCAAGCTCGCGGCGCACCCCGTCCAGTTCCGCGGGCGCCTCCAGCACCCGCGGCGAGACGCGGTCGGCGAGGTTGACGAGGAGCTCGTCGGCGTCCTGGTTCGGCAGCCCTACCCGCACCAGCCCGCGCCGCGTCTTGGCGAGGAGCAGCGGCCCGAAGGGGGAGTCGGCGCTCGTGTAGGCGACATCGAGCAGGCCCTCCTCCGCGGCCCGTGACTTGAACCTGTCGATCGTGGCCTTCATGCCAGCTCCTTCCTCAGTCGTTTCAGTCCCTCGTGCAGGCTGCGTCGCGCCGCCTCCGGCGAGCAGCCCAGCGCCGCGGCAATCTCGGCGTGCGGCAGGTCGCTCCCGTAGCGCAGCGCCACCGCGGCTCTCTGCTTCGGCGGCAGCGCCCCGACCGCGTCCCAGAGCCCCTGGTCGGGTACCGGCAGACCGTTCTCCGTCGCCGCCTCTGGGACGTCGGCGACCGGGATCGGCCGCCGGCCGCTGGCCCGGTGGAAGTCGATCGCCTTGCGGTGGGCGATCGTCAAAAGCCAGCCGCGCAGGTTGCTCGCGTCATCGAGCTTGGGATAGGCGCGCAGGGCCGCCAGGAAGGTCTCCTGGAAGCAGTCCTCGGCCGCGTCCCGGCCGACCGCGCCCCGCAAGATTCCCATCACCGCAGCGGAATGCTCGTCGAGGACGGTTTGAAACGGCGGCAGCGGGGTCACTCTGTGGATTAAACGTGCCCGCGCCCCAAAACGTGAGATCCCCCAGGCCGAGTTGCCGTTTTGTTTCGCTATGCCGGACAAAGGGGCAACTCGGCGGCTGGAATAGGCTGCCGCGATGATCGAGCTGGCGGAGGAAATCGAGGAGCTAGTGGCGGGCGCGTTGGCCGAGGACGTCGGCGCGGGCGACATCACCTCCGAGGCGACCGTTCCCGAGGACGCGCGCGGGCGGGCGCGGATCGTGCAGAAAAAGCCCGGCGTCGTCTACGGCCTCGCGGTCGTCGCCGAGGCGATGCGCCAGTGCGGCATCGAGGAGGTCGACAACCTCGTCGTCGAGGGGCAGTGGCGCGAGGACGTCCCGGCCGAGGTGCTGGTCGCGAGCGGCAGCGCCCGTGGTCTGCTGGCGGCGGAGCGGACCGCGATCAACTTCCTCGGCCACCTCTCCGGAGTCGCCTCCTTGACCGCCCGCTACGCCGAGGCGGTGCTCGGCACCGGCACCACGATCCTCGACACCCGCAAGACCACGCCGGGGCTGCGCCACCTGGAGAAGGCCGCGGTCGCAGCGGGCGGCGGGATCAACCACCGGATGGGCCTCTACGACGCGATCCTGATCAAGGAGAACCACATCGCCGCGGCCGGCGGCCTGGCGAAAGCGGTTTACGCGGCGCGCAGCGCGCAGCCGGAGATGGCGATCGAGGTCGAGGTCCGCAATCTCGACGAGGCGGCCTACGCGCTGGGCATGGGCGTCGATCGCCTGCTGCTGGACAACATGAGCCCCGAGCGGATCCGGGAGGCCGTCGCCCTGCGCGACGAAAACGCCGGCGGTGCCGACGGGGTCTCTCTGGAGGCCTCGGGCGGGGTGAGCTTGGAGAACGTCCGCGAGATCGCCGCGGCCGGCGTCGAGTTCATCTCGATCGGGGCGCTCACCCATTCGGCCGCGAACCTGGACTTCTCGATGCTGCTCGAGCTCGCCTGAAAACGCCGCCGCGCGGCACTACTTGAGGAGTTTCGAGAGCCGCCGGTCCTTGAGCACCCGGCCGCCGGTCTGCTCCTCGGGGCAATAGTTGGTCTGGTGCTCTGAGAAGTAGACGGCCTCGATCGTCGTGCCGCAGCGGGGGCAGGGCTCGCCCTCGCGTTTGTGGATCTTCAGCGGCATCGGGATTTTGTCGGGAACTTCCGGGCCGATCGTCGCTTCGTAGTGGTCGATCGCGTCGTCGAGGACGTGGAGGGCGGCGTGCAGCCGCTCGACCTCCTCGGGCTCCAGCTCGGATCCTTTCTTGAAGGGCGAGAGCCGCGCCTCCCAGAGGATCTCGTCGACCCAGGAACGGCCGATCCCAGCGATGTCTTTCTGGTGGCGGAGAAGCGGGTGCAAGTGGCGCGGCTTGTCGATCGCGGCGGCGAACTCGGCGAGCGGGGGAGGGGGCCAGGCTTCGGGGCCGAGGCTGGCGACCATTTCGTCCTCGGCCACGGCATCGACCGGCAGCAGCTTCGCCCAAGCCCGCTGCTTGGTCCCGAACTCGCGTAGCCGCAGCTCGCGGCTGTCGCCAAGCCGGATCAGGACCCGCGAGGCTTTGTCTTTCAGCGAGGCGCGCTTGTCGAAGACCCGCAGCCGCCCGGCGGACATCAGGTGGACCAAGAGCGCCAGGTCGCCGAACTCGACCACCGGCATCTTGCCGACCCGCCGCACCTTGGTTACCTCGCGTCCCGCCAATGCTTCCAGCGGCGGGTCGAAGGTCTTCATCACGTTCATCCCCGGCGCCAGCGCCGATTCCACCTCGGCCCCCGTCAGCGCGGTGTCGAGGCGACGGGCGACGATCTCTACCTCGGGCAGCTCGGGCATCCCGGAAAGGCTACGCACCAGGCTCGGGCGCTTTAGTCAACCCCTGGTTTGCTAAAGCGCCTAGCCGGCGGCAAACCCGCTCCACTAAACTTCATTTACGTTCATTCGACCGGTCCGGATCCCGTCCCGCCGGCGAACATCAGGAAGGAAAGGGCTCATGCAGGAGCTCCCGACTATCCAACCTACTTTCGCCCCGGAGCTCGGCCCGGAGCAGATCGCTGAGATCAGCGATGAGGTTCGTGCGCTCGCGCAGGAGCGGAACGCGGTCATCCTCGCCCATAACTACGAGCTGCCGGAGATCCAGGACGTCGCCAACTACCGCGGCGACTCGCTCGGCCTCTCGCGCCAGGCGGCCGAAACCGACGCCGAGGTGATCGCCTTCTGCGGCGTCCACTTCATGGCCGAGACGGCATCGATCCTCTCGCCCGAAAAGACGGTGCTGATCCCCGACCTCGACGCCGGCTGCTCGCTCGCCGACTCGATCGACGCCGCCCAATTACGGAATTGGAAGGCGCAATACCCGGACGCCCTTGTCGTGATGTACGTCAACACCTCGGCCGAGGTCAAGGCCGAGACCGACTACTGCGTCACCTCCTCCAACGCGGTCGACGTCGTCCGCCACATCTGGGCCGAGCACGGCCCCGAGACCGAGATCCTCTTCGGCCCCGACATGTGGCTCGGCGCCTTCGTCGAGCGCGAGACCGGCCTGGTCGAAGAACCCGAGCGCCGCGGCCGCTTCCACATCTGGGACGGCGAGTGCCACGTCCACGCGGGGATCAAACCGCTGGACATCTCTCGCACCCGTGAAGAACACCCCGACGCCGAGTTCCTGATCCACCCCGAGTGCGGCTGCTCGACCCAGGCGATGGAGTACGTCGCCTCCGGCGACATCGACCCCGACGGCGTCCACATGCTCTCCACCTCCGGGATGCAGAAGCACGTCGAAGCGCATCCGGACGGCGAGTTCATCGTCGCCACCGAGAACGGGATGCTCTATCCGCTGCAGCAGGCTGCCCCGCGGGCGCACCTGATCGAGGCCAACCGGATGGCCTCCTGCAAATACATGAAGATGATCACGCTGCCGAAGCTGCGCGATGCTCTGCGCGAGATGAAGTTCGAGGTCAGCGTCCCGGCGGAGATCGCCGAGCGGGCGCGAATCCCGATCGAGCGCATGGTCGCGATCGGCTAGCCCCGCTTCTTCAGCAGTCTTTTAGGCGCCCTTTCATTTCCTTTGCCGAACGCCGGGCAGGCTGTGTCCGTAGTCCCGGAAAAGGACCTAAGGAGGCGCGAGATGGCACGAAAGATCCTGGCGGTCGCCAACCGGACCGCCGACTCACCCGACTTGATCGCCGCCCTGCGCGGGCGCGCGGCCGAGGAGCCGACCGAGTTCACCCTGCTGGTGCCGGCGGTTCCCCACGGCCTCGCCTGGGCCGCCGACATGAAGGCCGGCTGGTCGGAGGCGGCGCTCCGTGCCGACCGCGCCGCCAGCCGGCTCCGCCAGGCGGGCCTCGAGCTCCGGGAGGTGATCGTCGGCGACCCGGACCCCTTCGCCGCGGTCGGCGACGTCCTCCACGCCCGTCAGTTCGACGAGATCGTCATCTCGACCCTGCCGAAGACGATCTCACGCTGGCTGGCGATGGGTCTGCCGGCTCGGCTGCGGCGGACGGTTGACCTGCCGGTGACCGAGGTGAAGGCGCAGATGCTCGCTCAGCCGCTGCCGGCGCAAACCGCGCAGGAGCCGGTCGCCGCCTGAAAGATCGGCTGCGTGGGCGGGATCTTGCGGGGCCGAGGGGGCGGAGGAGTCAACCTGTCTTCGCAGAAGGCACCCGACTGATGGCTCTACGCAAAAAGAAAGATCGCGGCCCCGAGGAGCCGCGCCGCCCCCGTGGGCGCCGCGCGCCGATCATCGAGCTGAGCGACGTGACCAAGGTCTACCCGGGCGGCCACATGGCCCTCGACCGGGTCAACCTGGCCGTCGGACGTGGCGAGTTCGTCTTCCTCGTCGGCCCGACCGGGTGTGGCAAGTCGACGCTGATCAAGATGCTGATCCGCGAGCTCACCGCCACCGAGGGCTCGGTCAAGATCGCCGGGCGCGACATCGGCCAGCTGTCGGAGAAGAAAATCCCGCAGCTACGCCGCAACATCGGCACCGTCTTCCAGGACTTCAAGCTCCTGCCCGACCGCACCGTCTACGACAACGTCGCCTACGCCCTGCAGGTGATCGGCGCCAGCCGCGCCGAAATCCGCGAGCAGGTGCCGCAGACGCTGCGCCTGGTCGGGCTCTCGACCAAGATCCACAGCTACCCCGATCAGCTCTCCGGCGGCGAGCAGCAGCGCGTCTCCGTCGCCCGCGCCTTCGTCAACCACCCGCCGCTCCTGTTGGCCGACGAGCCGAGCGGAAACCTCGACCCGGTCACCTCGATCGGGATCATGCAGCTGCTCTACCGGATCAACAAGGCCGGGACCACCGTTGTAGTTGTCACCCACGACCGCGAGATGGTGGACAACATGCAGCGCCGCGTCATCGAGCTCTACGAGGGCCGCGTCGTCCGCGACGAGGTCTCGGGCGGCTACACCGAGGAGTCGACGACCGAATTCGGCATGCGGATGCGGGCTGAGATGGGCGTCGGCACCGAGGGCGAGCCGCGCACGAACGGGCACACCGACCACGACCACCTGAGCTGATGGGCCGGATCGTCTTCTTCTTCCAAGAGGCTCTGCGTGCGCTGAAGCGCAACGGCGCCCCCAGCCTGGCGGCGATCGTGACCACGGTCGTCACCGTCGTCCTGCTCGGGATGTTGATCCCGATCTTCCAGACCGCGCAAGGCAAGAGCGATGAAGTCCGCGACCAGCTCAACATCCAGTACGCGCTCTACGACGACGCGACGAAAGCCGAAATCGCCGCTCTGAAGGGGAAGCTGGAAGGCGTCCCGCACGTCGCCGAAGTCACCTTCATAAGCAAGGACGAAGCGCTGGCGACTCTGAAGGGCGAACTCGACGACAAGACGATCGTCGAAGAGCTGCACACCAACCCGCTTCCCAACAGCTTCGAAGTCAAAGCCGACGACGCCGCCAACCTGCCGTCGGTGGAAGAGACCGTCTTCCCGAACGGCACCGAGGGCAAGCCCTTCGACTCGATCATCAGCAACCCGTTCGACCGCACGCAGTCCTCGGAGAAGATCGAGCAGGTGACGAGCGCGCTGAAGATCGTGCTCACCGTGATCACCGCGCTCCTGATCCTCGCCTCGCTGATGCTGGTCGGCAACACGATCCGGCTCTCGATCTACACCCGCCGCCGCGAGGTGGAGGTGATGCGGCTGGTCGGCGCGACCCGCTGGTTCATCCGCTGGCCGTTCATGATCGAGGGCGTGGTCGTCGGCTTCGCAGGAGGCCTGCTGGCCATACTGATCCTGTGGCTGGGCAAGATCACCGTCGTCGACCCTCTCAGCGACTCGATCGGGGTCCTCGCGGCGCAGAACAACTCGACGCTGGGCTTCCCGGCCCTGGTCGCGATTCTCTTTGCCGCCTCGATCGTCGTCTCGACGATCGGCTCGGGCGTAACGCTGCGGCGCTTCCTCAAGGTCTGAGGCCGGCGTGAGAGCACGCCGGGCCGTGGCGTTTGCCGTGGCGCTGGCGGCTCTGTTCGCCGCCGGGCTGTGGCTGGGCGGGCACCCGAGTTCGCTGCCGGACCCGCTGCGCGACCTCTTCGTCGACGAACCCGCCGGGCTGACCGCCGAAGCGGCGGAAGCGATCGAGGACAACTACTACCGGCCGGTCGGCGAGACCGAGCTCGGTAACGCCTCGCTGCAGGGCATGGTCCGCGAGCTGCGCCGGCGGCACGGCGACCGTTTCAGCGAATACTTCTCCCCGGAAGCGCTGGAAGGCTTCAACGAGCAGATCGAAGGCCACTTCTCGGGGATCGGGCTGACCGTGGTCGAGGTGAAAAAGGGACTGCGGGTGGCGAGCGTCTTCCCGCGCTCGCCGGCGCAGAGGGCCGGGATCGCCGCCGGCGAGACGATCGTCTCGGTGAACGGCGAATCGATCGCCGGCGAGGGCAGCAACGAGGCGACGAAGAAGATCAAGGGTCCGGAAGGGACCGAGGTCACGATTGGTGTCCGCGATGCGAAGGGCGGCAAGGTGCGGCGGCTGACCCTGACCCGGGCCGAGGTGACGCTGCCGAACGTCAGCCGGCGGGTCGAGCGGGTCGAGAGGCGAAAGCTCGGCTACGTGCGCCTGTTCAGCTTCAGCGAAGGCGCGCACGGGCAGCTCGCGAACGCCGTCCGCAGGGTGCGGAAGGAAGGCGCAGAGGGGATCGTCCTCGACCTGCGCCACAACCCCGGCGGGCTGCTCGAGGAGGCGGTGCGGACCGCAAGCCTCTTCCTGTCCGAGGGGGAAGTCGTCGTCTCGACCAACTCGCGCAGCCAGGGCGAAAGCACTTATGAGACCAGCGGCGGCCAGATCACGAAACTGCCGCTGGTGGTCCTGATCGACGGCGGCACCGCCTCGGCGGCGGAGATCCTCACCGCGGCGCTGGCCGATGACGGCGGCGCCGAGACGGTCGGCACCCGCTCGTTCGGCAAGGGCGTCTTCCAGGAGGAGCAAGCGCTCTCCAACGGCGGCGCGCTGAAGCTGACCGTTGGCGAATACTTCACTCCGAAGGGCGTCAATCTGGCTGAGAGCCACGGGATCCACCCCGACGTGAAGGTCAAGGACAACCCCAAGACCAAAGCCGACGAGGCCGAGCAGCGCGCCTTCGAAGTGCTCGCCGGCCAGGTTGGCGGCTGATGCCGGGCCGCGGCCGCCGGCAAGCCGGTCGCCAAACGGCGCGGCCGGATCGTCGTTTCCACGATTCGCGTTCCAATAGGAACCAAAAGGGTGGAAGCGATGCGCGCAGTAGACGCTCGGCGCGGGATACGGTTGACGAGCTGCTGCGCGAGGAGCTCGGCTACCGTGGCTTCCGGCCGACGATCGAGGGGGAAGCGCGGGAAGCGGCGCAGTGGGCCGAGCGCGAAAGCGGTCCGCGGCGCGACCTCACCGCGCTCGCGACCTTCACCGTCGATCCGGCCACCGCCCGCGACTTCGACGACGCCGTCTCCGCCCAGCGCGAGGGCGACGGCGCCCGGGTCTGGATCCACATCGCCGACGTCGCCGCCCACGTCAGGCCGGGCTCGCTGCTCGACCAGGAGGCGCGGAAGCGCGGCAACAGCACCTACGTCCCCGGCGCGGTCGAGCCGATGCTGCCGCACGCGCTCTCCAGCGGAGCCTGCAGCCTGGCACCGGGGGTCGAGCGGCTGGCGGTGACGACCGAGGTCGAGCTGGGGCCCGGCATGGAGCCGCGCCGGGCGCGCTTCTACCGCAGCCGCATCCGCTCCGACCTGCGCCTCAATTACGACCAGCTCGACGAGATCTTCGCCGGCCGGGCGCGGCCCCCGGCCGAGGTGGCCGAACCGCTCGCCGCCGCGCGGGAGATCGCCGCCGGCCTCGGCGAGCATCGCGGCACCACCAGCCTCGACGTCGAGTCCTTCGAGCCCGAGTTCAGCTTCGATGCGGAGGGAAATGTCACTACCGCCCACGGCGTCGCGCAGACCGAGGCCCACCGGCTGATCGAGCGGCTGATGATCCTCAACAACGAGCAGGTCGCGCAGCTCCTGGAGCGCGAGCGAGTGCCGGCGATCTACCGGGTCCACGCCCAGCCCGACGCGGCGCGGATCGAGCGTCTGCTCGAGCAGCTGACCGCGCTGGGGGTGCCGACGCCGCCGCTCAAACAGGGCCTGGCCCCGAGCGAGGCCGGACGGGTCGCCGCCGAGGCGAGCCGGCTGGTCCGGCGCGAGGCCGCGCGACGCGGGCACGGCCGGGGGGCGTATACCTCGCTCGTGCTCCGATCCCTCAAGCAGGCCTATTATAGCGAGCGGAACATCGGCCACGCCGGTCTCGGCAGCCCCGCCTACTGCCACTTCACCTCGCCGATCCGGCGCTACCCGGACCTCGTCTGCCACCGGGCGCTATTGGCGCTGCTGGGGGAGGGGGAGGAGGCGCCGACGCTCTCCGAGGCCCGCGACGCCGCCGCCGATTGCTCGGCGCGGGAGCGCACCTCGGCGCAGATCGAGCGCCATGCCGACGACGTCTGCGCCGCTTACCTGCTCGAACGTGAGTTGGGAGAGCGGGGTCTGGACGCCGTTTTCGAGGGCGAGGTCTCGGGCGTGATCCGCTCGGCCGCGTTCGTCACCTTCGGCGGCGAGCTCGGCGACGTCTACGAGGGAATGCTGCCGGCGCGGCGGCTGCCGGGGGACCGCTACGAGCTCGACCGCGCCGAGGTGGCGCTGGTCGGGCGCGGCTCGGGCTCCCGGGTCAACCTCGGCGATCCGATATCCGTCCGCGTCGCCGGGGTCGATCCAGCCCGGGGCCGGGCCGAGCTGGCGCCGGCCGAGGAGGCCGCCTAATGGCCAAGAAGCAAAAGAAGAAGCGTGAGCCGGCCTCGGGCGACGTCGTCACCAATCGGCGCGCCCGCCACAAATTCGAGTGGGTAGAGAAGATGGAGGCCGGGATCGTCCTGCAGGGGTCGGAGGTGAAGGCGCTGCGCAGCGGCCAGGCGCAGATGACCGACGCCTACGCGGTCGTCGAGGAAGGCGAGGTTTGGCTCCGCAAGCTGCATATCCCGCCCTACGAGTACTCCGCGGTCGACGCCCATGCGGCCGAGCGGCCGCGCAAACTGCTGCTGCACAAGGAGGAGATCGAGCGCCTTATCGGCAAAACCGCCCAGAAAGGACTGACGCTGATCCCAACCAGGATCTATTTCAAAGGCCCGCGGGCGAAGGTGGAGCTGGCTTTGGCGCGAAACAAGGAGGGTCGCGACCGGCGCCGTGAGATCGCCGACCGGGACGTTCGCAGAGAGGTCGAGCGCGAGTTCAAGGGAAGGATGCGTTGAGTTGAAACTGCCGAATCACATGCAAGGATGCAGGGCAATGCGGACCCGGAAGAGTCTCCCCGCCGCCGTCGCTGGGATCATCGCGGTGCTGATGGTCGCCCCTGCTCAGGCTGGCGCCGACTCGTTTCCGGAAAAGGCGAGCGACTACGTGAGCGATAACACCGCCTATTTCGTCGCCGCTTTGCTGGCGGCAATCCTCCTGCTCCTGCTGATCGTCCGCATCAGTCAGCGGCGCGCGAAGGAGAAGGAGCGCAAGCAGGCGCAGCCCGGCGGCCCGCCGCCCGTGGCCGCTCCCGCGACCCCGCCGCCCGGCGCTCCGCCGGCCCCCGCTTCCGCCCCGACCTCCGAGATGGCCGCGGTCCCCGCTGCCGCTCCCGCCGCCGTGCCCCCTCCGCCTGCGCCCGTTCCGGGGCAGTCGGCGCCCCCTCCGGGCCAATCGGTCCCGCCTCCCGGTCAGCCGGGGCCGCCGCCGGTCGCCGGCCAGGTCCCCCCGCCCGTTGGCGAGAGCGCCAAGGACCGCAAGCGCCGCAAGCGCGACGAAGGGCGGGCGCAACGGCTGCAGATGCGCGAAGCGCGCAAAGCCGAGCTGCAGCGGCGCAAGGAAGAGCGGGCGCGGATGAAGGCTCAGAAGCGCGGTGGCGGCGTCCCGGCCCCGGCGCCGCCGCCCGCGCCAGGAGCCCCTCCCGCCCCCGGTGCCGCGGTGGCCGCGGCGCCCAAAGAGAAGAAGTTCTTCGGGATCAAGATCGGCACCGGCAAGCAGAAGCGCGAGGCGGCGCTGGCCGAGCAGCGGCTGGCCGCGGCGCGGGCCGCCAACGAGCGCGCCGTCGCCGAAGCCCAGGCCAGCGGCCAGGCTCCGCCTTCCGGACAGCTTCCCCCCTGGGAGGAGGCGACTACGGTGCAGCCGCAGACTGGCGAGCTGAGCGCGGTTCCGTCGGTACCGCCGCCTCCGGTTCCGGAAGGCGCACCGGCGCCGGGCGGCTATGACCCGCTCGCCGCCCAACAGCGCGTGCGCGACAAAGTCGCCGAGGTCCGCAACGAGACGCAGCGGATTGGCGCCGAGGCCGAGCAGCGCTTGCAAGGCGTTCCCGCCGCGCCCGCGGTCGACCTGCACACCGCCGAGCAGCGGATCGAGGACGAACGGCAGGCCCGCGAGCGGGCGATGCAGGAGGCCGAGCAGCGCCTGCGTGAGATCGAGCAGCGGACCAAAGCCGCCGAAGAACGCGCCGCCGAGGCCAAGCGCCTGGAAGAGCGCCAGGCCGAAGAGGCCGCCCGCGACCGCCGCCTCGAGGAGATGCAGCGGAGCGTCCTCGAAGCCGAAGAGCGGGCGCGCGAAGCCGAGCAGCGAGCCGTGGAAGCCGAGCAGGCGGTCGTCCGCGGCGTGCAGGGAGGGGGAACGCCTCCGCCTTCAGCACCTGTGCAGGAGCAGCCCTTCTCGCCGCCGACCCCTCCGCCGCCTCCGATCGAGTCCTTCTCGCCGCCGACGCCGCCTCCGCTGCCGGTTGAGCCTGCAACCCCGCCTCCACCTCCGCCTGCCGAGCCGATCCAATCGGCTCCGCCGCCTCCGCCTCCAGCCGAGCCGCCAAGCTTCGGCACGCCCGCCGCGGAGGCACCGCCGAGCTTCGGCGCGCCGAGCGGCGGCGACCAGGTCAACCTCAACACGATCACCTTCGAGCAACTGCGCGAGCAGAACCTCTCAGTCACCCAGGCGACGCGCCTGCTCGCTCACCGCGAGCGGCTCGGCGGCTTCAAGTCGGTCGACGACCTCGACCAGGTCGCCGGGTTCCCGGTTGAGTTGCTCGACGAGCTGAAGACCCGCTCGACGGTCTAGCTGTCGTCTTCTTCGGAGTGCTCCAGCAGCTTCAGCCAGATCTCGCTGCGGGAGGGGTAGGGGGCGATCGCGTGGCGCAGTCTCGATAGCGGGATTTCGCCGACGATCGCCACGGTCGCGGCCTGGAGGAAATCGGCGGTCTCGAAGCCGGTGAAGGTGGCGCCGACGATCGTCCCCTTCGCCCGGTCAACGACGATCCGTGAGGTGCCGCCGGTTTCCTTGCCCTGGAAGCTGGCGCCCGGCGTGCCATCGGTCGGGACGTCGATTGCGCGGGCGTCGATGCCCGCTTCCCGCGCCTGCTCGAGGGTTTTGCCGGCGGCGGCGACTTGCGGGTCGGTGAAGGTGACCCGCGGCGAGCCGATCCCCTCGGCGACCGCCGCCGTCTTTCGTCCCAGCAGGTTCTCGGCGGCGACCCAAGCCTGGTACTTGCCCATGTGGGTGAAGAGGGCGCGGCCGTTGACGTCGCCGATCGCGTAGAGCCACTCGCGGCCGCCGACCCGCAGGTGGTCGTCGGTCTCGAGGAAGCCGTGGTCGTTGGCGCTAATGCCGGCCGCTTCGAGATCGAGATCGGCGGTGTGGGGCGCGCGCCCGACCGCGATCAGGATCTCGGCCGCCTCGATCTTCTCGCCGCCGCTCAGGGTCGCGACCACGCCGGGGCCCCCGGCGGCGACGGCCTCGACTTTGGCTCCGGTGCGGACGTCGACGCCGAAGTTCTCGCGCAGCGACTTCGCGACTTCCTCGCCGGCGAAGGGTTCCTCGCGCGAGAGCAGGTGCTCGCCGCCCTCGACCAGGGTCACCTCGGTGCCGAGGCTCGCCCAGGCCTGCGAGAGCTCGCTGCCGACCGGACCTCCGCCGAGCACGATCATGCTCTCCGGTACCCGCTTGGCGGTGGTCGCGTCGCGGTTGTTCCAGGCCCGGACCCCGTCGAGGCCGTCGATCGGCGGCATCGCCGCCTTGCTGCCGGTCGCGACGACGATCGCCTTCTCGGCCACGAGTACGTCCTCGCCGACGACGATCCGCCGCTCGCCGTCGAAGCGCGCGTCGCCGCGGAAGAGCCCGATATCGCGTTCTTCCAGCCAGGGCAGCTGGCCGGAGTCGTCGCGGTCGTGGATCACCTCGTCGCGGCGGCTGAGGACCAGGTCCGGCTCCAGCTTGCCGTGGCCGGTGGGCACGCCGGGGATCCGCTTGGCCTCGGCCAGCACGTCGGCCGGCCGCAGCAGCGCCTTCGAGGGCATACAGGCGTAGTAGGAGCATTCGCCGCCGATCAGGTCGCGCTCGACGATCGCCACCCGCCGGCCGGCGTCGGCTAGGCGTCCGGCGCAGACCTCGCCCGAGGGCCCGGCGCCGAGGACGATCGCGTCGTAGCTGCGCTCGTTCACGGGCATCATCATCACAGGACAGTCAAGCCCTACCCCGTACAATCGAAGTGCATTCCCAAGCACGGGGGCGACAGGCTTCGACGTGGTCGACTCGTGCGAAAGGTTGCAGGTCGAGGTTGCTGGAGGCCTCGTTAAACCCCAGCACAAACCAATACGTGCGGACCATGAGTTCGCCCTCGCCGCTTAGTCAATAGCTAAGCGCTGTGAGAGTCGGTCCTTCCCCGCCCGCGGGAAGGGGCACCGGCTTCAAAATGCGGGCTCACCCAGGCGGATCGCCCTGACCGCAAGGGGACATCGAAGGGGCTTTATCTCCCGCAGTGCCCGCTGGCGCGGACCCCGGGAGACGAGAACAAAGCGCCAGCTAAACCTGTAGACACCCTCGCACCGCGTCCGCGGATCCGAGTTCGAATCTCGGCGCCTCCATAGTCAGACCGAAACCCCGGCCCCCGGCCGGGGTTTGGGTACGTGCGGATCGCGGCGGGGCGGTCCGGTTTCTCGATGCCAATTCCCTCAGCTTCCAACCCGCTCCTGCACTGGGACCCAGCCGCGGCCGACCCGGCCCAGCGCCGCATTCACCCGATCCTGCGCGGTACCGTCCTCGATCGGGACGGTTGGATCTGTAGCTATTGCGGCCGCGAGGCAACCGAGGTCGACCATCTCGACCCCCGAGCCCGGGGCGGAGCCACGACGCCCGCCAACCTCGTCGCCGCCTGCCGGCCTTGCAACAAGGCCAAGGGCATTCGCACCCCCGTGGAGTGGCGGCGCGACGAGACATACGCGCGCCTGGTGAGAGAAGCGGAAAGACGCCGCGCCTATCGCCGGCCGCGCATGGCGCAGATCCACCGCCACTAGCGGACGGCGGCGGCGAGCTCCTGCCAGGGCTCGATGCTCCAGAAGCGGCGTGCGAGACCGGAGGTTGAGGGCAGCACCCAAACCTGCGCGTCCTCGACGAGCTCTGGTTGGGGGCCGTAGTCGACCGGACGGCCGAGGACGATCCTCGCCGCCTGTTTGCCGACAAAGGCGATGTAGGTGGGTCCGAAGGCGAGTACCGAGCGGCGGACTCGCCCGGGGTCGTGATGAGCCGTCCCGACTTCGGCGTCGGAGCCAGAGCGGGTCTTGCAGGCGTCGGTGAGGCCGAGGCCGAACTCGGGTAGGCGACGGAATTCCTGCGGGGTAAGGAGGACTGGGGTCAGTCCCACCTCGTGCAGAACACGCCAGAAGTAGTTGCCGGGGCCCGCGAACGGCGCCCCCTTCCGCGCCGATACCTTCCCGGCGGCATTGCCGCAGAAGACGACGTCGAGGCCGGGGGCGAGCACGTCCGGCAGCACGTCGTCCATACCTCATTGTCACCGCTGGCGCCGGCGCATGGATCGCCTCGGCTCGCCTTCCTCCGCCGGCCGGGTGCAGCGACGTTCGATACTGAATCCGTTCTGTCTGAGAATCAGCTGTACCTAAACGCTCGCATTTTCCGCGTTGTTCCCTTGATCGTTCTCCAGTTGAGAACTTTTGCGGTGATATGCATACCTCGATCGGTACCGAAATCGAGCGAGGAGGCTTCGGAATGAACGACGGTCAGGGCCCTGCTGATCCGCAGGCCAAGCTTGCGGCGGTGGTGGCGAAGGCGAGCGCGCCTCCCGAACCGCCATCTTGGGTTCAGAGGTGGCAGATGATCTTCGCTGGCTTGCTCTTCATCACGGCCATGGGTCTCGCTTTCTATCTCGTCGCCGAAGGCCCTCCGGCACCCAAGGCGCCCGACGCAGCGACTGAAGCCTCGGACTCCGGCGGTGCGGAAGAAGAGCCGACTGCGGCCGCATTCCTCACCGCTGAAGCCGAACCGCTTCCCGAAGAAGGGGAAGGCGAAGACGGCGGCGAAGCAGACGAAGGCTCAGGCGACGAAGACGAATCCGAAGAAGAATCGGGCGCATCCCTCGCCAGCCTCAACGAGCAGGCTCCATGGGCGTTCGCGATCGTCGCCCTGCTGGTCGCCGCCTTCCTGGCCACCGGGAAAAACCTCAGCTTCGCCGGCGTCAGCGGCGGGACGAAGGGACCCAAAAATGGGAATTGAACGGCTCGAGAAGGCCGAGCCCGCGATTCTCTCCGGGCTGGTGACGTCGCTGGCTGGGTTCGTCGCCCTGCTCGCCTCGGACTTCAGCGTGCTGCACAGCACCGGATTGGCCTTCGGCCTGACGAGCACCCAGGCGCTCCTGACCCGTCCAACGGTATACAGCCCCAACTCGATTGAGGGCATCGAATCCGAAGCGAGCAGCTACGACAAGCTCATGGAACTGCTCAGGTCCGGCACCGGCTTCGCGCACCCGCACGAGCCGGCGGTGACCATCGGCGCCCTCACCCTCATGGGCGGTTTTCTGGTCCAGATCTTCGCCGGGGTGGACTTCCTCCCGGCGTTTGCATCGGCGGCGGGAATATCCGGAGTCCAAACGGTGGCCACCAGGCAGCGGGTTTCCTCGCCGGTGAGCGCGCGCCAGGTGCTCGCCCGGCAGGTTTACTTCGAAGCACCGACGTCCGGGGGGCCTGGGCAGGCGCCCGGGCCGCAACGGCCGGCCCCAGCTAATTAGAGCTGGAGCGTGGATAAAGTGGGCCGGTGGCTCGCTATGTCGCCTTCTTGCGCGGGATGAATCTCGGCAACAGGCGAATCAAGAACGAGGAGCTGCGGGCGCACTTCGAGGCAATGGGGCTGGAGGAGGTCTCGACCTTCCGGGCCAGCGGCAACGTCATCTTTGCGACGCAGAAGCGCGAGGCGGAGGGCAAGCTCGCGAGCAAGGTCGAAGCGGAGCTCGACGAGCGCCTCGGCTACGAGGTGCCGGTCTTCCTGCGCAGCGCCGAGGAGATCGCGGCGATTGCCAGACAGAAGCCGTTCGCCGCCGCGAAGGTGAAGAAGTCGAAAGGGAAACTGCAGGTTTCCCTTTTTCAGAAGAAGCCGAGCGCGGCGGCGAAGAAGAAAACCATCGCACTCGCCACCGACAAAGACCTTTTGGCGGTCGAAGGGCGCGAGCTCTACTGGCTGCCGAGCGGTGGGCTACTCGAGTCCGATCTCGACCTGAAGGCGATCGAGAAGCTGCTCGGCAGCGACACCCGTCGGACGATGGGGACTATCGAGGAGATCGCTCGGCGGGCGGAAGACTGAGCTAGCCACTCGTTCCCGCCATGCGGGGACAACCGCGCGTCATTACCTTGGTCGAGTTATGGCGATCGCGACCGCAACCTCGCTCGACGTCTACGTCGGCGGCAAGCTGCTCTTCGAGGACGTCGGCTTCAAGCTCGAGCTGCGCGAACGGATGACGCTCTCGGGCCGTAACGGCGCCGGCAAGTCGACGCTGCTGCGCGTGCTCGCCGGCGAGCTGGCGCCCGACAGCGGCTCGCTGACGGTGCAGCGGGGCGCGCGCGTCGCCCTCCACGATCAGCGCCCGCCGCGGCAGTCGGAGATGACACTCAGCGATTACGTCTTCTCCGGCCGCAACGACATGCTCGAAACCGAGGTGGAGCTGGAGGAGCTGGAGAAGGAAATGGGCGGTGAGGCAAGCGAGGAGACGATGCGCGCCTACGCCGCCGCGCAGCAGCGGCTCGAAGCGGGCGGCGGCTACCGCTGGCGCGACGACGTCCTCGCGGTGCTGCGCGGCCTCGGCTTCGAGGCCGATCACGCCGAGCGCCCGCTCGCGACCTTCTCCGGCGGCGAGCTGACCCGCGCCTCGCTGGCGCGCGCCCTTGCCACCCGCCCCGACCTGCTGCTTCTCGACGAGCCCACCAACCATCTCGACATCCCCTCGCTGGAGTGGCTGGAGAGCTACCTCGTCGATCTCGACGCCGCGGTTGTCCTCGTCGCCCACGACCGCTGGTTCCTGGAGGCGGTCGGGACCTCGGTGCTGGAGCTGGAGGCGCAGCGGGCCCGCTTCTTCGCCGGCCCTTGGCACGCCTGGCGCCAGGAGCAGGCGGTGCGGCAGATCGCCCTCGGCAAAGCGATCGAGCGCCAGCAGGCGGAGATCGCGCGGATGGAGCGATTCGTCGAGCGCTTCCGCTACAAGGCGACGAAGGCGCGCCAGGCGCAGTCGCGGGTGAAGATGATCGAGAAAGCCAAGCGCGAAGGCCCGGCGGCCGAAAAGCGCGACAACCGCCACTTGCGCTTCCGCTTCAAACCGCCCGAGCGTCCCGGGCGGGTGGTGCTGAAACTGGTCAACGGGAGGCTCGAGGTCCCGGGGCGAACGCTGCTCGACGGCGCCAACCTCGAAATCGAGCGCGAGGAACACGTCGTCCTGGTCGGTCCTAACGGCGCTGGCAAGACGACCTTGATCGAGACCCTGGCCGGCGACCGCGAGCCGGCGAGCGGCAGCGTCCGCACCGGCCACAACGTCAAGCTCGGGTTCCTCTCCCAGCACGCCGAGACCGCGGCCGGCGGCGGCTCCGTGCTCGACGCCGCGAAGCGGGAGACCGGCCTCAACGAGGTTCAGTCACGGGCCCTGCTCGGCGGCTTCCTCTTTTCCGGCGGCGATGTCGAGAAACAGCTCTCCGACATCTCCGGCGGCGAGCAGCGGCGTCTCTCGCTGGCGATCCTCGTCGCCTCCGGCGCCAACGTCCTGATCCTCGACGAGCCGACCAACCACCTCGACCTCGAGAGCCGCGAGGCGCTGGAGGACGCGCTGACCGAGTTCGAGGGGACGGTGCTGCTCGTCTCCCATGACCGGGCGCTGCTGGAGGCGGTCGGCAGTCGCACCCTCGTCTGCGAGGACGGCAAGCTGGCGAGCTATCCGAACGGCTGGGCCGAGTACCAGCGGCGGCGCGACGAAGCGGAGTCCGAGGCAAGTGCCGCGGCGAAGCCGCGCTCCTCCGGCGGCAAGAAGTACAGCGCCACCAAGCCGGCGCAGAAAGCGGCGCGCAAGGCGGCGAAGCTGGAGCAGCTGATCGAGAAGGCAGAGGCGGAGCTGCGCAGGCTGGAGGACGAGCTCGCCGATCCCAACGCGTGGTCAAGTCCCGGGCGGGTCGAGCGGGCCACCAAACGCCACGCCGAGGCGAAAACGGCGGTGGAAGAGCTGTACAAAGAGTGGGAGGCTGCGCAGCAGGAGGCCGAGGCCGGCTCGACCGCCTAGGCGAGGGGGTGCTCGAGCACGACCCGGGTGCCCTTGGCCGGGGCCAGGGTGATGTTGCGGATGCGGACCGGTTCGGGCTTCTCGTCGACCGCCCGCAGCTCGGCCCGCTCGACGAACTCGCGCAGGATCAGCCGCATCTCGTATTCGGCGAAGGCGGCGCCGATGCAGCGCCGGACTCCGCCCCCGAAGGGGATCCAGGCGTAGTTGTCGGCCTTGCCCTCGAGGAAGCGCTCGGGGCGGAACTCGTAGGGATCGGGGAAGAGGTCCTCGCGGTAGTGGAGGGCGGCGATCGCCGCCATGACGAACTGCCCGGCCGGAATCTCGTACTCGCCGACGGTCGCCGGCGCCTTCAGCTTGCGGGCGACGTCGACGATCACCGGCCGTGCGCGCAGCGTCTCCTTGACGGTCGCGCCGAGGTAGTCCTCCTCGCCGGCCGCGATCGAGTCGCGCAGCTTCACCATCACGTCGGGGTTGTGGACCAGCCGCTCGACCGCCCAGGCGAGGCCGGTCGCGGTCGTCTCGTGGCCGGCGCCGAGCACGGTGACCAGCTCGTCGCGCAGTTCGCGGTCGCTCATCGCCACGCCGTCCTCGTCGCGGGCGCCGAGCAGCAGCGAGAGGACGTCGTCGCGCTCATCGTGTCCCGGCTCGGCGCGGCGCAGCCGGATCTCCTCGTAGATGAACTCGTCCAGTGCCTCGCGTGAACGGAGGAAGCGGTTCCAGGGGCTGAGCCGGCCGAAGTCGCGGCGCAGCATCGGGAAGGAGGTGACGACGCCGACCCGGCGGGCGAAGTCGTCGATCAGCCGCTCGAAGCGCGCCAGCCGCGCCTCGTCGTGGACGCCGAAGACGGCGCGCATGATCACCGCCAGGGTGATCCGCTGGGTGTGGGGCCGCAGCGCGAAGGGCTCGCCGACCGGCCAGCTCTCCATCTCGCGGCGGGTCATCTCGACGATCAGATCGCCGTAGCGCTGGATCCGCTCGCCGTGGAAGGGGGGCAGCAGCAGCTTGCGCTGGCGCATATGGGGCTCGTCGTCCATCGTGAGGACCGAGTTCGGCCCGACCGCCGGCTCCAGCACGGTCGCGTTCGCCTCGCCGGCGTGGAAGACGTCCGGGGGTCCGGTGAAAAGCGCTTTGACGAGGTCGGGGCGGGCGACGTAGACGAGGCGGCCGAAGAACGGGAAGCGAACGCTGAAGACGTCGCCGTAGCGGCGCTGAAGGCGGATAAGGAATCCGAGCGGGTCGCGGGCGTAGCTAACGGCCTGGACCAGCGCCGGCGCACGCGAGCCCGGTGGCTTGGCATCGGTGCGAGCGGCGCGGGGCCGGGGGAGGGTCGCCTGCTCCATCGCCTTGCAGGTTACTGGCTGGATAGCCAGTAACCTCATTCAGGAGCAGACGATCAAATGGCAGGCAATGTGATTGAGCTATTGAGGCCCGCGCTGCTGCTGACTTTGAGTCGAGGAGGAGGGCGACCTGTCTGGATTACCAGTTCGCGAGGCGCTGCCCCCGGAGGAAACAGAGCGCTGAAGTCCAGCGGGCCAGCTTCGAACGGTCTCTCGGGCCTGTTGAACCTGTTTGTTTCGTGCCTCTCGACTAGCCATATCTTGCCTCTCCTAGCGAATTCGTAAACCGGTCGTATCAAAGACTTCGTTGAGTAGATCCAGAGCCAGGGCTTCACGCTGTCGATACCCGGGGATTTCCGGTTGTAAATCTTCTAGCTCTACATCGGGGATATTCAGCGAAGCTTCGGACGGAACATGTCTGACGACTTTTCCATCGTCGTGCTTGCGAGATGCTGCTTCGAAGAGATCCAGGTAGCGTCTCGGAGCCACGCCCACGAAAGGCTCGAATTGAACTGCGCCTTCACGTGGGTCCGCCGCTGCAAAGTCAATCGCATCGCCATGCAGCTCCTTTGCTTGGCTTTTTGAGTACGGCGACACGTACACCACCCGCATGATTCCGGCGGCGACAATATGCCGCGCGCAGTTGTGACAGGGGAAAGTGGTCGTATAGAGGGTGCACCCCCTGACTGAGGCACCACGGCGAGCCGCATCCATAAGAGCAGCCATCTCCGCATGAACCGCACGCCCGAACTCGATGAGATCGCCTAGTCGCGTCCTCTCAAGGGCAGTAAGAAGCTCCGGCGCCTCCGCCTCTCCAGCATCTTTTAGGAATTTCTCGCCCTCGAGTTGATCGATGATTTCGAGCGCGATTGCGCGCTTCATCCTGTCGTTGGTATCGATCTGGTTGCGAAACTCACGACCGTCACCAGTTCCGTCGAGTCCGCAATCGGTGTGCGCATCACCGTTCTCCCAGTAGACCCCGCCCCCTGCCTTGGGAACCTCATTGGAGCCCAAAGCTATTACGTCTCCCTCGGGCGTTGCAATCGCGGCACCGACTTGTCGACCTAGCTCTGCCGATTGTCGGGCGGCGCCTTCGGCTGCAAATAGTCCGTACTCATCTTTGTTTGGGGTTCGAAAGGGGTGAGCAAAAAGAATCTCGACGATGCGTCCGACCGCCTCCTTCAATCCGACACCCTCTCTTGCATCCACAAATAAATCAGCCCTATGGAAGGTGTCTCTAAGATTCTGCCCCCAGATCTTTCGGGGAATGTCAGAGTCAGTGAACGCCGCTTCGTCCTCGGCCGTCTTGGGCGTGGAGACATCGCCCTCGACCTCTCCTGACGACTCCCTATCGTCATTGACCAGACCAAGATCTGAATCAGGTGGAGGGGAGTCGGGGGCATTCTCCCCTGCTTGCCTTCCACTGGCGCTTAAGAATCCCTTTGGTGCGTCCTCGGTCTCGGCTTCATCCCGTGCCATGAGTTTCTCGACGGGCATGAACCAGTCACCGGGGTCTTCAGAACGGTATTCCTTGACGAGCTTTTCGGTCAAAGCCTTCTTCCGGATTTCTTCCGGGGCATAGGCCGCCACCAGCACGAAGCGACTCCCGTAGATGCTGCGAAGCAGTTCGACCTCCCCCGGGTGCTTGAGTGACCGCAGAATGAATGCAAAGCGGTCCAACGACTCCACAGACCCATCTCTGTAGCGGTTTTGGTTCCTTTCTTCCCGAATCGCCGAGATCTCGGTTAGGGCCAGTAGAGCTAGGGCGTCGCTCCTTTGCCAGCAAAGCCGTAGTCGGTTACCAGCCTCCATGTGAGTCCAGATATGTGTGTCGAGCGGCTCGGCAGGAAGCTCCTCATCCCAGGCTAAATCGGAAAGCAACCTGCTTAGGCGAATCTCCTGTGCGTCATATCCGTAGTCGCTTAGAGCAATCTCGATGTCAGTTGAAACCAGATCGAGCTCTGCGCCGACGGCCCCAACTAGTCCGATCACAAGCTCAGAGGGTTGCGGCATCGAGTTCATGGGATGAGGTCTCTTCACCAAGTCCGCGAAGGGGACTTAAGCCATTCCGTGACTTCCCCGTCGAGTTTAAAGGAGGCCCAATTCCAAGCTAAGCGGCACACGAAATACTCATCATTCGCGTCACCGCGTTCCTTCAGTCGATCCCGCCACCACGATGGTTCCCGATCCGTGTCTAACAGCCAAACGGATCCTTGAGGGTGAGCCCAACTTCGAGCGCTTTTCAGCAGTTTCTCTACGGCCGCATAATCGCGACCGGGGGCGTGCAGATCGTAGGAAACGATGAGGATCAAAATCGTACTTTCAAGTCAAATAGCAGCAGCCGCCATTCTCCCACCATATCCACGGAGCCATTCTCGAAGCGACTCGTGCTGTTCTAGTTTCCTGCGCAACCCGTCAAAAGACGATCGTGCGGTCGCCGTCGAGGAGGACGCGGTCGTCTAGGTGGGCCATCACGGCGCGGGCGAGGACGAGGCGCTCGACGTCGCGGCCGAGGCGGACCATGTCGGTGACCTCGTCGCGGTGGTCGACGCGGGTCACGTCCTGGGCGATGATCGGGCCGGCGTCGAGGTCGGCGGTGACGTAGTGGGCGGTGGCGCCGATCAGCTTCACCCCGCGCTCGTAGGCGCGGTGGTAGGGGTCGGCGCCGACGAAGGCGGGCAGGAAGCTGTGGTGGATGTTGATCGCCGGGGCGCCGACGGCGCGGAGGAAGTCCTCGGAGAGGATCTGCATGTAGCGGGCGAGGACGAGGAGGTCGACGCCTCCCAGCAGCTCCAGCGCCTGCCGCTCGGCCTCTGCGCGGTGCTGCGGGTCGACCGGCAGGTGGTGGAAGGGGAGGCCGACCGATTCCACCTGGGCGGCGTGGTCGGCGTGGTTGGAGATGACGGTGACGAGCTCGCCGCCGAGGTCGCCGTTGCGCCAGCGCCAGAGCAGGTCGGAGAGGCAGTGGTCCTCGCGGCTGACCATCACCGCGACCCGCTTCGTCTGTCCCGTCTCGTGGAACCCGTAGTCCATCGCGAAGGGCTCGCCGATCTCCCGCGCGAAGCGCAGCTCGAGCGCCTCGCGCTCCCCGTCCGGCACGTGGTCGAAGACCATCCGCATGAAGAAGCGGCCCTCGGCGCTCGAGTGCTGGTCGACGTCGACGATGTTGAGCCCGGACTCGGCGAGGAAGCCGCTGACGCGGGCGATCAGGCCCGGCTGGTCCGGGCAGGCCAACAGCAGCCGTGAGGTCGGCGCGTCTCCCATCCGCCGATGATCGCGGATAGGCTGCCGGCGATGCGGATCGGCGCGATTCCCGACAGCTTGGTGGAGCGGCTGGGGCTGCTGCTCGGCAAGGTGCCGACGCCGATCGGCGAGGCGATGTTCTCGATGCCGGTGGCGCGCTCGCTGCAGGTGGCGCAGCGGACCGGGATCCTCGGTGCGCTGGCCGAGGGGCCGCGCGACCCGGCGGAGCTGGCCGAGCATCTCGGCCTGCAGGCAACCGGGACGAGCCGGGTGCTCGACGTGATCGCCACGCTCGGGCACGTCAAGCAGAACCCGGACGGGACCTACGAGATGACCGCCAGCGGCCACCGCTGGCTCGACCCCAGCTCCGACACCTACCTCGGCGACTTCCTCGCCGACACCGCCCACTACTGGGACTGGTACGCCGGCCTCGAGGATTTGGTCCGCGACGGCAAGCACGTCGAGCTGCACGAGAAATCGCCCGACGACCCTTACTGGCAGTCCTACATTCGGGGCCAGTACCAGCTGGCGCGGCTCTCCAGTGCCGAGGTGGCGAAGACGATCCCGCTGGCCAAGGGCGCCCACCAGGTGCTCGACGTCGCCGGCGCACACGGCGAGTACTCGATGGGGCTTTGCCGCCGCCACGAGGGGCTGCGGGCGACGATCGTCGACCTGCCGGGCAGCGCCAGGGTGGGGGAGGAGATCGTCGGCGAAGCGGGGATGGGCGACCGCGTCCGCCATCTGGTCGGCGACATGTTCGAGGTCGACTACGACGGCCATTACGACGGGGCGCTCTGCTTCAACATCATCCACCACCTCTCGCCGGAGCAGATCCGGGCGCTCTTCGCCCGGATTCGCGCGGTCATGCGGCCCGGCGCTCCGCTCTGCGTCCTCGACCTCTACGACCGGCCCGGGGGCCAGCGGGCGAACCTGGCCTCGATCCTCGGCCTCTTCTTCCACCTCACCTCCGGCGCCGACACCTACACCGTCGAGGAGGTCTCCCGCTGGATGGGGGAGAGCGGCTACGGGAAGGTCGAGGTGAAGTCGTTCCGGACCCTCCCGGACCTTCGCCTGCTGATCGCAAAAGCGATCTAGCGCCGCAATTTCGCACCCATAGTCACTCCAGGCGGGAGGAGAACCACGCCTAAGCTCGTGCGGATTGGCGCTTTGCCGGGTCGTTCTGTGACGGCGACCACACATGAGAGCGGCGCGAACCCTCACGGTTTTGCGCTTGCTCACAAAACGCAAACATTTCACCACGATCTTGCTCATCCTCCTTGCTTTCCCCGCCGCCGCCCTGGCTGCCGGCGGTGAGGAGACGAAGACCGGCCCGAGCATCGGCCAGGCCGAGGTGGCGCCGCTCGAGCGGCTGCAGCGGCCGGCCGACCGCTTCCGCCACATCGTCAAGACGATCGCCGCGGACATCAAGGCCGACGAACGCGCCGCCGAGCGCCGGCGCGAACGCGAAGCCGAGGAACGGTTCACCTCCCTGGGCGTCTCGATGGCGACGCTGGAATCGATCGCCTCCTGCGAGTCCGGCGGCGACCCGACCGCCGTCTCCTCCGACGGGACCTACCGAGGCAAATACCAGTTCGACTACGGGACCTGGGCCTCGATGGGCGGCAGCCGCGACCCCGCCGCGGCCCCCGAGTCCGAGCAGGACTACCGCGCCGCGATGCTCTACGCGTCCTCCGGCTCCAGCCCCTGGCCCGTCTGCGGCTGAATCTCGATCGGCGTTCGTCCTTTCCCCGGATATATCCCGGGAAAGGACGAACGCCGAGGGCGCATCTACGATGCGCTCGATGGCTGAGGAGCCGAATGAGCCGGTAGGCGGCAGCGAGGAGCAGGTTCCGGCGCCGGATCCCCAAGGACCGACGCGGAAACCGCCGAAGGAGGCGGTCGCGGAGGCGCGGGTGCGGGCGCCGACGCGCGGGAACCGCAAGCTCGAGAGCTTCCTCGACGCCGTCAACGGCGACGACCAGGTGCGCGCCTGGTGGTACATGACCCAGGTCCACGCCGAGCGGCTCGGGATGTCCGACCACTCCTGGGTTCACATGCAGATCGTCCTCAACATCGCCCTGCGGCTGCTGCGGCTGCTGGTCCGCGCCGGGGTCGAGCCGGCGATGGTCTCAGACCACGGGATGCGCGACCGCGACGCCGAAGTGGTGGTCGCCGGCGGCGCCCTGCTCCACGACACCGGGATGTCGATCCACCGCGTCGACCACGAGGAGTACTCGCTCTTCCTCGCCAGCGGGGCGCTGGAGCGCCTGCTCGCCGGCGCCTATAAGGAGCCGGAGCGGACCGTCGTCGCCTCCGAGATCCTGCACGCGATCATCGGTCACCGCCGCCGCGGCGAGCCCTACACGCTGGAGGCCGGCGTCGTCCGCGTCGCCGACGCACTCGACATGGCTCAGGGCCGCACCCGGCTGCCGCTCGAGTCCGGCCACGAGGGCATCCACTCGATCTCCGCCGCCGCCGTCGACGAGGTCCGCATCGCCGCCGGCGATGAGCGGCCGGTGCGGATCGAGATCCAGCTCAACAACTCCGCCGGGATCTTCCAGGTCGACGACCTGCTGGCGACCAAGATCCGCGACACCCCGCTCGAGGGAAAAGTCGAAGTCGTCGCCAAGGTCGAGGGCGAGACCGAGAAACGCCTGCTCTCGGGCTTCAGGCTCTCCTAGCAGCGCCTGTCGGCGCACCGGTTCAGGCGGCGGCGTCGAGCTCGGCGACCAGGCCCTGGATTCGGCGCTCGATCTCGTCGCGCGTTTCCCGCACCGCCTCTAGCGACTGGCCCTTCGGGTCGGGGAGATCCCAGTCGAGGTAGCGCTTGCCGGGGATGTAGGGGCACTCGTCGCCGCAGCCCATCGTCACCACCACGTCGGCCCATTCGGCATCGACCCGGGTGAGCTTGTGGGGGCGGCGGTCGCTGAGGTCGATTTCCAGCTCGGCCATCGCCTCGACCACCTCGGGGTGGACCACCTCGCCGGGGGTGGTCCCGGCCGAGCGCGCCTCGTGGTGGTCGCCAGTGGCGCGGCGGAAGAGCGCCTCGCTCATCTGCGAGCGGCCGGCGTTGTGGAGGCAGACGAAGAGCGCGCGGGCCATCAGGCGGTCTCGGTGGCGGTCTCCGCGGCCGGGTGCTCGCCGCGGACGAGCTGGTAGGCCAGCGCTCCGAGTGCCGCGCCGAGCGGCGGGGCGAGGAGGTAGAGCCAGAGGTCGTGCAGTTCGCTGGAAACCAGGGCCGGGCCCAGCGAGCGGGCCGGGTTCATCGACGCCCCCGTGATCGGGCCGCCGAAGAGAGCGTCGAGGCCGACGGTGCCGCCGATCGCGATCGGCGCACCGGCGCCGACGGCGCGGGTGTCGGTGGCGACGGCCATGATCACGAACATCAGGAAGGCGGTCAGCACGACCTCGTAGACGAAGGCGCTGCCAATTCCGACCGTCGGCAGCGTCGTGCCGAGGTCGGCCGGCTGACTGGGCCAGACGGCGGCGAGGAGCGCGGCGGCGGCCAGGGCGCCGGCGACCTGGGCCAGCAGGTAGGCGACGGCCTCGGCGCGGGGGAAGTGGCGGGTGAGGGCAAAGGCCAGCGTCACCGCCGGGTTGAGATGAGCGCCGGAGAGGTGGCCGGTCGCGTAGACCATCGCCATCACGATCAGACCGAAGACGAACGCGACCCCGATCGCACCGAGCGTGCCGGGGTGCTCGGCCTCGGCGACGATCGCCCCGCAGCCGGCAAAAACCAGGGCGAAGACGCCGAGGCCCCTCGGCGGTGGCGCGGCGGAGCAGGTCGGGGCGCCCGTCCACGGCTCAGCAGCAGGCGGTCGCCGGGGCGAAGACGTCACGGACCGAGTCGAGCGCTCCCGGGACGAGGGAGAAGTAGCTGCGGTTGCCGCGGCCCTCGCGTTCGACCAGCCCAGCCTCGGTCAGGACCTTCAGGTGATGGCTGACGGTCGCCTGCGAGAGCGCGAGGAAGGGCTCGAACTCGCAGACGCAGACTGCCTCGCCGTCGGCGCGGAGCAGCATGTTGACGATCCGCAGCCGCTGCCGGTCGGCCAGCCCCTTGATCACCGTCTCCAACTGCGCCGCTCGCTCCTCGTCGAGGGAGGACCCAGCCAAGGGGGTGCAGCAGTTGATCACCGGCAGGTCGGTCATCGCGGCCGCGAGCCTAGCATCTTCATCGACGATCATCGATGAAGGTGGCCAAAAAAAAGGGGAACCGCGCTCGGCTAGTTGTAACGGGCGAGGTCCGAGCGGCGCTGTTCTTTGCGCTTGTCCAGCTTGCCCTGGATCAGCGAGAGGACGATCACCAGGGCGGCGAAGAAGGCGATCACGCCGAAGCAGAAGAAGGTCACCGTCTTGTCGGTCGTGGGACCGGCGAGGCCGACGCCCTCGTCGGCCAGGGCGGCCGGGGCGACGAGCAGCATCAGGGCCCAGATCGAGAGCAGGGCTGCGACGGTGCGCTTCACGGGCGGGAATCTAGCGCACCGAGGGGCGTCGCCGTACGCTCTTTAGGTTGCGTTCAGTGCCAGGCGAATAACCTCTCGCGGCGATGAGCGCTCTCGAAGCAATCGTTCTCGGCTTCGTGCAGGGGCTGACCGAGTTCCTGCCGATCTCCTCCTCCGGCCACCTGCGGATCGTCCCGGCCCTGCTCGGCTGGGAAGACCCCGGGGCAGGATTCACCGCGGTGATCCAGCTGGGGACGATGGCGGCGGTGCTGCTCTACTTCCGCGCCGAGCTCTGGCGGATCGCCTCGGCCTGGTTGCGGGAGCTGCGAACGCCGATCCCCAGGGCCTCTCAGGACGCGCGGCTCGGCTGGTTCATCCTTCTCGGCACGATTCCCATCTGCGTCTTCGGGGTCATCTTCAGCAGCCAGATCGAGTCCGGCGCGCGCGACCTCTACCTGATCGGCTCGGCGCTGATCCTCTTCTCCTTCGTGATGCTCGCCGCCGAGTACTTCGGCACCCGTCGCCGCAACCTGGACGAGATGAGCGGGCGCGACGGAATCGCGATCGGCTTCGCCCAGGCGCTGGCGCTGATCCCCGGCGTCTCCCGCTCGGGGGCGACCATCTCCGCCGGCCTCCTGCGGGGTTTCACCCGCCTCGACGCCGCCCGCTACTCGTTCGTGCTCTCGGTCCCGGCGGTGGTCCTCAGCGGCCTCTTCGAGCTGCGCAAGATCGGCGAACAGGGTGAACCGCCGGTCGGGGCAACGGTGATCGCCACCATCGTCGCTTTCGTCGTCGGCTATCTCTCGATCGCTTGGCTGCTGCGCTACCTGACCTCCCATTCGCTGCGAGTCTTCGTCGTCTACCGGGTCGCGCTCGGGCTACTGGTGCTGGGCTTGGCGGCGAGCGGCGCGATCCACTGAGGTCGCAAATTCGGGGTGCGACCCGGCCAGGCTGTGAAAATCCTGTGAACGCAGGGGTTAACGGCTTGCGCGGGGCATACAATCGGTCTATCCGAATCGCCGTCCTCGATACCGACAGCGGCTTCGTCACCGTTCTCGCCCGCCGCGCCGAGGCGGCCGGCTGGCATCTGAGCCAGAAGACCGGCCCGGTGCCGCCGCGCGACCTCGTGGCGATGAAGCTGAACGCGCTGCTGATCGACCCGGCCGTGCTGGGAGACGAAGCATGGCCCTACCTCGAGCGGGTCGCCTCGATGCTGCCCGATCTCGGCCTGGTCGTCTGCACCGGCCGCTCGACGGTTGCCCAGCGGGTGCGGGGGCTGCGGCTGGGGATCGACGACTGGATGACGAAGCCGTGTCATCCCGAGGAGGCGATCGCCCGGCTCGAAGCGGTCTCCCGCCGGCGCCGCCGCGGCCGCCAGGAGCACGAGGCCTCGCCGCTCGCCGTCGGCGAGATGGAGATCCGCCCCGACCGCTTCCAGGCTTTCGTCGGCGACGAGGCGCTCGACCTCACCCGGCGCGAGTTCGAGCTGCTCTACCTGCTCGCCGAGGAACGTGGCCAGGTGCTCGAGCGGGAGCAGATCTACCAGCGGGTCTGGGGCTACGCGATGGCCCACGGCGACCGCTCGGTCGACGTCTTCGTCCGCAAGCTGCGCAAGAAGCTGGAGAGCCTCTCGCCGAGCTGGACCTACATCCACACCCATTTCGGGATCGGCTACCGCTTCGATCCCGAACCGGCGGGCATCGTCGACGAGGAGCTGCACGCCGCGCCCGAGCGGGCACCTGAGGCGGAGTCGCAGCCCGACTCGGATTCACAAGCCGTTCACAACACCTTCACGGCCGGATAACCGCCGCCGTCTCGCTCGCCGCCATGCTCGCACGCATGGGCCGACTCGAGATCAAGCCTGAGCAGCATGCGGCTCTCGTCGACGGCTGCCCGCTGAGCCTGACCGTGCGGGAGCTGCAGCTGCTGGTCACCCTCTCGGAGAACCCGCAGCGGATCATGACCCGGGAGGAGCTGTTCGCCCAAGTGTGGGGCGGCAAGCCGCGCAGCGACGACCGCTCGGTCGACGTCTACGTCAGCCGTCTGCGGGCCAAGCTCGGCGAAGCGCTCCCCGAAGCCCGCCTGATCCACACCCACAACGGGATCGGCTACCGCTTCGCGCCAGACGCCTGAGTGGCTTCCAGGGCGCTTTTACATCTTTTTCACACGCTCGACACAGCCGCGTAACAAGGTGTCGGTAGGCCGCTGCGAGGGTGGCGCCACCTGATGAATCGACCCGAAGGAGAAAGAGTTGACCAGCTCTAAGTGGTTCGTGGTGCTGAGCGCCGCGGTGATCCTCGCGATCGGCGTTGCCGCCTGCGGCAGCAGCGACGACGAAACGGCCAGCGGCAGCGGCAGCGTCTCCGGTGAAATCGCCGGCGCCGGCTCGAGCGCCCAGCAGGCTGCGCAGGAAGCCTGGATTGCCGAATTCGAGAACCAGAACTCGGACGTGACCATTTCCTATGACCCGGTCGGCTCGGGCGGGGGACGCGAACAGTTCATCGCCGGCGGTACCGCTTACGCCGGCAGCGACGCCGCCCTCTCGACCGAAGAAGGCGAACTCGAAAAGGCCGAAAAGCGCTGCAAGACCGGCCAGCTGATCGAGATCCCGGACTACATCTCGCCGATCGCGATCATCTACAACCTCCCCGGCGTCGAAGACCTCCAGCTCGACCCCGAGACCCTGGCGAAGATCTTCAACCAGGAAATCACCAGCTGGAACGACCAGGCGATCGCCGCCGACAACCCCGGCGTCGAATTGCCCGACACCCGCATCACCCCGGTCAACCGCTCCGACGAGTCGGGGACCACGGAGAACTTCACCGAATACCTCTCCGAGGTCGTACCGGACGTCTGGAGCTACGAAGTCAGCGGCGACTGGCCCGTCAAGGGCGGCGAAGCTGCCTCCGGCACCTCCGGTGTGGTCGAAGCGGTGGCCGCCGGCGAAGGTGCGATCGGCTACGCCGACGCCAGCCAGGCCGGCGAACTCGGCATCGCCAAGATCAAAGTCGGTCAGGAATACGCCGAACCGACCCCGGAGGCCGCGGCCAAGGTTCTCGAGGAGTCCCCGCTCGACAAGGAACTGAGCCCGGGCAAGTACACGATCGCCTACAAGCTCGACCGCAAGACTGAAGCGGAGGGCGTCTACCCGATCGTGCTCACCTCCTACCTGATCGCCTGCACCAAGTACGACTCGGCCGACGAAGCGGCCGCGGTGAAGGCGTACCTGGAATACGTCATCAGCCCCGAGGGACAGGAACTGGCCGCCGAACAGGCCGGGTCGGCTCCGCTCTCCCCGGCCCTGACGTCGAAGGTCACCCCGGCGATCGAAGCGATCGAAGCCGGTTAGGGGGAGCGTGTCCCCGGTCGACACCACGACCAACGCAGGTCAACTGCTGGCGGCGGCGTCCGGAGGGCGCCGCCGCCTCGGTGACCGCGTCTTCTCCCGCACCGCGGTCGTGGCCGCGGTGACGATTCTGGCCCTGCTGGCCGGGGTCGCGATTTTCCTCATCTCCGAGGGCTACCCAGCCTTCACCGCCGCGGCCTCGGAACTGCCAGAGGGCAAGAGCTTCGTCGACTACGTCGCACCGCTGGCCTTCGGCACCGTGCTGGCCTCGGCGATCGCCGCCCTCGTCGCCGTCCCGCTGGCCGTCGCCGCGGCCCTCTTCATCACCCACATCGCGCCACCGCGGCTCGCCCAGACGCTCGGCTACATGGTCGACCTGCTGGCGGCGATCCCGAGCATCATCTACGGCCTCTGGGGGATCTTCGTCCTCGGTCCCGCCGCCGTGCCGGTGCTCAAATGGCTGGAAGAAAAGCTCGGCTGGCTTCCGTTCTTCGAAGGCCCGGCCTCGGCGACCGGGCGGACGATGCTGGTCGCCGGGATCGTCCTCGCGGTGATGATCCTGCCGATCGTCTCCGCGATCGCCCGCGAGGCCTTCGCCCAGACGCCGCGCAAGCTGACCGAAGGCGCGCAGGCCCTCGGCGCTACCCGTTGGGAGACGATCCGGATGACGGTCCTGCCGTTCGGCAAATCGTCGGTGATCAGCGGGGCGATGCTTGGGCTCGGCCGCGCCCTCGGCGAGACGATGGCGGTGACGATCATCCTCTCCGTCTCCGGCGCCGTCACCTTCAACCTGATCGGCCAGGCGAACCCCTCTACGATCGCCGCCAACATCGCCCTCGACTTCCCCGAGTCCTCGGGCCTGGCGATCAACGCCCTGATCGCGACCGGGCTCGTCCTCTTCGCGATCACCCTCGTGACCAACATGGCAGCGCGGGCCGTCATCGCCCGCCAGAACCACGAATAGGGAGGGGAGATGGAGAGCGCCAGCGTCACCGACAGCCCCGCCCTCGCGCGGCCCTCGACGCTGCTCGCCGGCGGCGCCGGCTGGCGCCGCCGCGCCAAGGACCGTTTGATGACGGTCCTGATCGCCGGCGCCTTCGCGCTGGCGATGATTCCGCTGATCTCGCTCGTCTACGAGGTGACCAAGCGCGGCATCCCCGGCCTCAGCCTCGAATTCTTCACCTCCGATGCCCGCGGCGTGGTCGGCGAGGGCGGCGGCGCCGCCCACGCGATCGTCGGCACCCTGGTGATCACCGCAGTGGCGGCGGCGATCTCGGTCCCGATCGGGATCATGGGCGCGATCTACCTCAACGAGTACGGGGAAGGCCGCTTGCGCCGCGCCCTGACCTTCTTCGTCGACGTGATGACCGGGATCCCCTCGATCGTCGCCGGCCTCTTCGCCTACGCGCTCTTCGAGCTCTTCTTCGGGCCAGGGATCCGGCTCGGGGTGATGGGCTCGGCGGCACTCTCGGTGCTGATGATCCCGATCGTGATCCGTTCCGCCGAGGAGGTGCTGAAGATCGTCCCCAACCACCTGCGCGAGGCCGCCTACGCGCTGGGGACGCCGAAGTGGAAGACGATCGTGAAGATCGTCCTGCCGACCGCTTTCGCCGGCCTCGTCACCGGGGTGATGATCGCGGTCGCCAGGATCGTCGGCGAGACCGCGCCGCTGCTGGTGACCACCGGGGTGGTCGACTCGATGAACTCCGACCCGTTCGACGGGCGGATGCAGAACCTCGCCGTCTACGCCTACAACGAGTACCGCTCGCCCGGCGTCTTCAAACAGGACGCCTACGACAAGGCCTGGGCCGCCGCGCTGACGCTGATCGCGATCGTGATGCTGCTCAATATCGCCGCCCGCCTCGTCTACCGGCGCTACAAAACCGAGATCCGCTGACCGTGGAAGGAAGGAAGTTGAGATCGATGCTGGGATCCGCGACCAAGCGCAGCGCCACCGAGGAGGGCAAGCAGACGATGAGCGACCGGCCGGCGGGGGTGACCTCGATCGAGCCGGTGACCAAGGCCGGCCGCGGGGCGAAGACGATCGAGGCGCGCGACGTCGACCTCTTCTACGGCGACTTCCACGCGGTCGAGAAGGTGACGATGACGATCGCGCCGAACAAGGTGACGGCGCTGATCGGGTCCTCCGGCTGCGGCAAGACGACCTTCCTGCGCTCGCTCAACCGGATGCACGAGCTGACGCCGGGCGCGCGCGTCGACGGGCACGTCTCCCTCGACGGCGAGGACATCTACGCCAAGGGGGTCGATCCGGTCGAAGTGAGGCGCCTGATCGGGATGGTCTTCCAGCAGCCGAACCCGTTCCCGACGATGTCGATCTACGACAACGTCGCCGCCGGGCTCAACCTCAACTCGCGCCGGGTCTCGAAGTCCCAGAAGGACTCGGTGGTCGAGCGCTCGCTGCGCGGGGCGCACCTCTGGGAGGAGGTCAAGGACCGGCTCGACAAGCCCGGCTCCAGTCTCTCCGGCGGCCAGCAGCAGCGGCTCTGCATTGCCCGCGCGATCGCGGTCGAGCCGGAGGTGCTGCTGATGGACGAGCCCTGCTCGGCGCTGGACCCGCTGGCGACGCTGGCGATCGAGGACCTGATCGCCGAGCTGAAGAGCCGCTACACGATCGTGATCGTCACTCACAACATGCAGCAAGCGGCGCGAGCGAGCGACGTCACCGCCTTCTTCAACCTCGAGGCGACCGGGAAACCCGGGCACCTGGTCGAGGTCGGCGCGACCAACCAGATCTTCACCAACCCGACCCAGAAGCAGACCGAGGACTACGTCAGCGGCCGCTTCGGCTGAGACGGGAAAGAGAGCGATGCCGGAAATAGCCCGCAGCGAGTACCTGGAGGAACTGGCGACGCTGGAGGCGAGCGCGCTGGGCGGCCTCGACCTGGTCAACACCGCGCTGGCGCGGACGATGGAAGCGGTCGAGAACCAGGACGTCGAGCTGGCGCAGGTGGTGATCGCCGACGACGACCGCATCGACGGTCGCTACCTGGAGGTGCACCAGAGCCTGATCACGCTGCTGGCGACCCAGTCGCCGGTGGCGACCGACCTGCGGCTGATTGCGGCGCTGCTGCACGTGCTGAAGAGCATCGAGCGGATGGGGGACCAGTGCGTCAACGTCTGCAAGGTGATCCCACTGACCGGCAACTACGCGCCGGTCGACGCGCGGATGGTCGACCTGATCGTGAAGATGGGCGGGCACACCAGGACCCTGATCCTGCAGGCGAAGCGGGCCTTCGAGGAGCGCGACGTGGAGATGGCGCGCGACCTCGTCCGCCGCGACGACGCCGTCGACGAGCTCAACCGCGAGTGCTTCGGCCTGGCGCTGGAGATCGGCGACGACGCCGACAGGCGGGAGTGGGCGATGACCATGCTGCTGGCGGCGCGGGCGATCGAGCGGGTGGGGGACAACGCCGTCGACATCGGCGAGCAGGTCGCCTTCGTCGTCACCGGTCTCTTCCGGGAGTTCGAGGACGCCTCGCACCCGTCCTGACCGCTGCGCGCCGGCAGCCGGCGCGACCGGCGACGGAGAAGTTCAGCCGATCCGCTCGGCGAGCATCACGATGATTCCCTCCGGGCCACGGACGTAACAGAGCCGGTAGACGTCCTCGTAGCGAATTACCTCGCCGAGAAGCTCCAATCCGCGGTCCCGAACCTTGGCGACGGCGGCGTCGATGTCGTCGACCGAGAAGGCGATGCGGCGGATGCCGAGCGTGTTAGGCGGTGCGTTCGTGTCGCCCTCGCGCGCCGCCGGGCTCTTGAACTGCATCAGCTCCAGTTGCCCGTGGCCGTCGGCGGTCTGCAGGATCGAGATTTCGCAGCGAACGTCCTCGAGCCCGACGACACGGTCCACCCACTCACCCGCTACCTCGGTTTCGCCCACCTGCTCGAGCCCGAGATCGACGAAGAATGCCTTCACCGCCGCCAGGTCTTCGACGACGATGCCGATGTTCTCCAGGGATTGGATCGAGCCGCTCATCTCGGAGCGACCATACCGGCGCGGTTGAGATCCGGGGGGCCTGGGAACATGCGGGGGATTGCGCCATGACGCTCTGTGCCGCCATAGACATCGGTTCCAACACGACGCGCCTTCTGGTCGCGGAGCCCGTCGACGGGCAGTTGAAGAAGACGATGGAGCAGCGGGCCTACACCCGGATCGGCAAGGCCGTTGACGGGAAGGGGCGGATCTCGCAGGCGAAAATCGAGGAAGTGGGGGAGGTCGTCGCCACCCAGGTACGGCTCGCCCGCGAGCTCGGCGCTGAGGAGATCCGCGCCGTCGCTACCGCCGCGGTGCGCGAGGCGCGCAACTGCGAAGAGGTTGCCGAGGCGGTCGGCGCGGCGGCCGGGGTGCCGATCGAGGTCCTGCCCGAGGAGGAGGAGGGCCGGCTCTCCTTCCTCGGCGCCACCAAGACGCTGGGTCACCCCGCCGAGGGGCTGATCGGCGTCGTCGACATCGGCGGCGGCTCGACCGAGGTGATCCTCGGCACCGTCTCCGCCGGCGTCCAAAGCGTCCGCTCCTGGCCGGTCGGCTCCGGCAACCTCGCCGACGAGCTGATCTCCTCGGACCCGCCCTCCGCCGCGGAAGTCCGGCGCACCCGAGATCGCATCGACGACATCTTCGAGGGCGTGGAAATCGAGCGCCCTGCCCAGGCGGTCGCCGTCGGCGGCTCGGCCACTTCGCTGCGCCGCCTGGTCGGCGCCGTGCTCGAGTACGAGACCCTGGAGCGCGGCATCCGCGTCCTCTGCGGCGACCCCGCCGCCGACGTCGGCCGCCGTTTCGAGCTCGACCCCACCCGCGTCCGCATCCTTCCCACGGGCGTACTGCTGTTGGAGAAGCTCTCCGACCTCCTCGGCCAGCCCCTGCAGATCGGCAAGGGCGGCCTCCGCGAGGGAGTCATCCTCGACCTCCTCAACGGCAGCATCAACGGCTCCCCCGAACGGGTAGCGGCCTAGCCGTAGTCTTCGATCAGGGCGCGCTTGCGCCGTTCGCGGGCGCGGTCCATTTCATCGACCCTTTGCTTGAGCTCCCACATCAGTTTTTCGTTCAACTCTGCCGTCTGGTCGGCTCCCTCAGCGAACTTGGCACCTCGAGTGGAGATCTCGATCGGCAGGCGACCCAGCACCAATCCCGAGTAAGCCGGATCTAGCTACTGGCGTTGAAGATCGATTCGTCGAAGCCGGTCAGGGCCGGTTCGGTGGCGTAGCCGATCCGTTCCAGTTCGAAGAGTTCCTCGATCGTGATCAGCAGCGAGAAGTGGTTGAAGTAGGTTTCGCTGGTCGTCCCGGGTTCGACGAAGGGGGAGAGGAGAAGCAGGCCGACGCGGCCGCCGCCGCCCGTTTCCCGCACCGGCCCGGTCGGCGGCGCGGCGTCGCCGTCGCTCGGCAAGTTGGGGAAGGCGGGGTCGACGCAGCAGCCGCTTTCGTCGGGCTTTTCGCCTTGCTGTGGCGCCTGGGCGGAGGTGATGGCAATCAGGCCGCCGTCTTTGTAGGCGAGCGATTCCTTGATCTCGGCGACGAGCGGCTCGAGCTGTTCTTCGTCGGGGGCGATGTAGGCGAGGGCGGGGAACTTTTCCGGTTTCAGCTTCAGGTCGGCGGCAAGCTGCGGCAGGCCGACGTTGACTTCGGCGCATTCGGGCCCGTCGACGATCGCGTGGAAGTAGACGAACGGGTTGCGCCAGGTCACGTAGGCATCACCGGGGATGGGGACCTGACTGGGGTCCGGGGTGCCGGGAGCGGGGTGGCGGCAGGCAGTTGGCTGCCCGGCCGCGGCGCCGTCTTCGATCCCCTGCACGTAGGCCTTCCACTTCAACCCCTTTTCGGTCAGTTGGCCCGGCAGCGTCTTCGTCGCTGCCGGGTAGACGCAGCCGTTGCCTTCCACATGCCCTTCGCTCGATTCGGTGGCGGGCGCGACGTCGCCGTAGTTGGGGCAGTTGGCCGCCGTTTCGAGCGTTGGCCCCTGCCCGCTCAACAGGGCGATCTGGTTGGCGAGTGCGCCCTTGGTCACCGCGTAGTAGTTCGTCAGCAGCTCGCCCTGCTGTGGCAGCTCCCCGCCCAGCGCGCTCGACTTCGTCTCGGCTGAGGAGCTCGATTTCGCGCTGTCGCCGCCGGGCGCCTCGAAGCTGCCTTCCTTCAGCATCACCACGAGGACGTGTTTCACTTCCGGCAGGCCGGTTGGGAGTTCTTCTTCCACCAGCGGAACTTCCGGTTTCGGGGCGCCGGGCAGCGGTTCTTCGACCAGGGGAGCTTCGGCGGGAGACGCCGAGGGGGTTGCCGTGGCCGCCGGTTCTCCGCCCGTTGCTTCCACTGCGGCCGATCCGCGGCCGGAATCCCCTGGGGCCGCCTCTTCGGCGGGCGGCGCGGCGGATTCGAGCAGAACCGTCGCAAAGCCCGCGTTCCGGGAGTAATGGTCGGTGACCGAGCCGATCAGCACGCCGAGCGCCAGCATTCCCAGCACCGCCATCGCCAAGGCCCAGGGGGAGGGCAGCGCCTGTTCGTCCTTTTTCTCGGTCAAAGGCAGCGCGAGTATCGCCGTGCCCCGTCGTCAGGTTGTGAAGATCCTGGGTCCGATTTACAACTCCTAAACATGCCGGGTGGGGGGTCGCCGGGAAGATGGCTGCCGTGTCCGACGCCTGCCCCAGCTGCGGATCGTCCCTGCTCCCAGACCAGCGCTACTGCCTCTCCTGTGGGCAGCGGCGCGGGGAGCCGCGGCTGCCGATCATGGACGCGGTCACCTACATGGACGCGAGCAAGCGTCCCCAGCCGGCAGCGACGGCGGCAGTCCCCGAGCCGCCGTCGCGCCGGCGCCCCTCCATCTCCGCCAGCTCCTCGCTCCTCGCCGTCGTCGCCACCCTGGTGCTCGCGCTCGGTGTCGGCGTGATGATCGGGCGCTCCGGCGACGGTGGGGTCGGCAATGCCGCCGCGCCGCAGATCATCCGCGTCGGCGGTGGCGGTGAAACGTCGGCCGCGACCGCTTCGGCGGCGGGCGGCGCAAGCGCCAAAAAGGGCGGCAAGAAAGCCAGCCCGGCGCACGTGAAAAAGGCGAAGGAAAAGGCCGCGACGGGGGACAGCGGTGCCAGCAAGGCCACCGAAGAAGTCTTCGAACCGGCACCGGGCGTAAAGATCGCCCCACCCGAACAGCAGCTCGGCGGCGACTGCGATCCGGGCGTCGCCGGCTGCAACGGCAAGGGCGAATTCGAAGGGAACTTCTTCGAATGAGCGCCACCCGCGAAGCGGAGGCGATCGTCGATCTCGAGCGGCGCCGTGAGCAGCTTGCCGCCCGTGTCGCCGAGCTGCAATGGGACCTCGGCGGCCTCGTCTACGAGATGGCCGTCCGCAACAGCATCGACGTCGGGCTGATCGTTAAGCGGGCGGTCCCACTGCAGGACGCGGACGCCGAGCTAGGCGAGGTCGAACGGATCCTGCGGCTGGAGGAGACCGGCGCCGCCGCCGCCTGCACCGGCTGCAGCGCGCCCCACTCCAGCGGCGCCACCTTCTGCTGGCAGTGCGGTAAGCCGCTCCTGGCCCAGGTCAGCGGCGCCGAGATCCTCAAGCGTTGAGGGACGGAGCGTTGCGGTACGGGTGTCCCCTGACCGACCGGCGTCCTGATTTTCGCACTGGCCACTTGGCGAGAGACAGTGAGTTAGCGGCGAAAATCCGAGGAAGGGCAGGGGACACCCGTCCCTCCCTACCGCAAGCGGCCTGAGCCTCTAGCCGAAGCGGCCGGTCACGTAGTCCCGCGTCCGCGGGTCCCGCGGCTGGGAGAAGATCCGCTCGGTCTCGTCGACCTCGATCAGGGTCCCGACCGGCTTCTCGCCTCCCGTCTCGAGGCTGAAGAAGGCGGTGCGGTCGGCGACGCGCGCCGCCTGCTGCATGTTGTGGGTGACGATCACGATCGTGAAGCGGCCTTTGAGGCTGTGCATCAAGTCCTCGATCGCCCCGGTGGCGATCGGGTCGAGGGCCGAGGCGGGCTCGTCGAGGAGGAGGACGTCGGGCTCGATCGCGATCGCCCGGGCGATGCAGAGCCGCTGCTGCTGCCCACCGGAGAGCCCAAGGGCGCTGTCTTTGAGACGGTCCTTGACCTCGTCCCAGAGGGCGGCGCCGCGGAGCGCCCGCTCGACCCGCTCGTCGAGCCCGCGCCGCAGGCCGAGGTTGCGAGGCGCCCAGGCGACGTTGTCGTAGATCGACTTGGGAAAGGGGTTCGGTTTCTGGAAGACCATCCCGATTCGCCGCCGCACCTCGACCTGGTCGACGTTGCCGCCGTAGAGCTCGTGCCCGTGGTAGCGGACGCTTCCCTCGATGCGGAAGCCGGGGACCGAGTCGTTCATCCGGTTGAGGCTGCGCAGGAAAGTCGTCTTGCCGCAACCGGAGGGGCCGATCAGGGCGGTGATCTCGCCGCGGCGGATGCCGAGGGTGACTGCGGTCAGCGCCTGCTTGGCGCCGTAGAAGATCGAGACGTCCCGCGAGTCGAAGACGAGCTCGGGCTGGATCGCGGCTGCCGCCGTCGTTCCGGTAGCAGCGGTGGGGATCGGGGGGGCACCGGTCTGGATCCGCACCCGCGAGGGGACGGCCTGGTCGGGATGGGTCATGAGCCCAGCTTTCGTTTGCTGCGGGCCAGCAGCGCTCGGGCGCCGAGGCTCGCGAAGAGGATGAATGAGACGAGCAGGAGCGACATTCCCCAGGCTTCGGTGAAGCCTTCGGGGTTGCCTTCTTCGGAGAGTTTGTAGATCCACACCGGCACGTTCGGCATCGATTCGAAGGGGTTGACGGAGAAGTGTTTGGGGTCGAAGACCGAGCTGGCGAGGATCAGCGGTGCGGTCTCGCCCGCCGCCCGCGCGACCGCCAGCACGGTTGCGGTGACGATGCCGCCGAGCGCCGTGGGCAGGACCACGGTGAGGACCGAGCGCCAGCGCGCCACCCCGAGCGCGTCGGAGGCTTCGCGCAAGCCATTCGGCACCAGCAGCAGGACCTCCTGCGAGCCGCGGGCGATCAGCGGCAGCTCGATGATCGCCAGCGCCACCGCGCCGGCGAAGCCCGATTGCTGCTTGTGGTCGACGAGGAGGGCAAAGACGAAGAGCCCGAGGATGATCGAGGGCAGCCCGTTCAGCAGGTCGAGCGTCAGTCGCAGCGCCCCGGAGCCGCGGGCTCCGGCGTACTCGGTGAGGTAGAGCGCGATCAGGACCCCGACCGGCATCGCCATCAGGGTGGCGACGAGGGCGATCACAAGCGTTCCCAGCAGCATCGGCCCGACCCCGGTCGGGGAGCCGGTGAAGATGAAGTCGAGGTCGATCGCCTTGGCGCCGCGGGCGACGACGGTGTAGATGACGATCGCGAGGGAGCCGACCGCGATCACCGCGGCGCCGGTCGCGGCGAGCTCGGCGGCGCGGCTGACCACCTGCCGACGCCGCAGGTTGCCGCTCGGGGTCAGCGGCGCGGCCGGATCCGGAATCGCCCTCGCGCTCATCGCGCCGTCGCCCCCTGGTAGCCGAAGCGTCGCCCGATCGCCTGGGCGATCAGGTTCGAGGCGAGCCCGATCGCCAGCAGGATCACACCGCAGTAGAAGAGCGAGGCCTTGTGGAGTTCGGTTAGCGCTCCCGGGAACTGCAGGGCGATCCGGGAGGCCAGGGTGTCCCCCGACTTGAACAGCGAAGCCTGCAGGTCGGAGCCGGCGCCGATCACCTGAGAGACGGCGATCGCCTCCCCGAGCGCGCGCCCCAGCCCGAGCAGGCAGGCGGCGACCACCCCGGAGGACGTGGTCGGCAAGACCACCCCGCGGACAACCTCCCAGCGGGTGGCGCCGAGGGCGCTGGCGCCGTCCTGCAGCTCCCGGGGCACCGACTGGAAGAGGTCGCGGGAGATCGAGGCGATGATCGGGATCACCATCAGCGTCAGGATCAGGCTGGCGGTGAAGACGCTGAGCCCGGTCGTTTCCGGGGCGCCGAAGATCGGCAGGAAGCCGAGCGTGCTGTGCAGCGTGGGCTCGATCGTCGCCTGCACGAATGGGCCGAGGACGAGAAGGCCCCAGAAGCCGAGGATGACGCTGGGGATCGCCGCCAGCAGCTCGACCAGGGGCCCGACGACGCTGCGGACCCCGCGCGGCGCCAGCAGGGTCAGGAAGAGCCCGATCGCGATCGCGATCGGCGCCCCGAGGACCAGGGCGAAGGCCGAGGTGACCGCGGTCCCGAAGAGCAGCGAGCCGGCGCCGAAGACTCCGAAGTTCGGCTGCCAGGTCGTTTCGTAGACGAAGGCGAGGCCGAACTCGGAGATCGCCGCCGAGGCGCCGTTGACGATCTGGTAGCCGACGAGGACGATCACCCCGGCGGCCAGCAGCGCCGCCGAAAGGCAGACGCCGAACAGAAGCCGGTCGCCGACCAGGTCGAGGCGCTTGCGCAGCGGGCTCATGCGCCCGGCGTGGCCGCTCACCTGGACGGCGGAGGGGGAAGCCGTGCTCATCGGCCGGCAGCCTAGACGAGCAAATGCAGTTTCACCCCAATGCGAACTGTGTTTTCACAGAATTGACACAACTCACATCTCTGTTACATAGTTTTAACACTGTGTTTTTCACGACATTGACACATTTTGTCCACCCGGATAGCGCGAACCTTCCAGCCGTTTCGAACAGATAAACGAGTTGAAAGGATCATCTTGCTCCGCACTAGGTTGCTTACTCTCTTGATCGCGGTGGCAGCAACGGTTGGAGGCACGGCAACCGTCACGGCCGCCTCCGCCTCCGCTGCCGGCCTCACCGGCGCCGGCTCCACCCTCGTCGCCCCGCTGATGGCCAACTGGATCAGCACCTTCGAAATCAAAGAAGGGATCCCGGTCAAATACGCCGCTGTCGGCTCCGGCACCGGGATCGCGCAGATCACCGCCCGGACCGTCGATTTCGGCGCCTCCGACGCGCCATTGACCGCGGAACAGGCGAGCGCCTGCAACGGCTGCGTTCACATCCCGTGGGCGCTGTCGGCAACGGGCATCGGCTACAACATTCCGGGCGTCAAGAAGCTGAACCTGACCGGGTCGATTCTGGCCGGGATCTACTTCGGCAAGATCACCAAGTGGAACGACGCCAAAATCAAGAAGGTCAACCCGGGGGTCAAACTGCCGGGCCTGACGATCACGCCGGTCTTCCGCAGCGACGGTTCCGGTGACACCTACTCGTTCACCAACTTCCTCTCCAAGGTCAGCAGCGCCTGGAAGAGCGAAGTCGGTTACGCGACCACTGTCGGCTTCAACCACGGGATCGGTGCCAAAGGCAACGCCGGCGTCACCGCGACGGTCGTGAAAACGCCCGGAGCGATCGGCTACATCTCCGCCTACTACTTGATCGCCGCCGGCGTCCACGCCGCAGCGATCCAGAACAAGGCGGGTAAGTACGAGCTCCCGAACATCCCCAACATCTCGGCCGCGGCCTCGACCGTAAAGAGCCTGCCGGCCACGAACACCATCAGCATCACCAACCCCCCGAAAAAGGCCAAGATCGCCTACCCGATCTCGACCTTCACCTACGCGATCGTCCCGCACGATTCGCCGCAGAAGGGGTTCCTCCAGCAGTTCGCCCGTTACGCCCTGACCATTGGCCAGAAATACGGCGCGGCGCTTGACTTCGCCCCGCTGCCCAAGGTCGTCCAGCAGGCCGGCCTGAAAGCGGTCGACTCGCTGTAGCGCCGGCGAATCCGCTTCGGCGTACCGCAGCACGGCCGGCACCGGCTTCCCACTCGGTGCCGGCCTGTTTGTCGCGGTTCTCCGCCTTTTCACATCTCGGCCCCGGCGGTGGCGAACCCTGTAAGCACAAGACAGATCCGAGATAGGGAGAGCATCGATGACTTCCCGCGTTGACATGCATTGCCACTCGACCGCGTCGCATTTCTCGAAGCTGGGCGTCCAGCGCTCGCTTGGGTTGCCGGAGTGCGCGACGCCGCCGCAGGAGGTCTACGAGCTCGCCAGGCGGCGGGGGATGGACTTCGTCACGATCACCGACCACGACACGATCGACGGCTGCCTCGAGCTCGCCGATCTTCCCGACTGCTTCGTCTCCGAGGAGCTGACCGCCCGCTTCGCCGGCGAGCCCCAGGCGGTTCACGTCCTCTGTTACGGGATCGATCCCGGAGACCACGAGTGGGTGCAGGCTCACTCCGGCGACGTCGAAGCCTGCGCCGCATACCTTCACGAGCAAGGGATCGTCTGCGCCCTGGCGCATCCCTTCTTCAACGTTGCCGCGCCGCTGACCCGACGCCACCGGCGAAGACTGGCGGAACTTTTCCCGATCTGGGAGGTCCGCAACGGCTCTCGGGCCGCCGAGTTGAACATGCCCGCCGCGATCTACGTGGAGACGCACGGCGGTACCGGCATCGGCGGTTCCGACGACCATGCCGGCGTCGACATCGGCCGCACCTTCACCGAGGCGCCTGCGGCCGCGACGCCGGAAGAGTTTCTCGCCCACCTGCGCCGCGGCGATGCTGAAGCCCACGGCGAACAAGGCAGCGCCGCCAAGTGGGCCCACGCCGCGATGGCGCTCGCCACCCGCTCCCTCACCGGCGAGTTGCCGAAAAGTCTCGCTATGCGAGACGAAGAGGCAACTCGGCGGCCGGATCCCTCCGCCGTGCTGAAGATGGCCGAGCGGGTGATCCGGGAGGGGGCGGCGCGGGAAGGGAAGATCGCGGCCGACATCGGCCCCGAGGACGCCCGCGCCCTGCTTGAGGCCTGGCTCGACGGGATCGGTCTCGACCTGCGGGGGAGCGAGCTGATCGCCTACCTGCAGGCCGACGAGTTTTCCCACGCCGACCTCTATCGCCGCGCCCGCCGGATCCACGACAGGCGCCTCCGCGCGGCCGTTGAGGGCGGGGTCGAGGCGGCGGTCGGTGGCGACTTCTCCGCTGCGGTGGGCCTCCTCTTCGAGGCCCTGGTCCCCGCAGTTCCCTACGCCCCGGCGACGGCCTTCCTCGGCGCTGAGAAGGCGAAGCTCCGCGACCGCCGCGGCGAGCGCAAGCGGGTTGCTGTGATCGCCGACGGGATCGGCTCGATGCACGGCGTCACCCACACGATCGAGCAGATTCGCGAGCGCGGCGTCCCCGGCTTCGAGGTCGACGTGGTCGGCACCGACCCCGGCGTCGACCGCCGTCTCCCGGCCGCGGCCGAGCTGGAGATTCCCTTCTACGACGGGATGACCCTCGGCGTCCCGGGATTGCCGGACTTGGTCGAGACCCTGGCCGAAGGCTCCTACGACCTCGTCCACGTCACCGCCCCCGGCCCGGCGGGGATCGCCGCCACCTTGATGAGCCGGATCACGGGAGTCCCGCTCCTCGCCAGCTACCACACCGAGATCGCCACCTACGCCGGCATGCGCACTCGCGACGAGGGCCTCGAGGCGCTGACCCGCGCCGGCCTCGGCGCCTTCTACTCGGCCCCGGCGGCGGTTCTCTCGCCGAGCCCTTCCGCCGACGCCTCGGTTGTCTCCCTCGGCGCCGACCCGACCCGGATCGGTCGCTGGGAGCGCGGCGTCGACACCGCCCGCTTCAACCCCGCCAAGGCCGATCGCGACGCCTTCCCGGGGGAGATCAAGGTCCTCTATGCCGGGCGCCTGACCCGCGAGAAGGGCGTCGACCTGTTGGCCGAGAGCTTCCTACGCGCGTACAAGGCCGATCCCCGCCTGCACCTGTTGCTCGCCGGCGGCGGCCCCGAGGAGGCGGAGCTGCGCCAGCGGCTCGGCGACCGCGCCACCTTCCTCGGTTGGCTTTCCGGCGAGGACCTTCCCCGCGCCTACGCCAGCGCCGATGCCTTCCTCTTCTGCAGCAGCACCGACACCTATGGCCAGGTGATCCTCGAGGCGGCCGCCAGCGGGTTGCCGATCGTCGCCGTCGCCGAGGGCGGCCCGGCGGCGCTGGTCGAGAACCGCCACACCGGCCTCCTCTGCCGGCCCGACGCCGACCATCTGGCCGGCATGCTGTTGCAGCTCGCCTCCTCGCCGCGGCTCCGCCGGCAGCTCGGCGAGGCCGCCTCGCGCGCCGCCATCGAGCGCTCCTGGGAGCGCTCGATGGCGCAGCTGTCGTCCGGTTACCGCCGGGCGCTCGACGCCGCCGCCGCGGCGCGCCCGCAGACCCTCGCCCGTGCCGCATAAAAACGCGCCGCGCAGTAGCACGGCGCCCCCGGGGGAGCCGATGGAGCCTCAGTACGATGGGCCGATCGACGATCCCGCTCTCTATTTCAACCGCGAGCTCTCATGGCTCGACTTCAACCAGCGGGTTCTCGAGCTGGCCGAGGATCCCGAGGTGCCGATGCTCGAGCGGCTTCGCTTCTGCGGGATCTACGCCAACAACCTCGATGAGTTCTTCATGGTCCGGGTCGCCGGCCTCTTCGACCAGCTCGATGCCGGGATCGAAGCCCGCGGGCCTGACGGCCTGACGCCGAAGGAGCAGATCGACGCGATCCAGGCGCGGGTGCTGGAGCTCGACGATCGCCTCTGCGAGTGCTTCAACGGCCAGATCCGTCCCGCCCTCGAGGAGAGCGGGATCCGGATCGTCTCGCTCGACTCCGCGACCGAGGAGGAGCGCCGCGACATCGACGCCCGCTTCGAGCAGCAGGTCTTCCCGGCGCTGACCCCGCTGGTGATCGGCCTCGGCCGGCCCTTTCCCTACATCTCCAACCTCTCGCTCAGCCTCGGCGTGCTGCTGCGGGACCCCGAGAGCGGCAGCGAGATCATCGCCCGGATCAAGGTCCCGAAGGAGCTGCTCGGTCGCTTCATACCGCTGGGCGACGGGGGGACTTCGTTCGTCCCCCTGGAGGACGTGATCGCCGCCAACCTCGACGCTCTCTTCCCGGGGACCGAGGTCGTCGACTACGGCTACTTCCGCGTCACCCGGGACGCCGACTTCACCGTGTCCGACGAGGCCGACGACCTCCTGCAGGCGGTGCAGGACGAGCTCCGCCGCCGCCGCTTCGGCGAGGTGGTGCGGCTCGAGGTCGGATCCGACATGAACCCGAAGCTGCGCGAGCAGTTGGTCGGCGCGCTGCGCTTGGAAGACCGCGAGGTCTACGACGTCGAGGGGCTGATCGACCTCGCCGACCTGGAGACGATCGCCGACGTCCCCGGCCACGCCGAGCTGCGCTGGCCGCCGTGGACGCCGGTCACCCAGCCGCGCCTGCAGGGAGAAGACGAGGAGCCGGTCGACATGTTCGCCGAGATCCGCCAGCGCGATCTGCTCGTCCACCATCCCTACGACTCCTTCGCGACCTCGGTCGAGCGCTTCGTCTCCCAGGCCGTTGCCGACCCCGACGTGCTGGCGATCAAGCAGACCGTGTACCGGACCAGCGACGATTCTCCGCTTGTCCCGTCCTTGATCCGCGCCTCCGAACGCGGCAAGCAGGCGGTCTGCATGGTCGAGCTGAAAGCCCGCTTCGACGAGGAGGCGAACATTCACTGGGCGAAGTCCCTGGAGGAGGCGGGCGTCCACGTCGTCTACGGGATCCCGGGGCTGAAGACCCACGTCAAGGCGATCGTCGTCGCCCGCCGCGAGGGCGATGAGGTGCGCGAGTACGTCCACGTCGGGACCGGCAACTACAACCCGAAAACCGCGCGCCTCTACACCGACCTCGGCCTCTTCACCGCCGATCCCGACATCGGCGCCGATGTCGCCGAGATGTTCAACTTCCTCACCGGCTACGGCCGGCCGGCCGAGTACCGCAAGGTGCTGGTCTCGCCGACGACGATGCGCGACCGGATCGTCGAGGAGATCGAACGCACCGCGGAGGCGCACAAGGCCGGGGAGGAAGCGCGGATCGCCCTGAAGATGAACTCGCTGGTCGATGCTCGCTGCATCCAGGCGCTCTACGAAGCCTCCCAGGCGGGGGTCCGGATCGACCTCAACGTGCGCGGGATCTGCTGCCTGCGGCCGGGGGTCGAGGGGCTCTCCGAGAACATCAGCGTCAGCTCGATCGTCGGCCGCTTCCTCGAGCACTCGCGGGTCTACGTCTTTCGCCGCGGCGAGGAGACCCGCGTGCTGATGGGCTCGGCCGACCTGATGCCGCGCAACCTCGACAGCCGGGTCGAGCTGGTGGCCCCGGTCGAGGATGCGGCGCTCAAGGCCGAGCTGCTTGACGTGCTGGAGCGCTCGCTGGCCGACAACGCCAACTCCTGGGACCTGGCCGCCGACGGCACCTGGACGCGGCGCCAGCCCGACGGGGAAGTCCGCAGCGTCCAGGAGGAGCTGATGGCCCGGCATTCCGCACGTGCCGCAGAGCACCTGGCCACCTCTCCCGCCTAGGACCCCTCCGCGCCTCCCGCGTCACTAGGATGCGCGGCAGTGGCGCGCTTCTCGCTCCTCCCTCGCGACCGGACCTTCTTCGACCTCTTCATTCAGGCGGGTCAGAACTCCGTGCGGGCGGCCAAACTGCTCGACGAGATGATGCACACCTGGCCCGAGAGCGAAGGGCTTTCGCGGGAGATCCTCCTGGCCGAGCAGGAGGGCGACCAGATCACCCACGAAATCATCAAACGGCTCAACACGACCTTCGTCACTCCGATCGACCGCGAGGACATTTACGCCCTCGCGACCCGGATGGACGACGTTGTCGACTTCACCGAGGAGGCCGCCGACTTTCTCGGCCTTTACAAGATCGAGGCGCCGATGGAGCAGGCGCAGGCGCTGACCAAAGTCCTCGTCGCCTCCTGCGAACAGCTGGCGATGGGGCTGGAGAACCTGCCCTCGTTCAAGGACCTCGACAAGTACTGGATCGAGATCCACCGGCTCGAGAACGACGGCGACCGGATCTCCCGCGACGCCGTCGCCTCGCTCTTCTCCAATGGGATCGACCCGATGGTCGTGATCCGCTGGAAGGACATGTTCGCGGTGCTCGAGGAGGCGATCGACGCGACCGAGACCGCGGCGCAGATCCTCGAGGGCATAGTCATCAAGAACTCGTGACGAGCGTCCGTGGATAGCGACGTCATTCTCGTCATCGTCATCGCCACGGCGCTGGCGTTCGACTTCACCAACGGTTTCCACGACACCGCCAACGTCGTCGCCACCTCGATCTCGACCGGGGCGGCGCGGCCACAGGTGGCGATCGGGTTCGCGGCGCTGCTCAACTTCGTCGGCGCCTTCATCTCGATCAGCGTCGCCGCGACCGTCGCCAAAGACGTCGTCGACGCCGAAGTGATCACCCCGACGATCGTCTTCGCCGGGCTGATCGGGGCGATCGCCTGGAACCTGATCACCTGGTACTTCGGCCTGCCTTCTAGCTCCTCGCACGCGCTGATCGGCGGGGTCGTCGGCTCGGCCGTCGCCGCCGTCGGCTTCGATGCGGTGATCGCCGAAGGGGTGATCGGCAAAGTCCTGATCCCGGCGGTCGTCGCCCCGATCCTCGCCTTCCTCGTCGCCGGCTTCGCGATCGGGCTTTCCTACCGGGTGGTGGGGAAGCAGAGACCCGGGATCGTCAGCCGCGGCTATCGCTATGGGCAGATCGTCTCCGGCGGGCTTCTGGCACTGGCGCACGGGACCAACGACGCCCAGAAGACGATGGGGATCATCACTCTCGCCCTGATCGCCAACGGCACCCTCGGCGCCGAATCCGACCCGCCCTTTTGGGTGATCGCCTCCTCGGCGGCGGCGATCGCCGCCGGCACCTACAGCGGCGGCTGGCGGATCATCAAGACCACCGGTACCCGGATCATCAAGATGGACGCCGCCCAGGGCTTCTCGGCCCAGGGGGCGGGCGCGGCGGTGATCCTCGCCTCGACCCATTTCGGCTTTCCGCTCTCGACCACGCACGTGATCAACGGCGGCGTGATGGGTGCGGGGGCGGCCAAACGGCTATCGGCGGTGCGCTGGGGCGTCGCCGGCAACATCTTCGTCGCCTGGCTGCTGACCCTCCCGGCGGCGGCGGCGATCGGGGGCCTCACCTACGGGTTCACGCGAATCTTCGGGACCGGGCCGCTGGGTCCGATCCTCGTCACGATGATGGCGCTCTCGCTGGTCGCCGCCGCCTTTGCCCGGCGAGCGCGAGGGGGAGCACCCGTGGAGGCGACCGGCACGTGATCGCGACCATCGTCCACACCGACGAACTGCTGCAGACCATCGCCGCCTCGGTGATCGCCGGGATCGGCGTCACCTTCCTCTTCTCGGTCGGAATCTGGGGCGCGGGTCAGTTCACCGAGCTGAGTCGCAGCGAACGTCCCGTGGCGGCCGCGACGGCGGCGATCGTCGGAGTGGTGGCGCTGCTCTGCGTCGCCGGCTCGGTGATCACCGGCATCGTCGTGATGACGCACAAGTAGGGCTTCGGCCCTCGACTTCCGTTTAGCTGAGGGTGTTGGCTTCCATCCAGATTCGCCAGATGCCGGCTGCCGCGGCGGCGAAGAGGAGGATCCAGAGGACCGAGCCGCCGCCGGTGGCGAACATCTTGTCGGCGCCGGCGATCAGCAGCGCCATCAACCCGAAGGCGCCGTAGAGGATCGCCCGGCGGCCGTCGGTGAGGGTCGCCAGCGTCAGTTGGTTCTGGCGGCTGAGGGTGTAGAGCATCCAGGAGAGCCCCGCCAGCAGGCCCATCGTCAAGGCGGTCAGCAGTGCATCGGCGACGTTGTTGCCGTTGGGCAGGAAAGCGACGAGCAGGGCCAGCACCATGATGATTGCGACGTTGCGGGCGGCTTGCATGCCCTCAGTTTACGAAGGCGCAGCTAATCCGCGGCGAAGATTTTGCGTTCTGCGCGCCACGGGTGCGGTCTGTCTCGGCAGGTTTTCCGCATGCCGCCAGAAGCCGGGGACGCAGCGCACGGGGAGGAGGGGACCGCTTCGGTCGAGCTGGTCGCGGCGGTCCCGTTCCTGCTGCTGGCGCTCCTGGTGGCCGCGCAGATCGCGCTCGCCGGCCAGGCGCTCTGGTCGGCGGGCGTGGCGGCGCGGGCAGGGGCACGGGCGGCCGCGGTTGGCGGGGACGCCTCCGCCGCGGCCCGCTCGGCCCTGCCGTCTTCGATGAGGGAGGGGGCGAGGGTCGAGGAAGGCGAGGGAGTGGCGGTGCGGGTCGAGGTGCCGCGGCTGATTCCGGCGCTGCCGGAGCTGCGGGTGGGCGCGCGGAGCGAGCTGGAGGCCGGCGGTGGCTGAGCGTGGCCAGGCGACGGTCGAGCTGGTCGCGGCGCTGCCGGCGCTGTTGCTGGCTGCCCTGTTGGCGCTGCAACTGCTCGCCGCCGGGTACGCGCTGACCCTCGCCGACGGTGCGGCCGAGGCGGGGGCGCTGGCCCTGGCTTCCGGCGGCTCGGCTACCGAGGCGGCGCGGGGGGCGCTGCCAGGTTGGGCGGAGGACGACGTCGCGGTCTCCGTCGCGGGTGGTGAAGTCTCGGTGCGGTTGCCGCCGCCCTCCCCGTTTCGGGCGGTCGCGAAGCGGCTCACGGTGACCAGCAGCGCCGCGGCGAGGCCGGCCCGTTGACGGTCCTCCTCAACCCGCTGAAGATCGCTCCCACGGTCCTCGTGACCGGGATCGGCGCCGCCGAGGGGGCGCGCGGCGCGGCGGCGGCGCTTGCCTGCGCCGGGGCCGATGTGGACCGGGCGAGGCTGCTGGTGGACGTCGGCGCCAAGGCGCCGCGACCGACCCTGATCGCCTCGGCCGCGGCGCGGCAGCTGGAGGAGCGCGTTCGGGCCCACCTGCCCGACGCCAGGGTGGCGGCGCGCGGTCAGGTCTGCCACCTCGCGGTCGCGGCGGAGCCCGAGGGCCTCGACCTCGCCTCGGCGGCGGCAACGGTTGCACGCGAGGCCGGCGCGGTCGTCCACCTGCCGCCTGAGCTGCTGCACGAGGTGCTGGCTGCGCCCAGTTGGCGCCCCTCTGGGGTGCTTCTGCGGGCCGACCTCGGCGACGACCGCGCCCTGGTGGCGCTGGCGGTTCGCGATCTGATCGGCAGGGGCCTGCCGGCGGTCGTCCTCAAGCGCCGGCTCGCCTGGGTCGTCGAGCGACGGGCGTTTTTTGGCGTGCTGCCTACGGGTGCGCCCGGAGGCCTGCCCGAGCGGCTGGTGCGGCGGCTGGCGGTGGCGGGGCGATGAAGGCGCGGGACGAGGTCGGGCAGGCGCTGATCCTCGCCCTCGGCGGGGCGCTGGCGCTAATTGCCGGTGCCCTGGCTCTTGTCGCGATCGCCGGTGCGGTGACCGGTAAGGGCAGGACCCAGCGCGCCGCCGACCTGGTGGCGATTTCGGTGGTTCGCTCGATGCGGGACGACCTGCCGCGGCTGCTGGCGCCGCCGCATCGGGCCGACGGCACGCCGAACCCGGAGCGGATCGCCAAGGCGGTGTACCTGGTCCGCGCTCGTGCCGCTGGCCTTCTGGCGGCGCAGGCCAACGGGGTGGACCCGGATCGCGTTCGGATCCGCTTCCCCGACGCGAGCTCGTTCGCGCCCGTGCGCGCCGAAGCGAAAATCGTCGCTGTGCTGCGAGAGAGCGGTGGGCACCGGGTCGAGGCTTCGGCGGTCGCCGAAGCGGGCGCGGTGTACGGGTCAGGGAATGCCGAAGCGATGGAGGTGGCCAGCGGAGGTGGTTACGGGGGGCCGCTCGCGATGCGCGACGGCGAGGGGATGCGCCCCGACGTCGCCGCCGCCTACGACCAGATGGCCGCCGCGGCCCGGAGCGCTGGGATCTTCCTCATGGTGGTGTCCGGCTTTCGCTCCGACGCCGAGCAGGCGGAACTGTTTGCCGCCCACCCCGACCCGACCTGGGTCGCCCCGCCGGGGCAGTCGCTACACCGCTGCGCGACCGAGCTCGACCTCGGCCCGTCCTCCGCCTACGGCTGGCTCGCCGCCAACGCCAGCCGCTTTGGCTTCGTCCAGCGCTACTCCTGGGAGGCCTGGCATTACGGATTTCAAGCCGGTCCGGCGCCCTGCTCGCCGGAGGGCGAAGCGGTCGCGGCGGATGGGGAAGGCGTTTCGGCCCTCACCTCGACCAGTCTGCCTGCGTTCGTCCCGGCCCAGTACCGCGAGCCGATCCTCCGCTCGGCGGCCCGATGGGGCGTACCGCCGGCGCTGATGGCCGGGCAGTTGATGGCCGAGTCGGGCTTCGACCCGACGGCGGGCTCGCCGGCCGGTGCTCAGGGGATCGCGCAGTTCATGCCGTCTACGTCTGCCGCCTACGGGCTGGCGGATCCCTACGACCCGGTGGCCGCAATCGACGCCGAGGCTCACCTGATGTCCGACCTGCTGCGGCAGTTCGGCTCCCCCGAGCTCGCCCTCGCCGCCTACAACGCCGGCCCCGCCCCCGTCGAAGCGTGCAACTGCATCCCGCCCTACCCCGAGACCCAGGCCTACGTCACTCGCATCCTCGCCCTGATCGGCGGCGCCGGTGCGATCGCGATGCCGAGCTTCGAGGTGCGGCTTGTTGCTTGAGCTGGAGAGGCAGAGGGCGGGCGATTGGGCGATAGTTGCCGCCGTGTCGACGCCGACCCTTCTTGTCCAGCTCAGCGACCTGCACATCGGGGGAAACGAGAACGGGATGGACCCGATCCCCCGCCTGGAAGCGGTGATCGAGGCGGTGCGGGCGTTGCCGAACCGGCCCGATGCGATCCTCGTCTCCGGCGACTTGACCGACGATGGCGCCGCAGAGGGGTACCGGGTCGCGCGGGAGATGCTCGCGCGGCTCGAGGCTCCGCTTCATGTCATCCCCGGTAACCACGACGACCGGGCGCGGCTGCGACAGGCGTTCGACCTGCCGGGGGTTGGGGACGAACCGGTCAACTACTCGACGCAGGTCGGCGGGCTGCGGCTCGTCGCTCTCGACTCGATCGTTCCCGGTCAGGACCCCGGCGACTTCCCACCCGAGCGCCTGCGCTGGCTCGACGCGGAGCTGGCGGCCGAGCCGGAGGCGCCGACCCTGCTGGCGCTGCACCACACGCCGCTCACCACCGGCATCCCCGAGTGGGACGCGATCAACCTGCTGGCGCCGCAGCGCGAGGCGCTGGCGGAGGTCGTTGCCCGGCACTCCCAGTTGCGGGCGATCGTCGGCGGCCACCTGCACCGGGTCGCGGTCTCAGCCCTGGCCGGCTGCCCCGTCCTCGCCGCGCCCAGCACCTACTGGCAGGTTCGCCCCAACTTCGAGGGCGACGAGGTCCACCCGGTCGACACTCCCGGTTTCGCGGTCCACGCCCTGCGCGACGGGGAGCTCTCCTCGCAGGTGGAGTCGGTCCCGCTCGTGGGGCTTTAGGTGCCCTGGGAGGTCAAGAAGGCGACACCGGGCTCGGCTCCAAGTGCTCGTGCACGAAGCGGACGACCGCCGCGCCCTCGCCGACGGCGATCGCGCAGCGCTTGATCGAGCCAGCGCGGACGTCGCCGGCGGCATAGACGCGGGGAACGCTGGTCTCGAGCAGGCCTTCGGCGCCGACTTCCGAACCGGTGCGGATGAACCCCTTCTCGTCGCGGGCGACCGCCTCGCCGAGCCACTCGGTGCAGGGCGAGGCGCCGAGGAAGAGAAAGAGGAACGAGTAGGGAAGGTGGGTGCCGTCGGTCAGGGTGACAGCTTCGAGCCTGCCTTCGTTGCCGTGCAGCTCGGCGATTTCGCTGCGGTCGCGGACGTTGACGCCGAACCGGTCGAGCTCGTCGAGCAGGTAGCTCGACATCGTCTCGGCGAGGTCGGCGCGGCGGTGAAGCAAAGTGACGAGGGCACCTCCGCGGGCGAGCCAGACGGCAGCCTGGCCCGCCGAGTTGCCGCCGCCGACGACCCCGACCCGCTGGCCGCCGCAGATCTGGGCCTCGGGCGGTCCGGCGGCGTAGAAGATGCTGAGGCCCTCGTACTCCTCGAGGTCGGCGACCGGGAGCTTGCGGTATTCGGCGCCGGTGGCGATCACGACTGCGCGAGCCGAGATCTCGTTGCCCTCCTCGAGCCGGACGAGGTGGCGGTCGCCGTCCGGCTCCAGCGCTCGCGCCCGGTACGGCGTGGCCGTGCGGGCATTGAACTTGCGCGCCTGGGTCACGGCGCGGCTGGTCAGCTCGCTGCCGGTGATCCCCGCCGGGAAGCCGAGGTAGTTCTCGATCCGCCGCGAGGTCCCCGCCTGCCCTCCCAAGACGGTGCTCTCGACGACCAGCGTGTTCAGCCCCTCCGAGGCGCCGTAGACGGCGGCGCCGAGACCGGCCGGGCCACCGCCGATCACCAGCAGGTCGACCTCCTCGCGCGCGCCGAGCTCCAGGCCGATTCCCAGCGCCCGCGAGAGCTCACCGTCGCTCGGCGCCCGCAGCTCGGCCCCTCCGGGCAGTCGCACCAGCGGGATCTCCGACGGCTCTAGCCCCTCGAGCGCCCGCGCCGCCTCCTCGTCCTCCGCCGGGTCGGTCCAGGTGAACGGCAGCCGCTGCCGTTTGGCGAAGTCGACCAGCTGGCGGGTCGGCGCAGAGTCGCGGGAGCCGACGATCTCGACCCCGATCCCCTGTCGCTGCTGCAGCAGTTCGCGCCGCTGCACAAAGGCGGAGAGGAGGATGTCGGAAAGCGGCGCGTCCTCGCGCAGCAGCTTGCGCAGCTCTTCGCGCTCGACGGCGATGTAGCGCATCGGCTCGGTCACCTCGGCGGTGAGGAAGACCGTCTGCCCGGAGAGCAGGTTCATCTCGCCGAGGAAGCCGGAGGCGCCGTGACGGACGATCTCGTTCCCCGCCCCGTCGAGCACCGCCGCTTCGCCCTCGAGGATGGCGATAAAGGGATAGGTCTCGTCGCCGATCTCGAAAAGCTTCTCCCCGACCTCGGCGGTTCGTTCTTGGCCGTGCTCGGCCAGCATCGCCAGCTGGGTGCTGGACAGGACGCGACTGACGGGACTGGCCACGCGTCAAGGCTACCCATCCGGGGTAGGTTGCCCATGACGTCAGCGACCGAAAGGACCCCATGCGCAACCCCTTCACCCACAAGAAACTGAGGAGACTGGTTTCAGCTTCCACCGCCTGAAGCCGAACAAACGGCAGCCCTTCGGCCACCAGCACGAGGACGCTGAGGAGGTCTACGTGGTCGTCCGCGGCGACGGCCTGTTCAAACTCGACGACGAGATCATCGAGGTCGAGACGCTGGACGCGATTCGGGTCTCGCCAGAGGTGACCCGCGCCTTCGAGGCCGGCGACGACGGCCTCGAGGTACTCGTCTTCGGCCCCCGCCGCGACGGCGACGGCTCGCTCAACCCCGACTTCTGGACCGACTGAATGCCGAGACCGCAAAAACCCTCCTTCAGGGAGGGTTTTGCGGTCTCGCGGATAGACTGCCGCCCGATGCCAGCCGCTGAGGTTCAGGGAGTTGAGGGGATGAAGGCTTTGGTCGGCCAGGAGGTCGGGCCGAGCGAGTGGCGCACGATCGCCCAGGCCGACATCGACGCCTTCGCCGAGCTCTCCGGCGACCACCAGTGGATCCACGTCGATCCCGAGCGGGCGAAGACCGAGAGCCCCTACGGCACCACCATTGCCCACGGCAACCTCACCCTCGCCACCGTCGACGGCTTCCGCACCGAGTTGATCAGCGCCACCGGCTTCGCCCTCGGCGTCAACTACGGCTGGAACAAGATTCGCTTCCCGGCCCCGGTCCCGGTCGACTCCAAGATCCGCGCCAAAGCCGAGGTCGTCTCCGTCGAGGACAAGGGCTCCGGCTGGTACGAGGTCATCACCCGCTTCACCCTCGAGGTAGAGGGCGGCGAGAAGCCCTGCTTCGTCGGCGACTCGGTGACGCGGGTTTTGGCTTCAGGCGACTGACGGCAGCCGATCGAGCGCCTCGACCGTGTGGGCGCAAGCCCGCGCTGCCTCGGTCCCCTTCGTCTCCAGGTGGTCGAAGAAGAAGCTGCGATGGGTCTCGTGCTCGTGGAAGTGGTGGGGGGTGAGGACCGCGGAGATGACCGGGACGCCGGTCTCGAGCTGGACCTCCATCAGGCCGCCGATCACCGCTTCGGCGACGAACTCGTGGCGGTAGATGCCGCCGTCGACCACCAGGCCGGCGGCTACGACGGCGTCGTAGGAGCCGGTTTGGGCAAGCCGGCGAGCGTGCAGCGGGATCTCGAAGGCGCCCGTCACCTCGAAGAAGTCGAGGTTCGCCTCGGGCGTGCCTAGCTCGCCGATCTCGGCCGAGAAGCCCTTCTTGATCTGATCGACGAGATCCTTATGCCAGCAGGACTGCACGAAGGCGATTCGGAGCTCGCGCTTGGGCTGGTCTAAGTCTCGATCGCTCATCGGAACCTCCCTCTCGTCTCGTTGCTCTGGGGAGTCTATGGCTACATAGACTCAGCTTCGCGGATGGCGCCGGATGACTTCTACGCCTCGGTCTTTGGCCGTACCTACAGCGCTTATATGGAGCGTTCGCGGCTGAGTCGCGGGGCCTCGACTCGGAGGCGCAGGTCCGCTATCTCGCCGCCGATCTCTCGCCTTCGATGCTTCGCCGCGCCCGGCGGCGGGCGGAGAAGCGTGGCCTCGCCACGGTCGAGTTCGCGCGGGCGGACGCCGCGGAGATCCCGCTGCCGGATGACAGCGCCGACCTATTCCTCTCCTACTGGGGTCTGCACTGTTTCGAGGAGTCGGAGGCGGCGATCGGCGAGGTGTCCCGCGTGCTCAAGCCCGGGGGCAGCTTGGTCGGAGCCACCTTCCTGAAGGGCGAGGACAGCCGTCGCCAAAAGGCCTTGATCCGCGCCAACTTCGGTGACTTCGGCCACGTCGCGACCGAAGGGGAGATCTTCGCCTGGCTGGCCGCGGCGGGATTCGAGCTGGGCCAGACCGAGCGGTCCGGCCCGATGCTCTTCTTTGAGGGAACCGTTTTCAGAGGGTAGGGCAACAGCGGTGGGAGTTTTCGTTGCTATAGCGAGCAAACTCCCACCGCTGTGCGCGTTGCGCTACTTGACGGTCAGCGTCCCTTCCATACCCGCCTGGCGGTGGCCCGGGACGGAGCAGAAGAAGGTGTATTCGCCCGGCTTCAGGTCGACCGTTGCGGATTCGTTGCCTTCGCTGAGGACTTCGGTGCCGCCGACCTCTTCGCCGCCGGAGCTTTCGATCCGCACGTCGTGGGGGACGGGCGAGGTGTTGGTGAAGTTGACGGTTACTTTGCCGGCCTTGGCGGTGGCCGAGTCGGAGGTGAAGGCGAGCTGCCCGCTCGGGTCAGCTTCGATGTCTACCGCGGCGGAGCCGGCGGTGCCGCCTTCGGCTTCTTTTTCGCCTTCGGCTTCCTGGGTCGTTTCGGGGGCCGGGGCGGTTTCTTCGCTGGTGGTGTCGCTGCCACCACCGCAGGCGACAAGCGCCAGGGCGGCGAGGAGCAGGGCAAACAGGGCTGCGAATTTCTTCATCTCGGTCCTTTCCCGCGGGGACTGGGTCAGTCTGACTGTAGCCGCGATACGGGCGCCGCGGCAATTGGGTTCAGCGGCCGTGGAACTCGGGGGTGCCGCCGCTGAAGAAGGTCTCGACGCCGTTGCGCAGGTCTTCGGTCGCCATCGAGTCGGCGATCCCGTGCCGCTCGAGCTGCAGATGGTCGTTGATCGAGTTCTCGATGCTGACCCCGACCAGCTTCTTCGCCATCCGCACGTAGTGCGGCGCCTTCTTCGCCAGCTCGCCGATCAGCGCCTGGGCGCTCGCCATCAGCTCGTCCGGCTCGACCACCTCGCGCACCAGGCCCAGCTCTTTCGCATCGGCGGCGCTCAGGTTCGGGTCCTCGAGCAGCAGTTCCAGTGCCTTACTCGGCCCGACCACGCGCGGCAGGAAGTAGGTCATGCCGCCGTCGGGGGAGGCGCCGATCCGCCCGTAGGCGGGGGCGAAGAAGGCGGCGCTGGAGGAGATCCGCATGTCGCAGGCGAGCGCCAGCGAGAACCCCGCGCCCGCCGCCGGCCCGTTGATCGCCGCGACCACCGGATACGGGATCCGCCGCAGGTCGATGATCGCCTGGTGCAGCGCCTCGGCGCCGCGGCGCACGTCGGAGGGCAGGTCGATCTCGTCGGACTCGACTCCTTTGCGGAACCAGGTGACATCGCCGCCGGCGCAGAAGGCCTTGCCCGACCCGGTCACGATCAGCCCCCGCAACGGCGCCCGATCCGCCAGCCAGCCGAAGGCGACGATCATCTCGCCGATCATCTCCGGGCTCATCGCGTTGAAGGCGTCGGGCCGGTCGAGGGTGAGGGTGCCGATCTCTCCGTCGATCTCGATCCCGATCGTGTTCAGGTGCGGCGGGTTGACGGTCTCGCTCAATGTTCTCTCCCTCTCTCGACTTCCAAAGTTGGCCGGGTGGCCAGCAGCCTACCCTTAGTGCGATGGCCAAAGGCAGGCGGAAAGCAAGCGGCGACACGGCCCTGAGCCGCGCCGAGCGGATCGCCCAGCAGCGCAAATCGCTGCCCGACCAGCCCGGGGTCTACCTCTTCTACGACCGCGCCGGCGAGCTGCTCTACGTCGGCAAGGCGCGCTCGATCCGCAAACGCATCGCCTCCCACTTCTCCGGCGGCGACACCCGCCTCACCTCGCGGATCGAGCGCATCGAGAGCCTCGTCACCGCCAACGAGGCCGAGGCCCTGCTGACCGAGCAGAGCTTCATCAAGCGCCACCGGCCACGCTTCAACATCCGCCTCCGCGACGACAAGTCCTACCCCTACGTCGCTGTCAGCCTCGACGAGGACTACCCGCGGGTCTACTTCACCCGTGAGAAACACCGCTCCGGCCGTGCCTACTTCGGCCCCTTCTCCAGCGCCAAGCGGGTGCGGGAGACCCTGGACCTGCTCGGCAAGCTCTTCCAGTTCCGCACCTGCGAGGGCAAGGAGCCCGGCCGCCGCTCCGGCAGCCCCTGCCTCGACTACTACATCAAGCGTTGCGGGGCGCCCTGCGTCGAGTACATCAGCAAGGAGGAATACCGCCGCAACATCGACGCGATCGTCGACTTCCTCTCCGGCCGCTACCGCCAAATCGAGCGCGCGGAGGACGAGAAGATGAAGGCGGCGGCCGAGGCTGAAGAGTTCGAGCGCGCCGCGCTGCACCGCGACCGGCTGAAGGCGATCCGCTCGCTGTTCGAGCGCCAGCGGGTGGCGGGCGCGACGATGGGGACCGCGGACCTGATCGGGGTCGCGGTCGAGGGCCAGGACGCCAACGCCCAGGTCTTCCAGGTCCGCGACGGGATCCTCGCCGAGCGCCAGAGCTTTTACCTCGAGAACCAGGGGGAACGCGAGCCGGCCGAGGTCGCCGAGGAGTTCATCTCGCAGTACTACGCGGCCTCGCCGGCGATGCCGCGGACGATCGTCGTCGGCCCCTACCTGCGCGACCGCGCCGAGGTCCTGGCCGAGGCGCTGAGCGAGCGGCGCGGCGCCCAGGTCGAGGTCCGCGCCGCCGAGCGCGGCGACAAACGGCGCCTGCGCGAGCTGGCCGAACGCAACGCCCAGCTGGCGCTGGATCAGGACCGGCTGCGGCGCGAGCACCGTCGTACCCGGCGGGTCGAGTCGCTGGCGGCGCTCGCCGCGGCGCTGGGGATGGAGGAGCTGCCGGTGCGGATCGAGGGCTTCGACATCTCAACGATCGGCGGCGAGCACACCGTCGCCTCGATGGTCGTCTTCGAGGGCGGCGCAACGAAGAAGTCCGATTACCGGCGCTTCAAAGTCCGTGGCGACCTGCGCGAGGGCGGGACCGGCAACGGCGGGCCCGACGACTTCGCCTCGATGGAGGAGGTCCTGGCGCGGCGGATGGCCCGCTACCTCGAACAGGCCGACCTCTCCCCGCACGACCGCAAACGCGACGCCAGCTTCTCCTCGCTGCCCTCGCTGATCCTGATCGACGGCGGCAAAGGCCAGCTTGCCGCCGGCGTGCGGGCCCTGCGGCCGTTCACCGAGCGTGGCGTCACCGTCATCAGCCTCGCCAAGAAGTTGGAGGAGGTCTACGTCCCCGGCCGCTCCGAGCCACTCGACCTCGCCGCCGACTCGGAGGCCTCGCGCCTCCTGCAGCGGGTCCGCGACGAGGCCCACCGGTTCGCGATCGAGCACCACCGCGGCCGCCGCGACCGCGGCATGCTCGAAGGCTCGGTGCTCGACGACCTGCCCGGCATTGGGCCGGCGCGCAAGCGCGCCCTGCTGCAACACTTCGGCACGCCGGAGCGGTTTCTCGCCGCCACCCGCGAGGAGCTCGAGGCGGTGCCCGGCCTGCCTGGCAAAGTAGGTCGCGAGATACACGAGCAGCTCAACCGGACCAATTGAGGAAGCCGATGGCGGAGCGGGTGGAGACGGAGTTCGAGGGAGTCGACCGGGGCGGTCGCCCCGGTGCCCCCAAACAGGTGACGCTGGTGGTCATCACCGGCCATTCGGGGGCGGGGAAGTCGGAGGCGATTGCCGCCTTCGAGGACGGCGGTTACTTCTGCGTCGACAACCTGCCGCCGCGGATGATCGCCGGGCTCGGCGAGCTGTTCCGCCACGAAGGCAGCGGCGTCGAGCGCGCCGCGGTCGTCTCCGACGTGCGCGGCGGCGAGTACTTCGACGACCTGCTGCAGGTGCTCGACGACCTCGAGGCCGAAGGCCTGCGGCCGATGGTCCTCTTCCTCGAAGCCGACGAGGAGACGCTCCTCGACCGCTACAAGGAGACCCGCCGCCGCCACCCGCTGGCGCCGGAAGGCCGGATCGTCGAGGGCATCCGGGCCGAGCGCGAGCTGCTGGCGCCGCTGCGCGAGCGCGCCGACAAAGTGATGAACAGCAGTGACTTGACCGGGGCCGAGCTGCGCCGCCAGATCACCGAAGAGCTGCTGGGCCGCGAGGAGAGCGGCAAGCTGGCGCTGACCCTGCTCACCTTCGGCTTCAAGAACGGACCGCCGCGCGACGCCGACCTCACCCTCGACGTCCGCTTCCTTCCCAACCCCCATTACGACGAGCGGCTGCGGCCGATGACCGGGATGGACGAGGAGGTTCGCGCCTACGTCGAGCAAGGGACGCAGGCGGGCGAGTTCTACGGCCGCCTGCTGCCGCTGCTCGAGTTCCTCGTCCCCGCCTACGTCGCCGAGGGCAAGAGCCACCTGACGATCGCCGTCGGCTGCACCGGCGGCCGCCACCGCTCGATCACCGTCGCCGACCGCATCCGCCGCGACCTCGCAGCCCGCGAGGACGTGATCGTGCGCGTCAAGCACCGCGATGTTGAACTGGGTGGTTGAGGGGCGGGCCGGGGGAGTCTCGGCGGACAAAAGCGGGGAGGGTCCGGCGAGACTCCCCCGGCCCGCCCTAAAATCGCCCCCTCTTGTCTGAGGCTGTCATCTCCATCAGCGGTTTGCGGATGTCCTATGGGGCTACCGAAGCTGTCCGCGGCATCGACCTGGACGTCCACCGCGGCGAGATCTTCGCCTTCCTCGGCCCCAACGGGGCGGGGAAGACGACGACGGTCGAGATCCTCGAGGGCTACCGCAAGCGCAGCGGGGGAGAGGTGACCGTGCTCGGCGAGGACCCCCAGCGTGCCGGCCGCGAGTGGCGCGAGCGGATCGGGATCGTCCTGCAGAGCGGGCGGCTCGACCCCTACCTGACCGTGCGGGAGTCGCTCGACCTCTACGCCGGCTACTTCCGCAAGCCGCGCCCCACCGCGGACGTGATCGCGTTGATCGGTTTGGAGGGCAAAGCCGACGAGCGGACCGGTCGCCTCTCCGGCGGCCAGCAGCGCCGCCTCGACGTCGGCATGGCGCTGGTCGGCGATCCCGAGCTGCTCTTCCTCGACGAGCCAACCACCGGCTTCGACCCTTCCGCTCGCCGCCAGGCATGGGACGTGATCGCCGGCCTCCGCGACATCGGCAAGACCGTCTTCCTCACCACCCATTACATGGACGAGGCGCAGCGCCTCGCCGACCGGGTGACGATCATCGCCGCCGGCCAGATCGTCGCCCGCGGCACGCCGCAGGACCTGGGTGAGCGTGAAAGCGCGGAGACGACGATCCGCTACCGCTCGGACGGGCAGGACGTCGTCGTGCGGACCGGCACCCCGGTCCAGACCCTGCACGAGCTGACGGCGGCGGCGCTCGCCAGCGGCGAGCCGCTCGAGGGCCTCGAAGTCACCCGGCCCTCGCTCGAGGACGTCTACCTCGAGCTGACCGCCGCCGCGGAGGCGCCTGCCGCTGATGGGAGCGCCGAATGAACGGCCTCGCCCTCGTCGGCCACCAGTTCCGCTACGACCAGAAGGCCTTCTGGCGCAACCCGGCCTCGGTCTTCTTCACGGTGATGTTCCCCGTGATCCTCTTCCTCATCCTCGCCGTCGTCTTCAGCGGCGAAGACGTCGACGTCCGCGGCGGGATCGAGGCGACCACCTACTACGTGCCGGCGATCATGTCGCTGGCGATCATCTCGGCGACGATGCAGACGCTGGCGATGACTCTGGTGATCGCCCGCGAAGACGGCCGCCTCAAGCGCGGCCGCGGCACGCCGATGCCGCCCTGGGTCTTCATCGCCGGCCGGGTCGGCAACTCGATCGTCGTCGCCCTGATGATGCTGGCCCTGCTGGCGGCGATCGGCGCGCTGTTCGGCGCCGACGTGCCCTGGGACCGGCTGCCGGCGATCCTCCTCACCCTGGTCATCGGGGCGGCCGCCTTCTGCTGCCTCGGCATCTCCCTCACCGCCGCGATCCCCTCGCAGGACGCCGCCGCGGCGATCGTCAACGCGATGCTGCTGCCGCTCTACTTCCTCTCCGGCGTCTTCATCCCGGAAGACCAGCTCCCCGACGGCGTCATCTCCTTCGCCAACCTCTTCCCGGTCCGCCACTTCTTCGACGCCTTCTTCGACGCCTACGTCCCGGCCGGCGGATCGGCGGTCTCCTGGGACAACCTCGCGATCGTCGCCCTCTGGGGCATCGCCGGACTGCTGCTGGCGATCCGCTACTTCCGCTGGACCCCGCGATCCGGCTAGATCTATAGCCTCCAAGCCTCAATGCTTCACCACGTCCTCCTGGAGGTCGGCGACCTCGACCGCAGCGCCGCCTTCTACGACTCGATGCTGGCCCCGTTGGGCTGGCGACGGCATTTCGAGCAGGATCAGACGATCGGCTGGGGTATTGCCAAACCCGTCTTCTTCGTCTCCTCGAAGCACGACCCGGCGCCCGGCTTCGGCCTGCTCAGCTTCTCGGCGCTTGGGATCGTCGCGGTCAAGGCCGCCTGGGAGAACGGGGTGAAATCCGGCGGCGTCAGCGTCGCCGACCCCGGCGAGCAGCGCTCGCACGGCTCCGGCTCCTACTCCGCATTTCTCAAGGACCCAGACGGGTACGAGATCGAGATCACCATCGGCTCCGACTAGATCTAGCGCGGAGCCGGAAGCGCCGAGTCCTTAGGATCGGCTTCCCCAAACGAAATCCAGGAGGAATGAGTTCATGGCTGTGAAGGTCGGCATCAACGGTTTCGGCCGCATCGGGCGCAATGTCTTCCGCGCCGCCAAGGAGGCCAACGCGGATATCGACTTCGTCGCCGTCAACGACCTGGTCGACACCCCGACCATGGCCCACCTGCTCAAGTACGACTCGATCCTCGGCCGCTACCCCGGCGGCGTCGAGGTCGACGGCGACACGATCGTCGCCGACGGCGACGAGCTCAAGGTCCTCTCCGAGCGCGACCCGGCCGCGCTGCCCTGGGGCGAGCTCGGCGTCGACGTCGTGATCGAGTCCACCGGCTTCTTCACCGCCCGCACCGACGCCGCCAAGCACCTCGAGGCAGGCGCGAAGAAGGTGATCATTTCCGCCCCGGCCAAGGAGCCGGACGTGACCGTCGCCCTCGGCGTCAACTTCGAGAACGACTACGACCCGGAGAGCCACCACGTCATCTCCAACGCCTCCTGCACGACCAACTGCCTGGCCCCGCTGGCCAAGGTGCTGCACGAGTCATTCACGATCGAGCAGGGGCTGATGACGACGATCCACGCCTACACCGCCGACCAGCGCCTGCAGGACATGCCGCATAAGGACCCGCGCCGCGCGCGCGCCGCGGCGCTCAACCTGATCCCGACGACGACCGGCGCCGCCAAGGCCGTCGGCCTCGTGCTGCCGGAGCTGAACGGCAAGCTGAACGGTTTCTCGATGCGCGCCCCGGTCCCGACCGGCTCCGCTGTCGACCTCGTTTTCACGACCCCGAACCCGCTCGACCCCGACCAGATCAACGCCGCCCTGAAGGCCGCGGCCGAGGGCCCGATGAAGGGGATCCTCGCCTACACCGAGGACGCGATCGTCTCCACCGACATCGTCGGCGATCCGCACTCCTCGATCGTCGACGCCGGCTCGACGATGGTGATCGGCGACGGCCGCATGGCCAAGGTGATCAGCTGGTACGACAACGAGTGGGGCTACTCCAACCGCTGCGTCGAGCTGGCCGGCAAGGTCCTGCCCGCCTAACGGCTGGCGGCGGTCGCCGATGGGCTTCGACAAGGCAAGCGTCCGCGACGCCGAAGTCAAGGGCCGCCGCGTCCTCGTCAGGGTGGACTTCAACGTCCCCCTGGCGGACGGCGAGGTCGCCGACGACACTCGCATCCGCGCGGCGCTGCCGACGATCGAACTGCTGCGCGAACGCGGCGCGGCGCTGATCCTGATGTCGCACCTCGGGCGGCCGGAAGGCAAGCCCGACCCGGCGCTCTCGATGGCCCCGGTGGCGAAGTGCCTTGGCGAGCTGCTGGGGATCGAGGTGAAGCTGGCGCCGGGCGTGATCGAGGGCGACGTCGACCTCACCTGCGGCGCGCTCGGACCCGGCGACGTGCTGCTGCTCGAGAACGTGCGCTTCGAGCCGGGGGAGACGAAGAACGACCCGCACCTGGCCGAAAACCTCGCCCAGCTCGCGAGCGTCTACGTCAACGACGCCTTCGGCGCCGCCCACCGCGCCCACGCCAGCACCGCCGGCGTCGCCGACTACCTGCCCGCCTACGCGGGGCTGCTGCTCGAGCGCGAGGTGACCGAGCTGACCAAGGTCGTCGAGTCGCCCGAGCGGCCGCTGGTGGTCGTGCTCGGCGGCGCCAAGGTCTCCGACAAGGTCGGGGTCATCGACCGTTTCCTCGAAGTCGCCGACCAGATCCTGATCGGCGGCGCGATGTGCTTCGGGTTCTTCAAAGCGCAGGGGATCGAGACCGGCGACTCGCTGGTCGAGGGCGTCGAGCTGGCCGGAGAGGCGCTGGAGCAGGCGAAGCAGTCCGACTGCGAGCTCTCGCTGCCGGTCGACCTCGTCCTCGGTCGCGAGTTCTCCGCCGAGACCGAGCACAAAGAGAGCGATGGAGTGGAGGTGCCAGAGGGCTGGATGGGGCTCGACATCGGGCCGCGCAGCGCCGAGCGCTACGCCGAAGCGATCGCCGGGGCCGGCACCGTGCTCTGGAACGGGCCGATGGGCGCCTTCGAGATGGAGCCCTTCGCGGCCGGCACCCGCCGGGTCGCCGAGGCGGTTGCCGCGGCGCCCGGGACGACCGTGGTCGGCGGCGGCGACTCGGTCGCGGCGCTGAACCAGTTCGGGCTTGAGGACAAGGTCGACTGGGTCTCGACCGGGGGCGGCGCCTCGCTGGAGCTGTTGGAGGGTAAAAAGCTGCCGGGCGTGGAGGCCCTGCTCGACGCCGAAGAGGAGACCGCCGATGCCTGAGCGCACCCCGTACATCGCTGCCAACTGGAAGATGCACAAGACCGTCGCCGAGGCGGCGGAGTTCGTCGACGCGCTGCTGCCGCGGATCGCCGCGACCCAGTCCGACGTCGTCGTCTGCCCGCCGTTCACGGCGCTGACCGCGGTGGTCGAGCGGCGCTACGGCACCGCGGTCAAGGTCGCCGCCCAGAACATGCACGAGGAGGACTCGGGCGCCTTCACCGGCGAGGTCTCGGCGCCGATGCTGGTCGAGCTCGACGTCGAGGCGGTCGTCCTCGGCCACTCCGAGCGCCGCCAGTACTTCAACGAGACCGACGAAGCGCTGGCCCGCAAGGTCGCGAAGGCGCTGGATGCCGACCTCGAGCCGATCCTCTGCGTCGGCGAGAGCGAGGAGGCGCGCGACGGCGGCGAGACCGAGACGGTGCTGGAGCGCCAGCTGCAGGCCGACCTCGGCGGCATCGAGGCCGGCCAGATCGAGAATGTCGTCATCGCCTACGAGCCGATCTGGGCGATCGGCACCGGCCGCACCGCGACCCCCGAGGAGGCCCAGGAGGCGTGCGCCTTCATCCGCGACGTGCTGCGGGCCCGCGGCGGCGCGGCCGACAGGGTCCGCATCCTCTACGGCGGCTCGGTCAAGCCGGGCAACGCCGCCGAGCTGCTCTCGCTGCCCGATGTCGACGGTGCCCTCGTCGGCGGCGCCAGTCTCGACGCCGAGGACTTCGCCGCGATAGTCGAGGCAGCGGGCTGACTACATGTCTCCTTTGGTCCCCTCCCTGGCGCTGATCGTCCTCGACGGCTGGGGGCTGGCCGAACCGGGGCCGGGAAACGCGATCTCGCTCGCCTCCACGCCGGTCTTCGACCGCCTCTGGGGCGAGTTCCCGCACACCCAGCTCTCCGCCCAGGGACCGGACGTCGGCCTGCCCGAGGGGCAGATGGGCAACTCCGAGGTCGGCCACCTCAACCTCGGCGCCGGCGCGATCGTCAAGCAGGACCTGGCCCGGATCGACGACGCGATCGCCGACGGCAGCTTTTTCGACAACGAGGCGCTGCTCGCCGCTTGCGAGCGCGCCCGCACCAGCCCCCGTGGGCGTTTGCACCTGCTCGGCCTGGTCTCCGACGGTGGCGTCCACTCCGGCTGGGAGCACATCGAGGCGACGATCGAGCTCGCCACCCAGGAGGGCGTCCCCGATGTCGTCTTCCACGCCTTCACCGACGGCCGCGACACGCTGCCGCACGGCGGCAAGGGGTACCTCGAAGAGCTGGAGCGCTGGCTGCGCCAGGCCGGCCGCGTCGCCACCGTCAGCGGCCGCTACTACGCGATGGACCGCGACACCCGCTGGGAGCGGACCAAGCTCGCCTACGACGCAATCGTCCACGCCCAGGGGCTGCGCGCGCCGAGCTCGGCGGCGGCGATCACAGAGTCCTACGAGCGCGAGGAGACGGACGAGTTCGTGAAGCCGACGGTGATCGGCGACTACGACGGCGTTGCCGAGGGCGACGTCGCGATCTTCATCAACTTTCGCCCCGACCGCGCCCGGCAGATGAGCCGCGCCCTTGCCGAGCCGGGCTTCGAAGAGTTCCCGCGGGGCGGCGCGGCGCCGCTCGACCTGACGACGATGACCGAGTACCGCAAGGGCTGGCCGTACCCGGTCGCCTTCCCCGAGCAGCGGCCGGCGACGACCCTGGCGGAGACGATCGCCGCGGCTGGGGGTAACCAGCTCCACGTCGCCGAGACCGAGAAGTACGCGCACGTCACCTACTTCCTCAACGGCGGCCGGGAGGCGCCGTTCGACGGGGAGGACCGCGTCCTGGTCCCGAGCCCCAGGGTGGCCACGTACGAGCTGCAGCCGGAGATGAGCGCCTCGGGCGTGGCCGACGCCCTCGTCGAGGGAATCGCCTCGGGTGGCTACGACGTGCTCGTCGCCAACTTCGCCAATCCAGACATGGTCGGCCACACGGGCGACTGGGGCGCGACGGTGCGGGCCGTGCAGGCGGTCGATGCGGCGCTCGGGCGCATTGCGGACGCGCTGGGCGTGGGGGCCGAAGGTGGGAGCGGGGCGGCCACGGACGCGCTCCTCGTCGTGACCGCGGACCACGGCAACGCCGACGCGATGCGCACGGCCGACGGCAGCCCAATCACGGCCCACTCCCTCAACCCGGTGCCGATCCTGATCGCGGGGCGGGCGGTCTCGGGTCGCTCACTCGGCGACGGGGTCCTCGCCGACGTCGCGCCGACCCTGCTCGAGCTGGCCGCGCTCCCGCCGTGGCCGGGCATCTCCGGCCGATCGCTCCTGCGGGAGTGACCCTGCTACCATCCGCCGGCACCCGAGGAGGATCCCCAACCGTGAATCCCGTCCTGGCCGCGGGCCAGCTCATCGTCAGCGTCGCGCTCATCTTTTCCGTGCTCCTGCAGGCCCGCGGCTCGGGCCTCGGTGGCACGTTCGGTGGCGACTCCAGCGTCTACCGGAGCCGGCGCGGCATCGAACGCCGGCTGTGGCAGTTCACGATCGCGCTGATGGTGCTGTTCGTGCTGTTCTCGATCGCGGCGTACATCATCGGCGGCTGACGCCACGAGTGCGGGCCCCGAGCCCGCACGAACTCCTGAGGGTCGCTCATGAAGCTTCGCGACCGCGCCCTGGTCGGCGTCCTCTCCGTCGCGCTCATCAGCCTGTCGATC
>JAWVFA010000051.1:0-73297 GCA_033856415.1 Solirubrobacterales bacterium | reverse complement strand
GACGAACGCCGCTTTGAAGATCCGCGAAGACGCCGCTTTCCGCCGGGCCGGCCTCGATCAGCGCCGCGGCTGGGTCCCTGCGCACCTGCGCCCAGGGACCGACCAGGACCCGGATCGCGTCGTCGGGGGCGCCGGAGGCGACCTTGGCGCCGTCGCGCTCGAGCGCCGCGCGCGCCGCGCCGCACGCCGCTCCCCCGCCCACACACTCGACGACCACCGGGTAGCGCCGCCCGCCGATCCCATCGCTGAATGGGGCCGGCCAGGACCCGACCACCGCCGGGACGTGGTTCGTCGTGCCCCAGTTGCGGTAATCCCACCAGACGCGCTCGCCGCCCTCGAGGTCGTACTCGGCCGCACCGATCTGCGATTCGACCCCGTCGACGTAGAAGAACCAGTCGTAGGGATCGCCCCCGCGCGAACCCTCCGCGACGCCGTCGATCCCGTGGACGAAACCGCCGCCGTAGCGCGTCTCCACGTCGGCCTCGCCTTCCAGAACCCGCATCACGGTGTCGGATTCGTTCGCCCCGACGCTCTCATTCAGCACCGGCACGGCGCCGAATTCCCGCGTCACGGCCAGACCCACGTCGCCGACGTCGGCGCCGGGGCCGAGACCGCAGCCGGCGGTCGCGAGCGCCGCGCAGAGCAGCGCGCTCACGACCGCCATGCCGCGGCGTCCCGTCACTTAGGGCACTTACCTCCGACGCAGACCGCCTCGCGGGCCGAGGGGATCTCCCCCGTCGCCTTGGCCATCAGCTTCGCCGGCTTGCCCAGCGTCACCGTGGTGCGGCCGTCGGCGCCGGTCGGCGCAGCCGCGCCGGTCACCTTCGCGCCGGCCTGCGGGGTCCGCTTGCCTTTGCCGTCGTAGGCCCAGACACGCACCGTGAACGAGCTTCCGGCCTTGGCCGTCTCGGGCGCGGTCAGCACCAGCTCATCGGGGTAGGCGAAGTCCGGCGCTTCGGTCTTCGCCAACGCCCACAGCACTTCGTCGCCGGCCTTGATCTTCGCCACCTCGCCGCCGACTTCCAGCGACTTGTGGTTGATCTTCAGGTACCAGGACGAACTCCCCTTGGCGACGCTCGACCCGATCCCGCAGAGCGCGAGGCCGAAGTCGAAGTGGTCGCTGATCGAGAGCGGTCGCAACGCGGCGATCGTCTTCGCGCCGCTGGCGAGCAGACCCATCGCCGTGTTCCCTTTCAGCGCGACGCTGTCGCCGCTGCCGCCGGTGCCCGGCCCGAAGCAGGTCGCTTTGGAGCTGGTTTTGACGGAGACGTTCGCGCTCGGAACGGTCTTTTCGGCGAGCACCTTGCTGCCGGAGCCGACCACGCGGAGATCCGCCATCAGGCCCTTGGCCGATGCGACCGCCGTGAAGGCAAACGTCAGTGTCAGAGCCAGCGCGCAGACGGCCGCCAGCCGGAACGGGGTGATTCTTGGCATTTACGCCACCCTTTCCTCGAGGGTTGAATTGGCTAGGCCGGGGACAGGTCTCCTGGCTTCCGGGATCAGGGAGGACGCGCCTTCCCGGGGACGAGGTGTCGACCCCAGTGGCTGACGCGATAGCGCCTGCGAACTCCTCCACCCGGTCACAGTGGCGGGACCACGCCGGACTTGCACCGGACTTCCCTTGACCACCGACCGATATGTACGCGGCGAGTCTATCCCGCCGCGGCGTCAGGGTATGGCTCACCGTGGAGCTTCCGCACCGTCGCCCCGGGCCAGACCCACACCGCACGCCCGGCCGCCACGCCCACTGGCGCATCGCCCGGCACCGGCACCGCCTGCTGCGCGCGGGGGGCCTCGCGGCGCTGCTGGCGGTGGTCGGGCCCGGCATCCTCGCCGGCCTCTCCGACGACGACCCGGCCGGGATCACCACCTACTCGATCCTCGGCGCCCGCTATGGCTACGAGCTCCTTTGGGTCTTAGCCCTCTCGACCGCAGCGCTGATCGTCTTCCACGAGGTCGGGGTGCGGCTCGGCATCGTCACCGGCAAAGGCCTGCTGACCCTGGTGCGGGAGCGCTTCGGCGGACGGGCCGCAGCGCTGGTCGCGACGGCTTTGGTGATCGCCAACACGGGGACGCTGTGCGCCGAGTTCGCCGGGGTAGCGGCGGCGATGGAACTGCTCACCGGGACCAGCCGCCACGTCAGCGTGCCGCTGGCGGCGGTCGGCGTGTCGATCGTCGTCCTGCGCGAGAACTTCCACCGGGTCGAGCACCTGCTGCTGGCCCTCAGCGCGGTCTTCGTCGCCTACGTCGTGGCCGGGATCCTCGCCCAACCCGACTGGGGCGAAGCGGCGCGCGGGCTGGTGGTGCCGAGCATCCCCCTCAACCGCGAAGCGCTGCTGGTTGCGGTGGCGACGGTGGGGACGACGCTGGCGCCCTGGGGGCTCGCCTTCATCCAGTCCTACGCAGTCGACAAGCGACTCGGGGTGAAGGACCTCCGCTACGAGCGTGCCGACGTCATCGTCGGCGCCGTCCTCACCGGGGTGATCGGCTTCTTCGTCGTCATCGCCTGCGCCGCGACCCTCCACGCCCAGGGAATCGACGTCGACGACGCCAGCGACGCGGCGCGGGCGCTCGAGCCGTTGGCCGGCGACGCGGCCGCGACCCTGTTCGGCCTCGGGTTCCTCGGCGCGGCGCTGCTGGCGGCGGCGATAGTCCCCCTCTCCACCGCATACTCGATCTCCGAGACCCTCGGCCGTCGCGCCGACCTCGACCGCAGCCTCCGAGAGGAGCCGACCTTCTACCTCACCTTCGCCGTCGTCACCGCGGTTGCGGCGGGCATCGTCCTGATTCCCGGGGCGCCGCTGATCGAGCTCCTCTTCCTCACCCAGGCATTGAATGCCGTGCTGCTGCTGGTCCTGCTGCCGTTCATCCGCTCGCTGGCGATGGACCGCGAACTGATGAGGGAGAACGCGCTGGGCCCGTTCGACCGCGCCTCGACGGCGCTGGCGCTGGCGGTCGTCGCAGTCTCGGTCCTGGCGCTCGGGATACTGGCGCTCTTCTAGGCGCGGGCGGGAATCCGCTCCGCGTACATCCGCCAGAAGAAAATGCCGGGCGCGGGATAGAGTAGGCCGCGATTCAGAGCTTCCTCAAGGAACAGAATCGCTTTCTGGACGTTTCGTGCTTAGACGCCGAGTAGGAGGTCCAGCACCAGCATCACCGTGGCCCCGAGGGTGATGCCCAGCGTCGGGCCCCGCCGGCGACGGCGCTCCTCATAGGCCTGCGGCAGCAGCTCGACCGCGATCAGGCTCAGCATCGCCCCGGCGGCGAAGGCGAAAGAGAACGGCAGCAGGGCATTGACCTGTTCGACCGCCAGGTAGACGACGACGCGCCGACCGGCTGCGGCGTACTGGTCGCCACCGCCGCCCAGAACTGCCGCGCCCGCCCGTAGCCGGTCGCCTCCATCGGGATCGCGACGCTGGTGCCCTCGGGGACGTTCTGGATCGCGATCGCGAGGATCACGAACAACCCGAGCCCGGCGCACTCAGATGCGTAGGCGGCGCCCACCGCCAGCCCCGCCACAAGATCCCAAGCTGACCCTTCCTCGGCGGCCGGGACCAGTAGCCCGACGATCGAGGCCACCCCCATCACTCCCGCCGCAACCCCGAGCAGGAACGGCGTCAGCGCCGCCGCGCGGCTGCCGAGAAACCAGACCGGGATCGCCCCCAACCCGGTCGCGAGCGCCCGTCCCGCAGGCGGCGAGGAAAAGCACCAGGAGGTCGGGCATCGAGCCCGGAAGCTAGCGACAGGGTCGGCTCAGGAAGCGGGCGGGGACGGCGAGGCGGCGGGGAAGGCCGCGACTCCGACGACGACGCTGTGGGCGTCTTCGGCGGCCCGGCGTCTGCTCGCCTCGGCCGCCTTCCGCATCCTCGCATTGAACTCTTCGCCGGCTTCCTGGATCTCCTGCCAGGCGGTCGCGTCTACCTGAGTCAGAGACCAGTCCCAGGTGCTCCCGGCCAGGGCCGCGAACGCGTCGGCATCCATCGCCGAGACGGCGACGATGAAGCACTCCTCGAAGGACATCCGCCGCGACGACGGCTGCTCGCTGCCCTCGTCGCCCGGATCGGCGCCGCTCAGAGCGTGGAACTTGAGCCGGTAGAACTTCTCGACTGCGCCCCGTCGCGGCACGGTGTCGACGAGCTCGACGATGTCGCATTCCTTGGCCAGCACCTGGCTCAGGTGGTAGGAGACGACGCTCAACTCCATCCCGGTCTTTTGCGAGATGGTGGTGGCGCTGCCGGTGCCGTCGACCAGGGCGCGCAGGATCCGCCGGCGGACAGGGTGGTTGAGCGCGCGCAACACGCGATCGAGGGGGGCCGCGGTCGGGGCGTGCTCGGCGGCCGCGTCCTTCGTCGCGGAGGCGCTGATCACCGTTCCCGCTCCGATCCCCGCCGGCGGCGACCCAGCAGGCGCACGCTGTGGGTCGGACGGGGGACCCGGAACATCGCCATCAAACCCGGGGATTTGCCGGTCGCGGTCCGCTGCCGGTGATTCTGGTCGGTGTGTCGAGTCACGCGCAGAATCAGCTGCACCTGATCGCTCGCTGTGACCAAAGACGCAAGAACCTGCTCTCGACCCCAAGGGGCCGGGCGACTGCTCTCGACCCCGACGCATTCGGAGTCCTTCAGAACCTGGGCGTGGTAGGCAACTTCACCCCGCCGCAACGGCGCCAGGTCCCCGAGGATCTCCGAGACGCTGCGCGAACGCCGATCCTCGTGCAGAGCCCGGAGGATGTCGCGTCGGGTCGGGTGGTTGAGGGCGTCCTGGAGCCCGACCTCGAGCGTGGCCAGCAAGTCGGCAGCCAGGCGTCCGTCATCCGCTGTCAGACCCCCATCGCGCATCGTCCCTCCTCCGCCGTTGCCTGAATTCCCACGACCAATTAGCGATCGTTGGGCCAGCCTAGGCGGAGGAGGAAACGGTTACGAAGGCAGAATCCGGCAGTAATTCGTCAGGAAGGGGAAAACGTCACCGGCCCCGGCAGAGATACACCGACTTGGTGTGGAGGCTTTCGTCGACCCCCGGGGTCAGATCGCCGTCCTTCTCCCCGAGTTGCGCGACGCAGTCGAGCCCGGCTGCGTCCAGCGCCGCGAGCACCTCGGCTTCGCTGAAATGTCGCTGGCGGTGAACGGCGCTCAGCTGGGAATCTCCCTCGGCATCGAACCGCGCTTCGGCAAATGTGCCCGCCGTTACGTCGGCCGGTGACAGTTGCCCCTGCCACACGAGGCGCCCAGCCTCCCCATCGACCACAACCTCGTTGCTGAAGAAGGTCCTGTACGTGACGAGGGTGTTGATGTCAAAAAGGACGATCCCGTCCGCAGCGACATTGCGTCGCATCCCGTCGAAGGTCGCTTTGAGTTCTTCGACGTCAAGCAAGTAATTAAGCGGATCGTTGATCGCCCAAACCAGGTCGAACTCCCCGAAGTCCGGCAGCTCCCTCATATCCGCCTCACACAGAATTGCCTGCTCTCCGATCTTCTCGCGGGCGATATCGAGCATGCCCGAGGAGATATCGCAGCCAGTCACGGTCCAGCCCCGGTCGAGCATCGGGATGGTGCTCATCCCAGTGCCGCAGGCAATGTCCAACAGCCGCTTCCCCCCCATTCCGGCCGCCTCGGCCTGCTCGAGCAGCTTGCCGGTCCACCGCTCGAACATGTAGCCGCGGTTGAATTCGTCATAGACCGGTGCCCAGGCGTCATAGGTCTCCCTGACCGATTCCCCCGCCGTCCACTGTTTGTGCATGTCACTCCTCCTCATTCCAGACCCAATTAGTAGTAAGGAACGTACGGTTCCCCTTTTGCGAACAAAAGGGGAACCGTGGCAGTCTCTAGGCGGACTTGGTGGTGCTGACCGCGGGCAGTGCTGCCGTCGTGGCGTTGATCTTCATTCCTGCTCACCCCCCTTCACAAGATTGCTCACGGGGGAGGATGATTTATCGCTGGCACGATCCGCCAGTAATTCCTTTTTGGATAGAGGAGTTTGGGAAAAAAGAGTTTTAGTGCGAAACTAATTAAGCTTTATCCCAAGCGCTCAGTGAGTATTGAGGGGGAACGTGGCGGTCGCCAACCAGAAAGAACCAACAGCTTTCGGGATCAGCCCCAGAATGGCCCGCGCCGTTGCAGACCCTTGGCGGCTTCGCATCCTTGCCGAGGTAAGCGTCAGGCCCCTCAGTCCCTCGCAGTTCGTGGACGAGTTCGGTGGAGAGCTGACTCAGGTTTCGCGCTGCTTCAGGCAGCTGGCCAAGTGGGGATACATAGAGGTCGTCGAAGAGCGGCCGGGCCGGCGCCGCGGAGCAGCCATCGAGCACGTCTACCGAGCGATTCGTCGGGCCTACTTCGATACTTCGGCCTGGGAGGACGTTCCCGAGGGAGAGCGAGCCAGCGCCTCCCTTTCAGTCCTTGGCGCCTACCAGGAACGGATCCGATCGGCGATCGAGGAAGGGACCTTCGACCAGGAGCTCGATCGTCACCTCTCGTGGGACGCCGTCGCACTGGATCGCACCGCTTGGACAGAAGTCGGCGAACGACTGGACACGCTGCTCGATTCTCTCGCCGAGCACGAGCTCGCATCCAACCGACGACTGAGCGACACGGAAGGCGAACCAATCCCGACGACGATTGGCCTTGCCGCGTTTCGATCCCCCGAGCCACCCTCGCTGATGCTTCGGGGCGCCCACCGACAAGGTGGCCCGGTTGGCAGCACCGAGTCAGGGTCCCTCTACGCGATCGGCCCGAAGCTGGCCAAGGCGCTCTCGAATCGGTGGCGCTGCAGGATCGTCGCGGAGGTGAGTGTCCGCCCGCTGAGCCCCTCGCAGTTCGTCGAGGAAATCGGCGGCTCGATGACTCACGTTTCCCGGTGCTTCAGAGAGCTCGCCAAGTGGGGCTTCATCGAGGTGATCGAGGAACGCAACGGCGGACGGCGCGGCGGCGGAGTCGAAAGGATCTACAGAAGTACTCAGCGACCGCACTTCGACACTCCCACCTGGGAAGCGTTTCCTCAGGTCGTCCGGGACGAGATTTCCCGTTTCTTCCTGGCGAACTACTTCGGCCGAGTGGCCGACGCGATCAAAGCCGGGACCTTCGACGCGGACACCGACCGCCATCTCTCCTGGAAGCCAGTCGTTATCGACCGACAGGCGTGGACATCGATCGGCGAATCCCTGGATGAGATCCTCGCTTTGCTGCCGGAGCTCGAGACCCAATCGCTCGAACGCACCGACGACCTGGAATCCCTGATCTCCACCACGGTCGGCCTAGCGGCCTTCCGCTCTCCCGGACAAGCTCAGACGTTCGCCGATTGAGGGCGGGAACATCCGTCCAGGGCGGGATTTGCTCGCTTAGGGTGCCGCCACTTTGAACGCTTCTGGCATTTAGGGCGTTTTGATCGATCACGGGACCGAAGGGGGATTTCGATGGGCAAGGGACTTCGTCGGCAGGCGCCGGCGCTGGTGGTGGCGGGGCTGGCGTTGGTCGTCGCGCTGAGCGGGACGGTGTACGCGGCGGGCAAGATCAGCGGGCGGACGATCAAGGTCAAGAGCCTGCCCGGGAACCGGCTGGCGCCGGCCTCGGTGCCGGGGAACCGGCTGAAGCCCGGGGCGATCAAGGGCAGCCAGCTGGCGCCGGGGTCGATCACCGGGATCCAGATCGACGCCTCCACCCTGGGCCAGGTCCCGACCGCCGTCCACGCCGAGACGGCCGAGTCGGCCCACGACGCGGAGACGGCGCTGAACGCGGCCAATGCCGAGAACGCGCGGACCGTCAACGGCTACGAAGCCGGCTGCAAGTCGGGCACCCGGGCCTTCGCCGGCGCCTGCTGGCAGACCACCGCGAGCGACACCGCGCTCGCCGCCCCCGCGGCCGCCGCGGCCTGCGCGGCGCAAGGCGGCGAGCTGCCGGACGCGCTCTCGCTGGTTGCCTTCTCGCAGCAGCCGGGAGTGGCGCTGGCGGCCGGGGATGAGTGGAGTGGTGACGTTCCGGTTGTGTCCGGTGTGGACGTGTACGCCGTAGTGACTGTTGCGTCAGACGGCAAAGTTTCCTCCGCCCTCTCCACCGCCGCGAAGAAATTCCGCTGCGTCGTCCCGCTCGTCGGCTGACCCGTCCGGGCTTCCATATCCTCGGGCAGCGATGCTTCGCCATCCCGCCCGCGCGACCAGCCCAGCCGTGCTCTGCCTCGCGCTGGCGGTCGCGCTGCTGCTCTTCGTCGCCGAAGCGGCGGAAGCGTCCGCCCGCGACCGGGTGCTCCGCTACTGGACCCCGCAGCGGATGGAGAGCGCCCGGCCGCTCGAGCTCGTTCGCGACGGCAACGGCAAGGCCCACCTGCGTCTCGGCCGACCGGCGCCGGCGAGCGCCAGCTTCCTCACCGTCGCCACGCCGGAAGCCCCGCCCTACTCGGTCAACGGCCGGATCTTCATCCGCATCCGCGGCAAACGCGGCTACTGCTCGGGGACGGCGATCGACAGCCCGACCCGACAGCTGGTCCTGACCGCCGGCCACTGCGTCAACGCCGGCGCCGAATACCGCGGCAACCTCTGGTACCGCGACCTGCTCTTCGTCCCCGCCTACACCGCCGGCAAAGCTCCCTTCGGCGCCTTCGCCGCCCGGCGCAACAAGGTCTTCGCACCGCAGCAGTGGCGACGGCGCAGCAACTCGAACTTCGACGTCGGCGCCTTCCTCACCGCCCCGAACAACCAGGGGGTGAACGTCGCCGATGCGGTCGGCGGCGGCGCGGCGATCGCCCTCGACCTGCCCCGCAACCAGCGCTTCGCGAGCTTCGGCTACCCCGGCAACCTGCGGCGGATGCAGGCCTGCAACTCCTCCTACGCCGGCGACGACCGCCTCAGCTTCCCCCTCCCCGGCCCGCCGACCCTCGGCATCGGTTGCCACTGGGCGCCCGGCGCCAGCGGCGGCGGCTGGCTGATCGAAGGGGGCACCCAGATCGACGGCCTCAACTCCTACCTGCACCTCGAGGACCGCTCCCGCACCTACGGCCCCTACTTCTCGCAGGAAACCGTCGGCAAGCTGGTCGCCGGGCTCTGAGCCTCAGGCGGTCTCGGCCTCGAGCAGGCGGCGGTAGTAGCGGTAGTCGCGCCGCTCCGGGCGCAAATTGCAGGCGAGCGCCAGGTGGTGGCGGGCGCGGCGCTTCTGGCCGGTCTTGCTGAGGGCGCGGCCGAGGCAGAAGTGGGCGAAGTCGTTGACCGGGTGGGACTCGACCACGGCCTCGAACTCCGCGGCGGCCGGCGCGAAGCGACCGGCGCGGAAGTAGGCGCGGCCGAGTGCCTCGCGGACCGAGCTCTTCTCCGGCGCCCGCCGGGCGGCCTCCGCCAGGGGCGCGGTCGCGTGCTCGAAGTCGCCATCCTCGAGCAGCTCGAGGCCGCGGCGGTAGAGCGTGTAGGTGGGCTCTTGCGCCCCTTCGCTGGGCATCGACAAAGTGTAGGAGGCGGACAAAGCCGGAAAACGCGGCTCGGACCGCGATTAGCAGCCAAATCGTGCGTGACAGCAGGACAAAAGAGCGACCCTGCTACCGTAGGTGAACGGGTTTGGCAGTCGCGTTCCGCGCCGACCCACCGTATCTATGAGCACTATTACCGCGAAAAAATGGACCTGCGATCAGTGCGGGGTGACCGTCAGCCGCCTCGGCGGCGAGAAGGTCGAGCTGCCCGCAAGCTGGGTGAGCTCCAAGGAGGGCACCTTCTGCCTGCTCTGCCGTCGCGAGCGCGCCGCCCAGGCCGCCCTCGACGCCGCCCCGCAGGAATCGGGGCTCGAAGACCGCGCCAAACTGCGCCGCGCCGCCCTGGTTGAGTTCGAGGTGCGCCGCCGCCCCGGCCACGGCAATGGCGAGATCGCCAAAGCCTGCCGCTCCTCCGTCGCCGCCGTCGTCGCCGCCCGCAAACGGCTGAAGATCCCGGCGCCGAACTAGCGCCGGCCTGCGCTCAGATCCGCGTTTGCTCGGCGAGGTCGGCGAGCAGCGCCGCCATGCCGCGCTCGCCGTGGACACGGCGCTGGCGGTCGGCACCGTTGCCCTCGGCGACGATGCGGTCGAGCTCTTCGAAAGCGCCGGCGCCGCCGAGCTGCTCGGCGTAGGGACGGGCCTCCTCGAGGGTGCCGCGGGCGACCTCGAGTGCCGGCGCCGCGGTGTGGTCGTCGACCATCAGCCGGGCCGCGAGGCCGTAGCGGCCGGCTTGGTAATAGGACTCCTCGATCGCCTCGCGAGTCAGGCCGGGGGCGCCGGGGCGGTCGATCTCCTTCGCCGCCAGGGCCTGGATCAGCGCGGCGACCGCCGCGTTCTGCTCCGGCCGCGGCTGCACGTCCATCCCCCGCACCTCGACCGTCCCCAGGTTCGGGTGCGGGCGCACGTCCCACCAGATGTAGGTGTAGTCCTCGACGCCGGCGGCGGCGATCAGCTGGTCGGCGACGCGGAGGAAGTCCTCGTAGTCGCGGAAGGCGCGCGGCAGTTCGAAGCGCGGGTAGCTGCGGACGACGCTGGCGCGGGCGCTCGCCATGCCGGTGTCGGCGCCGTCGCGGAAGGGCGAGTTGGCGGTCAGCGCCGCCAGCAGCGGCAGGTGGTGGCGCATCGCGTTGGCAACGGCGACCGCGGTTTCGGGATCGGGGACGCCGACGTGGACGTGCAGCCCGCAGGGCGGCGTCGCCAGCAGGCTGACCAGGTCCTCCTTCACCGGCAGGTAGCGCGCCTTCTCGACTAGGGCCGGCTCGCCGCTCTCGCCGGGATAAAGGCCCGAGCCCATCGTCCGCGTGCCGGTCGCGGCGACCGCCCGCCGCACTTCTTCCAGCTCCGCAGTCGCCTGGGCGACGTCGAGGCAGATCCCGGTCTTGAGCTCGATTTGGGTGGCGAAGATCTCGGTCGAGACTGCGGCGCGGCGCTTGGCGTCGATCCCCTCCAGCACGCGCTCGGCCTCGGCCACCAGGCCGCACTCGGCGTCGACCAGGAGCAGCTCCTCCTCGACCCCGATCGTCAGCGGTGGCGAGCCACCGAAGCGGTGCTCGCGGCGCGCCGTCTCCTCCCCCCTTTTGGATGAAGTCTCCATTTCGGTGTGAGCGAGCTACCCGCGCCCAGAGCTCCGTTAACCCCTGCCTATTCTGGCCGGATGCGAGTGGCCAGCCGACTCGAGGTGCTGCGCGAACCGGGCTACCGGCGGCTCTTCTTCGGCCGCACGACCTCGCTGATCGGCGACGGGATGGCGCCGGTGGCCCTCGCCTTCGCGATCCTCGACCTGACCGGCTCGGCAACCGACCTCGGCATCGTCATCGCCGCCCACAGCGTCGTCCTCATCGCCCTTGTCCTAGTCGGTGGGGTCGTCGCCGACCGGATCTCCCCGCGCCGGGCGATGCTCGGCGCGGACCTCACCCGCACCGTCTCGATGGGGCTGATCGCCGCCCTACTGCTGACCGGCGTCGCCGAGATTTGGCAGCTGGCCCTCCTCTACGCGATCGACGGGGCCGCGACCGCCTTCTTCAACCCCGCTTCCAACGCGATCGTCCCGCAGATCGTGCCCGGCGGGCGCCTGCAGGAGGCAAACGCGCTGCTCAACTTCTCGCGTTGGGGCGGGAAGGTCGCCGGGCCGGCGATGGCCGGCGTGCTGCTGGCGCTCGGCTCGCCCGGGACCGCGCTTGCCGTCGACGCCGCCACCTTCGTGGTCAGCGCCGCCTGCCTCTGGCGAATCGGGGCGCCAGGCGTGCGAACCGAGGACGAAGGCGAGCCCTTCCTGCTCGAGCTGCGGCACGGGTGGCGGGAGTTCTCGAGCCGCTCCTGGATGGTCGCGGTGGTGCTCGGCGCCGCCGTCAGCAACGCGATCTTCTTTCCCGTCTTCCAGGTCCTCGGGCCGACCGTCGCGCGCGACTCGCTCGGTGGCTCCAGCGCCTGGGCGCTGATCGCGGCGATGTGGGGCGCCGGCGGCCTGTTCGGGGGCGTCATCGCCCTCTCGGTCCGGCCGCGGCGGCCGCTGCTGGTCAGCGAGGGGTTCATCCTCCTCTTCGCGATCCCGGTGATGCTGCTTGCGATCCCCGCCTCGACCGCGATCATCGCCCTGGGGGCGCTCTTCGCCAGCGCCACCGTCGCCCTCGCCGAGATCCTCTACGAGACCGTCTCCGCCCAGCACATTCCGCCCGAGGCTCTCGCCCGGGTCGTCGCCTACGACTGGTTCGGCTCGCTTGCGATCGAGCCGCTGACGCTTGCCCTGGTCGGGCCGGTGGCGGCCGCGATCGGCGTCTCGACCACCCTCTGGGCCGGGGCGGCGGCGATGATCGTCTGCCAGGTGGGCGTGCTTCTCGTCCCCAGCGTGCGGCGTCTGGAAGCGCGACCAACGACCGAGCCGACGCCGACCCCCCTCCCCCGGCCGATCGAAGCGGGCGACTGAGCTAGAGCGTGCGGAGGACCGCTTCGGCGGCGTTGAAGCCGCAGACGCCGTGGGCGCCGGGGCCCGGCGGGGTCGCGGCGGAGCAGATGAAGAGGCCCGGGGCGCCGGTCCGGTAGGGGACGGCGGTGAAGCGAGGGCGGATCGTCGTCTGCCAGGGCGTGTTGGCGCCGGTGAGGATGTCGCCGCCGACGAAGTTCGCGTTGCGGGCCTCGATCTCAGCCGTGCTTGTCGCCGTCTTAGCGACGATGCGCTCGCGGAAGCCGGGCGCGAAGCGTTCGATCTGACCGAGGATCGCCGCGGTGGCGTCGCCGCTGTAGCCGCTGGGGACATGGGCGTAGGCCCAGAGCGGGTGCAGGTCGCCCTTGGAGCGGCTCGGGTCGGCCAGGTATTGCTGGGCGACGAGGACGTAGGGGCGCTCGGGCATGCGGCCGCGGTTGACCTCGGCCTCCGCGGCGACGATCTCCTCGAGGGACCCGATGACGTGGACGCTGCCGGCGCGGCGGGCGGGCTCGAAGCTCCAGGGCACCCCGACCTCGACCGCGAGGTCGAGCTTGAAGGCGCCCGGTCCGTGCTTGTAGCGCCGGTAGGCGCGGGCGACCCGCGCGGGCAGCCTCTCCCCCGCCAGTTCGGCGACGGCGCCCGGGGCGAGGTCGAAGACGACCGCGTCGGCCGCGGGTAGCTCGTCGAGCGAGCCGACCCGGCGGCCGGTCTCGATCCGGCCGCCGTGCTCGCGGATCACCGCCGCCCAGGCGTTGGAGATTTCGATCGAGCCGCCCTTCGCCACCGGCCAGCCGTAGGCGTGCCCGGCGCAGGTCAGCGCCATGCCGATCGCCGAGCTGAATGGAAGATTGAGCGGCGCGTAGGCGTGGGCGGCGACGCCGGCGAACAGCGCCGCCGCCTCGGGCGTCCCCAGCCGCTCGGCCAGCACCGTCGCCGGCAGCGCCGAGGGCAAGCCGAAGCGCGCCAGCTTCAGCGGATGGCGGGGAAGGTGGATCACCGGCCGGTAAAAGTCCGCCGTGAGCGCGTCGTAATCGCGCGAAGGGGCGCCGAAGATCCGCTCCCAGCGCGGGCCGCCCTCCCCCAGCCCCGCCGCCGTCGCCTCCAGCGAGCGCAGCATCGTTGCCCCCGCGCCGCCGTCCAGCGGGTGGGCGAGGTCTACCTCCGGCCAGCACCACTCGAGCCCGTGGCGCTCCAGTTCCAATCCCTGCGAGACGACCGCCGGCGAGGAGACGACCATCGGGTGCGCGGCGCTGCACTCGTCGTGCAGCAGCCCCGGCTCGGTCAGTTCGGAGCTGCGGGTGCCGCCGCCGATCTGCTCCTCGGCCTCGATCACGGTCACCTCAACGCCGCGGCTCGCCAGGGTCGCCGCGCAGGCCAGCCCGTTCGGCCCCGAGCCGACGACGATCGCGCTACTCATGGTGCAACGGCACCGGGTCGTCGCCGATCCAAGGCTGGCGAGCGACCATCTCGCGGACGTCGACCCAGCCCTCCTCGACGAGTCCGTCGGCGGCGTCCCAGATCCGGTAGCGCTGGCGCTGCACGTGGGCGGGCTGACTCTCGAGCGTCACGACCCGGAGCTCGCCCGGCGCGAAGTCGCATCGCTCCTGCACCGCGGCCAGCAGGCGGTGGTCGTGGAAGTGGCCGTCGCCGAAGTTGTAGCCGAGGACGACGCCGGCGACGAGCTCGCCCTCGCGCACGTCGTAGGCCTCGATGTCGTCAACCGCTCGCGCCGTCAGCGCGTTCAGCGCCCGCCCGTGCGAGTGCATCGAGCGGAAGGCGAGGCCTTTGTAGACGAGCACGTCGATCATGTCCTGCTCGTAGAAGTCCTCGAGCTGTTTGGTGACGATCGGCGCAGCCTTGACGATCTCGCGGTCGAGCTTCTCCTCGGCCGCGCCCTCGCACCGGAAGAGCCACTGGCTGGTCGCCCAGTTGCCGGCGTAGTAGCGCATCGAGGGCAGGAAGGAGACGAGGTCCGGGCGGAAGTTCCCCAGCACCGGCAGCCCGACGCAGATCACGGCGAGGATCGCCAGCAGCAGCGGGTCGTCGAGCGTCGACCAGGGCACGTCGGCGTAATGGCCGAAGAGGAAGAAGAGGCCGAAGATCATGAACACGTTCCACTCCAGCGGCACCGCCAGCGGGAACGTGGAGAAGATGTGGGCGTGGAAGATCACCATCCCGGCGAGGGCCAGCGTCCCCAGCAGGCCGCCCTGGGTGAGGATCAGGATCAGCGGCAGGGTGAACTCGATAACCGTGCCGAGGTGGGCGCTCGCCGCGCCGATCCGTGAGGGCAGCAGGTCCTCGGGGTGGTTCGTGTAGAGCTGGCGCTTCGCCCGGCGGGATCTGTTCCAGGGCGTGTTGCTGATCATCACCGTGACCACGAACGGGAAGTGGCGGTTCAACTTCGAGGATGCCGCCCCCCACCAGATGCAGAAGAAGACGAGCTGGGCGGCGATCACCATGTTCGTCAGCGGGAAGAGGAAGATGATCGCGAGGGTCCCGTAGATCTCCGCCCGGGCCGCGAGGAACGGGACCTTGTCCCGCAGGCCGAGGGCGGCGAGGAAGGCCAGCAGCACCCCGACCGCGACCGGGTCGAGGCGCGCCACCCCGCCGTCGGCCCAGGGCGCAGTCACGTCGGACCCGGGTGAGAAGAGCAGGAAGATCGCCGTCGCCAGCAGCCCCGCGTAGAGGCCGACGTCGAGCCAGGTCCGCGTCGTGCCCCGCGTGCCGGGCACCTTCTCCGGCCAGGGCGGCAGCCGCGTCGTCCCCGGCCGCAGCCAGTAGAGGAGGCCGCCGATCATCGGCTTGAAGCGCAGCGTCAGCGGCAGCGAGCCGGCGCCGAGTCCCAGCACCTCCCAGAGCAGCGTCCAGATCACCGCCTTCTGGAAGACGATCGGATCGGTCCAGCTCGGCCAGCCGCTGGTGGCGAAGATCAGCAGCGCTCCGAGCCCGGCGTAGGCGAGGACCTTGAAGACGTAGAGGAAGTAGACCGCGACCGGGGTCCCGAACCCGTTCAGCGCCCAGTCCTGGGCCAGCGGCTTGATCCGCTCCAGGTGAGAGAGGCGCCGCCACTCCTCGACCTCGAAGGGAGGCGGCGCGGGATCGAGCAGGCCCATCGGGGCAGCCTAGCCGCGCGGCCGCGCTTGGCGCGCGGGGGAGGCGGCGAGAGGGTCGCGGCGCCCAGCGGCGCGCGCGATCCCCTCGGAGATGCCGACCTACGCTTTCGCGCTGAGGGCGACGACGACGAAGTCGCGCGTAAAACCTGTTTCGTTGTTCGCCGAGGCGCGCCAGCCGCTTGCCGCGGCTCCGTCGAGCACCTCGTCGGCGGCGCCGCCGACGAGGTGCTCGCCTGCCTCGCAATCAGCGGTTTCGGTCGACTGCGTTCCGGTGGCGATATTGGGTTTCACGGAACGACGGGCGACCACGCTGGTTGCGCCCGGCGCGCCGGTCTCGCCCTTCGGGCCCTGACAGGAAACGACGTTGGCAAGGTGAGACGTGGACGCATGCCCTTAGGCATTTGAGGAACCCTCTCGGTCGCGGCTCATCTGAACACCGGTGGACGAGCCAAGTTGGACTTGACTGAGTGGGACCCTGTTCAGGAAGAGGCGGCGCACGAGCCACCTGGACGAAGTACCGCTACGGGGATTCGAACCCCGGTTTCCGGACTGAGAATTGCCCCTGCGAGGCCGCTTGCGGTCGGTCCGGGCCAGTTCTGTCCAGATAGGCCAGGTGAGTTCGATCCCGTTCAGTGGAGTCGGGGACATATTTCGGGACACCTACCGGGCCTAACGACCCGGTGATTCTTGAGGACGCCGCTGATCATTCGAAGCCTCGTCCTCGCGTTTCGGATCTCCTTCAGTGACTCCATGCGCCCCGCGCCCTCGTACGGCTATCCAATCTTGTGGATGCTTGGTAGGCGACCTGATCGCTAACCGCCGCTTGATTGGAGAAACTCCTCCTTGTGGCGACTACCAGCCAGGCGGGGCTGCCCGAACAGATCACCGACCAAGCGATTGCCAGCGCCGAGGAGGACCTCCTTGGTCACGAGGACTTCGTCAACCGAATCTTAAGGATCGTCCAGAACTCCACCACCCCGGCAAACATCGCTCTGTTCGGGCGCTGGGGCTCCGGCAAGAGCGGCATCGGCAACCGGCTTAGGGAGGAGGTGCGCGAGCGTCCTGAGTTCACAAGCTTCCGGTTTGTCTACTTCGACGCCTTCAAGCTCGCCCGCTTGCCCCTGCTCCGCCGGTTTCTCCTCCACAGCGCGGAGGAGCTAGGAGGACATGAGCTCGCGACCACCTACCAGCAACGGATTTACGAGCAGGTCGAGCGGGTCAAGCCGAGTCACACGCTTGCCCAGCTCAAGAAGCCCCTGATTGTTTGGACGACCAGGCTGCTCTGGGCGCTCGCCGCCGCGATCTTCGCCTTCGACGCGATCGCCTACCTCCTCAGCGGCGACCAGCTGACGGTTTTCCTCGCGATCGCCAAGAACCTGCTTCCAATCCTGTTGCCGGCGGGACTGCTTGCGGCGGTTGCGGCTTTCGCCGCCCAATACTTACGAACCTCGACTACGACCGAAACCCCCAGCTCGGAAGAGCAGTTTGAAGCCCTCTTCGACGAGTTGCTAGACGAGCAGGGAATCGGTCCCGATGCGGAGGACGAACGACTCGTCGTCTTCGTCGACGAGCTCGATCGCTGCTCTGCGGTCGAGGTTGCGCGCACCCTGGAGAGCCTGAAGACCTTCCTCGACCACCCAGGCTGCATCTTCATCGTTGCGGCCGACCAGAGAGTGCTCGAGCACGCCCTCACCCAGCGCGTCAGGCAGGCGACGCCTCGTGATCTGAGCAATCCGTACTACAGCGCCGGCAGCGCCTACCTCGACAAGATCTTTCAGTACCAACTTAACCTCCCCCCTCTCTACCCGGGCAGGCTGACCGATTTCGCCCTGAAACTCCTTGAGGAGGTGGGCGGCATCTGGGACGAGGTGGAGTCGAAGGACGACGTCGTCTCGGTCCTGCTGCCGATTCACGTCCGCAGCCCGCGTCGCGTCAAGGTGCTGCTCAACTCCTTTGCGCAGACCTTCGCCGTCGCCCTCGCCCGGGCAAAGTCGAAAAACCTCGACAGACAGGTGAAGCAGCGAGCCGAGGAGGTGGCGAAGCTGGTCGGGCTGCAGGTCGAGTTTCCCCTCTTCGCCGCGGACCTTCCGCTGCACAGGGATCTGCCCGACCTGGTCCTCGAATGCGCCGAATCCGGAGAACCCGAATCGCTCCCAAGCCTTCAAGGAGTTCCGAAAGCGACGCGCGAGCGGGTAATGCAGTTCGCCGCCGGGAAACTCCCGACCGACATCTCGCTCACTGACGGCGATCAGAACGCTTTGATCTCTTCACAGGGCACGGATCTGATCGATTACCTGCGCCAGACCGACCGGGTGAAGGGACCCAGGCAGGACCTCGTCCATCTCGAGGGTCCGAGCCAGAGCAGCGGCATCGACCAGGCTCTGGTCTTCGAAATCGACGATCTGGCACTGCGGAACCAGCCGATCCTGCTCAAGGAAGCGCTCGAAGCTCTCCCGGAGGACACCGAACGCCGGGGGGCTGTCAATCGACTTCGCGAGCTCGTCCGGGAATCGAAGGGGAACGACGAAAGCAACGCCATCCGGGCGCTCCTGCTCTGCTGGCGTCTCGGCAAACGGCCAGGAGGGATACCAAAAGACCTCGTGGGAGCCGTCGAACGGCACGAGAGGGAAGGCAACCTGGTGGGTGACGAGATGCCGAGCGCGCTGGAGATAGCGGTCGAAGGTGGCGATCGCACCCTTCAGCGACTGATCGTGGACAGAGCCGAGGCAACCGAGGAGCCGCTGCGGTCGCGAGCGCTCGACTTCGCGAATTCGCTGATCCGGGAAAACCCAGATCGGCTCGGTGAGCTGCTGGCCGGTGAGATCGTCGAATCCCCAGAGAAAGCCGTCAAGAGGATCGCGTCGTGAAATCGAGGACGAGGGCCGTGATCGTACGTTCGGCGGCGGGCTCGCTGCGTAACGACATCGCCGCAATCGAAGAGGGCTTCGAAGTCGAAGAACTCCCCGAACAGCAAATGGTGGAACTGGATGAGCAAATGACGCAGCTCGCCGGCGGAGCCGCATCTGCCTTTGAGGGCTTGATCGAAGAGGGATTCCAAACGGAGGCGGAGCTGCTCATGATTCCTCTCCTGAGCATCTCCCGTGAGTCCTCCCAGGCCCCGATCGGCGCGGCCCTGAAGTCGATGGGGGAAGCAGGGAGTCGGGAGTTCAACGTCGCGATGGCGCGCTGGTTGAGCCACAGGGACACTCAACTCCTACTTGAACTCGGCTCGAAGCTGAACGGCTCGAGCGTGGGTGATGGGGCGGGGGCGGAGTTGGGAGAGATCGCCGTCCGCCTTTGGAGCGAGGCCGACGGCGAGAACGGCAAGAGAGCCCAGGACGCCCTGGGCATTCTCGGCGAGCTGAAGGCCGAAGGGGCCGGAATTGCGGGTGAGAGGCTTGCCGCCCAGATCCGAGAGGCGTTTGACTCGGCACCGCCCCCCACCGAGCCCCAACCTTGGCGCTCCCGCCTCGACCGGCTCGGTGCTTTCGAGAAGCAGGACTTGATTCCGTCAGGAATGGCGGCTGACCTCGAGGCCCAAGCCGTCAGCCGCTCCCTTGCTCAGGTTCCCGCAGCCGATGAGGCCGAGATGGCAACCCAGCTCGTCGACGTTCTCGCACGCGCAACCGAGCGGTCAAGCAAGCCGAATCTGCAGGATTCGAAGGAAGCCCTCGACGCCTCCCCTTGGATATCCGCTCACTCGCCTCACGCGCAGCATCTGCGACTGCTGATCTCACTCGGTCTGGCGACGGACGACCAGCCCCCACAGAGCCCATACGGAGTCGACGAGCTCGTCGAGCTGGCGCAGATGCACAAACTCAGCGCCATCCCTGTCCTCGCACTATGGCTGGAACGCTTCCGGCCCCAGCCCGACGAAGCCGCGCGCGTCATCGAGCCCTACTCCGTCGGCCGACACCGGCTTCCGCCGTCGCTCGAGAGGGCGATCGACGCGTACTCGGAGAGACTCGACGCGGAGGGCCGGTTCCGCCTGGTCCGTGGGTTCCTCCACCAGCCCCTTGAAAAGGGTCGTCTCAGGCCGGCGGTACTACGGCAGCTCGGAATCACCAGCGCCGACCCGGAGCAGATGACCGACAGCATCACGCAGCGGTACACCAAAGCGACGACCAACCCGGAAAGAGAGACCGCCCTCGCGATCTGGGAAGCATTTGCGCCATCCAGCGCGAAGCACCGCAAGCGCCTTATCCAAGAGGTGTTTGTTCCCCTATGCGGGTTGAACGTGGGCGGCTACGAACTCTGCCGGAAATATCTCAGCCTCTGCAAGCGGCCTCCTCGGGGTACGAAGGAGGAAATCCTTTCGGCGCTCAATCACGCCCCCGACCTGCGCCGACTGAAGAAGATGAGGCACCGGATGAAGGAGGTCGGCCTCCGCCCTCTTCCGAAGATTGAAGGTCAATGAGCGCCCTGGATCGGCAGGTCTGAATGCTTCGACCCCACGTTGAACAGAAGGCACCCGTGGCAAGGCGGGGAAGCCGCGTGGCGGACGGCTTTCGATTTCACTGCCGGGAGATACCGCTACGGGGATTCGAACCCCGGTTTCCGGACTGAGAATCCGGCGTCCTAGTCCCCTAGACGATAGCGGCGAGGAGGAGGGGCATTTTAGCGAGGCGGCGGCGGGAGGTGCGAGACGTCTGTCACAGGGCGGCTTCCCGGGGCGGCCGGAGGCGAGGGGCGCGCAACCGGTAAATTGGCTGCCCGCGCGGCTGTGGCGGAACTGGTAGACGCGCACGGTTCAGGTCCGTGTGGGCGAGAGCCCGTGGAGGTTCGACTCCTCTCAGCCGCACTAAGGGGGACTACGCGACCGGCGCGGCGGGTGCGCCTTCGGGCGCCCTCTCCGCGTTGGCGGCGATCTGCTCGACGAACTCCGGCCAGAGCGCCCGCGGCAGGTCGTGGCCCATGCCGTCGACCATCTTCAGGCGGGCGCCGGGGATCGCCTTCGCGGTGGCGCGGCCGCCGGAGGGGTTGACGAGGACGTCCTTGCTGCCATGGATGACGAGGGCCGGCATCTCCAGCTTCCGCAGGCCGGGGGTGCGGTCGCCGGAGGCGGTGATCGCGTGCAGCTGGCGGGCGATGCCGGCCTGGCTGTGACCGCGGTCGAAGGAGCGGCCGGCGATCTCCCGCACCCGCTCCTCCTCGAAGGGGTAACCGGGCGAGCCGATCACCTTGAAGGTCTTGACGACGCGCTCGATCGCCGCCTCGCGCTCGCGCGGAGGTTTGCCGAGCAGCAGGCCGAAGGTTTTGTAGCTCGGGTGGCCGACGCGGCGGCTGCCGATCGTCGACATGATCGAGGTGATCGAGCGGACGCGGTCGGGGTGGTCGATCGCCGCGCTCTGGACGATCATTCCGCCCATCGAAGCGCCGACCAGGTGGGCGGACTCGATCTCGAGATGGTCCATCAGGCCGATGGTGTCGCCAGCCATGTCGCGGAGGAAGTAGGGCGCGTTGCCGCGGCGGCCCACGGTCATCGCGAGGAGGTTCGGCACGCCGGCACGCTTGATCTTGGTCGAGCGGCCGATGTCGCGATTGTCGAAGCGGACGACGCGGAAGCCGCGCTCGGCCAGCATCGCGCAGAACTCCTCGTCCCAGGCGATCATCTGAGTCGCCAGCCCCATCACCAGCAGCAGCGGCTCCCCGTCTGGGTCGCCCATCTCCTGGTAGCAGAGCTCGATCCCGTTGGCGGGCGCCATCTGCTCGTCACCGAAGCGATGCATCTGTGGATCGTACCCATCCTGGCTGCCCAGCCAAACCGCCGGCGTTCGTCCTTTCCCCGTCATATGCGTGGGAAAGGACGAACGCCGCCACTGAGGTAGAAAGGGGCGATGCGGACGGCGATCGTCTCCGACCTCCACCTTGGCGTCGCCAGCGACGAGGACGTGCTGCGCGACCCCGCGGTACGGCGGCTCCTGCTCGACGAGCTCGCCGGTGCCGACCGGCTGGTCCTGCTCGGCGACGTGATCGAGCTGCGCAACCTCCCTGTCGGGCCGTCGCTCGAGCGCGCCCGGCCGTTCTTCGAAGAGCTGGGAGAGGCGATCGGCGACATCGAGGTCGTGCTCGTCCCCGGCAACCACGACCACCGCCTAGCCGAGCCGCTCCTCGACGAGCTCTCGATCGCCGGCCAGCCGCTGCTCGGCCTGGAGCATCATCACGGCCCAGCCGGCCCCTCGGCCCTGGTCGACGAGTGGCTCGGCGGGGCGCGGCTGAAAATCGCCTACCCGGGCATCTGGCTGCGCGAGGACGCCTACGCCACCCACGGTCACTACATGGACGTCCACCTCTCGCTGCCCCGCGCCGAGTGCGTTGCCGCGGCGCTGATGATCCGCCTCTCCGGCCGGCTGCCGAACCCGGCGACCCCGACCGATTACGAACGCGTGCTTCGCCCCTTATACGGGTTCGCCTACGGCCTTGCCCAGGTGCTGCCGATCAAGCGCCGCCGCAACGGCCCCTTCGAGCGGGCCTGGGAGGTGCTCGCCGACGAAGAGGAGAGGACCACCCTCGGCGCCCGCGCCGCCCGCGCCGGCTTCCCGCTTGCGATCCGCGGCCTCAACGGGCTGCTGCGAGCCGACTTCGAGCCCGACGTCACCACCCGGGCGATCTTCCGCAGCGGCGTCGAGGCCGCCGCCGAGATGGCGGCCCGTCTCGGGGTCGACGACGTCCAGGTGATCACCGGCCACACCCATCGCGGCGGCCCGCTGCCCAGCGAAGCCGAGTGGCCCCTCCCCGGCGGCGGCCGCCTCCACAACACCGGCAACTGGGTCTTCTCCTCGGCCTTCCATCGGCCGGGAACGCCGCCGACCCCCTACTGGCCGGGGACCGTGACCTGGCTCGAAGACGAGGGGCTGCCCCGCCGCGTCCAGCTACTGCTCGAGCACTCGCACGAGCAGATGACCGACCTGATCAGCCGGATCGCAGCCACTCGGCGATGATCGCGCCGATCTCCGGCCCCGCGTCCTCCTGGAGGAAGTGGGAGGCGTCCTCGATCGGGCGCGGCGGCGGGAAGTTGAGCTGGCTGGAGACGCGCTCGCCGACCGAGAAGGGCAGCACCGGGTCCGAGTCGGCCCAGAGAACCAGCGTCGGGCGGTCGTCCTCGCGCAGCGCGTCGGCGACCTTTTTGCCCTCGGCGGCGCCGGGCGCATCGGGCTCGGTCGGCAGGATCAGCGGGAAGGCGCGGGTGCCGGCCTTCGAGGCGCCGTCTATATAAGGAGCCTCGTAGGCGGCGATCACCTCGTCGCCCGGGTCGTGCTTGCAGCCGCCGCGGACCAGCATCCCGACCGGCACCTCGTCGCTTTCGCGGACGAAGTCGCGGAAGGCGAGCCAGGCGTCACTCATCTTCTGATGGCCGGTGAAGGGACCGGTCTCCATGATCACGATGCGCGAGATCCGGTCCGGGTGCTCGACCGCGAGCCGCAGCCCGATCGGCCCGCCCCAGTCGTGGACCACGGCGGTGGCGTCGCGCAGGTCGAGTTCCTCGAGCAGCGCCGCCATCAGCTCGACATGGCGGTCGTAGGTGTACCAGCCGACGTCGGTGGGCTTGTCGGAGCGGCCGAAGCCGGCGTAATCGGGGGCGATGCAGCGGTAGCCGGCGTCCCGCACCGGCGGGATCACCTTGCGCCAGAGGAAAGACCAGGTGGGCTCGCCGTGGAAGAAGACGACCGGTTTCCCCTCCCCCTCGTCGAGGTGCGCCAGCCGCAGCCCGTCGACTTCGCGGTAGCGGGACTCGAAGGGGTAGTCCGGCAATCCCTCCAGGCGCTCCTCGGGGGTGCGAACGGCATCGACGCTCATGCGGCGCATCCTATGCCGAAAAGGGATTGTTGACTCCAAATCCAGGAATCCCGATCAGGATTCCAGACTTTCTCGGTCGACTTTGTGCTAGGGTGCCCGCCCTATTGAGCAGTAAGTTGCTCAAGAACGTAAGTTAGTCGACATAGGAAGGAAACTTTTAGATGCGGAACGCTCGCACTACCCGGCGGCGCAGCGTGAAGATCGGCCTCCCGGCCGCGCTTCTCGTACTGCTCCTCGCGGTCTTCGCCGCTGGATGTGGCGGTGGTGACAGCACCACCGGCTCGGACTCCGGCTCCTCTGGGGGCGGCAAGCTCGACGTGGTCGGTTACTCGACCCCCGAAGCCGTCTACACCGAAGCCATCGAGCCCGCTTTCGAGGAAAGCTCGAAAGGCGCGGGCGTCAGCTTCAGCAACTCGTTCGGCGCCTCCGGCGACCAGAGTCGTGCGGTCGCAGCGGGCCAGCCCGCATCTGTCGTCCACTTCGCCCAGGGCGGCGACATGGAACGACTGGTCGAAGAAGGCGAAATCGTCGCCAAGGACTGGAACAAACAGCCCTATGACGGCATCGCCCAGAACTCGGTCGTCGTGATCACCGTCCGCAGCGGCAACCCCGAGGGGATCAAATCCTTCGAGGACGTGCTGACCAAGGACGTCGACGTCGTCACGCCGAACCCGTTCAGCTCCGGCGCAGCGCGCTGGAACATCATGGCCGTCTACGGCTCTGAGATCAACGCCGGCAAATCGCCCGACGAGGCGCTGGCAGCGGTCAAGACCCTGCTCGAAAAAGCAGTCGCGCAGCCGGGCAGCGCCCGCGACGCGCTCTCGGCCTTTACCCAGGGCCAGGGCGACGTTCTCCTCGGTTACGAGAACGAGGCGATCAAAGCCGAAGAGGAGGGCGAAGACGTCGAATACGTGATTCCGCCCTCGACGATTCAGATCGAAACTCCGATCGCGGTCACCAAAGACGCACCGGAGCCCGCCGCGCAGGACTTCCTCGACTTCATCTGGTCCGATGCAGGTCAGGAAATCTGGGCCGAAAACGGGTACCGCCCCGTCGACCAGAAACTCGTCGACCCGAAGCAGTTCCCGACCCCGGACGATCTCTTCACGATCGACCAGTTCGGTGGCTGGGGCAAAGTCAACGACGACTTCTTCGACGACGAAACCGGCTCGGTCGCCGAGATCGAGAAAGAACTCGGAGTCTCGACGAGCGGCTGATGGAGGCGCACCCGGCACACCTCCCCGCTCCCGCATCGCCCCGGGCAGGCCTGCGCCTGCCCGGGATCGGCACCGGCATCGGTGGCGGCACGGTCATGCTCTACCTGAGCATCATCGTGCTGCTGCCGCTGGCGGCCGTTTTCAGCGAAGCCTTCAGCCTGGGCATCGGTCATTTCTGGGATCAGGTCACCTCGCCGTTGGCACTGAAGAGCCTGAAACTGACGGTCGTCTGCTCGCTGATCGTCGTCGTGATCAACGGGATCTTCGGCACGATCCTCGCTTGGCTCCTAGTCCGCGACCAGTTCCCCGGCAAGAGCATCATCAACGCGGTGATCGATCTGCCGTTCGCGCTGCCGACGATCGTCGCCAGCCTCACCCTGCTGACGCTCTTCGGCACTGACAGTCCGCTTGGGATCGACATCGCATTCACCCGTGCGGCCGTCGTCGTCGCCCTCTGCTTCGTCACCTTGCCCTTCGTCGTCCGTGCCGTGCAGCCGCTGCTGCTCGAGATGGACCGCGAGATGGAGGCCGCGGCGGCCTCGCTGGGGGCCGGCAGCTTCACGATCTTCCGCCGCATCATCTTCCCCAACCTCCTCCCCGGCCTCGCGGCTGGCATCGCGCTGGCCTTCGCCCGCGCCCTCGGCGAGTTCGGCTCCGTCCTCCTCTTCGCCGGCGGACTACCGGATACGACGGTTGCCTCGGTCTTCATCCGCAACCAGGTCGAGTCCGACAACCTGGTCGGGGCCTCCGCCGTCTCGGTCGTCCTCCTCCTCGCCTCGCTACTGCTGCTCGGTTGCGTCTCGCTGATCCAGCGCTGGGCAATCCGGCACGATCGCAGCTCGAGCGAGTTCATCCCCACGCTCGCCAAGGACGTCGGCGGCGACGGAGGTGGCATCGGATGAGCGCCAATCCCGCTAGCCGCTGGGGCCTGCGAGTCCTCGGGCTCGGCTACCTGACCCTGCTTCTGCTGATCCCGCTGGTGATGATCTTCTACAAGACCTTCGAAGACGGAATCGGCCCGCCGCTCGACGCGATCACCTCCCCCGACGGCTTGCACGCGCTGAAACTGACCTTGCTGATGGTCGTAATCGCGGTGCCGCTGAACACGATCTTCGGGATCGTCTGCGCGCTGCTGCTGGTCCGCCACAAGTCGAAGTTGAACCCGGTGATCGACGCGATCATCAACCTCCCTTTCGCGGTCTCGCCGGTCGTGATCGGGCTCTCGCTCTACCTCATCTACGGGACCGACGGCTGGTTCGGCTTCCTCGCCGAAAACGGGATCCAAATTCTCTTCTCGGTTCCGGGGATGGTGCTCGCCAGCATCTTCGTCTCGCTGCCGTTCGTGGTGCGGGAGACGGTCCCGGTCCTACAGGAGATCGGCACCGACCAGGAGATGGCCGCCTCGACCCTCGGGGCCAACGGCTGGCAGACCTTCTGGCGGATCACCCTGCCGTCGATCCGCTGGGGCGTCGCCTACGGCGTCGTCCTCACCACCGCCCGCGTGCTCGGCGAGTTCGGTGCGGTGACCATCGTCTCCGGCTCGATCAGTGGCCAGACCCAGACCCTGCCGCTGTTCGTCGAGAAGCAATACAACAACTTCAACTCAACCGGCGCCTACGGCGCCTCCTTGGTGCTGGCGCTCTTGGCGCTGGTCACCTTGTTCGCAATGAACCTGCTGAAACGAAAGGAGGACGCCTGATGGGAATCTCAGTCGAGGGAGCAAACAAGCGCTTCGGTGACTTTCAGGCGCTTGACGACGTATCCATCGAGGTCCCGGACGGGTCCCTGACCGCCCTGCTCGGGCCCAGCGGCTCCGGCAAGTCGACCCTGCTGCGGGCGATCGCCGGCCTCGAGGACCTGGATTCCGGCCTGGTGACGATCAACGGCGAGGACGCGACCCGCAAACCGGCGCAGAAGCGCGGGGTGGGGTTCGTCTTCCAGCACTACGCCGCCTTCAAGCACATGACCGTGTACGACAATGTCGCCTTCGGGCTGAAGATCCGCAAGTGGGACAAGCAGAAGACCTCCCAGCGCGTCCACGAGCTCCTTGGCTTGGTCCAGTTGGACGGCCTCGCCGGCCGCTTCCCCTCCCAGCTCTCCGGGGGCCAGCGCCAGCGGATGGCATTGGCCCGAGCGCTGGCGGTGGAGCCGCAGGTACTGCTGCTCGACGAGCCGTTCGGGGCACTCGACGCCAAGGTACGCAAAGACCTGCGGACCTGGCTGCGGCGCCTCCACGAGGAGATGCACGTGACCACGATCTTCGTCACCCACGACCAGGAAGAGGCGATGGACGTCGCCGGACAGCTGGTGGTGATGAACGAAGGCCGCGTAGAGCAATCGGGCACCGCCGACGACCTCTACGAGCACCCGGCCAACGAGTTCGTGATGAGCTTCGTCGGCGAGGTCAACCGGCTCGGCGACCACTTCGTGCGCCCGCACGACATGGAGGTCGTCCTCGACGCCGACGATCGCACCCAGGAGGGCCTGGTGCAGCGGATCGTCACCCTCGGCTTCGAGGTCCGGGTCGAGATGGTGCTCTCCGACGGGACCGAGGTCTGGGCGCAGCTGACCCGCGCCGAGCTGCAGCGGCTCGAGCTGCGCGAGGGGCAGATCGCCTACCTGCGCCCGATCCAGGCCAAAAGCTTCAACGGTTCGTCGCCATCCAACTCCCCGGGGGCCTCGACTCCCCCAGGGTCCCAGGACGGCGGCGATGCAGAGGTATCTGCAGCCGTCTGAAGGGGCGACGGGGTGGGGCGTCTTCTTGCCGGGTGACGCCCCGCCCCAACTCGCCACTGCATCTTCGTTGAATTAGGAGAGGTCCGGCGGGGGTCCCGGGGAGCACCTCCGCCGAGAGTGACGTTTTTCGGCTGGCGCCTCGAGCCGCTTTGGCTCGACTCCATGCTGAGTACCCCGGGACCCCCGCCGGCCCTCTCCCCACAAGCCGTGCTGGAGGGCGAGTGGGGCGGTTGCTTCCCGGAGCTCGTGTTAGTTCGGGATGCCTTTCCCGAGCAGCGATAGCTCACTTGGGAATCTCGTTCCTTTTTAGTTGCTTTACCCGGGTCTCTGCTATTCTTGACTTAGTTGATCCACAAATATAGAAAGGAGACGCGATGTCTAAACAGGTACCCACCACCACGTTCCGTTCGCGGGGTCGGCTTACCGGGCTGGTGCGGGATGAGTTCCCGGCTGGGACCGGGCAGAACCGGACCAGCCGCGGCGCCAACCGGGAGTCGGCCTTGAACGGCACCGACGAGGCGCTCTTCTACCGGGCCCGTTTGGTGCTCGGAGATTCCCTCCCCCGCCCGCAGCGCTAGCCATGGACGACGAATGCGCTGAATGCGTGCCGAGTTGCCGGTTTGTCACGTACAGCGAGACAAACCGGCAACTCGGCCTCGACGACTGAGCCCGGACCGCACTTAAGGCGACCCGGGCTCTTTCGCGTTCAGGGTGCTATTTCGAGCCTTTGCCCGAGCCGCTGGTGTCTTCGAGCTCGAGCGGTTCGTCCGGCTGAGGCGTCGCCTCGACGGCGAGGTTCCAGCTTTTCAGCGTGAAGGTGACGTTTTTCGCACCCGCGTACTGAACCGAGATCGTGTGACCGCCTTTGGTCAGCACGCCCGTCTGCACGATCGTGTTGACGACCGGCACCGGGGCCGGGGTCGCCGCCGTCGACGGGAGGAAGTTCACTTTCCCGGTCGCCTGGCCGTCGACCAGGATCTGCACCGGGCAAGCCTGGTCGGGACCCGGTTTGGCCGCCGTGCAGGTGCCCGTACCGGAGAACGAGATCACCGCCGAGCTGACTTCGGCCTTGGTCGCGAACGAGGTGAACGCGGACGGGATAAAGCCGGCCGTGGTCGCCGAAACGGGCCCGAACTGGGCGGTGCCGGCGGCGATCCCGACAACCGGGGGCTTCGACGCGGTCGCCTTCGCCACGTACAGGTTCGACGCCGCCTTTTTCTTCAGGTAGAGCTTCGACGCCTTCTTGTTGCTCACGAACACCTTCGCCGCCTTCTGACCCGTCAGGAACGACTGGGCGACCGAGGGCACCACCGTGACCGAGACGGCAACCGCGGCCGCCAGCACGACAACCGTCGCTGCTCGGGGGGTGGACAGTCTTCTCTTCAGCAATTGGTCCTCCATGTCTGCGGCCTCCGCACGGCTGTTTCGGTGCCCTCGGATGGCCTTTCTTTACTAAGTAACTCAGAAAGGTACAGAAGCTGCTAGGGTTTTGCGACGTAGTTGGTCAACAAACTCGCTTTAACCCGGCAGGAAAGGACTCACACCGCATGAGAAGCAAGACCCTCGCCATAGCGGCGCTCTCCCTCATGGGACTCGCCGCGCCGGCGTCGGCCGGTGCCGTGACCCTGATCGGGTCGGGCTCCGTAGCCGCGCAGCCCGTGCTGCAGGCCCTCTTCGCCACCTACACGAAGAAGGTCAACAAGAAGGTCCACTTCGTCTACACCGCGAACGGCGGCAACGCCGGCGTCAAAGACGTCCAGAACGGGACCAGCCAGTTCGCTGGCCAGGCCCGCACCCCCCTCCCCTCCGACGCGGGGACTACCTACATCAAGATGTTCCTCGACGGCCTCTGCATGGACGTCAACCCGAAGAACAGCCTCACCAACATCACGATCCAGCAGACCCACGACATCTACCGCGGGCTGATCACCAACTGGAGCCAGGTGCCGGGATCGACCCTGGGCACGACGATCGACCCGGTCGGCCGCGACACCAACGGAGGGACCTACAACTTCTTCCTCCAGGCGGTGCTCGGCAACGAGCCGCCCGCCTCCAACGTCAACGCCCTGACCGCCGACGGCCTCGTCGTCAACGCGGTCAAACAGGACCCGAACGCGATCGGCTACGCCGGGCTCGCCTGGCAGAAGAAGGGCCTCAAGCCCCTCAAGGTCAACGGCGTCCCCTGCGCACCGAGCAAGATCAGCGTCGAGCCGCTCAAATACCCGCTCTCGCGCTACCTGTTCCTCGTCCTCCCCGGCGATGGCAGCTCGAGCCCGAAAGCACTGCTCAAGTTCGTCGATTGGGCGCGGCGCAGCAAGCTCGCCGGCACGATCATCTCCAAAGCCGGCGGCGTTCCCGCCTTCAACAAGAAGTAGGCCTTGGAGGAGCAGTACCCCACCGAGTACGGCCCGAAATGGTCGGACCAGCGCGTCGAGCGGATGCTCGGCGCGCTGGTCTTGACCGTCGTCGGGCTGCTGCTGGCGCTGATCGTCACGGTCTTCGTCCGCGCCTGGCCGTCGTTCTCCCATAACGGCCTCGCCTGGTTCGGCTCCGGCGGCAACGTCGACGACCAGCTCAACGCGATCTTCCTCTCCGGCCAGAACGGGCTCGAATACGTCTACACCTTCCACGCCTGGCCGCTGATCTGGAGCACGCTGCTGATCACCGGCGGCGCCGTCCTGATCAGCCTCGTCTCGGCCCTCTTCGTCGCCGTCTTCATCGTCGAGTTCGCGCCGGACTGGATGAGCAACATCCTGCAGCCGGTTATCCGCTTCCTCGCCAGCGTCCCCTCGGTGATCTACGGCCTGATCGGGGTCGTCGTTCTCGTCCCCTTCATCGGCAATCATTTGGTGACCGAGCCGCAGAAGGCCTCGGTCGCCGGCGTCATCTCGCTGACCGGCTACAGCCTGGTGGCGGCGGTGCTGGTGCTGACCGTGATGATCGCGCCGCTGATGGTCTCGATCTTCAGCGACGGTCTGCGGGCGGTGAAACCGGGCTGGCTGGAGGGATCACTGGCGCTCGGCGTCAACCGTTGGCGCACGACCTGGAAGATCGGCGTCCGCAGCGCCCGCCCGGCGATCATCGCCGGCACCGTCCTGGCGGTCGCGCGGGCGATCGGCGAGGCGGTGATGCTGGCGATGATCTCCGGCTCGGTCGGCTTCGCGCCGAATCCCGCCGACGGCCTGATCTTCATCTACGAGCCCTCGCGGCCGCTGGCGCCGACGATCGTCAAGAACATCGACCAGCTGAGCTCGCCGCCGGCCAACGCGACCCTGTTCGCGATCGCCGCCGTCCTCCTCTTCTCGGCCGCGACCTTCTCCCTCACCGGCTACCTGGCCCGGCGCTCGATGCGCAAGTACGGGGCCGCCTGATGGAGCCCGTGCAGACCCCGGCCCCGCCGGAGAAACCCAGGGCAGTAGCCCCCTCGACCGCGCCGCAGCCGCCGACCCCCTCCCCCGGCGGCCACACGGGCGCGGTCGAGGGGACCGCCACCTGGGCGCTGAGCGACCGCATCGGCCTCGCGGTCTGCTGGGCGCTGGGGCTGCTGTTCTGCGCGATCGCGGTGGCGATCGTCGTCTACCTGCTGGTCCAGGGGATCAAGTTCCTGCGCCCGGAGATGCTCTGGACCCCGGCCGCGGCCGGCTTCAGCGAGAGCGAAACCGGCGGCTTCTCCGACGCCCTCTTCGGCACCATGATCGTCGCCGTGATGGGGATCTCGCTGGCGCTGCCGGCCGGGGTCGCGGTCGCGGTCTGGCTGGTCGAGTACGGGCGGCCGGCGCCGCTGGCGCGGATCACCGAGATGACGATCGAGGCGATCGCCGGCATCCCCTCGATCGTCCTCGCCCTGTTCGGCACGGTGATCTTCTCCAGCACCGCGCTCGGCTTCCTCAGCCGCACCTCCGAGGGCGTCGTCTTCGGCCGCTCTTTCTTCGCCGCCTCGGCGATGCTCTCGCTGGTAGCGCTGCCGCTGATCGTCGCCAGCGTCCGCGAGGGGCTGAACTCGATCCCGCGCCACGTCCGCGAGGCCTCCTATGCGGTCGGCAAGACCAAGGCGGCGACGACCCGGCGCATCCTCCTCCCGACCTGCCGGCCGCAGGTCGCAACCGGGGCGATGCTCGGCCTCGGCCGGATCATCGGCGACACCGCGATCATCGTCGTCCTCCTCGGCGCGACCCAGAACTTCGCCCCGGTCGAAGGCGTCGGCTTCCCGCTCAACTACTTGCGCGGCGCCGGCACCACCCTGACCAACTTCGTCTACGAGGCTTCCCCAACCGGGAACCTCAACCAGCCGGAAAAAGCCTACGCGGCGGCTTTCGTCCTGCTGCTGATGGTCCTGGCCCTGAACGCGGCCGTCGACGTCGTCCACCGCCGCGCCCGAAAGGTAGGAACGTGGAGCCACTGACCCCAGACGTGTCTGAGTTCACGGGTCGTATGGACCCCCTCAGCTCAGACACCCCCGGGCCGCCGCCGATCCGGCGGCTGAAGCTCGACGACCCGGCGCCGGCCACGGAGGTGCTGCCGAGCCCCAACGGCAGCAACGGCCACGCCCCGCAGCAGAGCGGCTTCACCACCGCCAAGCGCTCGGTCGGCGCGCCCCAGTTCTCGATCCGGCGGATGGAGATCGACCAGGTCTCGGTCCACTACGGCGAGAAAGAGGCGGTCAAAGGCGTCTCGCTGCCGGTCCGCCAGGGCGAGGTCCTGTCGCTGATCGGCCCCTCGGGCTGCGGCAAGACGACGCTGCTTCGCTCACTCAACCGGCTCACCGAGCTGACCAGCCACGCCCGCCTCAGCGGCCGCATCCTGCTCGACGACGTCGACATCACCGAGATCGAGCCGACCCTGCTGCGGCGCCGGGTGACGATGGTCTTCCAGCAGCCGAACCCGTTCCCGATGAGCGTTTTCGACAACATCGCCTACGTGCTGCGCGAGCAGGGCTCGCGGCGACAGCGCAAGAAGGCGCTGGAGCCGGCGGTCCACAGCGCGCTCGACCGCGCCGGCCTGCTCGAGGAGGTCAAAGACAACCTCGACCACCCGGCGCTGAAGCTCTCCGGCGGCCAGCAGCAGCGGCTCTGCATCGCCCGCGCCCTGGCGGCACAGCCGGAGGTGCTGCTGCTTGACGAGCCGTGCTCGGCCCTGGACCCGAAATCGACCCAGGTGATCGAGGACCTGATCGTCAAGCTGCGCGACGACGTCGCCATCGTGATCGTCACCCACAACCTGCAGCAGGCCTACCGGATCGCCGACCACGTCGCCTTCATGTACCTCGGCGACCTGGTCGAGTACAACAGCGCCACCGCCCTCTTCGGCTCGCCCCGCGAGCAACGGACCCAGGAGTACGTGAGCGGTGCCTTCGGTTAATCGCAAGATGCCGAGTTGCCGTTTTGTCTCGCTTGGCGCGACAAAGCGGCAACTCGCCGTATTGGGGCTCGGCGGCGCGCTCGTCGCCGGGAGCCTCGCCGGCTGCTCGACCACCCAAGACAAAGCCGCCGCCCAGCGGGCCGAATCGGAGCGCATCCTCAAAGCGCGCGCGAAACGCCAGCAGGCACGCAAACACGGCAAGCCCAACGCCGACGGGACGAAAAGCGGTCTGTCTAACCGGAAATCGTCCCGTCAGGGGGGAGGAAGCGATGAGTGAGATGGAGCCGGTGCGCCGGCCGCAGGCGAGTGAGCCGTGCGAGGAGTGCGGTGCCGCAATGGACCCCCAGCAGCGCTACTGCGTCAACTGCGCCGCCCGGCGCGGCAACGGCGCCAATCCCGCCTCGCGCTACTTCGCGACGATGAGCAAACGGGCGCGGCGCCCGCTGGCGCGCCCGGCGGCGAAGCAGAGCCCGACCAGCCGCGCTGCCGCGGTCGCCTTCTTCGCCCTGCTGCCGCTGGCTGTGGGCCTTGGCGTGGTCGTCGGCCGCAGCGGTTCCGACGGCGGCGACAACAGCGACGCGCTGCTGCAGGCGTTGCGGGAACGGCCGGCCGCAACCGCCGCCGCCGGTACCGCCACCACCGCGAGCACCGCCAAAGCCAAAAAAGGCGCCAAAGGGGGCGCCAAAGGAAAGGGCGAGGGCAAAGTCGTCGCCCACACCGAAAACGGCGACGTCCACGAAGTCACCAATTTCAAGGCCTCGGCCGAGAAGGAAGCCGAAGACACGAAGCTGGTCGAAGAAAACCCCGAACAGACCGGCGAGAACTACATCAAGGCCCAGCAGAACCTTCCCGACGTGATCGTCGTCGGCGGCGAAGGCGGCGGCAGCGCCCCCGCCCCCTCGGGGGTGGAACCGTGATCCGTGCGCGCATCCCCGAGAAGCTGCGGCAGCTGCCGCAGCGCAAGCCCAAGCAGCAGCCGAAAGCCGCGCCCGCGGCGGCTGCCCCGCCGGCGGAGAACAAAGAGCTGGTGGCTCAGCGCGACCGACTACTGGAGAAGTTCACCGTGATGCAGGCCGATCTCGGCGGCGCCTTCTACGAGATGGCGATCCGCGACCACGTCCGCCTCGACGTCCTCACCCGCAAAGCGGCCGAGCTGCAGCGGGTCGACGCCGAGCTGCTCGCGGTCGAGCGTTTACTGGAGATCGAACGCGCCGACGCCGCCGGGCTCTGCGGCAGCTGCGGGTCCCCCTACGGCGCGGCGGACAGGTTCTGCCCCCAGTGCGGCAACGCGCTGGTCCCGGCGAAGGCGGCGGCATGAGCCTGCTCGCCGGCCCACTGCGCAAGGCCTCCGAGGCGGCCGCCTCGCTGACCGGGAAACGCTTCTCCCTGCTCGTCGCCTCCTCGCTGGTCGCGACCACGGGCGTGGTCGCGGTCGGCCTGGGCGCTACCGGCGGAATCAGCCCGATGGAGGCCGCCGCCGCGCGGGCGCTGATGGAAAGCGAAACCGCCACCGTCGCCGCCGCCCCAGCCCCCGAAGCGGGGCCGATCGCCTCGCCTTCCTCCCCCACGCCGGCGCCGAGCGCGGGGACGGCTTCCTCCGGGCCGCTCCCCGCGCCGGCGCCCGCACCCGCGCCCGCCCCCGAACCGGAAGCGCCCGTCCCGCCCCCGACCGAACCCGAAGGTCCCGAAGCGGGCCCGGTCAAGCACGTCTTCTGGATCTCGCTCGCCAGCCCCGGCTACGAGGCCGCCTTCGGCGCCATCTCGCAGATGCCCTACCTCTCCGGCGAACTGCGCCCGCAGGGATCCCTGTTGACCAACTACTCGCTCCTCGACACCGCGCCGCTTCCCAACGGCATCGCCGCGATCGGCGGCCAGGCCCCAACCGCGGCGACCAAGGCCGGCTGCCCGACCTTCGAAGCCTGCCTCCAGGACGTCGAAACCCTCACCCTCGCCGACCAGCTGGTCGGCGCCCAGCTCACCTGGCACGGCTACTTCGAGGGCATGGCCGACGAGGAAGGCAAAGCGGACAACTGCGTCCACCCCGAACCCGAAGCCGCCGACGTCCCGACCGCGGACGGCTACTCGTCCCTGCTCAACCCCTTCGTCTTCTTCCACTCGCTGCTCGACCTCGGCGACTGCGACGAAAACGACATGCCGCTGAGCGAGCTGGCGGGAGACCTGAAGAAACCGGACGCCACCGCCAACCTCTCCTACATCTCCCCCAGCCTCTGCAACGCGGGCTTCCGCGGCAAATGCCCGGAAGGAACCGCCGACGCCGCCGCCGCCGCCGATGCCTTCCTCGCCAAAATCGTCCCCGAAATCCTCGCCTCCCCCGCCTACAAGGCGGACGGCCTGCTGATCGTCAGCTTCGGCGCCGCCGACCCGGCGCCGCCGGCGGATCCTGCCGCGGCTCCGGAAGCCGAACCGAAGAAAGTCGGTGGGTTGCTGGTCTCGCCGCTCCTCGCTCCCGGCGCGACCGACGCCACCCCCTACGACCCCTACTCGCTGCTGCGCTCGCTCGAGGACATGTTCGGCCTGCAGCCGCTCGAGAAGGCCGGGGGCGCCAAAGTTCGCTCCTTTGCCTCGGCATTCACCGCGGGCAACGGCGGCGACTGATATCTGCCACGCTTCCGCGCATGAATGCGCAGGAGCAGACCGGCGAGCCGATCACCCAGGAGGGACTCGACGAGCTGAAGGCCGAATTGGCCGAGCTCGAAGGCCCCGCCCGCAAAGCGATGGCGGCGCGGATCAAGGTCGCCCGCGAGGAGGGCGACCTCAAGGAGAACGCCGAGTATCACGTCGCCAAAGAGGACCAGGCGCACATGGAGACCCGGATCAAGCGACTGCAGGAACGGCTGCGAAACGCGGTCGTCGTCGAGGTCTCCAACATCGACAGCGACTCCTTCACCTTCGGCCGCAGTGCCGAAGTGCTCGACGAGTCCAAGGACGAGACCAACGTCTGGACCCTGGTCGGCTCGACCGAGGCCAACCTGGCCGAAGGGCGCCTCTCGGCCGAGTCGCCGATCGGCCGCGCCCTGATGGACACCAAGGTCGGCGCCACCGTGAAGGTCGAGACGCCGAAGGGCGACCGCTCGTTCAAGGTCTTGAAGCTGGTCTCCTGACGCCCGCATGCTGAGGCTGCGCTCCTCCGTCGCCCGCCACCAGGCCGACGAGTTCGGGACGCTGCTGCGCGAGCTCGAAGGGGTGCGCCGGGTTGTCCAGCACGCCGACGAGGGCGCCCCCACCCAGTCCTACGTCTTCGTCGCCGACGTCGAGCCGGCGATCGCCGACCGCCTGCTCGAGGAGATCGCCGCGCTGGGGATCGGGGTCGACGACTACGTCCTCAGCAAGGTCGAGGTGATCGCCCCCCAGCACCGCCACCACCACGGCGACGGCGTCGACGGTTTCGCCTGGGTCGAGGTGATGGGGCAGGCACGGGCCAACTCGCGGCCGCTGGCCCGCTACCTGGCGCTGATCAACGTCGCCGCTGTGATCGCTGCCCTCGGCGTGATCACCGACAGCTCGATCCTGATCGTCGGCGCGATGGCGGTCAGCCCCGATCTGCTGCCGATCTGCGCCACCGCCGTCGGCCTGGTCGGCGGCCGCTACGCCCTTGCCCGGCGCGCCTTCACAACGCTCATCCTCGGCCTCGGGCTGGTAGTCGTCACCGCGATGGTCCTCAGCGCGCTACTGAAATGGACCGGCTTGCTCCCCGACGGCTTCGAGGTCGAGGAAAGCAGCCTCGCCACCCTCGCCCACACCGACTACTCGACGGTGCTGATCGCCCTCGCCGCCGGCATCGCCGCGATGCTCTCCTTCGAGACCCGGGCCAGCACCGCGGTCGGGGTCGCGATCTCGGTGACGACGATCCCGGCCTCGGCCTACCTCGGCGTCGCCCTCGGTGGCGGCGGCATCGAGCACGCCCTCGGCGCCGCCGTGGTGCTGGCGATCAACGTCTCGCTGCTGATCGTCTCCGCCACGCTCACCCTGGCGGTGCAGCGATGGCTTCCGAATCGCTCTGGGGCTCCGGTTTAGCCGCAGGCGCTCCCTCCTCCGACCACGGCGCCGGCTCCGGACGGCGCTCGTCGTAGACGACCCCGATCGCGGAGAAGCGGTCTTCCCAGGCGCGGCGTCGCTCGCTGAAGACGACGCCGAGGAATCCGATCCCGAAGGTGAGGACCGAGAGGCCGAGACCGATCAGGCGCCGGAAGCTGCGCCGCGGCGAGAGGCGCTCCTCCTCGAGCCGGACTCCGACGAACCTCATCCCCGGCGTCTGGCCGGCCAGGGACCAGAAGCCGACCAGGTAGACGGCGCCGAAGGTGAGCCAGGCGGTCGAGCCGACGGCGATCGCGAGGCCACTCCCGCCTTCGCCGTTGCCGCCGAAGGCGTTGCCCAGCAAGGTGACCAGGGCGATGAAAGCGGTGAAGGCGAGGTTGACGAAGACACCGTCGATGACCATCGCCAGGCTGCGACTGACCAACCCGGCGCGGTCGGTCGGCAGCACCCGCGGCTGGCGTAAGAAGATGCGGCGGGCGATCCGCTCGAAGCGGTTGTCGGCCCGCCGGGCAAGGCCGCCGATCGTGCGGCCGATGTCCTCCACCAGGCCGATCCCCTGGGCGCTGATCGCGGCTCGGACCTCGGGCGCCTCGGCAATCCGCTCGACCAGCTGCTGGGCCTGGTCGCTGGCCAGCAGCCGCTTCCAAACCTCGTCGACGAGCTCTGAATCCATCGCTTCCAGCAGCGCCTTCTTGACGGCATCGCTCTCCAGTGCACCCTCGACGGCCTCCTGGATAACCGGGCCTTCGAGGACCCTGGCCATCGCCCGCTCGACCGCCTGGCTCTCGACCGCGGCGACGATCGCCTCCTCGGCCGCAACCTCGACGGCGCGGTCGATCCCCGTCGCTTTGGTTACCGTGCGCGCGCCTTTGAACCCAACTCCGAGCAGGCGGGCCGACAGCGGCAGGCTGCCGTTCTGAGCCGGATCGACACCGTCCTCAGCCCGCGGAGTAGAGCCGTTTTCCATCCCGCGGCGAGTATATGCCCGGCTCGACGGTGCGCCAGCTATTCGGCGAGCTTCTCGACCAGCCGGTCGAGCAGCTCGGTCTGCGCCGGGAGGATCTTCTCCCGCGCCTTCTCGAGATCGAACCACTCGGCCCGGTCGACCTCGGGGAACTCCTGCTCGCTGCCGCTGCGCGGCGGCCATTCCATGCTGAAGGTGTTGCTGGCGAGGGTCGCGGGATCGAAGTCTGCTTCCGCCGCCCACGCCTCGACCAGTTTCCCCGCCTTCTGGCGGATCGAGCCCAGCTCGATCAGCTGCCCGGGGTCGAGCTCCGGCGCCGGACCCAACTCCTCTTCCATCTCGCGGATCGCGCAGGCGCGGGGCTCCTCCTCGTCCTCGATCTGCCCCTTCGGGATCGACCAGGCGCCGGCGTCTTTGCGGCGCCAGAACGGCCCCCCGGGATGCACGAGCAAGAACTCGACCCGCCCCTCGTCGCCGCGGCGGAAGAGCAGAACTCCGGCGCTGTGCTTACTCGCCATCGACCCGAGTCTTACCGACTCGGGTCGATGGCAGCGGTTGCCGCGGCGTTTTTACCCTCCGAGCTTGTAGGCGACCAGTTTCGCGACCTGGCCTTCGGCGAGCGGCAACCCGGCGCCGGCGACGAGGGTGTCGCCGCTGATCATCACGCCGGCGTTAGTACCCGACGGCAGGGCCGCTTGCCAGAGTTCGCCACCTTGGGCCGAGTCGAGGGCGTGGATCACGCCGTCGGCGGAGGTCGCAAAGACCACGTCGTTGGAGACGAGCAGCGAGCCGTAGGCCGGCTGCGACATTTCCGTCTGCCAGGCGATCTTCCCGGTGGCGAGGTCGAGCGCCGCCACTTCCCCGGTCGCGGCGCTTTCTTCGGTCGTTTCTTCACCGTTAATGACCGTCATCGAGTGGTTGACGATCGGCACGTAGATCCGTTTGTCGTCGGCCGCCGGCAGGGCAACCACGCCGCCGATCGCGCCCGGGAAGACCTCGCCGGTCTTGATCTTGCTGTATTCGCCGCGCATCGCGAGCATGTTGTCTTCGTCGTGGCCGTTGTGTTGGCCGACGCTCGTGCGCCAGACCGGCTTCCCGGTCTTGACGTCGACCGCGACGACGAACCCGGACTTGCCGGAGCCGATCGCGACTTCCTTGCCACCTGCTTTGGTGATGATCGGCGAGTTCTGGAAGTCCCAGTCGTAGACGTTGTGCGGGGTCTCCTGGTAGTACCAGACGAGCTTGCCGGTCTTGGGGTCGAGCTTGACCAGCGAGTCGGCATAGAGGTTCGGACCCGGCCGGCTCGAGCCCCACGGTTCGCCCGGGGCGCCCGGCAACGGCGCCGGGTTGCCGGTGCCCGCGTAGACGAAGCCTTTGTCGTCGAAGGACGGCGGGTACCAGAGGCCGCCGCCGGAGTTCACCTTCGGCTTGCCCCAGAGGCTTTTCGGGACGGTGTCCCAGTGCCACAGTTTCTTGCCGGTTTTGCCGTCCATCGCCCACAAGGTGCCGACCGCACCCGCTTCGTATTCGGCCGCCGGCGTCTCCGGCACGGTGGAGATGTAGACCGTGCCGTCGTTGACGCCCAGTGCCATGTCGACCGCGCCTTCGAGGTCCACCTGCCAGACGTCCTTGCCGGTTTCCTGGTCGAGCGCGAACGCTTCGGCGGCGGTGGCGCCGTAGACGTGCCCGTCGGCGACCGCCAGGCCGTTCGGCCCGTGGCTCGGCGATTCCCACTTCTTCGTCCAGAGGACGTCGCCGCTGGCCAGGTCGATCGCCTGGACATTGGATTCAAGGTCCTGCGAGTAGATGACGCCGCCCGCGATCACCGGGGTCGAGGCGTAGCTGCCGTAGACGCCCGTGCCGGTGATCGGGTTCGACCAGATTTCTTCCAGTTCGGTGACGTTGCTGCCGTCGATCGTGCTTTTCACGGCACGGGTGCTGGCTAGGTCGACGTTCGAGATGGCGTCGCCGGTGAAGTTGGCGTCGCCCGAGGAGGACGAGGAGTCCGACGAGGATCCGCATCCCACCAGGAGCGCCCCCACTGCAACCACCACCGCAAGCAGCGGCAACCTCCAGAACTTAGACGGCATCGGCATCCCACTTCCTCCCTAATCGAGTAATAAGGATTTGTCTTCTATCGTTTCAGAAATCCCTGCAAAGCGGCCACCCATTTCGCTGAGAAGCGGCAGCAGCACGCGGTTGGCGAGCAGGCCGAGGCTGCCGAGGTTGGCGAAACCGGGGCCCTGGCGGAGGCCACCGAGGCCGGGAATGTGCATCCGCGGCCGCAAGCCCTCGAGCTCCAGGCCGCGGCCGATCGGCACCTCGGTCTGCGGCGGCCGGTCCCAGAGCGGCCCGCACTGTTCTTCGACCTCGTCGCGGACCGCGTCGGGGAAGAGGCCGCGCAGCTGGCGCAGCAGGTCGAATCCGGTGCAGTTGATGACGAAGTCGTAGCGCTCGGCCCGCATCCCCTCGGAGGGGCTCTCGAATTCGAGCAGGGCGCCCTCGCCGTCCTCGGCGAGCGAGACGTGGACGGCGCGTCCGGTTACGAAGGAGAGGTGATCGTCGTCGGCGATCCGGGCGAGGACGGTCTGGTCGAAGACGCCGCGATCGCAGTGCTTGACGAAGTCCCGCCGGGTTTCGACGTCGAGGTGTTCCCAGTCGACGTTGTCGGGGTCGGCAAAGACCCGGTTCTCGAGGAAGCTCTCGCCGCGGCTCAGCGGCAGGGTTGGCGTGTAGACGGTCAGCCGGGCGTGGGGCCGCAGGTCGCGGAGGAAGACGAGCGCGCTGAGGGCGCTCTCCCCGCCCCCGACGATCGCGATCTCGACCGGCTCGGACTCCGGCACCCGGGTGAACTCCTCGCGCCGGCTGTCGCAGTGGAAGACGCGCGACTCGACATCGGGGTCGTGCGGGAAGTGGCGGTGCACCCCCGGGCCGGTGAGGATCAGGGCGCCGCCGGTGTGGCGCTCGGGGTCCTGCGGCCGGCCTCGCTCGGCGACCTCCACCTGCCAGCGGTCGTGACCCTCGCCGAGCGAGACCTCGGTCACCCTGCCGTCGTAGATGCTGATCCCCTCGGTCGCCCGCGACAGCACCCAGCCCAGGTACTCGCCGTAGTCGCGGTGGCGCACCGAGGGCGAGCCGGCGTTGACCCAGGCGGCGTATTCGTGGCGCTCCATCGCGAACCGCTGCCAGGTGAACGGCAGGAGCGCGGCATCGATCTCGTCGCCGAGCGCGCCGAACTGGCGCGAGCTCTGGTACGGGAAGCCGATGTCCTTGATCGGCGGGATCGCCAGCGGCTCCTCGCCCGAAGTCATCCCGTTGCGGCCCAGCCAGGACGCCGCCGGCTCGGTTTTCTCGATCACGGTCATCGAGATCTCGCCCAGGCCGAGGGTGTTGATCGTGTGGATCTTGGCCGCGAGCGCCGCGGCCTTGGCGCCGGCCCCGACGACGAGGATGTCGCTGTCGCTCACGGTTCCTCCTAGGCGGGAGCCAGGGCCCGCGGCCCGGCCGGCTCGGTGTCTCTAGGTTCGGCGATCACTAACCCCTTCTGATCGGGGCTGAAGGAGATCGCGCTTTTGCGCGCCCGCTCGCCGCCGCTCTCCACGGCGCGCAGCTCGGTCGTCTCGAGGACGAGCCCCAGCACCCGCTTCATCTCCATTTCCGCGTAGCTGGCGGCGAGGCAGCGACGGACGCCGCCGCCGAAGGGGATCCAGGTGTAGGTGCCGGGCTGCTTGCCGACGAAGCGCTCGGGCAGGAACCGGTGCGCTTCGGGGTAGTGGCGCTCGTCGCGGTGGATCAGGTGGATGCAGGGCGCGACGGTCGTCCCCGCCGGCAGCTCGTAACCGCCGAGCCGCAGCGGCTCCAGCAGGTTGCGGACGACGACCGGGACCGGCGGGCGCAACCGCAGCGTCTCCTTGACGACCGCGTCGAGGTACTCTCCGTCGCCGGCGCCGAGATCCCCCTGGAGCTTGCGAAGTTTGTCCGGGTTCCGCAGCAGCCGCTCGAAGGTCCAGGCCAGGGTGCTCGAGGTCGGCCCGTCGGAGAGCAGCGTCACCAGTTCGTCGCGCAGGTCCCGGTCGGAGAGCGGCTCGCCGTCCTCGTAGCGCGCCTGGACCAGCATCGAGACGACGCCCATCGCACCGCCGTTTGGGTCGGCCTTACGCCGCCGCACCTCCTCCATCACCGCCGCCTCGACCGCCCCCATCGCCTCGCGGTAGCCGCGGCTGCGGGTCACCCAGCCGGGGCCAAGGAAGGCGAGCATCGCCAGGTTGCGCGGTTCGTTCATCCAGGTGGTCAGTGAACGCAGGCTCTCGCGCAGCGGCTGCAGGCGCGGCGCCTGCGAGTCGGGACCGAAGACGGCGCGCATCACCACGTCGAGGGTGATGTCCTGCATCCGCGGCCAGAGCGCGAACGGCTCGCCGACCGGCCAGCGGGCGATCTCCTGCCCCGCCACCTCGGCCATCATCTCGGCGTCGGCCTGGACCGCTTTGCCGTGGAAGGACGGCAGCATCAGCTTGCGGCGGGTCATGTGCTCGGGTTCTTCGAGCAGCATCACCGAGCGCGGGCCGAGCAGCGGTCCCAGCAGCGGGTTGGCGGTGTCGACGCCGACCGCGCTGCCGGCGGTGAAGACCTTTTTCACGTCGTCCGGGTCGCTGAGGATCACCCAGTCGCCGTAGTGGCGGATCCGCAGCGTGAAGATGTCGCCGTAGCGCCGCTGGCACTTCTCCAGCCAGGGCAGCGGCCGCTGCGTCCAGCCGACGGCCTGCAGGGCGCGGGGCAGCCGCGGTCCGGGAGGCAGCTTGTTGCTCATGCCGCGTCCCTCCCGTTCTGGGACGCCAGCTCGTCCATCAGCTCGTCCTCGAGCCGGCAGGTGGTGCCGATCAGGAGCTCGAAGAGATCGCCGGAGAACTGCGCGGGCAGATCGTGCTCGGCGCCGCGGGCGAGGTAGCGCTCGCGGACGACGTTCACCCGGTCGGGCTGCATCATCGGGATCCCGTGTTCGCTCTTGTAAACCGCGACTTCGCGGCAGATCTGTAGCCGCTCGCCGAAGAGCTTGGCGATCTCGTCGTCGATCTCGTCGAGGCGGCGACGGAAGGGCTCGAGGCCGGCGTCGCTCATCGCCCCTCCCCGCCCAGCAGGCCGGTGGCAAAGGCGTGACTGCAGGCGGCGAGCTCGTCGAGCGCGTAGCCGCCCTCCTGGATCACGCAGATCGGCAGCCCCGACTGGGCAAGCAAGCGACCGATCTCGGCGAAGATCTCGGGCCGGAAGCTCCAGCCACCGTGCGGGTCGCCGGCCACCGTGTCGTAGCCGAGCGAGACGACCAGCGCCCGGGCGATCTCGGAGAGGTCGTGGATCGAGTGGGCGACCTCGCGCAGGTAGGTCGCTTCGCTGGGGCTCTCGAGGAAGGCGACGGCGCGTTCGCCCGCCAGCCGCGGCAGCAGCGTCCCCGGCGGCAGGTTGGTCACCGGCGCCGCGTGCAGCGAGTGCAGTGCCGCTTCCGGCCCCATCCGCTCGACCAGGGCCGAAGTCCCGTTCGGGTAGTGCAGGTCGAGGTCGACGATCCCGACCGGCTTCAGGCCGCCGTCGCAGAGTCGGCGCACCGCCGCGGCGGCGTTGTTGAGGTAGCAGTAGCCGGCGTGGAAAGCGGGTCCGGCGTGGTGGCCCGGCGGCCGGCAGACGGCGTAGGTGAAGCGGGCTCCCGCGAGCAGCTTCTCGGCGGCGGTGATCGAGGTTCGGATCCCCTCCAGGGCCGCCGCGACAAGTGCTTTGTTGACCGGGATGTCTGGCTCCAGGCCGGGCGGGGCGAAGTCGGGCATCACCACCGGCTCGGCCGAGGAGAGCGCTTCCAGCACCCGCAGGTACTCGGCCTCGTGCAGCGTCTCCAGCGTCTCGTGCACCTCCGCATCGGGCGCGTCGGCGGCGACCGGCCGCACGCCGGAGTGGCGGACGAGGCCAGCCCGCAGCTCGACCAGGCGCTGGTTGGAGTCCTGGCCTTCGATCAGCCGTTCCCCTTCCCGCACCCAGAAGGCGGCGTCGCCGCTCCCCTGGCGTTGCTCGATCATCAGCAGCTCCCTAGCCATCGAGGAGCCTCCGCATCCGCGGCCCGAGGGGCTCGAACCCGTTGCGCTTGTAGAAGGACTCGGTCGAAGCGATCGCCGCGAAGGTCTCGCGCGGGAGGCCGACCTCCAGCCGACCGACACCGCGCGTTCGCGCCTGGGACGCGATCGCCTCGACCAGTTCCGCCCCGACGCCGCGACTGCGCCAAGCCCCGTCGACCCAGAGGTCTTGGATCGTCGCGTAGACGCCGGGAACGTGGATTGCCCGCTGCCAGCTGGCGCTGAGGACGCCGACGATCTCCCCGTCGGCCTCCGCGATCAGCACCGAGCCGCCCGCTGGATCGTCCAGCAGGGCGCGGACCTCAGCTTCAAGTACGGGGCGCTCCGGGCAGCGTCCGCCCAGCTCGACGAGCAGGGCGTCGATCGCCCTCGCCACCCCCTCGACGTCGCCGGCCCCCGCCTCCCGAACCGTCGACTCGGTCGCCACCGGATCGGTCACGCGGCCTCCGCGTGTTTGGCGAGCGGCTCCAGCTCGACGCTCCAGGCCTCGCCAGGTGCCTCAGAGCCGGTGACGGTCCGCGCGATCGCCGCCATCGGCGCCCGCGCCTTGAGCAAGATCTCGTCGAACTCCTCCTCGGGGTCCGACTGCATGACGATCGCGCCGCCGGCGCCGATCGTCGTCCGTCCCGGCCGCATCACGATCGTGCGGATGACGATGTTGAGGTCGGTGTGGCCGTCGGCGCCGAAGTAGCCGATCGAGCCCGAGTAGACGCCGCGCGCCTCTGCCTCGAGGTCGTCGATGATCTCCATCGTCCGCTCCTTCGGGGCGCCGGTCATCGAGCCGCCGGGGAACGTCGCGCGCACGCAATCGACGGCGCTGCGGTTGTCCTCGAGCCGGCCGACGATGGTCGAGACCATCTGGTGCACGGTCGCGTACGGCTCGATCACCATCAGGTCCGGGACTTCGACGCTGTCGACGTCGCAGACGACGCCGAGGTCGTTGCGCAGCAGGTCGACGATCATCAAATGCTCGGCGTAGGTCTTTTCGTCCTCGCCGAGCTCCTTGACGCGGGCGGCGTCCTCGGCCGGGTCCTCGACCCGCGAGATCGTTCCCTTGATCGGCCGTGCCATCACCTGGCGCTGGCGGTCTACCGAGATGAACCGCTCCGGCGAAGAGCTGACGATCGCGTTCTCGCCGAAATGGAGGAAGGCGGCGAACGGCGAGGCGTTGCTGCGGTGAAGCTGCCGGTAGAGCTCGAACGGCTCGGGGCTGGCGTCGGTCGTGAACTGATCGGTAAGGCAGACCTCGTAGGACTCGCCGGCGAGCAGTTCGGCCTGCGACTTGGCGATGTCGGCGAGGTAGCGGGTGCGCCCGCGGCCGGACTGGAAGCTGATGTGGCCGCCGGGCTCGCTCGGCGGCGCCAGCGGTCGCTCCGCCGGCGGCTCGGCGATCGCCCGCTCGATTAGCTCGACGGCGGCGTCGAGCCAGAGCTCGGCCTCCGGATCCTCGCCGCGGCAGAGGGCGAAGACGTAGGTCTCGTCCCTGGTGTGGTCGACCGCGACGACGCGGTTGGCGAGCATCAGCGCCGCGTCGGGCAGGTCGGAGCTGTGGACGTTTGGGGAGCCGCAGTCGGCCTTCAGCTCGTAGCCGAGGTAGCCGACGTAGCCGCCGACGAGGCCGCGCTCGACGCCGTCCGGGGGATCGACCGCGATCCGGCCCAGCTCCCGCTGCAGGTAGTCGAAGATCGACCTGTGCTCGACGGTCTCGACGCCGCCGCGGTTGACCGTGACCTCGCCGCTGTCGACGTCGTAGCTGACGAAGCACCTGTCGGCGCCGGCGGTGGTGCCCATATAGGAGCACTGGGCCAGCCAGGTCGGCGCGTCGGCGCTGTCGAGCCAGAAGGACGGATCGTGCTCGGCGAAGAGCCGTTCGTAGACGTACTCGGTCGGGGCCTGGCCCTCGATCGTCCGCATCCGCAGCTCGAGTTCGCCGGGGTGGTCCTGTGCGGCGGCGCGCGGCGGCCTTTTTGAGGCCTGCGGGACGATCGTCGCGCGCCCCGCCGGCTTTTCCCCTGGCCGCTTGTAGCTCGCCGCCAGCTCGAAGAAGTTCTCGGCAATCTTCAGCCCGTACTCGGTCGAGATCGACTCGGGGTGGAACTGGACGCCCCAGATCGGCCGTTTGGTGTGCTCGACGCCCATCACCACGCCGTCGTCGGACCAAGCGACGACGCTCCCGTCGGGGCCGGGCGGGCTGGTGATCGCCAGCGAGTGGTAGCGGACTACCGAGAAGCCCTGCGGCACGTCCTTGAAGAGGCCCTTGCCTTCATGCATGACGCGGCTGAGGCGACCGTGCATCGCCATCGGTGCCCGGTTGACCGTCCCCTCCAGCAGGTTGCCGATTCCCTGGTGGCCGAGGCAGATGCCGAAGACCGGGACTTCGCTCTTCTGAAGGATGTCGCGGCAGACGCCGAAGTCGTGCCAGCGCGAGGGGTGGCCGGGGCCCGGCGAGAGCACGATCGCGTCGAAGTCCATCCTTGTCAGCACCCGCCAGGAGACGGCGTCGTTGTTGACGACCATCGGCTCTTCGCCCGAGGCCGCGGCCAGCAGGTGGAAGACGTTGTAGGTGTAGGAATCGTGGTTGTCGACCAAAAGCGTTTTCACATCAGGCTCCCTCTAGTCCAAGGCCCCGCAGGCCTTGCTCGAGCACCGGCTGGACGACCGCCTCGACCTCCGGTGCCCGCTCGTCTTCTCGGTACCAGCGCGCGAAATGGGAGAGGTACTTGGAGAGGGGCGCGACGTCGAAGTCGTCGACGGCGCTCGCCAGGTGCACCCGGTAGTGCTCCGACTGGACCACGGCGAAGCGGTAGTCCGGGTCCTCGGCCGGACGCTCGCCGCGGATCTCGGTGGCGGCGTGGTGGGCCTGGGCGCGGGCCAGGTCCCAGCCGAGGCTGCCCTTCCCCTCGACCAGAAGTTTGTCCTTGCCGAACCTGACCTGCTTGGTCGTCGGCTGCAGGAGGAAGTAGCCGAGCGCAACCTGGGCCGGCACCGTCTCGGGGTGCGGGTGGCGCGCCATCTCCGCCGCGAACTCGGGGTTCTGGCGGAGCTCGTCCTCGATCCACTCGACCAGGTCGTCGATCAGCAGCGCTCCTTTCTTCGAGGAGCTGATCGATTCGTTCTCGCGGGCGACCATGCCGTGGAAGATGTCGTGGGTCGGCGGGCCGCCGCCACGGGCCGAACCGTTGCCGTTGCCGTTCTGCAGGCCCATCTCGTCGATCAGCTTGCGGCGGCAGGTGACGTGCGCGACCCACTCGTTGCCGCAGACCTGCATCGAGATCACGTCGTCGAGTTCGTCGGCCGCGGCCCAGTAGGCGAGCGCCCGCATGTGCTGGGTCGGGAGGCCGTCGGAGCGGACAAGCGGCATCTCTTCCAGCTCCTCGCGTTCGGTCTCGTACATGACCATGTCGTCGCCCCAGCGTTTGGTCAGGGTGCCCGCGGCGAGGCCCTGGTTCATGTACTCGGCGACCTCGGGCAGGAAGTCGGACTCGTAGATCACCTTGTCGAAGGTGATGCCGAGGCTGGCGAGCGTCTTGCGCTGGCCCGAGACCACCCAGGAGCGGGTCCGCGACCACAGTTCGAGCGCCTTCTGGTCGCCGCCCAGGACCCGCATCATCATCTCGTCGGCTTTGTCGTCGTACTGCGTCGACTCGCGCGCCACCGAGTCCTCGGCGCCGTCGTCGCCCTGGCCGCCGTTGCGGCTCGCGGTGACGTAGTCGGCGTAACAGAAGCCGACGAAGTGGTCCGACTTCTCGTCGGCGTCGGGTCCGGAGTCCTCACCGGCCCGGGTCGCGACGCCGGCCATCGCCTCGCCCATGCTGCGACCGACGTCGCAGATCAAGCTGCGGTTGTCGACCCGGGCGCCGGCCTGCTTCAGCGAGCCGGCGATCGCGTTGCCGACCGCGAGGTTGCGGAGATGGCCGATGTGCAGCGCCTTGGTCGTGTTGGCGCCCCAGAAGTAGACCGCGTAGCGGTTCTCGGCGGCCATGTCGACGAACTCGCCGTCGCCGCGCTCGCCGGAGCGGATCGCCTCACCCTGCGCTTCGATCCACTCGTCGGCGAGCCGCAGCGTCGGCTGCTTCCCCTCGCGGTCGAGCGCGGCGACCCAGTCCTCGGCCTCGATCCGGTCGAGCGCCGCCCGCGCCTCGTCGTCCTCGCGCCAATCGGCGCCCTTCGGCAGCCGCGGGATCAGCATCAGGTCGAACCCGGGCTCCGGCCGGTAGGGCGCCCGCGCCGCCCACGGCGCCCTGCCGCTGTCCCCCGCTGCCGCTGCCTCGAACTTGTTGAAGATGTTCTCGCCCATAGCTGTGATTCCGAACTTTCCGCCTTCGAATTTGGTTGTTCGAAATGCACCCGCCGGGGCTCGAACCCGGATCTTCGGCTTACAACGCCGACCCTTTAACCGATTAAGGCACAGGTGCTAGCTATGTTTCCCTGCCCCTGAGCAAACCTTGATTGCTCAAGCGCGGCGCGAGCATAACGGCATCCTTTGCTCGCGTCAAATAATTTGATCAAACCTGCGTAAAACGCCAGCGCGAGACCGCAAAAACGGTCCCTGAGGAACCCTTTTTGCGGTCTCGACGAATTAGGCGCGGCCGGCCTGCAGGAGGCGGCTGAGGAACTGACGCGTCTCGGGTCGCTGCGGGACCTCGAGAACCTGCGAAGGCGGGCCCTGCTCGACGATGCGGCCCTCGTGCAGGAAGGCGACCTCGTCGGCGACCTCGCGGGCGAAGCTCATCTCGTGGGTGGCGATCAGCATCGTCATCCCCTCCCCCTTCAAGTCCCGCACCGCCTCCAGCACCTCGCCGACCAGCTCGGGATCGAGAGCGCTGGTGACCTCGTCGAGCAGCAGGGCGCGCGGGCGGCCGGCGAAGGCGCGGGCGATCGCGACCCGCTGCTGCTGGCCGCCGGAGAGATTGTCGGGCCGGTCGTCCTCGCGGCCGGCAAGCCCGAAGCGGTCCAGCAGTTCCCGGCCTCGGCCCTCGGCCTCGGCCCGCGGGGCGCCGTGGGCGCGGCGCTCGCCCAGCATCACGTTCTCCAGCGCGGTCATGTGCGGGAAGAGGTTGTAGGCCTGGAAGACGAGCCCGAGGCGGCGGCGAACCCCGACCGTGTCGACGGCGGGATCGGTGATCGTCTCGCCATCGAGGAAGACGTCGCCGTCGTCGACGTCCTCGAGCAGGTCGATGCAGCGCAGCAGGGTCGACTTGCCCGAGCCCGACGCGCCGATCAAGGCCACCGCTTCGTGCTCGCGCACGGTCAGGTCGACCCCGCGCAGCACCTCGCGCTCCCCGAAGGCCTTGGTCACGCCGCGCACCTCGAGTACTGCCGCGCCGGGAGCGCTCACCGGACCGCCCCCTCGGGGCCGCCCATGCGGTCGACGATGCGGGCGGTCGGGATCGTGACCGCCAGGTAGAGCAGCGCCGCAGCGACCAGCGGGGTGAAGTTGAAGAGCTGCGACTCGATGATCTGCGCTTCGCGGAACGCCTCCAAGGGGCCGAGGATCGAGATCAGGGCTACGTCCTTCTGCAGAGCGACGAAGTCGTTCAGCAGCGGCGGTGCCACCCGCCGCACCGCCTGTGGCAGGACCACGTGGCGCATCGCCTGGGTCTCGGTCAGGCCGACCGCGAGCGCCGCGTCGCGCTGGCTGCGGTGGACCGAGTTGACCCCCGCCCGGTAGACCTCGGCGACGTAGGCGCTGTAAGAGAGGATGAGGGCGATCGCGCCGAGGACGACCGGGTCGGCCGGCACTCCGTCTAGGCGCAGGGCCGGAACGCCGAAGCCGATTAGGAAGATGAGCAGGATCGTCGGGATGCCGCGGAATAGGTCGACCCAGACGACGGCCAGCAGCCGCAGCGGGAAGAACGCCGGCGAGCGGGCGAGCCGCACCAGGGCGATGACCAAGCCGACGACGAGGATTGCCAGCTCGGCGACGACGAAGATCTTGACGTCGAGCCAGAAGGCCTTGAGGACGTCCGGGAAGGAGTTCTTGAAGACTTCCCAGTTGAAGAAAGTCTCGCGGACTTCCGGCCAGCCGGGGCTGGTGAGGATCGCAACCGCGAGACCGCCGAGGACGACGACGCTCGAGAGCGCGGCGATCGCCTGGCCGCGGTGGTGCTTGCGGCGCTTCGCCGCCTCCCGTTCGAGGCGACGGTCGCTAGGCATCAGTCCAATTCAGGCGCGCCGGCGGCTTGGCTCATCCAGCGCTGGGTGATCTTTTCCAGCTCGCCCGAGCTTTCCAGCGCTTCGACCGCTTCGGAGACGCACCCCGTGAGCTCGGAGTCCTTCTCCAGCAACGCCCCCCACTGGTCGCCACCGGGGGCGCTGAACTGGCCGACGACGGTGGCCTCCGGAACCTGGACCGCAGTCAGGTAGAGCGCCGTCGGCAGGTCGACGACGACCGCGTCGATCTGTTCGTTCTTCAGCGCCTGGACGACGTCGTTGGAGGTGTTGAAGACTTCCGGCCTGCTGCTCGGATCGATTTCCTCTTCGGCGGCTTCGAGACTGGTGGTCCCGATCTGGACGCCGAGCTTGGCGTCCTGCAGTTCTTCCAGCGATTCCGCCGCGGCGGCGTCGGAGTCCTTCAGCGCGACGACGGCCTGGTTGGCGGTGTAGTACGGCGCCGAGAAGTCGACCGCTTTTTCGCGCACCGGCGAGATCGAGATCTGGTTGACGTCGAAGTCGAAGTCTTTGGGGCCGGGCGCGAACGAAGAGTTGAACGACTCGACCGTCCACTTCACCTTTGCCTTCGGGTAACCGAGCTGGTCGCCGATCGCGTAGGCAACCGCGCTCTCGAAGCCTTCCCCATTGGTCGGGTCGTCGCCTTCGAAGTAGGGCGGGTAGGCGGGCTTGTCGGTGGCGACCGTCAGCACGCCCTGCTCCTCGGTCGGCAGCTGACCCGGCTTGCAGGTGCTGGCGGTGGCGGACGCGGAGGTGTCGGTGGAATCGTCCGAGCTGCCACAACCGGCGAGAGCGAGGGCGAGGGTGGCCAGGGCGGCAAGGACACCGAGAGGAAAACGCACGGCGCGACCCTATCCGAAATGGCGGTCGACAGCGATGCCTCCGGATGGGATCTATTTCGGAATGCTGGAGTACTAGAGTTCGCCGCAGCCACCCCGAGGAAGTTTTCCTACCGCCCCCCGCCGCTCTCCGGCCGGGGGGCGGTTCCGTATTTCACCTCGAGGTCTTCGGCCAGAGCGGCCAGCACATGCAGCGGCACCCGCAGCCCGACGGCGATCCGGCGCACGTTTCCCCAGGTCGGATTCACCCTCCCGGACTCGATGTGAGAGATCCAGGTCGGGTGGATGTCGGCGCGGAGGCCCAGCGCTTCCTGGCTGAGGTGGACCTCTTTACGGAGCTGGCGGATTGCCTTGCTTAGGCCGATCTGGGGTTCTTCGCGGCGGGGCATTTACTGAAGGGAATGCGCCTCCCGCCCCCGCGTCCATAGAGGCGAACTCAACAGATCCCCGAAACCGCCTGCGACCGGCTTTATTCCGGTACGTGCGATTTTGCGGAGGCGCCGCAGGCGAGGACCCATTTCAAGGGGGCGGTCTCTCGCTGAAGCGGACACGAACGTATGTTCGCATAAGAGCCGGCTGATAAATAGGGCAAATCAGCCAGATTCGGCTTGCGCTGCCGCCAGCTCTTCTTCCACAGTGCCGGTCTGGTTCGGGATCTCCAGCCGCTTTTCGAGCACCGGGATCGCCTCCTCGGGCCGGCCGCTCAGCCGCAGCGCATTGCCGAGGTTGAAGAGCGCGTAGGCGTAAGTGAGATCTTCGCTCCCTTCGGGGTAGGCGCCGACCGCTTCTTCGAGAACCGGGACCGCGGCGTCGTATTCGCCCGCCTGGATCAGCGCAAAGCCTTCTTCGTTGAGCGCCGCGGCCGTTTCGGGATCGGCGCTCGACGGCTCTGGTTCGGGTTCAGAGCTTTCGGCTTCGGCGGCTTCGCCGCTGTCGGCTTTCTCGGAGGCGGCTTCTCCCGCTCCGGCGGAACCCCCGGCCGGCGCGCTCGTCGCCTGGGAATTGCCGCCGCCCTCCCCCTTCTTCGCCTGCGCCGACTTGGGCGCACCCGAGCCGTCCTTCCCGTCCCCCCCGTTCAGGGCGAGGAGGGCAATGACGCCGACCGCTGCGGCCAATGCGAGCAGCGCCACCACGGCGCCCCAACGGCTGCGGTGCGACCCACTGCGGTCGTGGGTCGACAGGGAAGGCGGTGGAGGCGCGGCCTCCGGCTGCGGCTCCACCTCGCGGTGGGAGGCAGCGGTCGGTTCGAAGACCTGGGTCGGTTCGTCCGCCACCGGATCCCGACGTCCGAGCTGCGCCAGAGCCTGCCGGGCAGAGGCGGGGCGGCCGCGAGGGTCCTTGGCGCTAAGGCTCTCGACCAGATCGCCGAGGGCGCGTGAGCATTGTCCTTCGCACTTGGCCAAAACGATGCCGAGCGAGTAGAGGTCGGAGCGCTCGGTCGCCGGCCGGCCCTCCATCACCTCGGGCGCCGCGTAGCGCTCGGTTCCGAGGACCAGCCCAGTGCTGGTCAGGGCGGTCGCGTCCCGGGGCAGCGCGATCCCGAAGTCGATCAGCTTCGCCGTCCCCTCGGGTTCGATGATGATGTTCGCCGGCTTGACGTCGCGGTGCAGAATCCCGACCTCGTGGATGTGGGCGAGCGCCTCCAGCAGTTCCCGCGCCAGCTTGTCGCAGTCGACCCCGTTTCCACGCTCCAGCCGCTCCGCCAGGTTCTCCCCCGGCACGAACTGCATCACCAGGTATGGCCGCTCGCCCTCCTCGGAGAAGTCGTAGACCCCGACCAGATTGGGATGCGAGAGCCCCGCCGCCATCGTCGCCTCGCGCCGGAACCGCGCGACGAACCCGGGGTCGGAGGCGATCGTGTCCGAGAGCACCTTGACCGCCACCGGCCGATCCAGCACCTCGTCGTGCCCGAGCCAGACAGCGGCCATCCCCCCGCGCCCGAGCGTGCGCTCGAGCCGGTAGCGATCCTTCAGCAGTTCCCCAGCGCCGATAGTGGCCACGGGATTCCCCTACCCGGATGGCGGGATTACTCGCTTCGGGTGGCTCAGCCGGCCAGCGCGCGCCGGACGACCCCGGGGTGCAGGCCGATCTTCGGGCCCAGCACCAGGGCGAAGAGCGTCAAGGCGAGCCAGGGCCGGATGTGGGGGCCGATCCGGCGGATGCGCCCGTCGGCGGCGAGGTCGAAGACCATCGCGTCGGTCAGCCGCACCCCCAGCAACCTGGCTTCGCCGACGATCACACGCCGCTCACCCTCGCCGAGCGCATCGGTCCAGCGCAGCCCCTTCAGGCTCCCGTACACGCCCCGGACCAGCAGCCCGACGTCGTCGCTGCCGCGGAAGACCATCCGGCCCGAGATCGGCGAGACGAGCTCGACATCAGGCGTCAGCGTCGCCATGATCCCGTCGATGTCGCCAGCCTCCGAGGCGGCGCGATAGCGGGAGACTGCGTCGTCCATGCGGCAAAGATAGTCGCCGGGACCTAACCGGCGGTCTCCTCGCCCCAAGCGGTGGCGACCAGCGAGCGCGGACCGGCGTGGTCGCGGTGCTCGCAAAGGAAGATGCCCTGCCAAGTGCCGAGGGCAAGGCGGCCGTCGCGTACCGGCAGGGTCAGCGAGGGTCCGAGCAGGGCGGCCTTGACGTGCGCCGGCATATCGTCGTCCCCCTCCAGGGTGTGAGTCCAATAGGAGGCGCCTTCGGGCACGGCGCGGTCGAACCACGTCTCAAAGTCGTGCCGCACGTCCGGCGAGGCGTTCTCGTTCAGCGCCAGCGAAGCGGAGGTGTGCTGGATCAGCAGATGGAGCAAGCCGACCGAGATCTGCTCCAGCTCCGGCAGCGTTTCGAGCACCTCGCCGCTGACTAGGTGGAAGCCGCGGGGCCGCGCGGAAAGGCGGATGGTGCGCTGGACCCACATCGCCCAGAGAATTCCCCACCTGCCAGATCGGAAACCTAGCTAGAGGACAGCTCTTGGAGGCCCTGCGCCACCCACTGCTCGAGTTCCTCATTGTGCGCGAATGGCGTCCCGTCCGCCTTGGCTCGCCGCAGAGCCTCCGGGTCTGAAACCTTCCCCCGGTTGTAGATGAGATCGCTGGGCGCGCTGAAGTCAGTCACATGGAGACCTTAACCGCGCTTGTGGGCTCCTACCCAGCCAAGGCGCCGTAGCGCTCGCCGGCGGTGGTCCGCGCGGCGGGATGGAGGCGCACTGCGTCCGGCCAGAAGCGGGTGCCGACCCGCAGCTGGATCAGGGCGGAGCGCAGCAGGGCCTCGCGGCCGGGGTCCCAGGAAAAGCCGAAGAGGCTGCGGATCTCCGCCGGCAGGAGGCCCACGGAGATCAGCCGCACCGTCTCGGTCAGCGGTAAGACAGCGGCGCGCATCAAGCCCGAGTAGGGCGGCTCGAGGATCATCCGCTCCGCCTGCTCGCGGCGGTCCTCGGAGATCCAGAGGCTGCCGTCGGTGAGGCGATCGTCGACGTACTCCCTCAGGTCCTTGAAGGTGTAGGGCATTGAGCTAGGCGGCAGCCCGAGCAGCTCGCCGACCTGGCGGTATTCGCTCCAGTAGCGCTCGCGGTCAGCACCGGAGAGACGGCCGAAGATGCGCTCGTAGTAGACGACCGCCGAGTCGGCCAGCGTCGCCAGGACCCAGAGGCCGAGCTTCGGGTCGGAGGCCGCATAGGGCCTCCCTTTCGGGATCGGCCCGTATCTGGCCGGCGTCTTCCCCTTCACCCGGTCGTGCATCGCCTTGACAGCGCGGCCGGCCTCCTCGGCGTCTTCGACCGTCCCGAAGTAGATCCGCGACATCCACTGGTCGGTCCGCAGCAACCGGGTCTGGGGGTCGTCGAAGATGATCGAGTGGCGCTGGAAGCCGACCACGGCGAGCGGGTCGCAGGCCTGCATCAGCAGCGCCCGCACCCCCGAGAAGAGGACGAGGCGCTCGCGGTGCAGCTTGCGGACCATCGAGTCGGGGGCGAAGTAGCCGTCCACCTCACAGGCGCGCGGCTCGCGGCCCGGCGCCAGGCCAGGCACCAGCGACAGCATGTCGGTGGGGCGAAACACCCTTGCAACGGTAGCTGCCGCGGTGGCCCCGCTCAGCAATCCTTGGGGAGCGGGCATCGGAGCGGAGGATCACATGCCGTGGCTTGCCCGGGATCTCCGCCGGAGCAGCAGATAGGTGGTCATCGGTCCCTTCAGAACCTCGCCGCTGGGGAGGACGACGAACATAACCGCCCGCCGCCACCCATACCGAGACGTGCATCTCACGTTTTGGCGCGGCGGCTCGTTATCCACTGCATGGACCGCACAGACCTCCGCTTTGACGCCGGCTCGGCGGCTTGCGCCGCCTGGCTCTACCGGCCGCCCCGGCAGGGCGCCGAGGCGCTGCCGATCGTCGTCATGGCCCACGGGCTCTCGGGAACCAGGAGGGACCGGCTGGGGGCGTTTGCGGACCGGTTCGCCGCGGCGGGCCTGCTCGCCCTCGTCTTCGACCATCGCGGCTTCGGCGAGAGCGAGGGCGAGCCCGACTGCTTCGATCCTGCCCTGCAGCTCGAGGACTGGCAGGCCGCGATCGACTTCGCCCGCACGCTGCCCGGCGTGGACGCCGAGCGGGTGGCCACGTTCGGCTCCTCGATTGGCGGCGGCAACGCCCTGGCCGCGGCAGCCGGCGACCGACGGGTCGCAGCCGCGATCAGCCAGGTGCCCTTCCTCGACCTCGTCCGCCAAGCCCATCGCTCGAGCCCGCGGGTCTCGGCTCGCATGCTGCTCGCCGCGGCCCGCGGCGACTATCTCCCGGCGGTCGGGGCACCGCAGGAGGCCGCCTTCATCATCGCCCCGGGCGCCGAGGCCGGCTGGCGCCACGTGGTCGAGATCGGCGAGGACTCCCGCTGGCGCAACCGCGTCTCCGCCCGCTGGCTGCTCGGCCGGCCTTACCGTCCAGCCCGTCTGGCATCGAAGCTCCACTGCCCCTGGCTGGTCTGCGTCGGCGAGTCCGACCGGGTCGCCAAGCCTGGCCCGGCCATCGCGGCTGCGCGCCGGGCGCCGCTAGGAGAGCTCCGGACCTATCCGGGGGTGGACCATTTCGACATTTACGACGGCCCCGAGCACGAAGCCGTCGTCGCCGACCAACTCGAGTTCCTCCGCCGTCACTTGCTTGGAGATATTGCGCCGCTCCACTGACCTGACCGAGGCACGGAACCTACTGTCTATATCGGGGAGACAGGATTTGAACCTGCGACCGCTCGGCCCCCAGCCGAGTGCGCTACCAGACTGCGCCACTCCCCGTGGGGTCTTCATTCTGACGAATCGGCGCGATGGCGGCTACCCTCCCCTAGGCACGCGGCGGTAGCTCAACGGTAGAGCCTCAGCCTTCCAAGCTGATGACGCGAGTTCGATTCTCGTCCGCCGCTTCAGTCGTAACCGGGTGACGGATCGCGCGAGGCATTGAGGGGGAGTGCCCCGCTGCCGATGGAGGACCGATGCGTGCCTCCAACTCGGGTCGTGTCGACTTTGTGGCCCTATGGGCAACAAAAGCGCCACTGAGAATCTTGGTCGCCTCTTTGGCGGTGGTTCTCGCGCTCGCTGGCTGCGGCGGGGGCGATGACGCGGCTCAGGGTCCCGGCAGTGCCGAAGCTCCCGGCGGCTCTTACGTCGATTGGCCACTCTTCGGCCGTATCCCCGCCCGCACGCATTACCTGCCCGCCGAGGAGAAGGCGCTCGATCCGCCGCTGAAGCAGGACTGGTCGGTCAACACGCATGCGCTGATCGAGTTTCCGCCGGCGATTCATAACGGCGTCGCTTACGTGATCAACAAGTACGGCAACGGCAAAGCAGTGCGGCTCAGCGACCGCAAGGTGCTCTGGGAACTGAACATTCGACCCAGCGACAAGGGGAAGCCGAACTTCGTCACCGCTCCCGTCTATTACGAGGGGCGCATCTACGGCGCCTTCCTCAGCGGCCACCTCGCCGCGGGCGACGCGAAGACCGGGAAGAAAGAGTGGGTCCGCAAGTTCGACGCGCACCTCGAATCCTCGCCGCTAGCCGTCAACGGCAAGCTCTACCTCGGCACCGACACCACCAACCTTCTCGCCCTCGACGCCGCGAGCGGCAAGACGCTCTGGACCTTCAACGCGCCCGGCGCGATCAAAGCCAGCCCCAGCTACGACGACAGCAACGTCTTCTTTGCCGACTACCAGAGCTCGATGTTCGCCCTCGACGCCGACAGCGGCAAGCTCGTCTGGCGCAGCAACACCAGCAAGGTGCCGCCCTACGGCCGCGGCGGCTTCTTCTCCTCCCCCGCCATTGCCTTCGGCCGCGTCTACGCCGCCCGCGACGACGGCACCGTCTACGCCTTCGACGAGAAGACCGGCAAGGTCGAATGGCACTTCGACACCGGCGCCGCCGTCTACGGCTCGCCCGCCGTCGCCCAGGTCCCCGGCACCCCGCCCACCGTCTACATCGGCGCCGAAAACGGCCGCTTCTTCGCCCTCGACGCCGGCAGCGGCAAGCCGCGCTGGCGCTACGACGTCGGCGGGCCGATCCCCGGCACCGCCACCGTGATCGGGCACACCGTCTACACCTCGAGCTTCAAAACCCAGGAGACGACTGGCCTCGACGTCCGCGCCCACAAGCCCACCTTCCGCATGAAGCAGGCCGGTTACACGCCGATGGTCTCCGACGGCGAGCGCCTCTTCCTGATCGGCTACTACGAGCTGATCGGCCTCGAACCGGCCAAGCGCTGAGGTCGTTACGGGATCGGGCTGTGGGCGTGGCTCGCGTCGAGCTCGAAGATGCGGAAGTCGGTGCCGAGCACCGGCTGGGAGACGTTGTGGACCGGGGTCTCGCCGATCGTCCCGTCGGGTGAGCCGGCGTGGGCGTGGCCGTGGAGGACGAGGTCGGGGCCGTGCTCGAGGATCGGCGCCGCCAGCCGGTCCGAGCCGAGGAAGACGAAGATCTCGCGCGGCTCCCCCTCCAGCGTCGCTTCCGCCGGCGAATAGTGGAGGAGCACGATCCGCACCGGGCAGGTCGCCACCTCGCGCAGCCCCTCGTCGAGCGCCTGCACTTCGGCGGTCGCCTCGGCGTAGACCTCGCGCAGCGAGGGCTCGCCGAAGTCGGGCAGGTGGCGCGGCGCGAAGCCGCCGACGAAGCCCTTGACGCCGACGATCCCGACATCGACCTCACCGACCTGGCAGACGGCGGCGGCGCGGTCGAGCATCTGGACGCCCCCCTCCCCCAGCCGCGCGAGGATCGCCTCGGCTTCGTCGTTGTGCCAGTCGTGGTTGCCAAGCACCGCGTAAACGGGCGCCGCGGTCGCGGCGGCGGCCTCGCAGAGGATTTCCGCCTCGTCGAGCCGGCCGTGGCTGGTCAGGTCGCCGGCGACGAGGACGAGGTCGACGTCCTCGTCGAGCGCGGCGAAAGAGGAGACGATCGCCTCCCGGTTCGAGTCGCGGCAGTGGATGTCCCCGGTCGCGGCGATCCGCAGGTGCCCCGCTGCAGTTGACGAAGTCACGCCGCTCCCCTACCCGGCCGGTGGCGCGTTTATCGGAGCCGCCAACGGGGCAACGAATGGTGCGTGGCGGAGAACCTGGGCAAGAGCGAGGTAGCCGAGGAGTTGACCGACAGCCTCAAGCGCGCGGTCGCAGCGCTCGAGGAGCGGGGCGTCCCCTACCTGCTGGGCGGCGGGCTCGGTTGCTGGGCCCGCGGCGGGCCGCCGTCGAGCAACGACATCGACCTGATGGTCAAGCGCGAGGACGCCGAGCGGGCGCAGGAAGCCCTGGCCGAATCCGGGATGCGAGCCGAGACCCCGCCCGAGCAGTGGCTGCTGAAGGCCTGGGACGGCGAGATCCTGATCGACCTGATCTTCGAGCCCTCGGGGATGCGAATCGACGACGAGGCGATCGGCCGCGGCGAACGCCTCAGCGTGATGGCGATGGACGTCGACGTGATGGACCTGGACGACATCCTGATCACCAAGCTGATGGCACTCGACGAGCACAGCGCCGACTACGGCGACCTGATCCTCATCACCCGTTCCCTGCGCGAGCAGATCGACTGGGCGCGGCTGCGCGAGGAGACGGCCTCGAGCCCCTTCGCCGTCGCCTTCTTCGCCCTCGCCGACGGGCTGGATATCTGTCCCGCCGCCTCGCGCGCCAGCTAGCGCTGGCAGGGCAGGTAGGCCCCGGGAACCGGGGCCTTTTCCACCAGCAGGCCGTCCTTGGCCTTGGTCGTGAAGGGCACCGCTTCGCTCACCGGCGCACCGTCGCTTTCGCTCAGGATCCAGGAGCCGCCGGGGCCCTTGTCGTCGATCGTCAGTTCGGCCCCCTGGATGATCGGCACTTCCTCGAAGCGGGCGACGACGATCTTGTCCCCGCTCGGGCAGGAGGCGTAGACGGAGGCCTCGATCGGCTGCGCGGCCGAGATCAGCCAGTCGTCCAGATAGGTCCCGCTGCGGTTGCGCCGCACGGCGGGCACCGCAATCGGGCCCGATTCCGCTTTCTCGGCGTCGAGCGCTTCGATCCTCACCCCTGCCGCGCCGGGGTCTTCGAGCCCGCCGGCGACGTAGCGATCCAGGGTGTCCTCGTCGCAGACAACCATGTAGATGCCGCTGGTCGCCGGCTTTTCCCAGTCGGAGCAATCGTCGATCGCCTTCTCCAGGTGACTGGCGCCGCGGCGCAACCGGGCCGGCACGCCGGTCTTCTCCTCGACCGCTTCTTCGCCGAGGCCGTCGCGCCCGCCGGGGTCCTCGACCCCGCGACACGGTTCGACTTCCTCGCCGCCGAACTTCTGCTGCCAGAGGGGGCTCTTCGGCGCGTCGGCGATGAGGAACTTGTTGCTGCCTTCATAGACGCCAAGGCCGCCGTTGCGATGACCGAAAAGCCCGTGCCAGCAGGCCCAGCCGACCCGCGAGAGGTCGATCAGCGGCGTCACTTCCGGCAGCAGGTGGAGCTGGCGCACCGAGTCGCAGGTCGGGTGGTCGTCGATCAGCCCCTTCACGTCCAGGGGCCGGACCTGGCCTTCGCAGTTCTCGTAGGTGGCGTGGCTGCCGCGGGCGGCGAAGACCCGTGGGTGACCGTCCGGCCGGCTCAGCGCCTCGTCTTCCCAGGGGAAGGCGCGGCCCTCCTTGTCGTGGCGGTTCATCCACACGTAGCGCGGTTCGCCGCCGGCGGAGAGGAGGACCCCGATCGACTCGAAGTCCCCCTCGTGGAACCCGCCTTCGGCCAACCCGCCGCCAACCGGTTGGTAGTTGAAGGGGTAGAAGAACCAGTACTGGATCGAGATCGGCCCTTCCCCGTCTTCCTCGCGGTCGACCAGGTAGTACTCGGCCGCGCTCGCCTCCGGGTCCGCCGTCCCCAACGCCGCGACCATCTGGTCGTGCTGCTCGTCGACGTCGTTGTCGGCCGCCGGGTACTCCAGCGACTCGCCTTCGCCGCCGACCCAGGGGAACTCGCCCGGCGTCCCCAACCGCAGGCAGCCCGCGCCGCCGCCCCCGGCGACGCGGCGGCAGACCGAGGCGCGCCGGTCGCGGAACGAGAACAGGGTGCTCACAGGGACCGGCCAGAACCCGTCCCTGCGATCGACCACCAGCTCCGGTTGATAACGCTCGGCGAGGTCGCGCTGCCAGGCGCCGGCGTTCGGAGCGTCCTTCGCCGCCATCGCGGCCCGCATCTCGGGCGAGGGGGCGCAGCTCGGCGCCCGCTTGCGCGGGTCCCGGTCACCGCGGTCGTCGAGCAACCCTTCGCGCAGCTCCTGCGCTCGCGGCTCAAGCAGGTCCACCGGCTCCATCGGGCCGACCGCCTTCGCCTCGACCCGGTCGGCGTCGAGTGGCGCGATCGCGCCGCGCTGCGGCCGGTGGACGCCGGCTCGCTCGTCCAAGACGACGCGCGCGAGCCAGAGCTGGCCATCGCTTTCGCCGACATAGGCGCCGCAGACGGCTTCGCCGTCATCGAGGACGACGGCGACGGGCTGCAGTTCGGGCGAGTCGAGACCGTGGAGGAAGGCGGCGGCGCCGGCAAAGAGCGGAACAGAAACGAGGACCGCGAGCCCATAGGGCGCAAACCACGTGTCCGAGGCGGCCGCGACCGCGAGGCAGAGCAGCCCGAGGAGCACCGCCACCGCGGCGACTCCCGCCAGCCAGAGCTCGTCGCGGGCGAGGAGAACGACGACGATCGTGAAGCCGACCGAGGCGAGGGCGACGCGGGGGACTGTCAGTGCCTTGACCTCGCTCTCCGAGAGCTTCTTCCACCCCACTCCCGGCGCCGCCATGCCGCCGGGAGCGGCAAACAGCATCGCCGCCCCCACCCAGGCGGCGATCGCCAGCCCTCGGTCGACGCCTTCCGTCCAGCTCGAGAGGTAGAGCGCCAGGGCGAGGAGCAGGAACGGCGAAAGCCTGTAGAGGCGGCGCGCCCACGACCCCTCACCCTTGAAGAAGCCCCGCACCCAGGCCTTGAGTTCGGTCCACGCTTCCTCGCCCGGCGATTCGATCGGGTCCGGACGCAGGGCACGAGCCTGGCGCCGCTCGCTGCGCCAGGCGAGGCCGCGGTCGACCAGGTAGTGGAGCAGTAGCGCCGCTACCACGACCCCGACAAAGAGCTGCAGGCCCTGGTCGCCGCGGAAATCGCCGATCCAGATCGCTGCGGCGACCTCGACCAGGCCGATCGCGACCAGCCCTCGCCGCGTCGTCCGCACCTCGCGGCCGTTGCCGTCGAGGAGCCAGGCGATCGCGGCCGCCGCCAGGCCGAGGCCGATGAAGATCGCGAGCGCCACGGCCCCGGTCGAGACCAGTTCGCGCCCGGAGACGGCGCTGGCCGCCTGGTCGGCGGGAAGCCGCGCGGACCAGAATCGCAGCCAGAGGATCGCCCGGCCGGTCAGGCCCGCGAGCACGATCATCGCCGCGAACAGGACCGCGACGCCGCCACCAACCAGGAGCAGATGGCGGATCGAGAGCTGGACCTGCCGTCCCCGTAGGCGGGGCGGTTTGCGGCTGCCGGCGGGGTCCGGGGGCCAGGTAGCGCGCAGCATCATCAGCGCCCGCAAGCCCAGCCAAACCAGGCCAATCAGCAGCGGCAGCAGCAACCAGAAGGCGAGGACGCGGCGCCAGGTGGAATCCAGGTCGGGCTCGAGCAGCTTCCCGGCGATCGCAAGCTGCGGCGCGAAGACCGCGGTTGCCACGCCAGTGCCGATCTCCCCCAGGCTCGGAAGCCCCTCCTCCGCTTCGGCTTCGGGCGGCGCCGCCGGCGCCTGGAAGTCGAGCTCGGCGGCGAGCGGTCCCGCCACCCGCCGGGCGATCGCCTTGTGCCCCTCTTCGTTCGGGTGCAGGGTTCCGGCGGGGTTGTCTTTGAGGAGCGCTTCGGGCAGCGTCCGAACCCACCCCTTTTCGCTGGCGCAGTAGCCGTGGTGCTTGAAATCGGAGGCGATCCCGCCGACGCGCTGCCAGCCGTTGCGCTTGGCGGCCGTCCTGACCTCTCGGTTCAGCGGCCGCAGCAGCTCCTCGTAGGCCCACTGGGCCTCCGCGTCGGTGGTCAGGCCGGGGCCGTCTTTGCAGAAGCGGCCGAACTCGTCGTGGGTCGGGTCGAAGTACTCGGTGATGAAGACGGGGGTCTCGGGCGCCGCTTCGGAGACGGCGCCGGCGAGTTCGTCGTAGCGGTCGTCGAGGCCGGCCACGCGTTCCTCCACCGCCCGTTTGACGCCCTCCCTGCAGTCGCCCGGCAGGGCGCATCTTTTGACCACGCCCGAGAAGCGAACGTCGTTGGCGCCAACGCTGAGCAGGACCGCGTCCACGCCGGGGCCGTCGTCGCCGGCCCGGCGCCTCAAGTCGATTTCCCGCAGCCGATCGACCTGCGGCAGATAGGAAGCCTTGCCAGGCGCGGGCTCGATGCCGGCGTAACTCCCCAACAGCCCTTTGTCGATCCGGGCGCCCGAGCAGGCGAGGCTGACGAAGGTGATCGAGCGACGCCGGTCGACTTTGCCGAGCTGGTTTGCTGCCTGCTGGAAGCCCGCGGCGGCGCTGCGATGACAGGGCTCGTCGAGCCAGCGATCGGGCCCAGGGCCTTCGGGGTTGCCCTCCCCGGAGGCGACCGAGTCCCCCAGGGCGACGATCAGCTTGTCCTCGACCTCGACCCGGGCCACCTCGGCACGGTTCCGCGCCAGGACCTTGATCGTGTGCTCTCCCTCGCCCGCGACCGAGAACACCCCGCCGCATTTGAAGCCCGGATCGAGTTCGGGTTCAGCCGATTCGCCGTCCACCCGCCATGACGCCCGCTCCAGCTCAGCGCAGATCGCGGCCGAGGGAAGCACCCGCACCGCGAACACGTTGAGGTCGGCGGGGCGCAGCGGCGTCGGGTCGTCGATCTTCCCGTCGCCATTGGCGTCCCCGCCGTAGCGATCGATCACCGTCCAGCCCATGCCCAGCGGAGCGGGAGCCGCAGCCGCCCCAGGGGCGTGCGTAACAAGCAGGACGAGGGCGCCGAGAAGCGCTACGAGTAGTCGGTGGCGCCTGAGCATCCGCGCCGGCAACCTTCCACAACCCGGCGCCTAGCGCAACCTCGGGTACCCAGATAGTCAAGCGAGGACGTACGGGGCAGCCAGGACTCGAACCTGGAATCGCCGGTTTTGGAGACCGGTGCCTTAGCCAGTTGGGCCACTGCCCCAGAGCCCTGATCGTAACGAGCAGAGCCTGACGAGGCCTGGCAGCGCCAGGCCTCGCTGCCAGGCCTCAGCTCTGCTTCAGCGTGATGCTCTTGGTCCCTTCGCAATGCGGGCGGAGGGACTTGAACCCCCACGGGCCGAAGCCCACCAGGACCTAAACCTGGCGCGTCTGCCAATTCCGCCACGCCCGCGTGGCTGACCCGATCGGGCCTTAACGCGCGGCCAACGGCGCCGCGTCGCTGACAGATTCTATGATCGGGCGGTGGCGGTAGGAGAGGTAAGGCCCGGCTACGAACTGTGGCGGCCCAATCGGGAACAGGCGAGCTCGGTCACGACCAAGTTCGTCGTCGTGCTGCTGCTTGCGGCGACGGCGGTGATCGCAGCGCTGATCACGCTCGGCGGTTGGCCGCTGCTGAAGGGCGGGGGCGGCATGGGAATCGTCTGCGCGATCTACGCCCTCCTCTATGCCTTCTTCGCCTTCCTCGTGGCGCGCTGGAACCGGGGCATCCTGCCGGTGGCAGCGGCGCTCTCGATGATCCTCGCGATCTTCTGCGCCGTCGGCGCTGAAAGCTGGTTCAACCGCGACCGGGCGGGCTTCGACGAGGCGGCGCTCAACTCCTCGCTGATCGGCATTCTCGTGATCGTCCTCGGCCTGCTGCAGATCGTCACCGTCGCCGCCGCTCTCTACGCCTTCAATCAGGAGTGGCACGTAGAGGAGGAGCGCCCGATCGGCTCCGGCGAGGATTACGGCGCCGGCGCCTCCCCTCAACCCGCCTAGCTCTATCGTTCCGGCGGAAGCCGGAGTGGCGGAACTGGCATACGCGATCGACTCAAAATCGATTGCCCTTGCGGGCTTGTGGGTTCGAATCCCACCTCCGGCATGAATAGGCTGGCGCCGTGAACGCCGCGACGGGGGAGCTGCTCTGGGAGCCATCGGCCGAGCAGGTCGAGCGCTCGCGACTAACCGAATTCATGCGCTGGCTGGAGCGCGAGCGCGGCCTCCCGTTCAACGACTACGACGAGCTCTGGCAATGGTCGGTCGACGAGCTCGAGGCGTTCTGGTCGGCAATCTGGGACTTCTTCGAGGTCCAGGCCGACGGCGACCCCTCCCCGGTCCTCGGTTTCCGCGAGATGCCGGGCGCAAGCTGGTTTCCGGGCACGCGGCTCAACTACGCCGAGCACGTCTTCGCCGGCAAGGACGACACCGAGGTGGCGATCCTCCACGCCTCCGAGCTGCGCGAGCTCGGCGAGCTGACCTGGGGCGAGCTGCGCCGTCAGGTTGCGGCGACCGCGGCGGGGCTGCGGAGCCTCGGGGTCGAGCGCGGCGACCGGGTCGTCGCCTACGCGCCGAACATCCCGGAGGCGATCGTCGCCTTCCTCGCCACCGCCTCGATCGGCGCCGTCTGGTCGAGCTGCTCGCCCGACTTCGGCCCGGCGAGCGTCATCGACCGCTTCGCCCAGATCGAGCCGAAGGTGCTCTTCGCCGTCGACGGCTACCGCTACGGCGGCAAGGACTTCGACCGGCGCGAGGTCGTCGCCCAGCTGCAGGAGGCGATGCCGAGCCTGGAGCGGACGATCGTCATTCCCTACCTCGACCAGGATCCCGGCCTCTCCTCCCTGCGCGACGCGACCCGCTGGGATGACCTGCTCGCCGAAGGCGCCGACGCGCCGCTCGAGTTCGCGCGGGTCCCCTTCGACCACCCGCTCTGGGTCCTCTACTCCTCTGGCACCACCGGGCTGCCGAAGGCGATCGTCCAGGGCCAGGGCGGGATCCTGCTCGAGCACCTGAAGAAGCTCAACCTCCACGTCGACGCCCACCCCGGCGACCGGCTCTTCTGGTTCACGACGACCGGCTGGATGATGTGGAACTTCCTCGTCTCCGGGCTGCTGACCAAGGCGGCGATCGTCCTCTACGACGGCAACCCGGGGCATCCCGACATGGGCACTCTGTGGGACCTCGCCGAGCGGGCCGGGGTGACGATGTTCGGGACCAGCGCCGCCTACATCGGCGCCTGTATGAAGGCCGGGGTCGAGCCCGGCAGCGGCCGCGACCTCAGCGCCCTGAAGGCGATCGGCTCAACCGGCTCGCCCCTCTCCCCCGAGGGCTTCGACTGGATCTACGAGCACCTCGGCTCCCAGACCTGGCTCTTCTCGACCAGCGGCGGCACCGACCTCTGCACCGCCTTCGTCGGCGGGGTCGCGACGCTGCCCGTCTACCGCGGCGAGATCCAGGCGCGGGCCCTGGGAGCGGCGGTCGAGGCCTGGAGCGAAGCGGGCGAGCCGGTGGTCGAGGAGGTCGGCGAGCTGGTCGTCACCGAGCCGATGCCCTCGATGCCGATCTACTTCTGGGGCGACGAGGACGGCAGCCGCTACCGCGAAAGCTACTTCGAGATGTTCCCCAGCATCTGGCGCCACGGCGACTGGTTGGAATTGACGCGCCGCGGGACGGCGGTCATCTACGGCCGCTCCGACTCGACGATCAACCGCGGCGGCATCCGCATGGGGACGAGTGAGATCTACCGCGCAGTGCTCGGCATCGAGAAGATCGTCGACGCGCTGGTCGTCGACCTGCCGCGGCCGGGCACGGACGGGTGGATGCCGCTATTCGTGGTGATGCGCGATGGCGCCGAACTGGACGACGAGCTGCCGCGGGAGATCGCCCGGCGGGTGCGCGAGCAGTGCTCCCCGCGCCACGTCCCCGACGAGGTCTTCCAGATCGACGAGGTCCCCCGCACCCTCAGCGGCAAGGTGCTGGAGGTGCCGGTGAAGAAGATCCTGATGGGGACGCCGGTGGAGAAGGCCGCCAGCCGCGATTCGCTCGCCAACCCTCGCTCGCTCGACTACTTCGTCGAGATGGCGAAGCGACTCGCCGTCTGAGCCAGGATCCGCACGACGTACTCGGGTTCGTAGCGCACCTGCTCATGCGTAAAGCGGAGTTGGGCGAGGCCAGCGGCGGTATGCGCCTGGTCGCGGAGGCGGTCCCGCGCCTGCTCGGCCGGCGTGCGGTGGTAACGCAGGCCGTCGGTCTCGACCACGAGGCCGAGGTCCGGCCAGTAGAAGTCGACTTCGAATTCGTTGACGAACTGGCCGGTGAGCGGAACCGGAAGGCTGGCCTGCCGGGCGAGCGGCAGGAAGCGCCGTTCGAGCTCCTCTTTGGTGAGGCGAAAGGTGCGGCGGTCGAGGACCTGGCGAAGCAGGGCGACCCCGGGCTCGCCGACACGCTCGTCCAGCGCCCGGCGCAGCTCCGGCGGATGCACAAGGTCGTATTTGTCGGCCTCGTTGATCGCGCGCTCAATGCCCGGGCGGTCGCGGCGAGGTGAGAGGTCGATCAGGGTTTGGACTGGCGTCGTGACCGGGATGTTGTGGCGGGTCGCGATGTCCTTCTCCCCCAACGAAGGCCTGCGGTGAATTCGGAGGCCAGGGCGGCCCCGGCGAGAAGGGCTGGGTAAGGAGAGCTCAATGATGGAGCGCTGCTCGAGTCCAATGCGCCACAGGGCAGCGGCGCTGGAGTGACTCAGCACCGCGCCGCGGCCACAGGCGAGGACGGCAGCCATCCAGCGGCCGTGCTCGGTGAGGGATGGACGCCCCACCGCGTACACGCCTCGCCTCACCGGATGAAGTCGCCCCGTCGACATTCGGTGTTTGATCGCATGCGGCGTGAAGCCGAGATCCAGCAACTGACGCCGAGAAATCACGCCGTGCTGTCGCCTGACGAGCTTCCAAACGGACCCGGCCCGCGGCCCTTGGTGAGTTTGGGCGGTCATAGGCGACCAAAGTCACCAAGCGCCCTCGACCCTCCCCCCTACCCAGCCTGTTTTTGGCCGAGGTTGCCTAGACCATGCCGAGGCCGCCGCTCACGCCGAGCGTCTCGCCCGTTACGTAGCTGGCGTCGTCGGAGGCTAGGAAGGCGACTGCTGCGGCTACCTCCTCGGGCTGGCCCAGGCGGCCCATCTGGGTGGAGGCTCGCATCGTCTCGATCACTTTCTCGCCGATCTCGCCAAACTCTTTGGCGCCCATCAGCAGCGGGGTCTCGATCGGGCCGGGGGCGATTGCGTTGGCGGTGACGCCGTAGCGGGCGGCCTCGCGGGCGATCGCCTTGGTGAAGCCGATCACGCCAGCCTTGGCGGCGCTGTAGGCGGCCGAGCCCTTGGAGCCGACGCGACCCGCCTCGGAGGAGATGTTGACGATCCGGCCGTAGCCGCGCTCCTGCATCCCGGCCAGGGCCGCGTGGGTGCAGTTCATTACCCCGCCAAGGTTGATGCCCAGCACCTGCCCCCACTGCTCTTGAGTGACGTAGACGAAGAAGCCGAAGTTGTCCATGCCGGCGTTGTTGACGAGGACGTCGAGCTCGCCGACGGCGGCGACGGCGGCGCGCGCCGCCTCGAGGTCGGTGACGTCGAGCTCGACCGCGTGGCCGGCGATCTCGCCCGCCACCTTCTCCGCGCCCTCGACGTTCAGGTCGCCGACCCAGACCTCGGCGCCCTCGGCGGCGAGCCGGGCGGCGGTGGCGGCGCCGATCCCGCTCGCACCGCCGGTAACGAGTGCCTTACGTCCCTCTAGCCGCATGGCGCCGGAGCATAGACTGCTCGGCCTTGACCCCGACCAGCGAACCGATCCCGATCATCGGCGGCACGGGCGCCCTCGGCGCCGGCCTGGCGCGGCGCTGGGCCACGGCGGGCGTGCCGGTCGTCCTCGGCTCGCGCTCGGCCGAGCGTGCCGAGGAGGCGGCGGCCAAAGTCCGAGCCGACGTGCCGGACGCCGACGCCACCGGCTTCGAGAACGGCGAGGCCGCGACCAAGGGCGAGATCGTCTTCCTAACCGTTCCCTTCCGCGCCCAGTCGGAGAACCTCAACAACCTGCGCGAGGCGCTCCGCCCCGGCCAGATCCTCGTCGACTGCACCGTCCCGCTCGCCGCCGCGGTCAGCGGCAAGGCGACCCGCTCGCTCGGCGTCTGGCAGGGCTCGGCCGCCCAGCAGGCGCAGGAGATGGTCCCCGACGGCGTCACCGTCGTCTCCGCCCTGCACACGGTCGGCGCCCCGACCCTCGCCGACCTCGACGCCGAGCTCGGCGAGGACATCCTCGTCTGCGGCGACAAGAAGGCCGACAAGGCCCGCGTCGCCCGCCTGATCGAGGCGATCCCCGGCCTTCGCGCGGTCAACGCCGGCGCCCTGGAGATGGCGCGGATCGTCGAGCAGCTGACGCCGATGCTGATCTCGGTCAACACCCGCTACAAGACGCACGCGGGCATTCGCCTCACCGGGCTCCCCGACGGCGATCACTGGGCGTGAGGGTCGCCCTTCTCGCCGGCGGCACCGGCGGCGCGAAACTCGCCGCCGGGATGCAGGAGGAGGTCGGTGGCGACCTCGCGGTGATCGCCAACACCGGCGACGACATCGAGGCGCTGGGCGTCCACGTCTCCCCCGACCCCGACCTCGTCACCTACTGGCTCAGCGGCGAAATCGACGAGACCCGCGGCTGGGGGATCAAAGACGACACCTTCGTTGCCTTCGAGCGGCTGAAGCAGCTCGGCTCCCCCAGTTGGTTCGGCCTCTCCGATCGCGACCTCGCCGCCTGCCTCTACCGCCGCGAGTTCGTCGCCGAGGGCGGCCGCCCGACCGACGCCCAGGCCCAGATCGCCCGCGGCCTCGGGGTCGAGGCGCGAGTCCTGCCGATGGCCGACACGCCGGTCCGCACCCAGGTGATCACCCCTGCCGGGACCCGCGCCCTGCAGGAGTACCTGATCCTCGACGGCGGCCAGCCGCCGGTCGAAGGCGTCCAGCTGGAGGGGATCGAGGTGGCCGAGCCGACCCCGGAGGCGCTGGCGGCGATCCGCGACGCCGAGGCGATCGTCCTCGGCCCCTCCAACCCGGTGATCAGCATCGGCCCGATCCTCGCCGTCCCCGGCATGCGCGAGGCGATCGCCGCCTCCCCCGCGCCAGTCGTCGCCGTCAGCCCCTACGTGGCCGGCGAGGTCGTCAAGGGACCGACCGACCGCTTTATGGAAGGGATCGGCCGGCCGACCACCGCGGCCGGAGTCGCCTCCCTCTACGCCGGACTGATCGACGCGATGGTGGTCGACGAGGGCGACCCCGACCCGCCCCCGGCCGATGTCCCCACCCTCGCGGCGCAGACGCTGATGGAGGGCGCCGCCGGCCGCGTGCGGCTGGCCCGGATCGTCCTCGACTACGCCGCTACCCTCGCCTCAGGTTGAAAGCGACCGCCGTCCTCCCCGTCAAGCGCTTCGACGCGGCCAAGCAGCGCCTGGCGGCCGGCATCGACGAGGATCGGCGCCGCGAGCTGGCGGCGGCGATGGTCGCCGACGTCTTGGACGCGATCGGCGAAGCGCGCTCGATCGAGCGGCTGATCGTCGTCAGCGGCGACCCGATCGCCCAGGAGCTCGCGGCGAAGGCCGGCGCCGAGGTCGTCCCCGACCCCGAGGACGCGGGGCACGTGCAGGCGGCGCAGGCGGGGATCGCCCGCGCCGAAGCCGAGGGCGCCGAGCGGGTCGCGCTGCTCGCCGGCGACTGCCCGCTGCTCGATCCGCGCGAGCTCGACCGGCTGCTGACCGGTGTGCCCGGAAGCTACGTGGGGATCGTCCCCGACCGCCACGGCACGGGCACCAACGCCCTCCTGCTCAGCCCGCCGGACGCGATCGTCCCCGCCTTCGGCGAGGGCAGCCGCGAGCGTCACGTCGAGGCCGCCCGCCAGGCTGGGATCCCATTCGGGATCGAGGAGCTGCCGTCGATCGAACTCGACCTCGACACGCCCGCCGACGTGATCGCGCTGCAGCGGGAGCTCGAGCGGCGGCCGAAGCGGGCACGGCGGACGGCGAAGGCGCTGGGGATATGAGCGAGCTTCGGGTGATGCCCGTCGAGGGGCTGCCCGAGGTGCGCGAGGGAGCGAAGCTCGGCGAGCTAATCGCGGAACGGTCGGAACTGCAAGACGGAGACATTGTCGTCATCTCTCAGAAGGTGGTCTCGAAGGCTGAGGGGATGGTGCGCAAGCTCTCCGAAGTGGAGCCATCCGAGAGGGCGATCGAGTTGGCAAAGAGGCTGGGTAAGGAGGCGGGCCTCCTCGAGCTGATCCTCTTAGAGAGCCGGGAGGTGCTGCGCGAGGAGCGGGTGCTGATCACCGAAACGAAGCACGGCTTCGTCTGCGCCAACGCCGGCATAGACAGCTCGAACCTGCCCGAAGAAGGCACCGTCTGCCTCCTCCCAACCGATCCCGACGCCTCCGCCCGAGCTATCCGCAGCGAAATAAAGAGCGTGTCGACGGGGGCCATCGTCATCGCAGACAGTTTCGGCCGCGCCTGGCGCCTCGGCCAAGCCGAGATCGCGATCGGGTGCGCCGGCCTGGCGCCGCTGGACGACTGGCGCGGGCGCAGGGACGCCCACGGCCGCGAGCTGTCAGCGACCGCGATAGCGATCGCCGACCAGGTTGCCGCCGCAGCCGACCTAGTTCGTCTAAAGGATTCCGGGGTCCCGGCGGCGATCGTCCGCGGCCTCGACCGCCACGTCACGGTGGAGGACGGCCCCGGCGCTGCCGCCCTCCACCGGCCCCCTGCCGAGGACTTGTTCCGCTAGTCCCGGTCCCGGTCTTTGCCGAGCACGTCCTTGACCTTGTCGGTCGCCTTGTCGAGGCCGTCCTTGACGGCACCAGACCCCCTGTCGACCTTCCCTTCGCGCTTCAGCTCGTCGTCGCCGGTCAGCGATCCGGCGGCCTCCTTGACGCGGCCCTTGGCGTCGTCCTTGTTGCGGATCTCGTCGCTCATTGCATCCCTTCCTGGCTCGTTTGCATGGAGCTCAGCTACCCGAAGGGGCGACGGAGAGAACCGCGGCGCCGCGGAAGCGGCCGGCGCGGAGGTCGTCGAGCGCCCGGTTCGCCTCTTCCAGCGGGTAGACCTCGACCTCGGTCCGCACCGGCACCTCCGGCGCCAAGGCGATGAACTCCTCGCCGTCGCGCCGGGTCAGGTTGGCGACCGAGCCCAGTGTCCGCTCGCCCCACAGCTCCGCGTAGGGGAAGGAGGGGATATCGCTCATGTGGATGCCGGCGCTGACGATCCGCGCGCCCTTGGCGCTGACCCGGAGCGCGGCCGTCATCAGTGCCCCAATCGGGGCGAAGACAATCGCAGCGTCGAGCTCCTCCGCCGGCACCTCCTCCGAGCCTCCGGCCCACTCGGCGCCGAGCTCGCGCGCGAATGCCTGCGTCTCCTCGTCCCCCTCTCGGGTAAAGGCGAAGACCCGCCGCCCCTGGTGGACGGCGACCTGGCAGAGGATGTGGGCGGCGGCGCCGAACCCGTAGAACCCGATCCGCTCCGCCTCGCCGACCAGGCGCAAGGCCCGGTACCCGATCAGCCCGGCACAGAGCAGCGGCGCCGCCCCCAGGTCCGACATGTTCGACGGGATCGGGAAGCAGAAGCGCTCGTCGGCGACCGCGACCTCCGCGTAGCCGCCGTCGAGGTCGTAGCCGGTGAACCTGGCACGGTCGCAGAGGTTCTCGCGACCGCTGCGGCAGTAGCGGCACTCGCCATCGGTCCAGCCCAGCCAGGGGACGCCGACCCGGTCGCCGAGCGAGAACCGTTCCGCCCCCTCCCCCGCTGCGCGCACGGTGCCGACGATCTGGTGCCCCATCACCAGCGGCAGCTTTGGCTCGGCCAGCTCGCCGTCGAGAATGTGGAGGTCGGTGCGGCAGACGCCGCAGGCGTGGACCGCTAGCTGGACCTGGCCAGGACCGGGAGCGGGATCGGGCAGGTCGGCGAGGCGAAGCGACTGCCGCTGCGCCTCGAGGACCATCGCCCGCATCGCGTCGCTCAGGCCGCTGCGGGAGCGGCCTCGTAGGTCTCGATGATCTCGTACAGGGTGGTCCGCTGCGCCGGTTCGCGCCCCGCCGCACGCGCCGCGGCGATCAGTTGCTCGGGCTCCAGCCGCACCCCGTGCTGGGAGCCGGCCATGCGGGAGATGTTCTCCTCCATCAGCGTGCCGCCGAGGTCGTTGACCCCCCACCTCAGCGCCTCGGTCGCACCCTCCAGACCCATCTTCACCCAGCTTGCCTGCAGGTTCGGGATCGTCCGTCCCAGGGCTAGGCGGAAGGCGGCGGTGTGCTTGAGGTTCTCCCCCATCGAGATCTCCTCGATGCCGTGGGTGCGCCCGAGCATCGTGTTGAAGGGGATGAAGCTGAGCGGGACGAACTCGGTGATCCCGCCGGTCCGCTCCTGCAGGGCGCGGATGACGCGCATGTGACGGGCCAGCTCGCGTGGCTCCTCGATGTGGCCGAACATCACGGTCGAGGTCGAGCGCAGGCCGGCGCGGTGGGAGGCTTCGATGATCTCGACCCACCTGTCGACCGGCAGCTTGTTCGGCGAGATCCGCTGGCGGACGCCGTCGTCGAGCACCTCGGCGGCGGTGCCGGGAGTCGAGCCGAGACCCGCGTCCTTCAGCCGCGCGAAGACCTCGTCGAGCGGGAGGTCGCCGGCCAGGTGGTCAACCTCCATCGGCGAGTAGGCGTGCAGATGGATGTCGGGCGCCACCTGCTTGGCGAGCCGCAGCCAGCCCTCGTAGTCCTCGATCGTCCACTCCGGGTGGATGCCGGACTGCATGCAGATCTCGGTGGCGCCGAACGCGACCGCCTCCTCCACCCTCCGGATGAACTCGGCCTCGCCGTGCTCGTACGCGTCGGGCGAGCGGCGGCCCTGGCCGAACCCGCAGAACGCGCAGCCCACCACGCAGATGTTCGACACGTTGATGTTGCGGTTGACCACGAACGTGACCTCATCGCCGGCCAACTCGCGCCGCAGCTCATCCGCCGCCTGGCGCATGTCCTCGAGGGCCTCCGGCCGCGTCTCGGCGAACATCGCGGTCAGCTCGTCCGGCGTCAGCCAGCCACCGTCCCGCGCGCGCTCGACCGCCGCGGGCACGAGGTCCCGCCTGATCGTGCGCTCCTCG
>JAWVFA010000050.1:0-67808 GCA_033856415.1 Solirubrobacterales bacterium | reverse complement strand
GGCGGTCACCGTCGACGCCGTCCAGGTCCTCGGCGGCTACGGCTACGTCACCGAGTACCCCGTCGAACGGATGATGCGCGACGCGAAGATCACCCAGATCTACGAGGGGACCCAGGAGGTCCAGCGCCTCGTGATCGCCCGCTACCTGTGAGGACGATCGCCCACCGCATCGCCGGCCGGGAGACGGGCTCGGGGTCCGGGGCCCCGGTCTACGACCCCGCGACGGGCGAGATCCAGGCCGAGGTGCTCGGGACCTAGGAGGCCGCCGCCTCGCGCTTGAGCGCGCGGGCGATGACGACGCGCTGGATCTCGTTGGTGCCCTCGTAGATCTGCGTGATCTTGGCGTCGCGCATCATCCGCTCGACCGGGTACTCGTTGACGTAGCCGTAGCCGCCGAGCACCTGGATCGCCTCGACGGTCACCTTCATCGCGTTGTCGGAGGCGAAGAGCTTGGCCATCGAGGTCCACTTGCCGAGATCGGCGGGGCGCTGGGCCTTGTCGGCCATCGAGCAGGCTTTGTAGAGGAGCTCGCGGGCGGCGGCGGTGCCGGTCTCCATGTCGGCGAGCTTGAACTGGATCGCCTGCAGCTGGTTGATCGGCTTGCCGAAAGCGATGCGCTCGGCGGCGTAGGAGTTGGCGTAGTCGGTGGCCCCCTGGGCGATGCCGACGGCCTGGGCGGCGGCGCCGAGGCGGGTGCGCTCGAGCGTGCCGAGGGCGACGGAGAGGCCCTTGCCCTCCTCGCCGATCAGGTTCTCGTGCGGGACGCGGACGTCGGTAAAGGTCGGCGAGCCGGTCGGCGAGCCCTTGATCCCGAGCTTGTGCTCGAGCTTGCCGGGGTCGAAGCCGTCACGGTCCTTCTCGACGACGAAGGCGCTGGTGCGGCGGTTCTCGCGGTCGGTGGTGGCGAAGACGACGTAGAAGTCGGCTATGCCTGCGTTGGTGATCCAGCTCTTCTGGCCGTTGATCACCCACTCCTCGCCGTCGCGGACGGCGCTGGTCCGCATCGCCGCCGGGTCCGAGCCCGCCTCCGGCTCGGACAGCGCAAAGGCCGGCGACCACTCGCCGCTGGCGCACTTCGGCAGCCATTTCTGTTTCTGCTCATCGGAGCCGAACAGCTGGATCGGCAGCGTCCCCAGCTCCTGCACCATCAGCATCAGCGCCGAGGAGGCGCAGGCCTTGGCGATCTCCTCGACCGCCATCTGCAGGACCAGGGTGCCGGTCCCGGTGCCGCCGTGCTCGGCGGCGAAGGGGAGGCCGAGGATGTCGTGGGAGGCAAGCAGCTCGCGCACGTCCCACGGGTATTCGCTCTTGCGGTCGATATCGCCGGCCCGCGGTACGATCTTGTCCTGAGCGAGCGCCCGGACCATGTCGCGCAGGTCGAGCGCCTCCTGGGAAATCTCGTAGGCGGGGGTGACGGTGTCGACGCTCATTCGTTCCTTTCTCAATCGTCGTTTCCACCCTTTTGGTTCCCAGAGGAACCCAAAGGGTGGAAACGATCCAACATGGGGGTTAGAAGACGGGTGACTCGGTGTAGGTGCCGAAGACCTCTTGCATCGCCGCGATCATCTCGCCCTCGGTCGCCTGGGCGCGGGCCGCCTCGAGGATCGGCGACATCAGGTTGCCCTCGCCGGCGGCGGCGCGCTTCAGCTCGGCCAGGGCGGACTCGGCGGCAGCGCCGTCACGGGCGGCGCGCGTCGCGGCAAGGCGATCGCGCTGCTTGCCTTCCAGTGCCGGGTCGATTTTCAGGATCGGCATCGCCTCTTCGTCGTCCTGGGTGAAGTCGTTGACGCCGACGACGATGCGGCGGCGTTCGTTCAGCTCCTGCTGGTATTGGAACGACGACTCGGCGATCTCGCGCTGGGGGAAGTTGCGGCGGATCGCCTCGACCATCCCCCCCAGCTCGTCGATCCGGGCGAAGTAGCCATAGGCGGCCTCCTCCATCTCGTCGGTCAGCTTCTCAACGAAATAGGAGCCGCCGAGCGGATCGGCGGTGTTGGCGACCCCGGTCTCGGTGGCGATGATCTGCTGCGTCCGCAACGCCACCCGCACCGCCTCCTCGGTCGGCAGCGCCAGCGCCTCGTCGAAGGAGTTGGTGTGCAGCGACTGGGTCCCGCCCATCACGGCGGCAAGCGCCTCCAGCGCGGTGCGGACGATGTTGTTAAGCGGCTGCTGCGCAGTCAGGCTGACGCCGGCGGTCTGCGTGTGGAAGCGCAGCCGCATCGACTCCTCCCTCTGGGCGCCGTAGGTGTCCTTCATCTCCCGCGCCCAGATCCGGCGCGCCGCCCGGTACTTGGCGATCTCCTCGAAGAAGTCGATGTGGGAGTTGAAGAAGAAGGAGAGCCGCGGCGCGAAGTCGTCGACGTCGAGACCCCGCTCGATCGCCCGCTCGACGTAGGTAAAGCCGTCCTTGAGGGTGAAGGCCAGCTCCTGCTGGGCGGTCGATCCGGCCTCACGGATGTGGTAGCCGGAGATCGAGACCGGGTGCCAGCGCGGCATGTTCTCGGTGCACCACTCGATCATGTCGGTGACCAGGCGCATCGCCGGCTCGATCGGGAAACACCACTCTTTCTGGGCGATGTACTCCTTGAGGATGTCGGTCTGGATCGTGCCGCCGAGCTTCTCGGCCGGCACCCCTTGCTTCTCGCCGACCAGCACGTAGAAGGCGAGCAGGATCGCCGCCGGGGCGTTGATCGTCATCGAGGTGGTGACGCCGCCAAGCGGGATGCCCTCGAACAGCCGCTCCATGTCGGCGAGGGTGTCGACGGCGACCCCCTCGCGGCCGACCTCGCCGAGGCTGCGGGCGTGGTCGGAGTCGTAGCCCATCAGGGTGGGCATGTCGAAGGCGGTCGAGAGGCCGGTCTGGCCGTGGCCGAGCAGGTAATGGAAGCGCTCGTTGGTCTCCTCGACGGTGCCGAAACCGGCGAACTGGCGCATCGTCCACAGCTTCCCGCGGTACATCGAGGGGTACGGGCCGCGGGTGAAGGGATAGGAGCCGGGCTCGCCGACCTTCTCCTCGGCCTCGCCCTCGAGGTCAGCCTCGGTGTAGAGCGGCTTGATCTCCTTGCCGGAGATCGTCGAGAACTCGGCGTCGCGTTCGAGGCGCTTTTCGTCGGCGGTCTGGCTCACGAGCCAGTAAGTCTGACAGCGGCTTCTGCCGTCAGGCGCTTTTACCCGCTACGGCGCGCAGCTTCGGCGCCCAGACTTCTTCGAGGAAGTCGCTCAGCTCGTCGTTCAGCCGCTCGGGGCTGAACCGCCACTCGAAGATCGAGTCCGCTTCGACCAGCCGTGAGTTGGGCAGCTCTTCGAGCAGCATCCCCGAGTCGCTGAAGGGGTGCAGCGGGTCGCGCGGGTGGCCGACGACCAGGGTCTGGTGGTCGATCTTCACCCGCTCCTCGCGGTGCGGCGCCGTCTCCCCCAGCAGCAGTCCCTCGAGCACCGCCTGCGAGGGACCGGGCCGCTGACGGATCCAGTCGAGGCCGATGTCGAGGAGGTAGTTGGTGCGCGGCACCGCCCGGGTCAGCAGCGAGACGCCCTCGAAGAGCGGCCGACCGAACTTCAGCCCCAGCAGCACCGGCGCGAATAGCCCGGCCACCGCCGAGAGGGCGTTGTCGAGGACCGGCATCTCGACGAACAACGCCCGCGCCCGGTCGGGGTAGCGGACCGCAACCTCGAGCGCGATGTTGGCGCCCAGCGAGGTGCCGCCGATCACGGCGCTGTCCTCCTCCAGGTGATCGAGCAGAGCGACGACCTGGCGGGCGAAGAGCGGCATCGAGTAGAGCCGCAGGTCCTCGGGTCGGTCGGAACGCCCGTGGCCGAGCATGTCGACGGTGACGACCCGGTTCCCCCGCTCCGCCAGCTCCGGCCCCAGCCGGTCGAACATGTGGCGGTTCATCAGCAGCCCGTGGACGAGGACGATCAGCCGGCTTCCTGACCCATATTCGTCGTAGCCGATGCGGTAGCCCTCGTAGCGAAACTCTCCCATGGGGGCAATGCTAGTCGCGAGGCGCTTTTCCGTCCCCCTGGTTTGGAAAAGCGCCTCGCTACCGAGGCGACATCAGCGCCACCGGGACCGAGAGGCCGGCGCCGCGGCGCAGGGTGGCGATCCGGCGGCCGGGTTGGACGGCGGGGCGAATCTCGCTGACGCGATCCTCGCCGAGATAAGCGACCGTGCGCTCGAGATCGGGGGCGACGAAGGCCAGGCCCCAAAAGAACGCGGGACGGTTCCCCCCGTGCCGCTCGGTCGCCTCCGACGGCTCCTGGACGACCTCGAGGATCACCGAACCTGCCGAGTTGCCGGTTTGTCCCTTCTGGCGTGACAAACCGGCAACTCGGCCGCCGAGGCGGAAGAAGGCCTGGCGGGGAGCGCCGGCGGGGGTCGGCTCCTCGCGGACGCGGCGCAGGTCGAGCCCGGCGGCGGTCAGCGCCACGACGGTGCGGTCGAGATCGGAGGAGATCGCGACGACGTGGTCGATCGCGGCGATGCCATTCGGATGGTCGGGCCCCGCACCTGGCGACGGCTCGTCGCTCGTCGCCGTCGGCAGCCCGTCGAGCTCCAGGGAACCAACGCCCCGCAGCGACCATCCGGTCAAGCCGCGCTTGCCCTCCTCCGGACTGAACCGAATCCGGACCTCGCCAACGGCGCAGACGTCCCCGTCAACCGCGAACCCGCACTCCTGCCAGGCGGCTGCCGAATCCGCAACCGTCAACTCATCCAGGGCTACCGTCACGCTCCAACCGTAGAGGCCGGCGAGCCGTAGCGTTCGCGCTCGAGCGCCGGCATCACCTTCTCGACGAAGGTCTTGACGAGCTTGGGATCGAACTGGGTGCCGGCCTCACCTGACAGCTCCTCCAGCGCCTGCTTGTTGCTGCGGGCCGCCCGGAAGGGCCGGCCTTCGGTCATCGCGTTGTAGGCGTCGCAGATGAGGATCACCCGCGAGCCGAGCGGGATGTCGCGGCCGGCAAGGCCGTCGGGATAACCGCTGCCGTCCCAGCGCTCGTGGGTCGAGCGGACAAGCTGGGCGACTTCGCCGAGGGCCGGCGCGGCGTCGAGCACGCGCTGGCCGATCAACGGGTGCTTGCGCATCAGCATCCACTCTTCGGGAGTGAGGTCGCCGCTCTTGTGGAGGATCTCGTCGGGAATCGCGATCTTGCCGATGTCGTGCAGCTCGGCGGCGCGGACGAGGACGTCGAGCTCTTCGCTGTCGAGCGAGAGCTGGCGGCCGAAGGTCGCAGCCAGGCGGGCGACGCCGTCGAGGTGGCGCTCGAGCTCCGGCTCGCGCTCGTGCAGAACCCGCAGCAGGACGCCGCGGGTCTGACTGCTGGCCGAGTCGGCGCGCCTGCCCTTCTGGGAGTACATGCGGCGGTCGGCGATCCGCAGGGCGTCGCTTGCGGTCACAACCTCGACCGGGATCAGCACCTTGCCCCAGGAAGCCCCGATCGAGAACCCCTGGCCGCGGTCGGAGAGCGCCGCCTCCGCCGTCAGGCAGATGGACTCGGCCGAGAGCGCTCGGGTCGAGGCAAGGACGCAGAACTCGTCGCCGCCGAGCCGGTAGCCGCGGCCGTGGGGCTCCACCGCCTCGGCCAACTGCCGGCCCAGCCGGCGCAGCAGGTCGTCTCCCGCCGGATGGCCGAAGCTGTCGTTGTAGGCCTTGAAGCCGTCGAGGTCGTAGACCGCGAGGACCATCGCCTCGGGCGGGCTGGCCGAGAGCACGCGCTCGATATCCACCATCAGCGCCCGCCGGTTCGCGAGGCCGGTGAGGGCGTCGGTCACCGCTTCCTCGCGGCTCGCGGCGAGCATCTGCCGGTTCTGGTCGAAGGTGAAGATGAGGCGGACGAGGACCGCCACCAGGCAGGCGACTCCGAGCGCGACCGCGGCCGCCCCGATCGGGGTGAAGCTGCTCACCGCCAGGAGTGAGATCCCGACGGCCGCCATCGCGATCGGGACGACGATGCGGCGGCCGTCGGCGCGGGCGACGGCGGTGGCGGACTCGGTCGCCGGCAGCCAGGAGGCAATCGAGAGCGAAAGGAAGGCGAGCGGCCAGCCGACGCTGGCGAGGTTGAGGGCAAAGGTCGACTGGCCACCGACCGAGAGGTAGACGACGTCGCAGGCGCCGAACAGCAGCAGCGCCGCCGCGATCAGCAGCCAGGTCCCCCCGATCCGCCATTTCGAGGCGGCGAAAGCGCCGCTCAGCAGGCCGAGCAGGACCAGGTCCATGCAGGGGTAGGCGAGGCTGACGGCGACCCCGAAGGGGCTGCCGCCGAGGGCTTCGAGGACGGGCGGGAAGATCAGCGCCGCGGCGACGCCGGCAACCGCCAGCGCCCCGATCAGGCCGTCGACCCAGGCGAGCGGCTCCAGGTGCGCAACCCGCGCCCGCAGCAGGAGGACAAGGGCGACGAAGCTGGCAGGGTAGAAGGCGAGGAAGCCGAGGTCCGACGGCGAGGGGAATGGCGCCGGTTCGGCGTAGTAGAGGACGACGGAGTAGTAGGTCTGACCGAGCGCCCAGAGCAGCATCCCGGCACCGAGCCATAGCCAGGCCCGGCGCTCGGCCTCGATCCTCGCCGCGCGCCAGAGAACGGTCGCCGCGGCGCCGAGGACGACGGCGTCGTAGACCCAATGTCCGGTCGCGTCCTGCAGACCGGCGTCGCCCAGTTCCCAGAGGATCACCGCGGCATAGAGCGAGAGCAGCCCCGCAAGGAGCCCGATGAAGAAAAACGCGATTTTGCGCGACTGATCGGGCCGCTTAGACGATTTGTCCACCGCGGGTACATCGGCGCCCTTTTCCAATTCCTTTAAGCCCCTAGCCACACCCCTGGCGCGCGAACTCGTCCTTCCGCTTGATCAGCAGCCACTGCGGCTTCTCGCCCCTGCGGGTCCGCTGCAGGGCGAAGCCGCCCGCGAGCTTGTCGCCATGGAGGACGAACACGGCGTGGCCGCGCTCCAGCGCCTCCGGCCAGGGAACCCGGCCGCCCTGCTCGTAGGTCCCCCGATCCCAGACGGCTCCGCCTTCCTCGACGGACTCGACCTCGATCGCCATCCGCCGCACTGCCGGATCCATCGAGGGTCCCTTGGGGACGGCCCAGGAGCGCATCTCCCCGTCGACCTCGAGGCGAAGATCGAAGCGGCGCCCGTTCGCCTGGTGCTCCTGGACGACGAAGGCGCCGGCGCTGACGCCGCGGACGGCGAACTGCTCGTGGCCCTCGACCTTTGCCACTTCCACCTCGACGCCCTCGATCTGCGCCGCAGGCGGACCTTGCCCGAGGAACGCGACGAGCCTCTCAACCGCCGCTTCGGGGCCCTCGACATGGGCCAGCACGGTCCCGTCGTCGGCGTTGCGAACCCAACCGAGCGCCCCCAGCTCGCGGGCCCGGGAGACAACGGCGTCGCGAAAGCCGATGCCCTGGACCCGGCCGTGGACCGCCGCTCGAACTGCGCTCAACGTCTCGCTCATTGCGAGCAAAGATTGTCACCCCGCAGCACCACCATGTTTAACGACAACGGCCGCTTGGTATTACGGAGCCCATCCGGTGAAGATTGTCTTCCTAACCCAACCCCCGGCAGGGGGCCAGGACCGCCGTGAGATGCGGTTCCTCGACGGCGTGTCCGCGGCGCTGCGCGACCAGGGGCATCAGGCCGAAGCCCTGGCAACCCTCGACCCGGAGACGGACCTCGACGACGCCGACCTCGTCGTCGTCCACGAGGCAAATGACCTGCCTCTCATCGCCCGGATCGGCGCCCACCGGGCGCGCCACGGCGGCTACCGCCTCCTCTTCCACGACACCCACCCCCGGGCTTACACGGCGTCCAGAGAGATGCGCCGCTACGACTTCTCGAACTACGACGGCGTGCTCACCCCCAGCGAGGCGGTCCGCTGCGCGCACCTCGAGGACGGCCGCACCGAGAGGGCATGGATCTGGCGGGAAGCCGTCGACACGCGACTCTTCCATCCCCTTCCCGCGATCGAACCGGATTGCGACGTCGTCTGGATCGGCGACTGGAGCGCCATCCGGAACTCCGACCTACGGGCGCTCCTCCTCCGTCCCGCTCGCCAACTGAGGATGCGCGGGCACCTCCACATCAGCGACGCTCCACCCTCGACCCGCTTCCGCGTTCGCCTCGCGGGGTTGCACTGCCGCGGCTCGGTCGCCGACGCGCAGATCTCCGCGGTGTTCGCCCGCCACCGCCTGACGGTCGACTTCCCCCAGCGCGCTGAAACCGCACCGGGCACGCCGACGACTGGATTTCTCCAGGCGCTGGCTTGCGGGGTCCCGCTGATTTCAACGCCGTGGGAAGACACCGAGGGGCTCTTCCAGGTCGAGCGGGACTACCTGATCGCTCGCGATCGAGCCGAGATGCGCGAGGCGATGCAGGCGATTGTCGAGTTTCCCGAGTTCGCCGATGAGCTGCGCGAGCACGGGCTGGCAACGGTGCGCGCGGGTAACACCTGCGCTCACCGCGGTGACGAACTTCTGGCGATCGACGCCGAGCTGCGCGGGGCAACGCTGGAACTGGCCGGCTGACAAGTCCGCCAAGCCCTGGTACGCACGGGATCACAATGAAATACTCGAATGGTGCGGCGCCATGGATGCATCAATTCGGGGAGCGGGCTTGGTACCGACGGCCACGCCTGCTGGGGCTTTGAGCGCCCGCAGGAATTCGTCGACGCGACCCTCGAATTCTTCACCGACGGGCTGCGTTCCAACCAACGCCTCGTCTACCTCGGCGGCGAACCCGTAGCCGAGCAGCGTGAGCGCCTCGACCCGCTCGGCGACGTCGGCGGGATGATCGACCGGGGCGGGCTGCACCTGCTCGAGCTGAAAGACCTCTACCGCCTGGGCGAGCCGGTCGATCCCGTCGCCCAGGTGCAGCTATTCACAGCGGCCAGCGAGGCCGCGCGCGGCGACGGCTTCTCCGGCGTCCGCCTGGCAACGCAGTCGACTGAGATGGTCGCCGAGCCCTGCACCTGGGACGCGCACCTCCGGCTCGAGAGCAGGGCCGACCAGCTGGCGACGGCGTTCGGCTTCTCCGCGCTCTGCGGCTACCAGCGCGATGCCCTGCCCGAGGACGTCCTCGGCGACCTAGCGGCGCTCCATCCCGCCGCCAACACGATCGCCGCGGCGACCCCGTTCCACCTTTTCGGGGAGAACGGCAGCCTCGTCCTCAGCGGCGAAGTCGACCGCTTCTCGACCGACGCCCTCCTCCGGGCCTTGGACTATTCCCACCTGCCGGGCGTTCCGACCTCGCTCGATCTCGAAGCGCTCGACTTCATCGACCACTACGGCCTCGAAGCGCTGGCTGTCCACGCCCGCCGCCTCGCCGTTGATGGCGGTTGCAGCATCTACAACCGGCCACCCAGGGTCGCGCGGCTCTGCGACCTCCTGGAGCTGAAGCTGTGAACCCGCAGGCAGCACAGGCGCGGGGCTTCCGCCACGAGGCGTTCTTCTACGCCGGCGACGACGAGTTCCTCGCCGGGACGGTCCCCTACCTGGAAGAGGGAATCACCGCCGGCGAGGCCGTGCTGGTCATCCTCCCGGGGCCGCGCATGCAGCTGCTCCAGGAGGCCCTGGGCGGCGCCGCCGAAGCGGTCGAGTTCTGGCACATGGGGGACATCGGCCGCAACCCCGCGCGGTTGATCTCGGCCTGGCAGGACTTCCTCCTCACCTGCGACTCCGCGAAGGGAGTCCGGGGCCTCGGAGAACCGATCTCGCCAGGCCGGAGCGCGGCCGAGGTGGAGGAGTGCGAGCTGCACGAGCTGCTCGTCAATCTCGTCTTCGCCGAGGAGCGGGCGCTGAGCGTGATGTGTCCCTATGACACCAGCGGGCTCGGAGACGAGGTCCTGGCGGGAGCGGAGCGCAGCCACCCGGTCTGCGCCCACCGACACGGCAAATCCGTTTCACGGCGGTACAGCCTCGAAGCCCTGCTCGAGCGTCCGCTGTCGCCGCCCCGCCGCCCGGCCGTCACCCTCCCCTTCGGCAAAGCGGACCTGGCGATGGTGCGCCATCTCGTCGCCCAGTGCGCTCGGTCGGCCAAGCTCGACACCCGCCGCAACGAGGACCTCGTACTCTCGGTCTGCGAGGTGGCGACGAACAGCATCCAGCACGGCGGCGGCAAGGGCACACTCGACGTCTGGGACGAGGAGGGCGATCTTGTCTGCGCGATCCGCGACGGGGGCCGGATCGAGGACCCGCTGGTCGGCCGGGAACGACCGCGACCCGACCAGCCGAGCGGCCGCGGCCTGTGGATCGCGAACCAGCTCTGCGACCTGGTCCAGATCCGCTCCGGCGCGGCCGGTACCGAGGTGCGGATGCGGATGAGTTTCGGCGGGTGAGCGAGCCCCTCGAAACGCTCTCGGGCGACCCCACCCTCGAGCTGCCCGAGCTTGATTCGCCCCCCGACGACCCCCTGCCGCTGCTCGAGCGCTGGCTAGCCGCTGCCGAGGAGCGCGGCGTTCGCGAGCCGCGGGCGCTGGCCCTGGCCACCGCCGACGCGGAGGGACGGCCGTCGAGCCGCATCCTCCTCCTCAAGCAGGTTTCTCCCGCCCTCGTCTTCGCTGGCAGCTACGAGAGCCGCAAGGGACGAGAGCTCGCCGCCAATCCGCGGGCAGCGGGAACGCTCTACTGGCGCGAGACGCTGCAGCAGGTCACGGTCGAGGGACCGGTGCGGAGGCTGAGCGAGGAGGAGTCCGACGAGATCTTCGGCGAGCGGCCGGCGGACGCCCAGGCGACGACCGTCGCCTCCCGCCAGGGTGAGCCGCTCGAGAACCCGGCCGAGCTGCGCCGCGCGGCCGACGAGCTCTCTTCGCAGAATGGGCCGCTACAGCGCCCGCCCCGCTGGGGCGGCTACCGCCTCGACCCCGACTTGGTCGAGTTCTGGCACGGCAGCCCCGACCGCCTCCACCGCCGGCTGCTCTACGTCAAGAGCGACGGCGCCTGGACGCACCGCCGCCTCCAGCCCTAGGCATGTCGACTTCTTCCTCTACGTGGAGGAAAAAGTCGCCACTCAACCCCGGGTGCCGCCGCCGCTTCCGTCCGGCGACCAACCGGGGCCGCGGAAGAGGTAGCCGAGGCGCTGGCGCCAACCTTTTGCGTGCCGCACGTCGTGGGCGATGGCGCGGAACTCGTGGAAAGCGACGTGGGTCGGCCGGAAGCTGCGGAGGTTCTGGGTGAGGCCGTAGCGGACGCGCTCGGTCTCGCCCTGGAAGGTGCCGAACATGCGGTCCCAGACAATCAGGATGCCGCCGTAGTTACGGTCGAGGTAGACCTCGTTGGAGCCGTGGTGGACGCGGTGGTGCGAGGGCGTGTTGAAGAAGAACTCGAACCAGGCGGGCATCCTCTTCACCCGCTCGGTGTGGATCCAGAACTGGTAGATGAGGCTGATCGCCTGCTGGGTGAGGATCATCCAAGGCGCGAACCCGACCAGCGCCAGCGGCGCCCAGAAGGGCAGCGCGGTCATCGGCGTCCAGGTCTGGCGCAGCGCCGTCGAGAGGTTGTAGTGCTCGGAGGAGTGGTGGACGACGTGGCTCGCCCAGAAGATCCGCATCTCGTGGTGGATGCGGTGGAACCAGTAGTAGGCGAAGTCGTCGGCGAGGAAGAGCAGCGCGTAGGTCCACCACACGTCGACCGGCATCCGCAGCGGCGTCAGCTCGTAGAGGCCGGCGTAGACGGCGACCACGACCAGCTTCCAGACGGCGTTGATGACCACGTTGCCGCCGCCCATCGTCAGGCTGGTGCGCGTGTCCCGCGCCTCGTAGCCGACCAGGTCGTCGTCGCGCGCGTACTTGAACGAGAGCAGCTCGACCACGAGCAGCAGCACGAAGGCGGGAATCGCGTAGAGGATCAGCTCCGCCACGCGGCAACAGTAACGACCAGATGATCGTTTCCACCCTTTTGGCCCCCATAGGAACCAAAAGGGTGGAAACGACGCGCTAGAGGTAGCCGAGCGGGTCGGTTGCGACGCCGTTGATCCGCACCTCGAAGTGGAGGTGGGGACCGGTGCTGTGGCCGGTGTTGCCGCTGTAGCCGATCAGGGCGCCCTGGCTGACCTGGGCACCGACCGAGGTCGCGAAGCTCGACTGGTGGGCGTAGCAGGTGGAGAGCCCGCCGCCGTGGTCGATGCAGGTGTAGTTGCCGTAGCCGCCGCTTTCGTACTCGGACTGCATCAGGATCACGGTGCCGTCGGCCGCGGCGCGGATCGGCGTGCCTTCCGGCACGGAGATGTCGATTCCCTCGTGCATGCTCCCCCAGCGGTAGCCGAACCCGGAGGTGAGGGTGCCTTCCAGGGGCCAGATGAGGCCGGCCGCGCTGGGGCTCGGCAGCGGCCCCGCCGGCAGCGGCAGGCCGCCGGTCGCTTCGGCGATTTCCTGGGCGATCGCGGCGCGCAGGTCGGCGGCGACATCCTCGTGCGCGTGGCGCTCGCCCTGGACGCTGTTGAGCGCCTGGCGGCGCTCGGCGCGGACCGAGAGCAGCGCCCCCTCGCGCGACTCGAGCGTCGAGCGGGTGGCTTCCAGCCTTTGCTCCTTGGCGGCGATCTGGTCGCGCGCCTTTTCGATCGTCAGCTTGGAGATTTTCCGCACCCGGACCAGTTTCTTCGCTTCGTCGCGCAGGCTCCGGACCCGCTCGGCCAGCGCCGAGTCGCTGTCGTTGATCGCGTCGAAGTACTCGGTGCGGGCGACCATGTCGCCGTAGTCCTCGCTGCTGAGGATCACCGTGGTCAGGTCGGCGGTCGCTCCGTAGGTGTAGATCGCGACCAGCCGCTCGCGCAGGTTGACCAGCGCCCGCTTGAGCCTGCCGCGCAGGGTGTCGAGCCGCTTCAGCGCCTCTTTCAGTTCGTCTTCGGCCTGCCCCAGTTCGGCTTCCTTGGCGGCGAGCTCTTCTTCGGCCGCCGCCTCCTGGGTGCGCAGCGCCGCGACCTCCCCTTCCAGGGCGGAGATTTCGTCTCCCATCGCGGCGATGTCCGAAGTAAGGACCCCTTCGCGTTCTTCGACCGCGCCGATCTTCTCTTCGACCGCTTCGAGCTTCTCCGAGTTGCTCTTGGCGGGCGCGCTGGCGACCGCCACCAGGCAGCTGGCGAGCAGGGCAAGGGCCATCGCCGTAAGCGACGAAAGCCAGCGCCGGCGCGGTTTTGCGGTCGGATTAGGCATGAAGTAGAGAAAAGCCGGCATACGCGCCGGCCTCCCATAAACCGTAGGCGGGCCGATCGACTCGCGCCCCGCGACGTGCCCGACTGCAACCTCAGTTGCGCACGTACTCGCAGCGGCGGGAACGATCGCCGCCGCGCCCCCCGATGCAGCGGTCCTGCCCGCCCCTGCCGTCGAGCCGGTCGGAGCCTCCCCGGCCCAGCAGGATGTTGGCGGCTGCGTTGCCGATGAGGACATCTGGACCGGGCGAGCCCTCGATCTTCTCGGTGCCGCGAACGATCCTCCCGGCCGCGCAATCGGCGACGTCGGGGTCGGTCACCGTGCCGCCGATCCTCGCCGTCACGAAGACGCCGGCGTTGCGAACCCGGGCAAAGGAGGCGCTGTCGTTCTCGCCGGGCCCGCCGGCGAAGAGGTCGCCGCCGCACGGCTGACCGCCGATCAGCAGGTCGTTGCCACCGCCGCCGATCATCGTCGCCGCGCCGCTCTCCCGGCGGGGATGGAAGATGTTGACGCCGAAGAGCGCGTCGTCGCCACCACCGCCTTCGAGGCGGTCGAGGTCGTCGTCGTCGCCGGCGTAGATCGTGTCGCGGCCGCTCCCCCCGCGCAGCCAGTCGCTCCCGGCCCCGCCCTCGATGGTCACCGCGACTCCCGGCCGCATCGAGCGCGAGACCACCACCCGGTCGTTACCCGCGCCAAGCGAGACGAGCAGCGAGCCGACGCGGCGGGGCGTAGTGATCTGAAGAGGGGAGCCCGATCCGCCGGAGACGACGAAGCTGCGGTGCCGGATCGCGATCTCGAGGCTGTCGTCGCCGGCGCTGCCGGAGATGGCAAGGCTGGTCGATCCGCAGCGGCGAAGAGCCAGGGAAGGTTCGAAGCAGCCGTCGTTCCCGGGCCCGCCGAGGACGTTCTCGATCCCCCTCAGCCGCTCGTCTTCGGCCCCACTGACGCGCCCACGATCGAGGTCGACCTCGATCGGCCCGCCGGCACTGCGGTAGGAGGCGGTGTCGTGCCGTCCCGGCCCGCCGTCGATGCGATCGCGCCCGATCCCGCCGGCGAGGGCGTCGAAGCTGCCCTTCCCCCCTGTCACCGTGTCGTCCCCCATGCCTCCGTCGACGTCGTCGCGGGCGCCGGGGCCGCCACGAACCATGTCGTTGCCACTGTCGCCGCGCACCCGGTCGCGGCCGGCCCCGCCGCAGATCGTGTCGTTGCCGCGACCGCCGTCGATGACGTTCGCGGCACGGCCGGCGATGATCACGTCGGGGCCGCGAGTCCCGTGAATCAGGCGGTCGTTGGAGACGATCGTCGCTCGCCGCCCCCCGCACATCGGTCGCTGGGCCTCGAGTGAAGCGGCGAAGATGACGCCGAGGGCACCGAGAGCGACAAAGGCGATCGACAAGCGACGAACCACGACTGCTCCCCCCACCATCGATCCTCCCTCCCGCCTCGAGAAGCCTCTTCCTCCGGTCCCTCCCCAGCTACCCGTTCGCAAATCTTTGGCAACCGGCTTCGAGCCACACCAGGTTGCTATGAATCGTTCCTGCTCGAACCTTTCCAGTCGTAAAGACTCATTCACACGGAGGTAGCTCCGCATGACCCGTCGTCTCGCCGCCCTCGCCGACTTCTCCTACCGCCGCCGCGGCACCATGGTGCTGCTCTGGATCGTCTCCGCGGTCCTGATCATCGGTCTCGGCTCCTCCTTCGCTGGGGAGTACGAAGCCGACTACAACACGCCCGGATCGGATTCGAAGGCGGCAAGCGACCTCACCGAACGCGAGTTCGGCGGCTACTCGGGACAGGAAATCTACGTCGTCTGGAAAGACCCCTCGGGCGCCGACAGCCCCGCCGCGAAGCAGCGGATGAATGCCTTCTTCAAGCAGGCCGAAGCAATCAAGAACGTCGAGAAGCGCGACACGATCCGGCTCTCCGACGACGGCACGATCGCCACCACCACCTTGCCGCTGACGATCCCCGGATGGCAGGTGAAGAAAGAGCAGGGCGAAGAACTGATCGAGGCTGCCGAGGCCAACAGCAGCGGCGGGCTCGAGATCAAGCTCGGCGGCGAACCGATCTATACCGCCCAGGAACAGACCAGCCCCGAGTTCTTCGGCTTCCTCGGCGCGGCGATCGTGCTGCTGATCGCCTTCGGCTCCCTGGTCGCCGCCGGCTTGCCGCTGGCGATCGCCCTGATCGGCCTGGGCATCTCCTCCGGCGGCCTGATCGTCCTGCTCGCCAACGTGATCGACGTGCCGAACTGGACGACCGCCGTCTCCGGCCTGATCGGCATCGGCGTCGGGATCGACTACGCGCTGCTGGTCCTCACCCGCTTCCGATCGGCGATGAAGGACGGCAAGGACCGCCACGACGCGGTCGTCGAGGCGGTCACCACCGCCGGCCGCAGCGTCCTGATCGCCGGCAGCACCGTGGTGATCGCGATCCTCGGCCTATTCATCACCGGCCTGCCCTACATGTATGGAGTGGCGATCTCCGCCTCGCTCGCCGTGCTGGTCATGATGTTCGCCGCGATCACCCTGCTGCCGGCGCTGCTCTCCTACCTCGGGCCGAACGTCGACCGCTTGCGGATCCCGCTGCTCGGCCGCAACCTCGACGCGAAGGAAGACGGCGAATCGCCGGCTGCCCGCTGGAGCCACGCCGTGCAGCGGCGCCCCTGGACGGCGGCGATCGTCGCCGTCGCGATCCTGCTCGCGCTCGCCGCGCCGGCGCTCGGCATGCGGCTCGGCTTCCCCGACGCCGGCAACGACCAGCCGGACACGATGACCCGCCAGGCCTACGACCTGATCAGCGAGGGCTTTGGGCCGGGGGCCAATGGCCCGCTGGTGATCGCCGCCGAACTGCCTGACGCCAGCGCCAAGGGAACCGTCAACGACCTCGTCGCCGATCTGCGCGATGAGAACGGCGTCGCCTACGTGGCGCCGCCGCGTTTCAACTCCGGCGGCACCGCGGCGATCCTCACCGTGATCCCGACCACCTCCCCGCAGGACGAGGAGACCTCGGAACTGGTCGACCACTTGCGCGGGACCGTGATCCCGGCCGCGGTCGGGAATTCGGGCGTCAACGCCCTAGTCGGCGGCGTCAACGCCGCGCTCGAGGATCAGAGCACCTACGTCACCGACCGCATGCCGTGGTTCATCGCCGGCGTCGTCGGCCTCTCCTTCCTCCTGCTCCTGGTCGCCTTCCACTCGCCGTTCATCTCGCTCAAGGCGGGGGTGATGAACCTGCTCTCGGTCAGCGCCGCCTACGGCGTGATGACCATCGTCGCTCAGGGCGGCGCGCTGGGGCAGCTGATCGGGATCGACCACGAAGTGCCGATCGCCCCGTTCATGCCGGTGATGATGTTCGCGATCCTCTTCGGGCTCTCGATGGACTACGAGGTCTTCCTGATCTCGCGGATCCGCGAGGAGTACCTGAAGGACGGCGACACTCGCCGCGCGGTCGCCGACGGACTCGCCAAGACCGCCCGGGTGATCACCGCGGCGGCGGCGATCATGGTCGTCGTCTTCCTCGCCTTCGTCGCCTCGCCCGAAGTCTTCCTCAAGCTCTTCGGGATCGGGCTGGCGGCGGCGATCTTCCTCGACGCAACCCTGGTGCGAATGGTCCTCGTCCCGGCGGTGATGCAGTTGCTCGGCGCGCGCAACTGGTGGATCCCGGACTGGCTCGAGCGGATCCTCCCCCGCATCGACGTCGAGCGCGAGGCGCCGGTGGCGACGGAGAGCGGCTCCTAAAAAGCGCCGAGCGGCAGCGCCCGCTTCGCGGGCAGGCGCAGCCCGCTAGAGGGGCTGCTGCCGGGCGGCGAGCTCGGCGGCCGGGTCCGAGTAAGCGAAGGTGCTGAGGCCGATCCAGTCGGGGAGGCTTCGCACCAGGTGCTCGGGGCCGGTCACCCGCACGCGCTTGGAGCGCATCGCCACCCCCAGCTCCTGTTTGCCGACCCAGACCTCGGCCAGCGCTCGCGCCTCGGCGTCTACCTGAAGGTCGACGCCGAAGCCAGGGTCCGAGAAGCAGAGGTCGGCGTTTGCCTCCTCGGCGACCAGCCACCAGGCGCGCTTGCCCTCCTCGGCATCGCGGAAGCGGAAAAAGACGACCAGCTGCTCCTGCGGTAGGCGGTCGAGGCGCACGCTGCGCCGCAGGTCCCACATCAGCAGCGCCGGGTCGGCCTCTTGGGCGCTGATCTCTCGCTTCAGGTGGTCGCGGCTCCAGGTCCCGAGCGAGACGACCAGCGGCCCCAGCGCCTCACCGGCCGGGGTCAGCCGGTAGGCGTAGCCGCGCTCGCCTTTGAGCGGCTCCCTGGTGAGCAGCTCCGAGCGCTCCAGCTCGCGCAGCCGTTTGCTCAGCAGCGAGGAGGACATCCGCGGCACCCCGCGCTGGATCTCGTTGAAGCGGGTGCTGCCCATCAAGAGCTCGCGCAGGACCAGCAGGGTCCAGCGCTCGGTTAGGACCTCCGCCGCCTGGGCGACCGGGCAGAACTGTCCGTAGCTCTCCGGCATCTCGCTCTGCAAGCGAGTCTACGCGCCTAACTGCAGATCTTGAAGTTGATAGGCAAAGCGAGCGGGCGTAGAAAAGGGTTGTCAACCGATCCAAAGGAGATTCAGCAGTGACCCCCAGCCCCGACACCCAGACCCCCAGCCCCGAGCTGAGAGAGAAACACCGCAAGATGTGGGCCTCCGGCGACTACCCGTCGATGGTCGAGACCTTCCTCCTGCCACTCGGCCCGCGCCTCGTCGAGGCGACCGGCATCAGCGCCGGCGTTCGCGTCCTCGACGTCGCCGCCGGCACCGGCAACGCGGCGATCGTGGCCGCAAAGGCGGGAGCCGACGTCGTCGCCAGCGACCTCACCCCCGAGCTCTTCGACGCCGGCCGCGCCCGCGCCGAGGCCGAGGGGGTCGAGCTGGAGTGGGTCGAGGCCGACGCCCACGACCTGCCCTTCGAGGACGACAGCTTCGACGTCGTCATCTCCTCGATCGGGGTGATGTTCGCCCCGTTCCACGCGAAGGCCGCAGGCGAGCTGGTCCGCGTCTGCAAGCCCGGCGGCAAGATCGGCCTCCTGAGCTGGACGCCGGAGGGAATGATCGGCGCCCTCTTCCGCACCATGGGCCAGTTCATGCCTCCCCCGCCGGAGGGCGCGCAGCCGCCGCCGTTGTGGGGCGGTGAGGACCACCTCCGTGGCCTGCTCGGCGACCGGGTCGAGCTGGAAACGGTCGAGAAAGGCGTCCTCGAGGTGAGCGCCTTCCAGCGCCCCGACGACTACGGCGAGCACTTCAAGCAGCGCTACGGGCCGACGATCGCCGCCCGCGCCAACGCCGAGAAAGAGGGTCGCGCCGAGGAGTTCGACCGGACGCTGAGCGAGTTCTGCACCGAGTGGAACACCGGGAGCGAGGAGCAGGCGCACTTCGGCATGGAGTACCTGCTGACCGTGGGGCGGAAGCGGGGCTGAGGCGATGGGCCGGCAGAGCTACGACGCGGTGATCGTCGGCGCCCGCGTCGCCGGCACGCCGGTGGCATCACGGTTAGCGGAGCAGGGCTGGAAGGTCCTGTTCCTCGACCGCGAGCCGCCGCCAGCCGACACCCTCTCGACCCACGCCCTGTTCCCGAACACCCTGGCGCGCCTGGCCGAGTTGGGAGCGCTGGAGCGGATCGAAGCGCGGCATCGGGTCAACCTGGCCGAGTACGCGATCCGCACCTTCGGCCACGAGGCCGTGGGCCGGTTCACCCCGATCGGCGGATTCGACCGCATGGCCGTGACCCGCTTCGGTGAGAAGGTCACCGGCCTGCTCGGCGCCGGCACCGACGAGGACCCAGTCCGCGGCGTCGTGCTCGAGGGCGGCGAGGAGATCGAGGCGCGCTGGGTGCTCGGCGCCGACGGCCGCGGAGGGCTCGCTGGTCTGGAGCCCCGCCGACGACGACCTCTCGATCCTGATCCTCGGCCTCGACCCCCAACTGACCCGCGGCAACCCGGAGCAGAAGCAGCGCACCTTCGTCGAGATGCTGGAGCACTACGGCGACTGGTTCGACCCCGCCTGGCTGCAGCGCGCCGAGCAGGTCGGCAGGGTCCGGTTAGCGCCGGAGACGATGCTGCGCGGCTTCTTCCGCCGCGGCGTCGGGCCGGGCTGGGCGCTGATCGGCGACGCCGGCCACTTCAAGAACCCCTCGACCGCCCAGGGCATCTCCGACGCAATCGAGCAGTCCCTCCACGTCGCCGCCGAACTCACCGAACCCGAGTGGTCCTTCGACTTCGCCCGCTTCGCCAAGCCCGAGACCGCGGAGCCGATCTTCCGCGGCCTCGCGGACGACCCGCAGGCGGGCCAGAACCTCCGCGACGCCTTGAGCCGCCAGCTCCGGCCGCGCTCAGACGTCTTCACGGACGAGCGGTTGGGGAAGTGGTTTGCGGCGGCCTCAAGTCTCGCCTGAACAGCCGTTTAGGCCGATAGAGCCATCGACGGTCAAACCCGCGCCCGGCGCTCCTCGTTGAGCTCGTCGGCCATCCGTTGGGCTGAGCCATTGGCGAAGTTCGTTCTTTCCTGGATGCCGAACGCGACCCTGGTCGTGCCGTCGACGAGGTCGATCAGACAGATATATGGATAGATCTTCCAGCCACCGATCCGGAAGCGCTCAATCTCTCGCCACTCCAGCTCATAGGTGGAAAAGAGGTTGATCACCCGCACCCCCCGCTCGGAGGCGCGGATGCCGGCGACGCCAAACCTGAAGAAGACGAGCGCCCCGAACCCCAGCAGGGCGATGACGGCGCTCCGCCCAACTGGACTCATCTGCGTGCCCCACTGGCCGACGAAAAGAAATAGAAGAAAGACCAGATATCCGGCCGCGAAGACGACGTTTTCCTTTGGTCGATAGACCCGCACTGCAGAAGTCATCGGATGAACCGCCACGACCCATTAGGGCGCAACTATCGCTTCGGCGAAAAGCCCCGCAGGCGCAGTGAGTTCGTCACCACGAAGACGCTCGAGAAGGCCATCGCCGCGCCGGCGACGATGGGGTTGAGGAAGCCGGCGGCGGCGAGGGGCAGGGCGGCGACGTTGTAAGCGAAGGCCCAGAAGAGGTTGCCCTTGATCGTCCCCAGGGTGCGGCGGGAGAGGCGGATCGCGTCGCCGACCGCGCGCGGGTCGCCGGAGATCAGGGTGATGTCGGAGGCCTCGATCGCGACGTCGGTGCCGGTCCCGATCGCCAGGCCGAGGTCGGCCTGGGCCAGGGCGGGGGCGTCGTTGACGCCGTCGCCGACCATCGCCACGATCCGGCCTTCGCTCTGCAGACGCTCCACGACCGCGGCCTTGTCGGCGGGCAGGACTTCGGCGATCGCCTCGTCGATCCCGACCTCGGCCGCGACCGCCCGCGCGGTCGCCTCGTTGTCGCCGGTCAGCAGCACCGGCCGCAGGTCGAGCTCGCGGAGCTGGGAGATCGCCTCGCGGCTCGACGGCTTCGTCGAGTCGGCGACGACGATCAGCCCGCGGAGCGCGCCATCCCATCCCACCGCGATCGCCGTCTGCCCGAGGGCTTCGGCCTCGCCGCACGTCATCTCCAGCCCCAGCGGAAGGGCCTGTCGACCTTGTGTACCTATGGGCCACAAAGTCGACAGTGACGGACCGCTGAAGCGGCCGACGACGACTGAGCGCTCACCAACCACTCCTCGCACCCCGATGCCGGCCTCGCTCGCGAACTCCTTGACCGCGGGGAGCAGCAGGAACTCCTCTTTGGCGCGGGCGGCGATCGCCGCCGCGATCGGGTGCTCGGAGGCGTCCTCCACCGCGCCCGCCAAACACAGCACCTCCGCCTCCTCGACGCCCGGAGTGGCGTGGACCGCGACCACCGACATCTCGCCGCTGGTCACCGTCCCGGTCTTGTCGAGGACGACGGTGTCGATCCGCCGCGTCGACTCCAACACTTCGGGACCCTTGATCAACAGTCCAAGCTGGGCGCCTCGACCGGTGCCGACCAGCAGCGCGGTCGGGGTCGCCAGGCCCAGGGCGCAGGGGCAGGCGATGATCAGCACCGCGACGGCGGCGGTGAAGGCGAAGCTTGCGCCAGCGCCATCGGCGAGCCAGAAGCCGAGGGTGCCGACAGCGAGGGCGATCACGATCGGGACGAAAACGGCGCTGATCCGATCCGCGAGTCGCTGGACCGGCGCCTTGCCCGACTGGGCCTCGGTGACGAGGCGGGCGATCTGGGCCAGCGCCGTGTCCTCGCCGACGCGGGTGGCGCGGACGACGAGGCGGCCGCCGACGTTGATCGTCGCCCCAACCACCTCCTCCCCCGGGCCGACTTCGACCGGCATCGACTCGCCGGTGACCAGCGACTGGTCGACCGCCGAGGAGCCGCTCTCGACGACGCCGTCGGTCGCGACCTTCTCGCCAGGGCGAACCACAAAGCGGCCGCCGACCGCGAGCGCCTCCGCCGGAACGCGCCGCTCGCTGCCGTCGGCATCGAGCAGTGCCACGTCCTTGGCACCGAGGTCGAGTAGCGCCTCCAGCGCTGCGCCGGCCCGACGCTTGGCACGCGCCTCGAAGTAGCGACCCACGAGGATGAAGGTGGTAACGACCGAGGCGACCTCGAGATAGATCTGGTCGGCGCCGGCGCCGCGTGCGCTCACCAGCTCGAACGGCATTTTCATCCCGTTCGCGCCGGCCTCGCCGAAGAAGAGCGCGTACAGCGACCAGCCGAGCGCGGCAAGCGTGCCGACCGAGATCAGGGTGTCCATCGTCACCGCGCCGTGGCGCAGGTTCTGCCAGGCGGCCTTGTGGAAGGGCCAGCCCGCCCACAGCACCACCGGCGCCGCCAGCTGCAGCGAGAGCCACTGCCAGTTCTCGAACTGCAGCGGTTCGATCATCGCCAACAGCAGCACCGGCAGCGATAAGACCGCGGCGACGATCGTCCGCCGGCGTAGGTCCGCGGTCGGATCGACTTCGGCCGGCTCCCCCGCGGCGGGCTCCGCCGACGGCAGCGCGGCGGCGTAGCCGAGCTTTTCCACCGCGCCGAGGAGCTGCTCGGGCTCGACCCGTTCGGAGTCGAACTCGACCGTCGCCCGCTCGGTGGCGAAGTTGACCGTCGCCTCTACCCCCTCCAGCTCGTTGAGGCTCTTCTCGACCCGGCCGGCGCAGGAGGAACAGGTCATTCCCCCGATCGGAAGATCCAGGCGGTCCCTCGCTCGCGTCGGTTGCTCTAGATACCCCACAGGGGTATTCTATCCAGATGCCAAATAACCCACCCCCCGGTTACATCGAGAACAAAGAGAAGGTCAAGAACAGGCTGCGGCGCATCGGCGGTCAGATCGGCGGCATCGAGCGGATGGTCGACGAGGAGCGCTACTGCATCGACATCCTCACCCAGATCTCCGCCGCGCAGGCGGCGATCGACAAGGTCGCCCTCGCCCTGCTCGACGAACACACCCGCCACTGCGTCGTCGGCGCCGAGACCCCAGAGGCCCGCGAGGAGAAGACCGAGGAGATGATGGAGGCGGTCGGCCGCCTGCTGAAGAGCCGCTGAGCTGTGGCAGTCTCCGCGCGATGAGCGAGACGCCCAGCCGCCGCTTCGCCGCCGCCGTCCAGCGCTTCAACCGCAGTCCGAAACTGGTCGAGTGGGCACGGCGGACGCGCGAGCGCACCCTCGGCGACGACGAGTTCGTCGACCACCTCTCCACCGCCCGCGGCCGGCCCGCCGACCGCGCCGCCCGGCAGCTTGTCTCGCTGCGCGGCGATGAGCACGGCTTCGCCGGCGAGCTCGGCCTCACCGCCCTGCAGGCCTGGCAGCGGCTGGCCGAGTCGCAGGACCGCGGCCGCGGCAAGGTCGACGTCGCGATCCTCTTCACCGACCTGGTCGGCTTTTCGAGTTGGGCGCTGGAGGCCGGCGACCGTTCCGCGGTGAAGCTGCTGCGCGAGGTGAGCGAGGCAATCGAGCCGCCGGTCCTCGAGCGCCAGGGCGAGGTCGTGAAGCGGCTCGGCGACGGGCTGATGGCCGCCTTCTGGGACGCGTCGAGCGCGATCGAAACCGCCTTCGCCGCCGGCGAGCGGGTGGCGCCGATCGAGGTCGACGGTTACCGCCCCGTCCTTCGCACCGGCATCCACCTCGGCCGGCCGCGCAAGCTCGGCGGCGACTACTTCGGCGTCGACGTCAACGTCGCCGCCCGCCTCGCCGACGCAGCGAAGCCGGGCGAGATCCTCGTCTCCGACCGGGTTCTGGAGCGCCTCGACCCAGGCCAGGCCGAGGCGAAGAAGCGCCGCTTCAGCGCCAAGGGCGCGCCGAAGGGGATGAGCGCCTACGCCGTCAGGCCACCGGCGCCGACAGCTCCCTAGCCGACACGCACCCGCTCGATCAGCTCGACAAGCTCTCGGTGGCTGTCGAGGACGAACTCGGCTTCCGGTCCGGGGTCGGCTTCGCCCTCGTCGTTCATGCCCCGGTAGCGGACGGTCCGCATCCCGTGGGCGGCGGCGCCGGCGACGTCGGTGCGGCGCAGGTCGCCGACGTGCATCGCCTCCCCCGGCTCCGCCCCCAGAGCCGCTAGCGCCGCTTCGAAGATCTGCGGCGCCGGCTTGTAGTGACCGACCTCGTCGGAGAAGGCCCAGCCGGAGAAGTGGCCGAGCAGACCCTCGCGGTCGAGCAGCTCGCGCAGCAGCTCACCGCCGCTGAAGCCGACGTCGCAGACGATCCCAAGCCGTATCTCTCGCTCCCGCAGCGCTTCCAGGCTGGGGCCGATGTCCGGCGCCAGCTCCAGCTCCACTTCCCGCCCCGCGCCGAGAAAGGACTCGGCCACCATCTCCCGCGCTGCCCCCTCGACCCCGAGCGCGCGCACCAGCGACTCGGCCGCCTCGCGCGGGTGCAGGTGCCTGCCGGCCGCCCAGGAACGCTCCCAGTCGAGGCCGATCCGCTCCAGGCTCGCGGTCAGAAGTTCCGCCTCCACCCGGACGTCGCCACTCTCGCAGGCCGCGGCGACCGCCCGCTCCCGCGCCTCGCTCATCGCCCCCGTCGGCACCCGGGCGATCGTGTTCCAGAAGTCGAAGGTGACGGCTGCGATCACAGAGCCTAGTTTTACGAACTCCGGAGTGTTTGCTCCCCGGACCCGGCGCAGCCAGACTCGGGCGATGGAAAACGTGGTCGAAGTCGGCGGCTACGTCCTCGAGCCCGGCAGCCCCGCCGGCACCCTGCTGCGGCGGGACGAGGCCGCGGAGGGGTCGGTCGAATCGCTGAAGCGCGCCTTCGACGAAGGGAGCAAGGCGAGTGACGCGGAGGCCGCGCCGGCGCTTGCAACCGAAGTTGACGAAGCCGGGGAAGCGACGGCGAAGATCGAGCGGGCCGTCGCGCTCTGCAAGGGCATCGGCGAAGGCCAAGCCCTGAACCCCACGCAGCTTGGCCTCGAGGTCGGCGCCCTGCTCGACTGCCTCGAGCGCCTGGATCGCAAGAAGGAGTACAAAAAGGCGCTGCAGATGGCGCGGGCGCTGGCGACGCTGCTGATGCTGCTGAAACGCTGGATGGACCTGCTGCAGACGCTGCGGAGCGCCCTGCGCGCCGGCGAGCAGCTCGACGATCTGGAGGCGGTTGCCTGGGCGAAGCACGAGCTCGGCACCCTGCGCCTCGCGGCCGGCGACATCGAGGGGGCCGATCGCAACCTCCAACAGGCCCGCGAGATCCGGGAGCGGATCGGCGACCGCCGCGGCCTGGCCACGACCGAGCGCAACATGGGGGCGCTCTGCGACCGGGTGCGCTCGATGCTTCGCGACGAAAAGCTGGTGCGGCCACGGGCTCGGCGCGGACGGTCCCCCGCCCTGCGCCTGCTGGCCCTCGCCGCGGTGCTCGCCGCCTTCGGCGTGGGGTTCGCGATCGGCATGGCCGGCGGCGAGGACTCGGGCAAGGGAACGGTCACCGAAAGGGCGGCCGGCGAAACCAAACCGTCTCCGCCAGGGGAACCTCAACCCGAACCGGAACCGGAACCAAAACGCGAACCGGAACCGGCGCCCGAACCCGAACCTGAACCCGTGCCTGAACCGGAACCAGAACCAGAACCGGAAGAAGAAAAATTCCGCGAACCGGGCTAGGCCTTGCCCACGGGGTGTACCTTCGATACATGCCGCACAAGGCTGCAGATCGGATTCGCAACGTCGCTCTGATCGGCCATCGCGGCAGCGGCAAGACCAGCCTCCACGAGGCGATGCTCTACGAGGCCGGGGCGATCAACCGGCTCGGCAAGGTCGAAGACGGTTCGACGGTCTCCGATCACGAACCGGACGAGAAAGCGCGGGGGCTCTCGATCAACGCCTGCGTCTCCTGCTTTCCGTATGCCGAGCGCGAGATCAACCTGATCGACACCCCCGGCGATCCCAGCTTCGTCGCCGACGCCGCCGCGGCGCTGCGCGCCGCCGACTCGGCGGTGGTCGTCCTCAGCGGGGTCGCCGGCGTCGAGGTGCAGACCGAACGGCTCTGGCAGCGCGCCGACGAGGAGGGGCTGGCGCGGCTCGTCTTCGTCAACATGCTCGACCGCGAGCGGGCCGACTTCTTCGCCGCGCTCGGCTCGCTGAAGGCGGCCTTCGGCCCCCACGTGGTTGCCACCGAGATCCCAATCGGATCCGAACACGAGGTCCGCGGCGTCGTCGACCTGATCGACATGGAGGGATTCATTTACGCCGGCGGCGAGCGCGGCAGCGCCGAGCGGGTGCCGATCCCTGACGAGCTCCTCCCCCGCGCCGAGGAGTACCGCGAGAAGCTGATGGACGAGGTCGCCGAGAACTCCGACGCGCTGATGGAGCGCTACCTCGAGGGCGAGGAGATCGCCCACGAGGAGATCCTCACGGCACTGAAGCGCGGCGTCACCGAGGGACATCTCTTTCCCCTCACCTGCGGCATCGCGACCGCGAACCTCGGCACCAACCGGCTGCTCGATGCGCTCGTCGAGGACCTGCCCTCACCGCAGATGCGCGGCCCGCTCGCCGCCCTCGACGGCGCCGGCGAGGCGGTCGAGATCGCGCCCGACGAGGACGGGCCGCTGGTCGCCTACGTGTTCAAGACGACCGCCGACCCCTACGCCGGCCGAATCAACATCTTCCGCATCTACAGCGGCACCCTGCGCTCGGACTCCCATGTGGTCAACGCCGGCCGCCACCAGAAGGAGCGCATCGGCCAGATCGGCCAGCCGCTGGGAAAAGATCTGAAGCCGGCCCCGGAGCTGGGGGCCGGCGACATCGGCGCCGTCGCGAAGCTGAAGGAGACGCGGGCCGGCGACGTCCTCTGCGACGAGCAGCGCGACCTCGCGGTCCGGCCGCTCGACCTGCCGGCGCCGGTGATGGCCTTCTCCTATGAGCCGAGGAGCAAGGGCGACGAGGAGAAGGCGGCGACCGCGGTACGGCGGCTGAGCGAGGAGGACCCGACCCTCGACGTCCACCGCGACCCGCAGACCGGCGACCAGATAATCGCCGGCCTCACCCAGGTCCACGTCGAGGTCCTGGTCGCGCGGATGAAGGAGCGCTTCGGGGCCGAGATCGAGCTGCACCCGCCGCGCGTCCCCTACCAGGAGACGATCCGCCAGCCGGCCTCCGCCCGCGCCCGCTACAAGAAGCAGACCGGCGGCAAAGGCCAGTTCGCCGACTGCGCGATCGAGATCGAGCCCGGCGAGGGCGGCGTCGGCCTCGAGTTCGTCAACCGGATCAAGGGAGCGGCAATCCCCGGCAGCTTCATCCCCGCGGTCGAGAAGGGCGTCATCGACGCGATGCAGCACGGCACCCTCGCCGGCTTCCCGGTGAAGGGCGTGCGGGTGCGCCTGGTCGACGGCAAGCACCACGACACCGACTCCTCGGAACTGGCCTTCAAACTCGCCGGCGCAATGGCCTTCAAGCAGGCGATGGAAGCGGCCGACCCGGTCCTCCTCGAGCCGATCGTCAAGCTGACCATCGCCTGCCCCGACGAGGTCGTCGGCGACGTGATCGGCGACCTCAACGCGCGCCGCGGCCGGCCGCTGGGAATGGAGGCGAAAGGCCAGATGTCCGAGCTCCGCGCCGAGGTGCCGATGGCCGAGGTGCTCGACTTCGCCCCCGACCTGCGCTCGATCAGCGGCGGCCGGGCCGAGTTCACGATGGAGTTCGAGCGCTACGAGGAAGTACCGGCGCACCTCGCAGAGAAGGTAGCCGGCACCGCCTCGGCGGCTGAGATCAGCCGGTAACTCCTTTCACCACCGGGAAGTAGCCGCTGGCATGACCAGTGGTCTTCGGGTGGTAGCTTTCGCCGACCGGGTTGGAGAGGCCGTTTATCCACTCCGTCGACGAACCGCCACCGCCGTCGCAGACCGCGTGGCCGACGAAGGGCGGGATCACGTCGCGGAAGACGAAGTTCGCCCCCGCCCGCGTTGCCGCCGCGCTGATCACGTTCTTCAGCTGGTCGGCCGTCTGGTTGAGCCGCGTCATCTCGCTGCCGCTGAACCAGGTGAGCGCGTTGCAATCGGTGCCGTTGAACAGGCGCGGGTAGTCGAGCACGACCACTTTGGCGCTCGGCGCCCGCGACTTGATCGCGTTGTTGACCAGATCGAGCCGGCCCGGCAGCGTGTTGGCGATGTAGGACTGGGCGGTGTTGATCGCCCCGTCGCAGTTCGACGCCCACGACGGCTGCGCGCAGGTGGTGATCACGCTCGAGAAGCCGGCGTCGTTGCCGCCGATCGTGTAGGTGACCCAATTGGTGTCCGAGGTCACGCTGTTGACCTGGGTGTTGACGATGTCGCCCGTCTTCGCCCCTGAGCAGGTCGCGTTGACGAAGGTCCATTCCGGATGGGCGTTGTGCAGCAGGTACGGGTACGCGTAGACCGACCGCTGACAGGTCGATTCGTAGAACGTCCGCGTCCCCGTGCCCGACGAGTACGAGTCCCCGAGCGCGACGTACTTGACCGCCAACGCCGGACTGGCGAACAGCAGGCAGAACGCCAGCACGCAGAGCACTGCTGAGATGCGCCTCCCCTTCATATTGCTCCTCCTTTAGGAGTTTGATCAGTGTTTTCTGATCATAAGCGCGAAGTGAGCTTCGTCACATTCGCCATCGCCCTTGCGGAGATAGGTTGGGTAAGCACCCGAGCCTGGAGGCGTTCATGAGGTCAAGCTCCGCCCTGCCGCCCGGACCTTCGATGCCGGCGGCATTGCAGCTGGTCGGCTTTTGGACCAGACCGCTCGCCTTCCTCGATCGCTGTCGGGAGCGTTACGGCAAACGCTTCACGCTGCGCCTGCCCGGGGCGCCGCCGTTCGTGATGATCGCCGACCCCGACGAGGTCAAACAGGTCTTCACCTCGCCCCCCGACGTCCTCCGCCCCGGCGAAGGGGCGAAAGTGCTGGAACCGATCGTCGGTCGCAACTCGGTCCTGCTGCTCGACGAAGACGCCCACATGGAACAGCGCAAACTGATGCTCCCCGCCTTCCACGGCGAGCGGATGGAGCGGCTGACCGGGCTGATGGAGGAGGTGACGGCCGAGGAGGTCGCGGCGATCCCGCGCGACGTCCCCCTTGCCCTTCACCCCTACACCCAGGACCTGACCCTGAAAATCATTCTCCGGGCCGTCTTCGGCCTCGACCCCGGTGCCCGCTTCGACGCGCTCCGCGATCGCCTGCAGGCGATGCTCGAGTTCGGCGACCGGCCGATCAGCCTGATTCCGCCCAAGCCAGACAGCCTGGCCGCGCGGCTGGCCGAACGCGTCGGCCCCTTCGCTCACTTCCTGCGGATGCAGGAAGAAGTCGACGAGCTGATCTTCGCTTTGGTCTCCGAGCGCCGGGCCTCGGAAGCCGATCGCGACGACGTCCTCGCGATGCTCTTGGAAGCGACCCATGAGGACGGCTCCCCGATGAGCGAGCAGGAGATCCGCGACGAGTTGATGACGCTGCTGATCGCCGGCCACGAGACGACCGCCTCGACCCTCGCCTGGGCTTTCGAGCGCCTGGTCCGCGAGCCCGCCGTCCTCGCCCGCCTCACCGCCGCGGTCGACGCCGGCGAAGAGGACTACGTCACCGCGACGATCCAGGAGACCCTCCGCGACCGGCCCGTCCTGCCCAACGCCGCGCCCCGCCTGGTCGTCAAACCGGTGACGGTCGGCGACTGGACCTACGAGCCCGGCCCCGCCCTCGTCGCCAACGGCTACCTGATCCACCACGATCCGGAGATCTACCCCGACCCCCACGCCTTCCGCCCCGAGCGCTTCCTCGGCCAGAAACCGGGCACCTACACCTGGATCCCCTTCGGCGGCGGCCGCCGCCGCTGCCTCGGCGCCAGCTTCGCGATGCTCGAGATGCAGGTCGTCCTCAAGGCCCTGCTCGGCAGCTGCGAGCTGCAGGCGACCGACGAGGGTGTCGAGGTCGCTCAGCGCCGCAACATCACCGTGCGGCCCGCCCGCGGCGGCCGAGTTGTCCTCGGCCAGCGCGAGCGGGTGCCGGTAGTGGGCTGAGGCTTACCAGCGAGCCTTGCTGCCGCGCGAATCGCCGTGGCGCGATCCGCTCGCGTACCGCCCGAAGCCCCCCTTGGCGTAGACCTTCTCGCAGGCGGCGTCGAAGCGCGTCGCCCCGAAGCTCGTGATCGTCTGCACGGTGAAGTCGGAGGCGTCGCCCTGCATGTGGCGACTGTTTTCGGCACCGCCGACGTGTTCGTTCCAGGCCGGCGTCCGGTACCAGCTGAGGATCGGCAGCGGCTTGTCGCCGAGCTCATGCCGTAGCCGCTCGAGGGCGAAGGCCTGCCGCTGCGCGTTCGCCCGCAAGGAGGTCGGCACTGCGGAGTTGGCGGGGTCGTGACAAGCCGCTTCCTTGAGCGTGAAGTGCGGCGAGAGGTGGCCGTGTCTCATGCAGAGCTGGCGGAAGGCCGTCGATTTTGCCGCTCCCCCGTCCCACGGCCGCTGCCACTTATCCCAGTGCTGCTTGGGGACCCAAGCGGGGACGCCGTCGGGATGGTCTGGGGTCGGCTTCTCTTCGGCCGGAAGCTGGCGAAACGCCGTTTCGGCTTTGGTCTCGCCGGTCAGGGCGCGGACCTTGACGTCGGGAACGAGCGAGCGGTTCATGTCGCACCCACCCGAGACGCCGTTCGCGCGGCCGTGGTCGGTCCACTGCCAGAGCGTCGCCCCTTTCCACGGCTCCATCGAGCGCGGCCGCTCGACCCCCCACTCGGCCTGGTGCAGGAAGCAGCGGAAGACGAGTTTGCGATCGGCTGAGCTGAGGTGGGGCAGGACCTTTTCCCAGAAGCCGGGCATCGTGTAGATGCCTGGGTGGTGGTCCTCGCTCGCGTGGTAGGCGCGGACGAACTGCACCACGTGGCGCGCGCACTTATCCGCGGGCTGGCCGTTGTCGGTCTCGAAGTCGTAGATCAGAGGTAGGTCGCCTGGCCACTTCCAGCCGCCTTCCTTGGCGAAGCCGAGCACCATCCGCGCCTCCTTGGCGCCGTCGCGCTGGCCGTTCTGCGCCGAGGCCACGCGCGCGAAGTAGTACGGCGCCAGCAGCAGCCCGGCCTCGCGAATCGCCTTGACCCGCGTCTTGCCCCAGAAGGTGTCCCGGTGGTCCCCGTCAGAGACCCGCGCGATCCCCAGCTCATGTTTCTTCGCGACCTTCTTCCAGTCGACGTCCCCTTGGTGCTCCGATACATCTGGTCCCGTAAGCATGCCGCTCTCCCTTGGTCGGTTGACGAATCCCGACCATAAGGAAAGCTTGCGTACTTGGCTAGTACTTTGTGCGTACCTCACACCCACGCTCTCGGAGCAGCCGGCAGAAGCCGGGGGCCACCTCGAGGGCGACAGGGATCGACGCGCCTCCGCCCCCATAACAGGGAGGATGTGCGAATGCCCCAACCACGCCGCGCAGGCAAACGCAACGAACCCCAGGACTTCGGCTGGGTGATCTCCTTCGGCTGCAAGACGACCGGGACCCTCCGCCGCCTCAAGGTCGACACCGATCCCTCCTCCGACACCAGCCCGATCGAGGTCCCCTGCCCCTGCGGCGAAACCCACCGGGTGACCGTCTCTCCCTACCGCCGCCGCCGCTCGGCGGACGAGGCCTTCGACCTCGAGGTCAAATCGCTCGACGAGCTCCGCTGAGGCGTCGGATCCGGCGGAAGACCTATGGGTTGCCTGGCTCCTGCAGCCAGGCGAGAAAGCTCCGGCCCAGATCTAGACCCCTCAGCAGCGTCTCCAGCGCTGCAACGAACCGAGCGAACTCCCAGCTCGGGAAGCGGATCGGGTGGACGATCACCAGACCGCAGTGCTCGCGGTTCAGATGCGTGAATTCGCGGACGATCGGTTCGAAGTCCGCCCGGTTGTAGGTGACCAGAGGTCGGCCCTGTTGCTGAGCGACCGCAAAGAGGTCGCCGGTCGACCTCGTCGGTGAAGGCGCTGTAGTACCGGACCGCGGCGCGCACCTGGGAGTCGGTGAGATCGAGCAACCCGGCGGTGACGGAGATTGCCTCCTCTCCTCGCGCCTTGCCGCTCTTCAACGTCATCACGAGCTCTCAAACGTCCGGCCCCCCGCCAGCGCGGCGCGATCGGCCAGGAGGTGACGCACTGGCCGTCGGCGGTGAATTTCTGCGGCGGAGCGGTTCGTCCGCTAGGGACGCTCGGTCAGACCCATCCGCAGCGCCGAGCGGTAGCGCCGCTGGGCCTCGGCCGCCAGGGTTGACGGCGAGTCGCAAAAGGGGCAGGGATTCTCGTAGACGGCGATCAGCCCCGCCGAGGTCGCGACGAAGAGGCGCCCGCCGGCGAAGGCGAGGCCCTTGGCAGCGCCGGGCAGATCCGACCAGTCCGGCCCCGCACCAAGTTCCGCCCCGCGTCCGCGCACGAGGACGCGGCCGCTCTCGAGGCCGAGCGCCATCAGCCGGTCGTTACTCGAGAACGCGCCCGCGACCGCCCGGTAGCGCCCGGCGTCGGCAAGAACGGTGTCCCAGTGCCAGCCCTCGCCCTCGCGGGACCCGGCGAACAGAGTGAACGGAGCGCCAGCCCCAAGCCCGCCGAGCAGAGCGCGATCACCGCTCTCCGAAGCCGCGACGGCGAACATCGCCTCCCCCAACGCGCCTTCGGCAAGCACCTCGGTGGTCCCGTCGCCGTGCACGAGGACACCCTGCCCGCGGGCGGACCCGACCAGCAGCTCGCCGCCGGGCAGGGAAGCCAGCCGGATCGGCCCGTTCAAGATCGGGATGCTGCCAGTCCGCTGCGCGGTGCGCGCGTCGAAGACGCGAACCCCAGTGTTGGCGCAGCCGACGTAGAGCCTGCGCCCGTCACGGGAGTAGGCGACGTCGGTGACGAGGCAGTCGGCGAGGCGCCAGGATCGCTCCCTGTCGCTTCCCAGCTCGTAGACGACGACGCCGTTTTCGCTCGACATCGCCACCTCGTCGCCGAAGAAATCGGCCCCCCTAACTTCACGGGCCGAGGTGGTCACGATCCGGGCTGGGCCGCCCGGATCCAGGATCGCCAGCCGCCCTCGCTCGTCGACACCGACCACGCGGCGGCCACCCTGGTCCGTCCCGAGCTTGACGAACTCGAGGCCGGGCCGGTCGAGCAGGATTCGAGCGCTGCGCCAAGGCCAGGCGCTGACCCGAGAGCGACCGGAGAGCGCCCAGATCCGGCTCCCGTCCGCCGACCACCGCAGCGCCTGCACTGCACCCCGGCCTCCCCCCAACCGCCCCATGCGGATCCCGGATTCGACCGTATAGACACCCACCGCGTCGCCTTCCGCGGCAGCGAGGAGACGGCCGTCGGGAGAGAAGGCCAGAGCGGCAGTCGGCCCGCCCAGCCAGAGCCGCGCAATCAACTCGCCATCGGAGCGCCTGACGTCGACCCGCCCGTCCGTGCTCCGCCCCTCCGCTTCCAGCGCCCCGTCCGCGGACAGAGCTCGCGGCACCGCGCCGGCCCGCCGCGGCTCGAGGCCGTAGGCGGATCCGTCGGAAGACCGAGAGAAGTCCGGGACCCGGACGTTCATCCCATGCTGCAGAGCCTCGGCCGCGATGAAGCCGCCCGAAGGATCGTGGACCCTCCGGGCGCCACTTCGCAACGCCCCGTACACATCCACCCCGGCTTCGAGGCGGGAGAAAAGAGCGGCGGAAAAGAGAAGTTCGGTGCGATCGAGTTCTTTCTCTTCCTCCTCCTTGACCTTGGAGAGAGCGCTGATCATCAGAATCGAGACGCCGATCACGGTCAGGCCAAGCAGGGCAACGATACGGCGGCGGCGGTTGCGGCGGCGGGCGGCGCGAAGGAAATCGGCGGTCACCTGCGGCAGCTTCCGCGGGCCGGCGCTCGCGGCGCTGCGCAGCCGTCGCCATGGTCGCCGTCCCGGCAGAGCGCCGCGCGGGCGGCCGTGACGATCCCAGGTCCTTGCCCGAACGAGCAGCTCGGTGCGATCGCCCTCGCCATCGGCCCCAGCATGGCCGAGGGCGGCGGCGATTTCCCTGACCGCGAGCGCCGGGTTGCCCTCGTCGACCGGGACCACGAGGATCTGCTTGCCCAGTTCGGCGGCGGCCGCGGACTCCAGCGCACACGCCTGCGATGCCGCCTGATAGCGCGAGCGGAATTCGACGAAGACGTCGGCGGCAGCTATCGCCTCGCGCACATCGGCCAGCCAGGGAAAGGAGACGGGAATGTCGCGCCGGTCGATCCAGACCTCACGATCCATCCGTTCGAGCCCCTCGACCACGCGCTCGACGACGTTGGCGTCGCGTCGCGCATATGAGATGAAAGCGTGGTGCATCCTCAGCGCGGCTCCGGGGGAGGCTGGCAGCCGGTGAGCGCAAGCGCCTGCTCCGTCTCCCCAGCCATGAAGTCGAGGGCCTCGCTGGGGTAGCAGCCCCAGAAGCGGTTGCGGGCCTGGGCGATCGCGACCCGGACGTCCTGACAGGCATCGCAGGAGTGGGGTCGCCACCAGTAGCCGTTCGCCGTCCCGACCAGCAGCCGCCCGTCTTGCCGGGCCCACCCCAGCTGACGAATCGCGGCACCGCCGGGGACCGTCCAGGTGACGGTCTTGGTCAAGCTCGAGCGGCGCAGATCGAACTCGGCCAGCTCGCCGCGACTGGTGCCGGCCACGATCGAGTGACCGTCGCGCGGGTTCAGAGCGACCGCCTGCACTCTGCCGGCGCCGACCGGAAGAGTGAATTCGTCAATGCTGTCGCCGTCCCCGGCGACTTTGATCGTGAGCATGCCTTTGCGGTCGCCGCGGATGACCAGCCCGGGTCGTCCGAGGAGCGGGCTCCCCCGCACCCCCCGGCCCGGCGGCTGCCGCGACAGCGGCTTCTGGTCGGTGGTGGACCAGAGCTCGGTGACCCAGCCATTCGTGCAGGCAACCAGCTCGCCAGACGGGGTCGCGTGGACCGTGTTTACGGCGACGCTGGCCGCGCAGAGGGGGCCGAGGTCGGTGCCGGTCGCGAGATCGGTCATCTCCAGCGGCGTGCCCCAGCCTCCCGAGGCGAGGATGCCCCCGGGCAGCACCCGCAATACCCCGGCACCGGATCCTTCTTTCCCCAGCGGCCGCCAGCTGCCGCCGGCGCGGCTCACGAGCAGCCGGTCGTCGGCGTTGACGACGACCTCGCCGGCGGGCCCCACCGCGCCGCGTTCGATCGGCCCCGCCCCGGACACCCTGCGGATCACGGTCCCGTCGACAGCGTCGATGACCTCCACCGCTCCCGGCCCGGCGGCGATCAGCGCCAGTGCCCGGCCGCCTCGACCAGTCTCGAGGTCGAGCACGTCTCCCGCGACAGGCACCTCCCTGAGATCGTCGGCACCGGCGGGGGCGACGCTGACCAGGCCCTTCGCGCCCGCGACGACGAAGCGGGAACGCTGGGGGTCGAAAACGATCGCCCTCGCCTCGAAGGGAAGGGACCGCCGGGTCATCCGCCAAGGCGCAACCCGCGCCAGCCCGATTCGGCGCCCGTCGACGAGCGCCAGCAGCTGACCATCGGCGGAGGCGGTGACCTTCGGCTGCTCGCCCAGACCGGTCTCACGTTGCCAGCGGGCGGCGCCGGTGCGGGTATCCCAGAGCCCCAGTTGCCCGGTGGCGTCGATCGTGTACACCGAGTCGCCCCCGCGCACCGGGGCGGCATCGAGCAGGCCCGCCGTCTCCTCGACCCCGAGGACGCCCGCGCTCCAGGGCGAGGAGAGGCTTTCGAGCAGGACCCGCGTCGCCATCTCATAGGCGACCGGACGCCCCTGGATCAGGGTTGCCGCCGCGACCATGGCGCCGCGATCGGGCCTGCTCTCGTATTGCTTGGCGCCGTAGACCATCAGGGCAAGGCGGCTGTTGGCGATATGGGCCTTGCGGTCGATCAGGACGCCGCCGAACAGGAACGCCACCAAGGCGAGCGCAGCGCCGCGGCGGATCCAGCGCCAGCGCCGCTTTCGGCGAGCGCGCCGGGTCACGACATCCGAGGCGGCGACAAATCGCTCCGCCGCCGCGCTCGGCCTGCTTAGCACGTCACCGCCGGCAACCCGCAGGTGCTCGGTTGCTCTGCGCACGCGGCGCCGGCTGTCGATCAGCAGGGTGGCGTCGTGATCGCCATCCACCCAGGCCTGCGCTTCGGCCTCGAGCTCGCGGTGGAACTGGAGCAGGTCGAAGTCGGAGTTGAGGGCGGTGAAGACCGCCGTGGAAGCAGCAGCGGCGGTGACGCCGGCAACATCGCCCTCTGTCGCCGGCCAGCGCACCCAGTTGAGCGAGCGCAGAGGCTCCGGCACTTCGGCGTCCGGCACCCCCTCGACCACGACGGGGATCAGACGCGCCGAGGACGCGGCTGCCAGCGAGTCCCGCCAGGCCACCTCGGCGGCGGCCCCCGGGCCCTGGACGACGACGACGGTGTCGAAAGCGTTCCCGCCGACGGTCGCGTAGGGCTGCAGCCCCACGCCGAGGGCGGCCAGATCCGCCGTGAGGCGCTCGGCGATGGCGCGATCGGACTCGGAGGCGAGAACCGCGGCTCGCGGCGGCGGCGCGCTCATCGTCGCCTCCGCAGGACCTCGACCGCCTCGGTCACCCAGTCGACCGGTTGCCCGAGCTGGGGCAGGGCTGGGCTCAGCGACTCGAGGTTGCCGGCGGTGGTCGCGGTCATCCAATCGTCTGGTTCGAGCTCGACCGCAGCGCTGAGGGCCCGCCTGCCTTCCATCTCGCGACCGCGGAGGGCCGAGATCTCGACGATCGCCGCGAGCGCCCAGTAGTCGCGCGCGCCGAGGCCGCCGTGACGGGCGACAGCGAAGCTGACGACCGGCGCCAGCTCCTCGATTCGCTCGATGTCCTCGGGCCGGCACCGGCAAGCCAAGAGGGTCAGCAGGTTGACGCCGGGGTAGTAGTCGCGTGGGTCGGTCTCGAAGCCGCGCGCGTAGGCGGCGATTGCCGCATCGAGCGCATCGGCCGCACCCGGGTCGGCGGCTGCCTGCTTCTCGCGCCAACGGTCCTTGTGGCAGCGGCCGAGGATCCCCAGCGCCTCCGAGCTCTCCCCGTCCTGGTCGAGCAGCTCTTCCAGCAGCTCGATCGCGCGCACCCGGTCACCGGGGCCGTTGCGGCGATTGAGCGCCAGCGCCAGCTGCTCGCGGGTGCCCGCGGCGGCGGCGATCGCGCCCGGCAGCGACTCGGCGATCCTGATCATCTCGTCCCAGGACTCGAGCGAGCGATGGGCCAGCATCAGCGAGACGTAGAGCTCGTCGTCGCCGTCCGGGAGCGCCGCGATCCGCTCCTCGATCTCGGCCAGCTCCCGCAGCGCCTCGTCGCGGTTGGACGTCGAGGCCCTGACGCGGTAGGTGCGGGCGACCAGCTCGGAGGTCCAGAGCGCCCGCTCGCGAAAGGTCTCGGTCGCGCGCGGCGACATCACCACGCCGGGATACTCGTCGAGGAGCTGGAACAGCGGCGAGTCCGTCGTCCTCCCGCCCAGCGCCGTCCGCAGTTGCTCGGTCAGCACCGTCCGCAGGCCGGGCCCGTCGGCGAGCGCCCCGTCCTCGTCCACCTCATAGAGAGTGCTGCGCAGGGGCGCGACGTCGACCGGCCGCTCCTGTCCCCTGGCGCAGATGAGGACGGTCGCCCAGGGCCGCGCCGCGTGCCGCACCCCCAGCTCGTAGAAGACGTTCGGGTTGGCGAAGGTGAGGTCGGCCACCACCACCTCCGCCAGCAGCAGCCGCTCGTACATCGGCCGGTGTATGAACCCACCCAGCATCTCCTCGTCGGCCCGGATGACAGCGAGTCCCGCCTCCTCGGCCGCGGGCCGCACACAGGTCGCGTAGAGGGCGTCGAAATCCACCTTGAGGTGCGCGGACGGCTCCCCCTTCACGCCAAAGGGCATTGCGACGAACAGCAGCGGCTTCGCCGGATCGACTCCTCCCACGCGCCGAACCCTATGGGTTCCAGGTACGAGTAGTTACTTACAGGAGAGTCCGTCCGCGGCCGGATCGGGGTGCATCCCGAGGATCAGAATCCCGGGAACGATGCGGGGGGAGCTCCGGGGAGAGCAGCGGCCACGCCGAAGCGGTGACCCAGGGTGGGCCGCAATTTGTGGAACTTCCAACGCGTCGCTGTCGGCAAGTACGCCCCACGAAGGACTCGCCGCCTACACGAACACCTTGGGCACGACCCTGGTCGGACCGAGAGGCTGGCAATGCCAGTCGGGAGCCGGCGTCGACGGAAGCGAATTCATCGCCCTGGCTCCAGAACTGCCGGAAAAGGGGTTCGACCCGAGAAAGACCCCTGACGAAGCGATCACCCTCCGCAGCATCCCTGCCTGTTTGGGATGCCAGGCCGAACAGCTCTGCGCGTTGTTCCCCGACGCACCGCCGGTCGCGGCCTACTCTCCTCGGCTGCCCTGGCGCCCGCTCTGCCCTCAGATCACCGTTGCCGCGATCACGCCGCTCGTCACGCGTTCCTGACAACCGCTCATCGCTCCACGGCCGGATCAACGGCAAGTGAGATCGGCGGGCGGATCGGTGCCGACGAAGGCGCGCCACTCATTGGCGGTCAGATTGCGGCCCGCGGCCGCACAGGAGGCGTCGATCAAGCCCTCATCGGAGATATCGCGCATGACCAGTTCGCCCCGGCTCGATTCGCCCGGAGCTTCGGAGAGCGCGTAGATGCGGGAGCCATCGGGGGAAAAGGCAACGCCGGTACGGAGAAAAACCGAGGCCCCGCGGGTGCCGAAGCTACCCAGCTGAGTGCCGCTGTCGAGGTCGTCGATGACTATCGAGCCGTCGCTGCGGCGGCGCGCCACCATCGTCCCCTCGGCATTGCCGATCGGCTTCCACACGTAGGTTTCGTCGCCGGGGATCGTGCGCTGCAGCGTCGTCCCCCCCTGGTTCCAAACCTGCAGCGCGCCGTCGTGGCGCTGCACCAGAAGCCGTTCTCCAGCGAACGAGACGGTGGCGTACTGATCGGCGTCGATGTTGCCGACCTCCTTTCGGCTGGGGAGGTCCTCGACGGTGACATGTCCCTGGTCGACCATCGCGACGAGTTCTGGGGAGGAGCTGAGCGCGGCTTCTTCCAGCTCTTCGGCACCGAAGGCAAGGTCTTCGGGACCCGACGAGCGGTTCACGATCTCGCCCGTAGTCAAGTCCTGCCAGTAGACGTTTCCATGACGGTCGACGATGGCCATCTCGTCGCCGTTCGCGGCCAGCCCGTCGGCGAGACCGACCTCTTCGCCTTCGGCCCCGCGCCACGCCCGCACTTCATCCGGCAATTCGGTCGGGACCGGGGCTTCGGAGCCGCCCGCCGGCGGCCAGACCGGGTAGGCCACGAGACCGCCGGACCTCGACCACACCGGGGCGCCGTAGGTGTATTCGAACAGCTCGGATTCGGGCACCGCGCGTCGTCGCGGATCAGCCCGAAGCGACTGCACGAACCCGGCGCGACCGTCTCCGTCCACTGCCGCTATCCGCTTGCCGTCGGGGGAGACGGCCAGGCTGGCCGCGCCGCAGGCCGAGCAGGCGGGCGACAGCGGCACGATCGCCGTCTGCGCCAGGCGATCGACCTGCCCGAGGTCCCAGAGCGCGATCTCGGACCCGGTGGCTGAAACCAGGCGGGATTCGTCGCCCGCAAAGCTGAGCAGTTCCGCGCCCACGCTCCCCTGGCCCGTCAGGTCGACAGGCCGCTGTTCGGGGTCGAGCGGTTCGGACAACGGGATCTCGCCGGGTTCCGTGCCGGGGACGGGGACCGGCGCCACGTGGATGTCCCCGGTGCCCGCAACCGCAAGCCTGGCCCCGTCGGGGCTGAGCGCCAAGGCGGCCAGATCGGTGACCGGCACTTCGACCCCGGTTTCCGGCTTGCCGAGATCGGTGAACCCATCGGTCCGCCAGACCGGGACGACCCGAGCACCGTTGGTGACGGTGAAGAAGCGCCCGTCGGCCGAGACCGCGGCGCCGTACTGATGCGCCCCGAAGCCGGCGGGAGAACCATCGAGCCGTGCCCAGTTCGAGATTCGCCGCCACTCCCAGGAGCCACCGCCGAACAGGAGCACCCGCGTGTCCGACGGCACCACGATCAGGCCACCGAATCCGAAACCCGATTCGGAGGAGCGATGGAGGGTCCCGTGAGTGGGATCGACTGCCCTTGCCACGGTGATCGACTCGCCTTCTTCGTAACCGGGTGCGACCCCGTGGTAGACGACGGTTTCCCCCGACGGAGAGAGACCGACCAGGTCGGCGTGCTCGCCCAGCGGCACCGGCAGCCGCGCGGCCGAGCCACGGCGCCAAAGCATGGCCCGCGTGCGGTCGGCGACCGCGATCACAGAGCCATCGCCGCTGATCGCCAGGCTGGAGATGCGGCGCGGTAGATCGAAGAGAAGCTCTGGATCGCCTTCACCCCGCGGCCAGTAGAGGACTCGGCCGTCGGCCAGACCGGCGACCACCGCGCCGCTGGCGCTGCCCGCCACCCGTTCCACCTTGCCGCCCGCATCCAGGAAGCGGACGAGGTGCGGGCTGCTGGTGTTGGCGTTGAAGAGGGCCGCGCGCGACAGTGGATTTGGGTTCTTCCTGTAGGCCTGGACGGCCAGCAGCATCGCTACGTCGAGGTTGGCTCCGGCGACCTGCTCGGAGACCGACGCCACCTGCCTCGAGAGGGCCAGTTGCGCCTGGTTGACAGCGGCCGAGCGCTGCCCGAGCGCGACAACGCCGGCGAGGAGGGCGGCGACCAGCAAGATCGTCAGCCCGGCGATCACCCCCCTGACCCAGCGCATCGTGCGACGGCGCTCTCGGGCCGCCGCGCCGACCAGCTCGTCCTTGGGGATTGCGCGGATCGCCGTCGCGATATCGACCACCGCTTCCTGCAGCGCATGATCGCCCAGCTCGCCGTCATCCGGGCCACCCGCCGGCACCTCGACCCAGCGGGGCTCCTCGGCAAACACACCGCGGAGCGCCGGTGGCAGCGCGGTCGAGGCGCCGACGTCGAAGTCTCCGGCCCGATCCTCCCAGCGCAGGGCGCCGTCGGCGACGACGATCAGGAGGCGGTCGGGGGAGCGATTCTCCAGCCACCAGCGAATCTCACGATCAACCCACTCCGAGCCCGCCGCGCCCGGCGAAGTGACGAGCACGAACCACTCGGAGTCCGCCAGCGCTCGCTCCACCGACGTCCATAGACCGGGGGCGGCGGAGAGGCTGGCGGTGTCGAGAAATAGTCGCTGGGCGCGCATCCGGTACCAGGGCTTGGCGAAGCGCTCCAGGCCAATCTGAAGGCGACGGGCCACGTTGCGGCTTTCGGCGTGGCTGTAGGAGAGGAATGCGTCGTAGCGCGCCATCAGGATGGAGGCTGGAAGTAGCGGACGCGATCCGCGGGACCGTCGGTGACCCAGGCACCGCCCGCCGGCGCCGGTGCGATGGCGAAGAGGTAGTCGGCATCCGGCACCAGCCAGGTGCTCACGTCGCCGGAGGTCGTGATCCTGCCGACGCGCTTCTCCGTCGTGAACCAGAGCGTATTCGCCTTCCCGACGGCGATGTCGTTGACGGCGAGACCTGGGCGCAACTCAAACTCGGAGAGCTCCCCATCGGTCGTGATCCGGCCGATGCGGTTATCGGCCTCGGCAAACCAGAGCGCGCCATCTGGCCCGGAAACGATCTGCTGGGGAGCGTGCCCGGGCGGCAGCGGCCAGCGATCGAGGTTGCCGTCCAACGTGAAGCGACCGATTTCGCCGTGGCCACTCCCGAACGATTCGCTGAGCGAGAGCCAGATCGCCCGGTCGGGTCCCAGCGCCATGCCGTTGATGGCCGCTTCTTCTTCCACGCCAGGCAGCGAGTAGGTGCTGGTCGAACCCTCCGAAGAGACCCGGAGCAGATCCGGCGGCACACCCGCGTCCCCGAACCAGACGGCGCCGTCGGGGCCCGCGGCAACGGTTTCGGGAAGGCCGACTTCGGGATTCGCGTACGGACCGAAGCTGGCGCCGATCCCGATCGAACCGTCGTCGGGGTCGATCCGGATGAACTCCTCGAAGCCGGCGATCCAGATCGCCCCGTCTGGCCCTTCCTCGAGGTCGCCGGGACTGTTTTCGTTGCCCGGCAGGCTGTACTGCCGAAGCTTGCCGTTCGGAAGCCGGCGCGCAACCGCCTCGCCGGACTCGGTGATCCACAGAGATCCGTCCCGGGAAACCAACAGGTGGCCGGGGTAGGCGCCGCGCGGGAGGACGATGTCGTGCGGAGCGGGTGCCGCGGCGTCCTCGGAGGAGCCCGAATCCGAGCAGCCAGCCAGGAGCAGGACGAGAACGACGAGCAGGCAACGGAAGGGCCGGCGCACCTTCAGTCCGACTCCCTCAATTGCGCCGCACCGCGTCGATCCAGCACTGCATCACATCCATCTCGATTCCGAGTCGCCACGTTCTCCCCACTGCCAGGTTTTGTCGTCGGATTCTTAACTACTTAAGAGAAACCGTGCTGTTTCGAGCCGGCTGCATATGATCACCGAGTGTTCGAATGCTGAGGACCTGGCACTCGCCAGCGCGCCGCTGGTCTCGGTGGGGATGGCGTCGCTGGCGTTCGCCTGGTCCACCACTCCCGAGCGCCGCGGAACGCTGATTCGCCGCCGCCGCGACCTGCGGGCGCCGGACGGCGCCGACAGCGCCGACAGCGCCGATCAGCCGGTAGTTGCCGATCCCGAGGGAATCCCGAGTCACGCTAAAAAACTCGCGACCAATCCCGGCCTGCGCTGACAACGTGGCTTTACTACGCCGGTTCTGACAACTACGGTGGATCGAGTGTCCAAGCCGACCCTCATGCGCGATCGCTCCGAGAACACCCAGGTCGTGCTCGTCGTCATTGTTCCCCTCCTCTTCGGCGCGGGCGTCGGCATCGTCCTCGGCATCTCGGCGGGCTTCTACTGGGCCCTCCTCGCCGTCGCCACCCTCGCCGCTCTGCTGTCGGGTCTCGAGCACGGCGAGGTCCAGGAGGCCGCTGAACGCGGCGCCGTCGCCGGAGCGGCGTTTGGACTCGGCATTCTCGCCGCCCATCAGCTGGCCGGCACCGACGCCACGGTCTCCCTCGGCAGCGTCCCGGCGTTCCTGATCGTGATCGACGCGTTTGCGGGTGCTCTACTGGCCGCGTTTGGGTGCTGGTTGGGCAGGCGCAGGGGCGCCGTCCGAGCCCGACCTAGCTGAACTCGATCACGCTGCGGATCCCGTCCTGGGCCTCCATCAGCTCGAAGCCGCGGTTGATCTCGTCGAGCGCGAGCCGGTGGGTGACGAACGGCTCGAGGTCGATCTCGCCGGCCAGGTAGCGGTCGACGAGGGCCGGGACCTGGTCGCGGCCCTTGACGCCGCCAAACGAGGAGCCGGCGATGCGGCGGCCGGTGATCAGCAGGCGCGGGACGACGTCGAGGGTCTCCCCCCGGCCGGCGACCCCGGCGACGGTGCACAGTCCCCAGCCCATCCGCGCCGCCTCGACCGCCTGGCGCATCACCGCGACGTTGCCGGTCGCCTCGAAGGTGTAGTCGGCGCCGAAGCCGCCGGTCAGCTCGAGGATCCGCTCGACCGTCCCCTCCCCACCCTCGAGCAGGTCAGTCGCGCCCTGGCCGCGGGCCAGCTCGAGCCGCTGCGGCGAGAGGTCGACGCAGATGATCCGCTCGGCCCCCTGCAGGCGGCAGCCGGCGACCGCCCCGAGCCCGACCATGCCGGCGCCGAAAACGGCGCAGGTGCTGCCGGGGCGCACGACGGCGGTGTTGATCGCAGCGCCGAGCCCGGTCGAGAGCCCGCAGGCGAAGAGGCAGGCGTGCTCGAACGGGGCCTCCGGGCTCACCTTCGCCAGCGAGATCTCCGGCATCACCGTGTACTCGGCGAAGGTCGAGCAGCCCATGAAGCTGCGGATCTCCTCCCCATCGCGGGAGATCCGCGTCGTGCCGTCGGGCAGGTGCCCCTTGTTCTGCTCCTCGCGGATCGCCAGGCAGAGATTGGTGCGCGAGTCGAGGCAGTGGATGCACTCGCGGCACTGGGGCGAGAAGAGGGTGACGACGTGGTCGCCCGGCGCCAGCGAGCCGACGTCCGGCCCGACCGCCTCGACGACGCCGGCGCCCTCGTGGCCGAGCACGGTCGGCGCGTAGCCGGACGGGTCGGCGCCGGAGGCGGTGTAGAGGTCGGTGTGGCAGACGCCGCAGGCGTGCAGGCGGACCAGCACCTCCCCAGCCCGCGGCTCGGCCAGCTCGACCTCCTGCACCGCAAGCGGCTGCCCGAACTCCTCCAGCACGGCCGCCCGCATCCTCATCGGGCCAGGCTCCTGCCGCAGTCGGCGATCGTCTCCTCGACCGGGCGCGGCTCCCAGCCCAGCGCCCTCGCCTTCGCGCTGGAGAGCTCGACCCGCTTGCCGAGCTGGCCGACGACCGAGCGCGCGCCGGGGTCGAACAGCGCCATCCCCCGCACCAAGAAGTTCGGAACCGAGCGCTTCGGCACCTTCGCCGCCTCCGGCCCGAGGCGCTCGCGCAGGGCCGCGGCGACATCGGCCATCCACTGGAAGCGGGCGACCGCGAGGTAACGCTCGCCCCCGGCCTCGGCAGCGGTCATCGCCAGGATCTGCAGCGCGGCGACGTCCCGCACGTCCACAACGCTGAACCCGATCCGCGGCGTCCCCGGAATCCCCTTCAGCAGCCGCTCGACCATCTCCAGGGAGAAGGAGCGCTCGCTGCCGAGGACCGGACCGAGGATGGCGCCGGGATTGACCACCGCCAGCCTCCCCTCCTCACCGCGCTCCCGCACCAGGTCCCAGGCGGCCCGCTCGGCGCTCGTCTTCGAACGGGCGCAAGGAGTGAGCGCGAGGTCGTCTGGGTCCGACCAGTCCGCCTCGGTCAGCGGCGCCGGGGCGGAGTCGGCACTACCGCGGACCGCCGCCACCGAAGAAGTGACGACCACCCGTCGCACGCCGGCATCCAGAGCCGCCCGCAACACCCGCAGCGTCCCCTCCCGCGCCGGCACGATCAGCTCATCGGGATCCTTAGGCTGCGCCCGCGGAAACGGCGAAGCGACATGCAGCACGTACTCGCAACCAGCAACCGCCTCCGCCCAGCCATCGTCGGAGCGCAAGTCAGCCGCCAGCACCGCAAGCCGGTCGCCAACATCGACCTCGGACCCCACCCGAGCCCGCACTTCCTCCTCCTTGGCAAGGTCGCGCACCGTAGTCCGCACCCCATAGCCGCGACGCAGCAACTCGACCACGCACCGCCCCCCAAGAAACCCCGACCCGCCGCTGACCAGGACCGTCTCCATCAGCGGCCACCGTACACGGATCAGAGTCGCAGAGTGAAAGTCAGACCCGACCGCGCTTGAACCTCACACAGGTTGCTTAGAAGCAGAACTCGGGCAATCTCCGGTTGAAGTAACTACTCGTTTTGCTCCCCCTCGAGAATCCGCCAGATGGAGCGATACAGACCGCCCTTCGTACCGATAGCTGCGCTCCAGTCCTTTTCTGGCAGATTGGCGAGGTCACGACGGACACGGGCAATCGACTCTCCGCTTTGAACGCTGGGCACGTGCGCAGCAAGGGGAGTGGCCGCCTCTCTAGGCACGCCAAGTAGCCGCAAGGCAATGGCGGAGTCGCTATTGACGCCATAAAACACTCGCGAGGGGAGGTTGCGAACCTCTTGCGCTTCCGTCTCTGACATCTGCTCCATCTCCTCTCCAAGAGTCAAGCTCTGAAAGGCTGAAAGACCCCAAGAAACCGTGGGTGCCAGCTTCCCGTATATCGCCTTACAGCAATCCGTCATCGCCGATTCAGGCCCGCCGTTTGATTTGGTGAAGTACTCCTCCGCGATCTCAGTCAGCTTTCGCCCTTGCACCCAGTCTCTCGTGACCTCCGCAAGGAGAGACCCGCTGAGTTCCAAGCCTCCCGGCACAAAGTCGAGGTTCGCACGCAACTCGGGGACCTGCAAAATGAGGCCCATCAGTTTTTTTAGATTTTCGTTTGGACCAGTGAACAGACTTCGGCCGTCCCACACAGTCGCTCCTAGTCCTGCCTCACCAAGACGAGCAAGAGTTGCGCTTACGCTCTCCCACGAGAAGCCGGTCGCGTCAACCAAACTCAACGGTTTTCCAGTCAACCCCTCGGTGTAGATGTCAACGGCGCCGAGCAGGCTTTCTGCAAGCTCAGGAGAACGCGCTCGGAGTTGTTGATAGCCGAGCGCCCCCCGAAGAACCTGCTCGACCTCGGCGGCAAATAGAGTCGGATCACCGACCTGTCTGAAGCTATGAGCTAGATACTGGAGAAAGTTGGACCACTCGGGCTCAAAGGAAAGTCTGCTCAAGTCGCCTTCAGATATAGCTATCTGGGCAGTTATCGCCATCTGCACAAGAGTGGAATCAAAGCCTGCTACCTGCCGTTTCACAAACCCTCGTAGGACCTCCGCTTTCTCCTCATCCTTCGCAGCAAGCGCAACTATTCCCAGATCTGCTTGACCAATTCGGCCCGTTCGCCCAGCGACATTCCAGAAGTCCTCCGGTGGCATGTCTTTCCCGTAGGGATACTGATGACTGGCAAGCACCACCGAAGCAACGGGGAAATTGACCCCTTGGGCGACAGTCGTGGTTGCCGCAAGAAACCTCAGCTCATTTTCTTCAAGCAACCACTCCTGCAACATGCGAGCGTCCTCAGAGATGCCAGCATGGTGAACGCCAATACCTCGTGCCAAATAAGACACCAACGGAAAATCTTCACCCAGTTCATCAGCAAGAAACTCCCTGACCAGCTCAACGTTATGGGAGACGCTGGCGACCTCAGGCTGCCCGTCATAAAGCGTCTTGGCGATGCTCCAGGCGTGGTTAGGCTGTTGAGCAAGGATGATTGATGGACCTCGCTCTTTGAGCAACTCTGCAGTAGCAGCCGCGATCTTGCTGGGGCTGTCGTTAACGGCCGACCAGCTCAAGCCGAGCGGGCGATCAGTCGGCAGATCAAAGCTTTGCTCTGCGACCAGGGTCTGGTGCGTCGTATGCAGAGACTCGAGCTCGATCGAAAAGGTCCCACGGGTCTCCCCTTTTTGCGCTGCGCTAAGCATAATTGCTCGGTCGTTCGGAACCCACTCGACTGCGAGCCGTACCTCCTCATGACTTTCAGGTGCAAGCCATTTGCCAAGCACCTCGGCGTCTTCCATGAATGGCGTCAACAGGAGAAATTGTGCATAACGACACTCTCTATTGATCGTCGCTAGCAGTAGCTCTAATCTGAGCCCTCTCGCATCGTGGCGCAAGTTGTGAGCCTCATCGACGACGACCAAAGTCAGCGGCCTGTCAATCTCCTTTTCCCAACCCCCTCGGACAAGCAAATCGAGCTTCTCTGGGGTCGTCACCAAAATTCGGAACTGAGAGTCCTCCTCTTGATCCGTCAGCAGACTGCTCTCAAGGCTGTCCACCTCAAGCGCAGGACTGACCCTCTCTACAGATATCCCGAGGGGTGCAAAATCTTCTCTGAGCCTTCGCGTGATTTGATTAACCAGCGTTCGAGTGGGCGCAAGGTAGGCGACCCAACCCCGCTCTCTCTCGAACTGGTTGAGGGCTTGGAGCATGCGAAACTGAGCTATTAGCGTCTTCCCGCTAGAAGTGGGGAGACTGACAACGACCGAACGCGTCGCGCTGCCTAGAACTCCCTTCTCTCGCAGCGCATGCCGCTGAGGAGGAAGCACTTCGAATAGTGGTTGCTGCCGACCTCGCTCCACCACTGATTCAACGAAGTCCGTAACGCGACTATTAACCGCCCTCGTTACCGTCCAGATGCTGTTATCTATCAGCCGATAGGCACTTGCCCGGACTAGACGCAACATGACCTCAAGCTCAACCAACTCGCCTCTTCGGCACCCATTGATCGCACGGTCGAACTGACTATCCAGCTGCTCGCGTATGTCGTAGTGACGACCCACTCCTCCGGTCGTAGAGAATTCCGCCAATAGCTCTGCGGCATGCGCTAGGTGATACAGCGCCACCAATTCCCATGCACGCGCCCGGGCCTGGGCCAACCCAATCCCGAGGTAGTCCACCTCAAACTCTTTCTGGGTCGCCTTTAGTTCCTCAATAGAGGCTCGGACGGCATCGAAATCCTCCCAGCCGAACTTCCGAATCAACCTAATCCAAGCGGTCCAGATCGCGGCTTGGGTTCGTCCTCCCCAATCGTCCCCGGCGGGTTCGTCAGGAAGAGCATGAGCTGAGAGCAATCGAGCTGCGTCGGCCTGCCTATCAGCAAGTAGGCCAAGGCACCCCAGCCGAACCAGAAAACGATTAGCGCTCGGGGCGTCTCGCGGAGGCGACAACACCCTCAGAAGCTGAAATGCCTTCTCTGCAATTGCCCTAACTGCGTCGGTATCAACATCGCTCTCCTCGAGAGCGTCAAAAAGTGCCAGCTCCCACGCCTGTTGCGCAAAAGTGATCGACCTCTCATCAAGCGGGTCGCTTGAGATCTCCAAGGCGTCCGCAATGCGGGTGCGGACAGCATCGGCAGATGCTCGCTCGGAAACCTCCTGGGGGATGGCATCTTGAATCCAGCTAGGCGTCATCCTCATCCTTCGTCAGCCCAGGCCACTGATCGATTGGACACGGCAAGTGCCAAGCAGTGAACTCGTAGCTGGTCGGGGCTTTGGCTTTTTCCCCGAGGGTTTTGCCCCTTGCTTTTAGATCAAGAGAATGAGGCTCCGTATCTCGCATCAAGAGCCCGAACAAGACAAAGTCATGGGCCCCAGAGTTCATGAACCTAGCGACAGCACTTTTATATTGGGGCCACAGATCGGTCCCTTTACAACGAGCGCGTAGCCACTTCAGGATCGTGCCCTGTAATTCTGGATCGTCTTCGAACCGCTGAAGCTGGTGTGCCATGCCGCTACGACCGGACATGACGCCTGGCGGTTTTTCGGCGTCTCCGGAAGTCTTCACCTCGCCGATTGCGAGAGCCGCGTCGGTGCCGCCCAGCGAGACGAAACCCACCAAATCGGCTCCAGGCAATGATGCCTTGGGAGTGAGCTTGTCACGCTCTTTATTCCACGGCCATATCACCCCGCGATACTCCTCAAGCAGAGCCTCCGCTAGAGCCTCCCCAACCTCCCAGGGCTGTTGGTCTTTAGGTTCCGCCGAAAGCACCGCCTCTACGGTCTCGACGCCAAGGCCAGTGCCAGCCAGGCCCGCGATCTCAGCGGCAAATGATTCTGCCTCCTCAGCGTCGCGGAGACGGTCTCGAACTGGCCCTCTTAGAAATGCTCGGAAGTCCGGGTCGTCCGCAATCGAGCAGCCCTTCCAAGCAGCTTGTCCTGCCCTTCCCTCGTAGTGATCCGTGATCGTGCATGGCGTCATGGCTGAGCTTTCTGGCGTTTCGGCGCGAACAGCGAAGATAGGAGCGACGCCGGACTCAAACAAGACAGCGACTCCCCTGCAATTTGCTGGAAGGCTAGAAGCCCGGCGACTCTTTCGATCTCTTCACGGCAGGCACGAGTGCCTGCGGCGAGGGCCAAATGCCTCCCGGCTAAACGTGACGTCGCCCATCACACATCGCCGTGCGCAGCACCTCAAAAGGGGTGGCTGACGGGATTCGAACCCGCGACCGCCGCGACCACAATTAGGCTGCCCTCCGGCGGCGCCGAGATCTAATCCCGCATTACAAGCGGCTTTGCGCCCGCCATCGATCATCGACGCCGAAACTCGATATGCGGGGATATTCGGGGATTGTCGGGGTGTTCTGGCAGAAATGCGGATTTCTGCCTGATCGGGCCTACCCCCGGTTTAAAGGGGTGGCTGACGGGAGTCGAACCCGCGATCTCCTTGGCGAGCGAGCGACGGCGAACGGCCGCGATCTGTGGATTCGTTCGGTGTGCGCCATTATGCAAAATATCCTTTTGTATAGGCAGAAATCCCGACTTCTACCCGCCATTTGAACTTCGATTCAAACAACTCCCCACCGGAAGGCGACGACGTGGCCACGGCGCTCAGCGGAGTCGAGAACGAGGCGGGTTTCGCGGCTCTAGTGTCGGAACGGCCGGAGCTCTTCGGCGCCGAGTCAATCGACGCTTTGAAGGAACTCGTGACGATCCCTGGTGCCGGCAGGACGGTAGAGCCTTACTTGACCCTGCTCGAAGAGCTTCCCGATGGCATCGACAGTGCGTGGCGACGATTCCAATCGTCGATGGAGGTCCTCTCCGAGGAGGTGGACCGATTAAGTTCGATCTTCCTTCGCGGCCGCGCCCTAGCTGAGCAAGGAAAGTTCGACGAGGCGATCGAGCTGGGCGAATCCGCGATTCCAGTGGCCTATGACCAAGGTCACTGGGTCTGGGCGGCCGAGCTGCACACCCTTCTGGCGACCTGCCTTCGCCAGCGCGGCCGCGACGTCCGAGCTGAACTCGACCAAGCTATCGAGCACATGGGCCGCGGGGCAGGTGGGGCGCCCGACCCCTACCTGAAGGCCGAGCGAGAGATGAACCTCGCGGCACTCTACGGAATCCGACGCAACGGTGATCCCAACGAGAACACCGAGATGGCACTGCACATTCTCGAAACGGCAGCTGGTCGGCTAGACGAGGGCGCTCCTCCCAAGCTCCGCGTGATGGTCCTGAACAACTTGATGCGGGGCCTCCAGACTCGCGAGGAAGGGAACCGACTCTTGAACCTGCAGAAAAGCCTCCAATTCGGCAAAGAAGCAGCGGTTTTGCTCCATTCCGCGAATGATCCGGAATGCTGGGCTTTGGTCGAAATTAACCTTGCCGAGACGACCAAAAGGCTCATCGAGGAGGGCGAACCGGACACCGGGGAGGCAGAGAGGCACCTCCGAGGAGTGGCCGACGCCGAGAGGGTCGAGGGCCTGGGAACCTTCATCGGGGTTGCCAATGCCGGTCTTGGAGAAATTCACCTGGCCAATGCGCGCAATGCTGCAATGGAGTCAGGCAGGATCGGACTCGGCGCGGGCGAGCTCGCACCGCCGACCGATGCCGAACGCCGAGAACTCGATATCGCGGGATCTCGCTTCGAAACGGCAATCGAGCTGATCGACCCTCGCCAGCACGGATGGCAGCTCGCCAATGCTCTCGATCACCTCGCCGAGGTCTACGGACTCTTGAGAAAAGCGGAGCAGGAGATCGAGACCTATCGCCGCGCTATGGAGGCTCAAGATTCCGTCGCGGCCACCGGGCTGCAACTCCGCTCGGGGTTCGGACTCGGACTGCGACTCGCGGATCGGGGCGAGTGGGCCGAGGCCGCCGCCGCGTTTGTCAAGGCGCTCGGTGCCGCGAACGCGAACATCCATGCGCGGCTCCAAAACACGGGCAGGGAAGCCGAGATGCGACGAGCAGGGAACATCGCCCGCTGGGCGGCGTTCGCGCTGGCCAAGATCGGTGAGACGGAGGCGGCAATCCTCGCCCTGGAGAACGGCCGAACCAAAGACGTGCGTCGACGTTTGGGGGCCGGTATCGACGAGGACACCCTCGCCGCTCTGCCAGAGGAGGCACGCGGGGAGTATCTGACCTCATTCGCGAAACTTTCCAGCGCACAAGCGGGCGAGGCATCCGACACCGCGGCGCGCGAGTTTCAAGAAACCGTCACCGCGATCCGCGCACTGGACGGGTTTGAGAATTTCGCAACCGGAGTCTCCCTGACTGCGATTGCCGAGGCAGCAGAACCGGACATACCTCTCCTCTACGTCAATCCGACGCCCTGGGGCGCGGTGTTTCTCTCGGTCAGCCGCTCCGAGGACGGCGTCGAAACTCACGCTCACTTCCTCGAGTCCGCGTCGGGCGAACAACTGGTCATCGATCTCATGCCCTGTGATCGGGAGGGATCGTCCCCGAAACTCTCCTACTTCGCGCTAGCGGCGGGCGAAGGTGAATCGGTGGCAGAAGGGGAAGGCGCGGTTGACCACGCACTCTCCTTGCTCAGGCCCTATGCGGAAGCCATCGCGGAACACCTGTCGAGCATCGGCGCCCGCGGCGTGACGTTGATCTCCTCGGGTCCGATCGCCGAGGCTCCGCTTCACGCCGCGACTTGGATCGACGCCGAGACTCCGATCTGCCTGCTCGATCGCTTTGACCTGAGACGCGCTCCTTCGGCGACCCTACAGGCCACGTGCCTGTCCCGGGCGGAGGCGGCTAAGGAGAGGGAGGCTTCTCTCTTGGCCCTCGGCAACCCGAATCTGAAAAACCCAAAGCTGGATCTTCCCGGCGCCCAACAGGAGGTCTCAGAACTCGCGGAGCGCTTTCCCCAGCAGCGGCGCAGCGTTGCCTTTCGGGACGAGGCACGAGCCGACTTCTTCGTCGAGAACGTCGCGGGAATGACGCACATCCACCTTGCCTGCCACGCATCCAGTGGGCTCTCCGGCTTTGAGGATGCGGTGCTCCACCTATCTGATCGCCGGCTCAGCGGCGAAGAGCTGGAGACGCTTCCCATCTCTAGTCGCCTTGCCGTGGTTTCCGCCTGCCAAACCGCGCACCACGACATGTCCAATCTTCCCGATGAGGCGGTTTCCATGAGCACCGCGCTCCTCCTCGCGGGCAGCTCTGCAGTGATCGCAACCCAGTGGCCCGTCAATGACAAGGCAACTACCCTCCTCATGTCTCACTTCTACCACGAGTTCCTTGATGAGGAGGTAGGACTAGCCGAGGCACTCAGGCGCGCTCAGCTTTGGCTCCGTGACTCGGAGCTGAGCGGACAGTTCTCGCACCCGCTGTACTGGGCACCGTTCGTCCTGATGGGCGCCTAGCTAGGCATCTGCGTCGGTGGGCAGATCTTGACCGGGCGGAGGACAGAGGGAGATAATGACGGGCTCCTCTGCATTAAAGGCAGGCCCCACGCACATCGCCTCGAATCGCGCGAGGGTCGGGATTGCATCCCGCATCTCTGATCCAACTAATGACTCCAGATACTCAAGCCCAGTGTGGTCGAGCGTCTTGAGAATGATGTAGTTCTCGCATTGGCTGAGCGCCGACTTGGATACGACAGCAGTTCGTTGGGACACGATCATGAACGTGAGACCAAACTTGCGGGCTTGCATAATCATCCGCGTACTGTTCGCAACCTGCTCCTTATGAGACTGAAGGCCGAAGTTCCACTCGGGCAAAAACGTATGGGCCTCCTCAAGCGTAAGCATTCGTTTAGCCGGCTCGGTGCCAGACAGATATTCATCTGAACCGGCTTTCATAAACCTTTCGATGAGCTGCCTGGCTTTCGCCGGTGGATCGCCCGCGGGCTGATGGACAAAATGACCTTTAGTATTGACATCATCCGAAGCCCAGGTTGGGAAACCGAGACGGCTCTGATACTCCCCGGTCGTGTCGAGAGCGACTACTACGTGATCTAGTCCGAGGGCCGCACAGACTCTCTGCGAGACAGCAGTCTTCCCCATGCCCGACATTCCGAGAATCGCGATATGGCCGCGTCGCTGATCATCAATCCTAAGACCGATAGGGATCGCCGTTCCCTTGATCTGCCCGATTTCAAAATATTCGACTCCTAAACCCCCACCTAGATCACTGGCCTGGTGAATGGGGTCGTGGGCACCGGGCAAGTAGGTCGTTGAGCGGATATGCCCATCCTCTGGACAACCCACCAAGTGAGCCGTGGCCAGGGGGCGAACAGCGGTTGATCCAAGCCACGTCGAGTCGACCAGTCGCAATCGTGAAACCTGGTAGAGAAGATTTTTACTTGGTGGCTTCAGCAGCACTGGATCCCCAACCCCTAGCCTGCCGAAGGGTTCGAATTGCAAGGTTCGCTGGGTGGTGCCCTCACCTGCAGCGCCGACAAGTTCGGAATCTGATGGCAATTCCTCAACGATTAGGTCTTGAGGGAAGCTGTCACAGATCACCGTCCAGTCATCGACCAATGCAAGGCGAAAGCGCACCCCATCTGCATGAGGTAGTCGAGCAGCCACAGTTGCCTCAACCCACCTCTCGCTGCCAGCGCTAAGAATCACCCTGTCACCCTCGGTTAAAGCCGGCGGGGTCCCCGCGAGAAGAAGCATCCTTGGCCCCACTGCTGAGACTGCCGTGGCCAAGCTTCTGTTTCTGACACGAGACCACAGGTCGGCCCAATCAAAAGAGATCGTGGCGATCAGCAAAGCGCTCCCGACCGCGAGAAGTTCGAAGCTATCGCTTCCTTCCCGCGCTTCGGTCAACACGATCAAAAGGAGGACAGATCCGCCGACAAGTACTGCGTGCCCAAAGCGGCGGGCAAATTGACTACAGGCCGAGTTCGGCCGGCCATCGGGCGTAACGGCTGCCACTGCGCCAGCGAGGAAGACCAATACGAGAAAGGCCACGAGCCCCGCCCAGAGGGCTTGGATATCCCCCACATCCGCGCTTACACATGCGGCGATTCCGCCAACCGCATTCACCGTCGCAGCTCGGGGGGTAGAGAAGTACGGTTCAAGGAAGGTGGCTGACAACGCCATGCCGATGCCCACAAACAACCAAGGCTGAGAATCATCCGCGCCACCAATCAAACCCAGCACAACGAATGCGATAGTGCCGGGCGTAGACGCGAGGAGGCGTCGCCTGACCTTTGATCTCGCGCCTTCTTTGCCCACTTAAGCGGGAAACTTAGCCGAGTAGTCGGACCGTCGGCCGAAGCAGCCGGAGACCGACTTACTCTGGATGGTCCAAAGCGTCCCAAAGGAAGGCGATGGTGGACCGCCGACAACACTCAGACACCTCCACGATGAGCGCGCGAGACCATATGATTCAGGCGCGTGGAAGAGAGTTATACAACCTAGCTGCACGGCACTTTCCGCAAGAGTTCAGCGTCAGCGGGGACCGCGATGCCTTCCCGTTGATCGGGACGGCATTGGTTAGTCGCATGACGGGAACGCTGCGGTCGATCCTCGCTCTCCAGGGGGAAGGGCGCGAAGCGGACGCGGCCACTTTGCTCCGCTCGCTCTACGAGCACACCGTGCACCTGGGCTGGCTGGCCGCCGACCCTACGGCCAAGCGAATACAGGAGTGGAAGAAGGACGATCTGGAATCCCGGCTCAAAGCTGACGCTGATATGCGTGAACGAGGCGCACCACTCCTTACCGATCAGGAGCGATCAGCCATTAAGCAGCAAATCGCCGTTCTGCACGGCAACGGCCTGGAGCCGGTGACGAACCTCGCCGTGGCAGCCGACAAGCGATGGGAGGGCACACTCCCCGGCATGGGCGCACATGGTGACGTCAAATCATTTCGGGGCTTCTATGCGCTCATTTACCGAAACAGCAGCGGCTTCGCCCACCCCACGTACCGAGGCCTAAACGCCGTCGGTGCCGAAGTCGGCCCTGGGCGGCAGCAGGTCTGGCTTGAGGACCGATATGAGGGAACCGGCCCCTATGGGATGGCAACCCTCATTTTCGGATTCGGCCTCTACCTCTCCAGCGCCGCCCTCGGCTGGCCGGATGCCAAGGAGATTGGCGCGATCTTCGAGCGGCACCCAGGCTAGAAATCGCGTCTCTAGCGTCGTGGTAGGTCAAATTACCGAGCCGCGTAGCTCTGTCGATCCCGACAAGCAAGCCGAGATCTCGCACAATAGGCCCCCTATTCGGCCGGTCTCAGGCAGTTTCTGCCTGATCGGGAGCGAAAGTTGGGTTCCGGTTTAAACCCCCATCGCGACCCCAACCCGTCCATTTCCAGCAACTTAAAGAGGGGTGGCTGACGGGATTCGAACCCGCGACCGCCGCGACCACAACGCGGAGCTCTACCAGCTGAGCTACAGCCACCTCGCTGGCTCTAAATCTACCGGGCCGCTTGCTGAATCGGGCGGTGGGCGCCTCAGGCGCGGGAGCGGATTACTACGCGGGCTCCGTGGCGGGGGATCATCGTCACGTTGCGGTGGAGGGCGCGCTCCGGCTCGGGGTCGGCGGCTTCGAGGTCGAGGCGGCGGGCCATCGCCTCGAGGACTGCGCGCTGCTCGGCCATGGCGAGGGCCGCGCCGAGGCAGCGGCGGATGCCGCCGCCGAAGGGGAGCCACTCGTAGGTGCCGGGCTTGCGGTCGAGCCAGCGCTCGGGGCGGAAGGCGAAGGGCTCCGGGTAGAGGTCCTCGCGGTGATGGAGAAGGAGGATGCTGATCAGGACCGGGGTCTCGGCCGGCACCGCGTAGTCGCCCAGTTGCCAGGGCAGCTTGACGCGGCGGCCGACGATCGGCACCACCGGGCGGGAGCGCATCGTCTCGGTGATCGTCGCCTCGATCGCCTCCTCCGCCCCGTCGCCGGAGCGGACCGCCGCGGCCAGGCGCTCGTGCGCCTCCGGGGTGCGGACCAGGCGCTCCCAGGCCCAGGCGAGCGAGTTGGCGGTCGTCTCGTGGCCGGCCAGCACCAGGGTGATCAGCTCGTCGCGGATTTCGCCGTCGGTCAGCGGCTCGCCCTCCTCCCCTCGGGCCTGCAGCAGTAGGGAGAGGATGTCGTGGCGCTCTCCCAGGTCCTCCCGCCGCCGCGTCGCGATCACCGCGTCCATGCGGCGATCGAGCAGCGCCCGCCCGAGGCGGGTTATCCCGACCGGCTCCTCGCGGCGGACGTTCATCAGCTCGGCGATCTGGGCGACCGGCTTGGTCGAGAGCCAGACCAGGCCCTTGATCGTCGAGCGCAACCGCCCCTCGCTGCTCCGCGGCGCCGGCTGGCCGTCGATCCCGAAGATGCCGGCCATGATCACGTCGAGCGTGATCGCCTGCATGCGCGGGGCCAGCGCGAAGGGCCGGCCGATCGGCCAGCTGTCGATCTCGCGCTCGGCCGCCTCGGCGATCGCCGCCGTGTAGTGCTCGATCGCCTCGCCGTGGAACGGCGGCAGCAGCAGCTTGCGCTGGCGCATGTGGCGCTCGCCGAGCGAGGTCAGCACCGAGTCCGGCCCGACGATCGGCCGCAGCGGCGACTCGGCCGCCAGCGAGGGCGCCTCCTCGGGCTTCGCGGTGAAGAGCGAGCGCACGTCGTCGGGGAAGCTGGCGATCACCAGCGGCACCGGCTCGGGCGTGCGAAGAGCGAAGACGTCCCCGAGCCGCCGCCGGGCGCCGAAGACGAACTCGATCTGGCGCTGGTTGAAGCGCAGCAGCTGCGGCAGCGGCGCCAGCTGGACGAGCGGCGGCGCCGGCAGCGCGGCCGCGTCCTGCGGATCGAGAGGGCCGCTGCCGCTGGTCGCGGTCCTCTTGAGAGTCGCGGTCTCCACGGTCGCCACCGGCTCGCCCTAGGCGACGGCCGCTACGCCGTCGCTCTGCTCATTCGGGGCGGCCTTGGCGACCGGCCCGCGGGAGAAGACGATCTCGTCGTCGATCGGGCCGTGCTTGAAGAGGCGGATGTCGCGGGCGTAGTTCTGGTGCAGGCGCCAGGGGTGGGTCTTGGCCTGCATCGGGAGCTGGTCGAGGGAGCGGAGGACGTAGCCGGACTGGAGGTCGATGAATGGTTCGCGGCCCAGCGACGGGGCGGGCTCGCGCGGGGTCGCGACCTTGTAGCCGTGCGCGTCCATGTGGTTGAGCAGGCGGCAGACGTACTGGGAGACGAGGTCGCACTTGAGAGTGAAGGAGGCGTTGGTGTAGCCGAGGGCGAGCGCCATGTTGGGGACGCCGCCGAACATCGCCCCCTTGTAGCCGACGAGGTTCTTGAACTCCTTGCGCTCGCCGTCGACCTTGATCTCGACGCCGCCCAGGACCAGCAGGTTGAGCCCGGTCGCGGTGACGATGATGTCGGCCTCGAGCTCGCGCCCGGAGGTCAGCTTCAGCCCCTTCTCGGTGAAGGTCTCGATCGTGTCGGTGACCACGTCGGCGCGGCCGGAGCTCAGGGTCTTGAAGAGGTCGCCACCGGGGACGAGGCAGACGCGCTCGTCCCAGGGGTTGTACCGCGGTTCGAAGTCGCGGTCGACGTCGTAGCCCTGCGGCAGCTGCCGCTCCACCCCACGCCGGATCAGTTTCCGCGTGAAGCGCGGCGCCCGGCGCGAGAGCTGGTAGAAGGCCATCTGGGTGAGGACGTTCTTCCAGCGGGTGACCGCGTACTGGGCCTTGGCAGGGAGCACCCGGCGCAGCGCCTTGGCGACCGGGTCCTGGGCCGGCAGGGTGACCACGTACCCGGGGGAGCGCTGCAGCATCGTGATGTGCTCGACGTCCGGCGCCATCGCCGGGATCAGCGTCACCGCGGTCGCGCCGCTGCCGATCACGACGACCCGTTTGCCGCGGTAGTCGAGGTCCTCGGGCCAGTGCTGCGGGTGGACGATCTGCCCCCCGAAGCGCTCGCTGCCGGTGAACTCCGGCGTGAACCCCTCGTCGTAGCGGTAGTAGCCGGTGCAGCCGTAGAAGAAGTTGCAGGTCAGCTCGACCGTCTCGCCCCCGTGCTCGGCGCGCACCGTCCACAGCGATTCCTCGCTCGACCACTCGGCCGAGACGACCTTGTGGCCGAAGCGGATCTTGTCTTCGACCCGGTACTCGCGCGCCGTCTCGCGGATGTAGTTGCGGATTTTCTCGCCGGCGGCGATCGAGTCTTCGTCGCGCCACGGCTTGAACGAGTACCCGAGCGTGTACATGTCCGAGTCCGAGCGGATGCCGGGATAGCGGAAGAGGTCCCAGGTGCCGCCGATCGCCTCGCGGGACTCGAGGATCGCGTAGCTCTTGCCGGGGCTGTTCCGCTGCAGGTGGGCGCCGGCACCGACGCCGGAGAGGCCGGCGCCGACGATCAGAACGTCGACGTGCTCGCGAGAAGGGTCTGACATGGGGAGATCTCCTGGCTAACGGTTGAGGCGAGCGAGGAGATCGCTCGTCATCGGGGTTGACTTGAAGAGGCCGCGCTTGGCGCCGGCGCGCATCCGGCGCCGCACCGCCCCCTCGACCAGGCCTTTGGGGAGGAGGCCGACGAGCCGGTAGGAGACGGCGCCGCTGCGGGTCGTGGCGAGGTCGCGGGCGGGCTTGCCGTAAATGGCGCGCACGATCGTCCCGACCGCGGCGCTGAGCGGCTCCGGCGGCACCATCCCCTCGAGGCCGATGCCGGCGCTCTGGCTGGCGTCGTGGATTGGGGTGCGGATGTAGCCGGGATAGACGGTGGTGACTGTGACCTCGTCGCCGACCTCCGAGCGCAGCTGCTCGGAGTAGCCGACGACGCCGCGCTTGCTGGCGCCGTAGGCGGTGGCGAAGGGGACGGCGATGTGGGCGAGGCCGGAAGCGATGTTGACGACGCGGCCGTGGGAGGCGCGCAGCGCCGGCAGCGCCGAGGCGGTCGCCCGCCAGGTGCCGAGCAGGTTGACGTCGAGGACGCGGAGCGCGTCGGGGCCCGGGCGTTCGGAGGCGCTCTGTGGCAGCCCGATTCCGGCGCAGTTGACGAGGACGTCGAGCCCTCCCATCCGCTTGACCGCCGCGGCGACGGCGGCGTCGACCGAAGACTGGTCGGTGACGTCGCAGGCGACGATCTCCTCGCTGCCCCGGAGGTCGAGGCCGACGACCTGGGCGCCACGCTCGCGCAGGGCCGTGGCGGTCGCCTCGCCGATGCCGCTGGCGGCGCCGGTGATGATCACGCGCTTGCTCACGAGGCGGACTGTATCAACACCATGTCGATTAAGTCAACGACTTGTCGAATCTGTCGACGCAATGTAAGGTTAGACGCGATGGAGGCAGCCTCCAAATCCCGCGCGACCCCCAACGGCCGCGGCCGCCGCGCCACCCGCGCCAGCGGCGACGACCGCGAGCGGGCGATCCTCGAGACCGCCGAAGGGCTGCTGGAGGAGCGGCCGCTGAGCGAGATCTCGGTCGACGACCTCGCCAAAGGCGCCGGCATCTCCCGCCCCACCTTCTACTTCTACTTCCCCTCCAAGGACGCGGTGGTGCTGACGATCATCGACCGCCTCGTCGCCGCCGCGGCCGGCAGCCGCGAGGAGGCGCTGGCGACGCTCGTCGAGGGCGACCCGCGCGCCGGGCTGCGCAAAGCGCTCGAGGACCTCTACGGGGCCTTCCGCTCGCGGCGGGCGGTGGCGCTGGCGGCGGCCGAACTGCGCACGACCAACTCCGAAGCCCGCGGCCTCTGGTCCCAGGTGATGGAGGGCTGGGTCAGCGACACCACCGCGGTGATCGAGGCCGAGCGCGCCCGCGGCGCCGCTCCCCCCGGACAGCCGGCCCGCGACCTGGCGATCGCGCTGGTGCAGATGAACGAGAGGGTCCAGTACGCGACCTTCGCCGGGGAGTCTCCTTCGCTCGAGGACAGTTGCGTGCTCGACGTCCTCGTTGACATCTGGCTGCGCGCGATCTACGGCACCCCCGAGCCCGGTTAGCGCAGCGCCGGGGCGATCTCCCGCCCCATCAGCGCGACCGCGTCGAGGTCGCGGTGGAGCAGGTGCTGTCCCATGATCCGGGTCAGGCCCGCCGCCTTCAGCTCGCGCAGCTGCTCGATCGCCTCCTCGACGGTGCCGAGGATCGTGCTCTCGCGCTGGCGGGCGATGAAGGCCTCGCTGGCCTCGCCCTCCCCTTTCCACTGCGCGAGGCGCGAGGCGCGGTCGAGCAGATCGTCGCGATCGGCACCGACCAGCCAGCCGGTCATCATCGAAAGCGGCTGCGTCGCCGGGTCGCGGCCCTCCTTCTCGCACGCCTCGTCGAGGCGCCGACGCAGGTCGGCGATCTCCTCGGCGGTCGACATCACGGTGTTGTACTCGTCGGCCCAGCGAGCGCCCATCCGCAGCGTGCGCGGCCCGCCTTTGGCGCCGAGGATCAACGGCAGCGGTTGCTGCACCGGCTTCGGCTGGGCGTCGAGCTCGCGCGCCGAGAAGTGCTTGCCGTCGAAGTCGAAGGGACCCTTGCCCCAGTGGCCGCGGACGATCTGCATCTGCTCTTCCAGCGCCTCCATCCGCGGCCCGATCGGCGGCAGGTCGAAGCCGTAGAGCTCATGCTCGCGCTCCCACCAGCCGGCGCCGATCCCGACTTCGACCCGGCCGCCGGAGACGCGGTCAGCCGTCACCGCCAGCTTCGCCAGCACGGCGGGATGGCGGAAGGTCGCCGGCGAGACCATCGTCCCCAGTCGCAGCTTCTCGGTGACGGCGCCGAGCGCGGCGATCGTCCCCCAAGCGTCGAGCGAACCGCGCTCGCGCTTGTCGTCGACCGAGAGGTAGTGGTCGGAGCGGAACATCGTCTCCACCCCGTGCTCTTCGCAAGCCGCGGCGAGCGCCAGCCAGTCCTCCCAGGTCACGTCCTCCTGGCCCTCGACCATCAGGCAAATCTCCATGGCTCCTCCCCTACCCGCCAGCAACGATTTCAGCGAAGGCGGCGAAGCCCGGCGCGGTCCGCTCCGTCAGCGTCGCCTCCAACTCGCTCGCGCGCTCCGGCAGGGCGTGCGTCCCCTCCTCGCCCAGCACCGCCACGGCCTCCTCGACCATCGCCGGCACCGCCAACCAGGCCTCGACCAAGGCGAAGTCCGCCTCGGGATGAAAGAGGACACCCCAGGCGTTGCCGAGGCGAAAGGCCTGGCACGCGGTGCGCTCGGAGGCGGCGAGGTGCTCGGCGCCGTCGGGCAGGTCGAAGACGTCGCCGTGCCAGTGAAGCACCTCGCTGCGGGGCGCGAGCCCGCCAAGGAGCGGGTCCGCGGGGTCGACCACATCGACGGGAGCGAAGCCGATCTCCGGCCCCTCCCCCGCCCGCACCTCGGCCCCCAGCGCCCGTGCCAGCAGCTGCGCGCCGAGGCAGATGCCGAGCACCGGCATCCCTCGCTCCACTGCCCCGGCCAGCCATTCGCGCTCGGCGGCCAAGGCCGGGAAGCGCTCCACCTCGTCGACGTTCATCGGCCCACCCATGAAGACGGCGCCGGCGACCTCGTCGTGATCGGGCAGCGGCTGGCCGGCGAGCGGTTTCACCGTCTTCACATGCAGCGCCCCGCAGGCGTCGAGGATTCGGTGCGGCCCCTCCCAGGGCACGTGCTGAACCGCCAGCAGGGTCGGACGCTCGTCCAGGCTCATCGGAGCGTCAGGCTAGCCTGAGCGGCATGAAGTTGAAGGCACTCGGCGCAGAGGCGCGCGGCGCACTCGCGATCGGCGCCCTCGCCGTCGGCGCCGCCGCGGTCGGCGGTTTCGCGATCGGCCGCCTCAGCGTCGGCCGCCTGGCGATCGGCAAAGCAACGATCGGCCGCCTCTCGGTGAAGCGACTCGAGGTCGAGGAGCTCGAGATCGGCCGCCTGAAGGTGCGTGAGGGTCCAGACGGCAGCGAGGGCGGGAGAAAATGAAATCGCCTCGTCAAGTCGACCGCCGTAGAGCTTTTCACCCTTATAGGTGTAAAAGCTCTACGGCGACCGGTCTCGGCCTGCTTCTCGCAGTCCTCGCCGCGGTCGTCCTCATCGCCTCCTCTGCCTCCGCCGTCGGTCCCTACCCCGACCCCTCCCCCTGCCCGGTCTTCCCGGACCCGCCGGCGTCGCTCTCTCCGCGCGCGCCATCTCTTGCGACCGAGGCCGCCTGGAACCAGGACATCTCGAGGGCGCCGCGGGACCCGCGCTCGAGCGCCTACATCGCCTTCATCGACTCCCACGGCGGCGACACCCTGCACCCGGACTTCGGCTCGCCACGCGCCTATGGCTTCCCCTACTCCGTCGTCGGCACTGGCCAACGAATGCTGCCGGTCCACTACACCGCCTACGGCGACGAGAGCGACCCGGGGCCGTTCCCGGTTCCGGCCGGTGCCCCGGTCGAGGGTGGCAACGGCAGCGACGGCGACCGCCACGTCCTCGTCGTCGACCGCGCCGGCTGCAAGCTCTACGAGCTCTACCGCGCCTTCTATGTCGCCAAGCCGCGGCCGCACTGGAACGCCGACTCGGGGACCGAGTGGGACCTTCACTCCGCCGCCCGCCGCCCCGACGGCTGGACCTCGGCCGACGCCGCCGGCCTGCCGATCTTCCCCGGCCTCGTCCGCTACGACGAGGTCGCCGCCGGCCACCTCGACCACGCGATCCGCGTCACCGTCGAGAGCACCCGCAGCGCCTGGGTCCACCCCGCCTCGCACTGCGCCGGCGACACCTCCGAGGCGAGCGCGCCGCCGATGGGCCTGCGCCTCCGCCTAAAAGCCGGCTACCCCCTCGGTCGCTTCAGCGGCGCGGCGAAAACGATCGCGGTGGCGATGAAGCGCTACGGCCTGATCGTCGCCGACAACGGTTCCAACTGGTTCTTCTCCGGCAGCAGCGACCGCCGCTGGGACGACGAGAGCCTCAACCAGCTGAAGCAGATCCCGGGCCGCGCCTTCGAGGCAGTGCAAAGCGCTGCATCGATCCGTCCATGCTGATTTCCCTGCAATGGATCGGGTACCCAATCCATTGAAGCCAGTCACCGATCCACTAGGGAACAAGCTCCGAGGAGAGAGGAACGATGGCCCAGACGAAAGCCAAACCGAAAAAACGATCGACGTCGAAACCTAAATCGACGTCGAAATCGTCGAAACCGAAAGCATCGAAAGCCAAACCGAGATCAGCAAACAGCAAGGCGCGCAGCTCGAGCAACGGTGCCACCGCCTCGAAAGCGAGCAGCAAATCGAGGAAATCGCCTTCGAGCAACGGTTCTTCGAGTAAGAGCTCGAACATCAACGCCGTCCGCAATGCCGTTGGGGGCGTCGGCGACAAAGCCAAAACCGCCGGTAAAAGCGTTGGCAAAGCTGCAAGCAAAGCGAAAGTCCCGCTCGTCGCCAGTGGAGCGGCCGTGGCTGGAGCCGCTGGTGGTCTCGCTCTAGCCGCCGCCTCTAAGGGAGGCAAAAAGAGCGGGCTCGGCAAGGCGATGACGCGGAGGCCGAAGATCAAGGTCAAGGCGCCGAAGATCAAGGTGGACTCCAAGGACGTCGCCAAGGCGGCCAAGGGGGTTGGGACCCTCAGCGCGCAAGTAAGCGAGATTGCCGGCGGTCTCGAGACCGCCGCCTCGGGGAAAGACGGCAAGCACCGCTCCCCGATTGAGGTCGTTCTACAGGGACTCACCGCGAGGCGCTGAGCCGGGCAGGCCCTGAGGACATGGCTGCGACCGCGCGCACGGGACGCGCGGTCGCCAGCCGAAACCTCACTTACTCCTCTTTCTCGTCGGCGGCGTCGGTCGGATGGACGATCCGCTGGGCGACCGACCAGTCGACCTTGACGTCGCGGTAGGTGACACCGGCCTCGGGCTCCTCGGGAATGTTCTCCCGCTCGACCTTTGCGTCGGTGTCGTGGCCGGGCTCGCCGTAGTAGGTGACCTTCCGCTTCTCCGGCACCCGCCCGAACTTGACCTCCTTTGCCTTGACGGAGGTGAGGAAGTCGAGGTCGGGACGACGGCCGCTCATGCGGTCGCCGCCTTCTCGACGTCGTGAACCGTGACGCGCCCTTCGGCGCCGGTGCCGTCGACATCGTCGATGTCGACCCCGTGCTCCTCGGCCTTGCGCAGCGCCGCCGCAGTGGCGTTGTGCTTCGCCGCCCGCCGCTGACGCCGCCGCTCACCCAGCTCCATCGCCTTGTGAGTCGCGGCCATGCCGAGCTCTTTGGCCTCGTCGGTCGCGGCGGCGCCGATTTCCTTGGCGACGAGTTTGGCGATCTGTTTTGCGAAGCCGCCCGAACCCCCTTCGCCGCCGTTGCCGCCATTGCCACCACCGTTGCCGCCGCCGCCGAGCTGAGCGAGCCCGCCGACCTGACCCAAGGCCTGTCCCGCGCCTTCGCCAAGAGCGCCGACGGCCTGCCCGGCTCCGCCGCCGACGTCTTCGACGGCACCGCCGGCGCCTTTGCCCACGTCTTTGACCGCGCCCTCGGCGCCCTCGCCGACGTCTTCGACCGCGCCGCCCGCGCCTTCGCCGATCTCCCCGACCGCTTTGTTGGCGCCCTCGCCGACTTCGCCGACGGCCTTGCCGGCGCCTTCAGTGACCGGCTCGAGCGAGTGGGCAATGGTCTGAAGCACGTCAGGGTTGCGATCGAGCGTGGTCAGAACGCGGTCGATGATCGCGGTGACGTGGTCGAGCCGCGCCCGCAGCAGAGCCTGCGCTTCCACTCCTTTGATGTCCAGTTCGACCTTGCCGAGCTCGACGTGGACGCCGACGCTCAGTTTGACCAGGTCAAGTACCTCCGCGTGCAGCGCGATCCGCGCCTCCAGGTCGTCGAGCTCGAAGTGGATCTCGTCGACTTTGACCACCGGGATGTCGACGACAACATCGGGCTCGTCGGTATCGCTGATTTCGCCCGGGTCGATGACGGTGTAGTCCTCGTACATGCGCTCCGGCACGGTCTTGTCGTCACCCTGGTTGCGGGCCTTGGATTTCCGCTCGGCCCCGTTGGAGCCCTGCTTTTCCTTCTGCGGCGTCGGGCTTTTGTTGCGCCCGCTGCCCTCGGTGCGCTGCCGAACCGATTTGCGTTTTTTGCTTTTCGTCTGCTGCGCCATCTCGGATACCTCTCCTCGCTCGAGCGTTTTGCTCTTCCCTTAAGGAAGTTTTTCCCGTTGCGAGCGCTCGCAAACGGCGCTACAGCAAGAAATCAGCGACCGCGGGGGCCGGCGCCGGACACGAAGCGCCAGGCGCCGCCGACGACATAGATGACCGCGAAGGAGATCGCCAGGCCGATCGTCCCGAGGACGAGAAGGAAGAGTACGAAGGCGAGAATCGCCAGCGGAACCAGCAGGAGTTTCACGCCCCCGTAGTCTTGCAACGGGCATGGGTTCGACGGCAGTAGTCCTCCAAGTAGCAATCGCGCTCCTCGGCGCCAGCGGCGGCAACCAGGCGGCGAGCACGCTGGGCGAGAGCCTCGCCATGGTCGAAGCGCGCCACCGGATCGAAGCGGCGCCGGCCGCGCACCCGCGCCCGGCGGCGAAGCAGGCGAAGCTGCCGAGCGCGGAGGAAATCGCCGCCGACCCGACGTTGCTGCCGCCGGCCTCTGCCGGCAGCAACGGCACCCATGTCCCCCACCGCTCCTCCGGACTCAGCCGCGAGGAAATCTTCGCCCACCGCCGCGGCGGATCCGGCTCCTCCGCAATCCTCCTCACCGGCGTCGCCCTCGCACCCACCGACGCACCCGAACAGGTCCAGGGCGCGATCAACGCTGCCAACACGATCGTCGGACGTCCCTACGTCTGGGGCGGCGGCCACGCCTCCTTCTACGACAACTCCTACGACTGCTCTGGAGCCGTCAGCTTCGCCCTCTTCGGCGGCGGCCTGATCCCGCAGCCGCTCACCTCGGGCGACCTGATGCGCTGGGGCGCACCCGGCCACGGCAAGTGGATCACCGTCTACGCCAACCCCGGCCACACCTTCGTCGAAATCGCCGGGCTGCGGTTCGACACCGTCGGGGCCGAACAGGGCACCGGCCCGCGCTGGCACCTCGCCACCGTCGCGACCAGCGGCTACGTCGCGCGCCACCCGCCCGGGTTGTAGCGACGGAACGAAAAAGGGCCGACCCCAAAACTGGAGGCCGGCCCTCAGTGGTTGGTGGCTAGCTGCCCTTGGCGATCGAATCGTGGGGCGCCACGCGCTCGGTGCGGATATCCATCCGTCTTCACCTCCTCCCCGGCTACGTGTGTCTGCGGGTGGGACCGGAAGTTTGGTGAGGCTGGTTCCACCATTAGGGATATTTTCAGCATAATGCGAAATTTTTTACAAGATGTCCAGTGAGCAGTTACGATCAAGCCCTCGCCAGTAATCAGCCCTCGATAAGGAAAGAGCGATGTCAACCAAAACGCAGCGCCGTAAAGCCACCGAGAACCGGATCAAAGCGATGAGCCATCCGCTGCGGGCTTCGATTCTTCGCATCCTGGCCGACCGCACCGCCAGTCCCGCCGAAATGGCGCGAGAGCTCGACGAGGAGCTGTCCAACGTCAGCTACCACACCAAACAGCTGGTCGAGTTCGATTGCGCTGAGCTGGTTAGCACCCGACCAGTGCGCGGAGCACTGGAGCACTTCTACCGCGCCACCGAGCGCCACCTGATCGACACCGAGGAGTGGGAAGAGCTGGACCCGCTGGTGGCCGAGGGGATCCTCAGCGAAATCGTGCAGAAGATGCTCGACGACTTCGTCATCTCGGCGAAGGCGCGCCTGATCGGCGGCGACAAAGATTTCCACCTCACCCGCACCCCCCTGGTCCTCGACGAGGAGGGATTGCAGGAAGCGCTGGAGGCCCAGGAAAAAGCTCGGCTGGAGATCCTCGAGGTCGAGGCCCGCAGCGCCGCCCGGATGCTGAAATCGGGCGAAAAGGGCACCAACGTCTCCAGCAGCCAGAGCCTCTTCAAGATGCCCGACCCGAAGCGCCGCTAAAAAACGCGAGTTACTCCTCGGCGAGCGGGAAGCGCATCCGCACCTCGGTCCCCTTGCCTTCCTGCACGATCCGCAGGTCCGCGGCGAGGCGGGCGATGATCGTGAGGCCGAGCCCGAGGCCGTCGGCGGAACCTTTGCCGAAGCTCTCGCCGCGGTCCCGCACCCGCACCTCGAGCCAGTCCCCCTTGCGGGCCGCGCAGAGGTCGAGCACCGAGTCGGTGCCGCTGACCTTGGCGTACTTGACGGCGTTGGTGACCGCCTCGGAGACGGCCAGCGCGATGTCGGCCACCAGATCCCGGCCAGCTCCCTGAGCGGCGACGAAGCTCGAGGTCTGGCGCCTGAGAGCGGGGACCGAGGCTGGCTCCGCCGGCAGCGTGACCTTGAGGACTTCGCTCTCGCACTCGGTGGCCATCAATTCTCTTTCGGCATACCCCGACACAGATGTAGCGATGCAACCGGATTGACGTCCCGATTCGGTCAGTACTGCCTAGGCGCTCAAACCTTAAGTCAATTGGACGGATTGTCGATGAGGGGGCAATCGGGAGCGTTCAGCGCTCACATTTGACGCAAGAGAATCCCATGCACCACCTGACCAGTAAGCGGGCGCTCGTCGCACTCGGTTGCATCGGCGCGCTGGCCATCGCAGCGGTCGCTTACGCCTACTTCACGAGCACCGGCTCCGGAACCGCAACCGCGAAAGTCGGCACCAGCTCGGCGGTCACCCTGAAAGGGACCGTCACCGGCAACCTCTACCCCGGCTCCTCCTCGCAGGTCTCCTTCACCGTGGACAACCCATCCGGCGGCGCACAGCGCGTCGGCACCATCTCCCTGACCGGGATCACCGTCGACGCCGGCCACTCCACCTGCAGCGTCGTCATCACCGGCGGTACCCCCGATTTCACGATGCCCGCCGTCGCGGTCAACGCCACCTTCCCGCCCGGAAACGGACAGGCGGTGACGCCGAAAGGCACGCTGACCATGAACGACACCGGCGTCAACCAGAACGCCTGTCAGGGAGCCGAACTCACCCTCGCGCTCTCGAGCAACTAGCTGTAGTTCCTAACCACGTTGTTCATCCGGGCCTCCTTGAAGGCTGGGGGTGTCGAAGCCACCCAGATCAAGGAGGACACCGGATGAAGCTCCACGCTAACGCCCGCACCTGCCCGAACAGCCGCAAG
>JAWVFA010000049.1:0-23255 GCA_033856415.1 Solirubrobacterales bacterium | reverse complement strand
AGCTTCAACCTGACGGGAGAGGACACGGGCGGTGCGTTTTTGGCGCTGATCGGGACGATCCCCCCCGGCACCCCGGCACCGGCCCTCCATGAACACCCGACCACGGACGAGGCGTTCTACTGCGCGGCGGGCGAGGCGTCGTTCAAGCTCGGCGACGAGGAGCTGTCGGTGGCGGCGGGGAGCCTGGTCTTCGTCCCGCGCGGGACCGTCCACACCGCGTGGAACGCGGGCTCCGAGGATTGCCGGGGGATCATCTTCATCACCCCGGGCGACGTCGAGCACGAATTCGTCGAGGTCTGACCGCAGCCGCCGTAGTCCACCCGGTGGAGGAAGCGGTGGGCGGTCGCCATCGGGGTGGGATTCAGCGCTCCGCGCCCGACCCTTCCGCCCACGTTCCTGCGATGTCCGAGGCTGAATGCAAACTAGATTCATTCTCATTACTCTCTCGGACGCTGTCGATGACCTCTCCTCAGACCGACCCGCGAAAGGGCCGACCCCTTGCTTGATCCCTTCCAGCTTCCCTTCGTCCAGCGCGGGCTGATCGAGGTGCTGATCCTCGCCGTCCCCGCCGGCCTGCTCGGCACCTGGATCGTGCTGCGGGGGCTGGCCTTCTTCTCCCACGCGGTCGGCACCGCCGCCTTTCCGGGATTGGTCCTGGCGGACGGCCTGGGCTTCGCCGCGCCGTTGGGTGCCTTCGGCGCCGCGGTCGCCTTCACGGTGGGCGCCTCGGCGCTGCGCGGCCGGCGCACCGGCCAGGACGCCGTCGTTGCCCTGGTCCTCGTCGGCTGCCTTGCCGGGGGCGTGATCCTCGCCAGCGACGTCTTCGGCTCGGGCTCGAACATCGAGACGCTGCTGTTCGGCAGCCTGCTCTTGGTCGACAGCGGCGACCTGGCGCTCGCCGGTGGCGCCGCCGTCGCGACGCTCCTCGCCAGCGCCCTGATCGGGCAGCACTGGCTTCGCATCGGCTTCGACCCAACGCTCGCCGACTCCGCCGGCCCGAGGCCGCAGGTCTTCGACGCGGTACTGCTCGCACTCCTCGCTCTGACGAGCGTGGCGGCGCTGACCGTGGTCGGGGCGCTGCTCGTCACCGCGCTCTTCCTCGTCCCCGCCGTGACCGCGCGCCTCTTGACCGAGCGGCTCTTGAGCTGGCAGCTGCTCAGCGTCGCCCTGGTCGCCCTGGAGGGCACGGTCGGGCTCTGGCTCTCGGTCAAGACCAACGCGCCGCCGGGGGCGACGATCGCCTGCGTCGCGGGCGGCGTCTTCATCGTGGTCGCGGCGGGGCGCGCTCTGCGAAATGTCCCGCGCGGGGCGGTGGTTGCCGTTTCGCTCGGCGCTTTGGCACTTCTCGCGGCGGGGTGCGGCAGCGGGTCCAGCGACGGGGGCTCAGAAAAGCTCGACGTGGTGGCGACGACCACCCAACTCGGCGATTTCGCGCGCAACGTCGGCGGCGAAGCCGTCGACGTTGATCAGATCCTCCAGCCGAACACCGACCCCCACGATTACGAGCCGCGGCCATCCGACATCGAAGGCGCGGCCGGCGCGAAGCTGGTCTTCGCCAGCGGCGACAACCTCGATGCCTGGGTCGATCAAGTCGTCTCCGACAGCGGTAGCGACGCCGAAGTGATCGACCTCGGCGCCACCGTCCCGATCAACCTGCCCGGCGAGAGCTCGGGCGCGGAGGCATCGAAGTACGACCCCCACTGGTGGCATGACCCGCGCAACGCCGAGGCCGCGGTTCGCCAGATCGAGGCCGCTCTGGTCGGCGCCGACCCCTCACACAAGGCGGAGTTCGAGCGCAACGCCAACGCCTACCTGGCCGAACTGGAAGCGCTCGACGCCGGCATCGCCAAGTGCATCGACTCGGTGCCGGCGGCGCAGCGCAAGCTGGTCACCGACCACGATGCCTTCGGCTACTTCACCAACCGCTACGGGATCGAAGTGCTCGGCGCGGTGATCCCTTCGCAGACGACCCAGGCGCAGGCATCGGCCAAGGATCTGAGCGAGCTTGCGAAGACGATCGAGGCCGAGAACGTGAAGGCGATCTTTCCCGAGAGCTCGCTCAGCGCAAAGGTGGCCGAGGCGATCGCCCGCCAGACCGGCGCCACCTCGGACTACACGCTCTACGGTGACACGCTCGGGCCCGAAAGCTCGAGCGGAGAAACCTATGTGGGGATGGAGGAGGCAAATGCCGATGCGATGGTTCGGGGGTTCACCGGCGGAGAACGCGGATGCAAGGTGAAGCTCTGATCGAGGCAACGGAACTCGCCGCCGGCTACAACGGCGTGCCGGCGATCTCTGGCGTCTCTTTCTCGCTGCAGGCCGGCGAGAGGATGGCGCTGCTCGGCCCGAACGGGGGCGGCAAGACGACCCTGCTGCGCGCCCTGCTGGGCGAGCTCCCCCCTCTCAGCGGAACCCTCCGCGTCGGGGCGCGCTGCGCCACCGTCCCGCAGACCGAGCGCTCCCAGCTCGACTACCCGGTCTCGGCCCTCGATGTGGCGGCGATGGGTGCGCTCTCGCGGTTGCCCTGGTGGCGGCGCCCGGGGCGGCGCGAGCGCGAGGCGGCGAGGGAGGCACTGGGCAAGGTCGGGCTCGACGCACTTACGGGGGAGACCTTCGGCAAGCTCTCCGGCGGCCAGCGCCAGCGCGTGCTGATCGCGCGCAGCCTCGTTCAGGACGCGCAGATCCTGCTCCTCGACGAGCCCTTCTCCGGCCTGGACCGTCCCGGCTCCGAGCGGCTGGAAGGGCTGATCGGGACGCTCGCAGCCGAGGGACGAGCAGCGATCATCGCCACCCACGACCTCGACCAGGCCCGGCGCCTTGACAGCGTCCTCTGCGTCAACCGCGCGCAGATCGCGGTCGGCGCCCCCGAGGAGGTTCTGGACCTCGCCGTCCTCGAAGCCACCTACGGCGGCTCGATAATCGAGCTGCCGGGCTCGGCCTCCCGCGCGATCCTGCCCCCCCACCACCATCACCACTGAGCGATGTTCGAGCCTCTGCAAGACGAGTTCATGCGACGGTCGATCGCCGAGATGACCCTGATCGGGATCGCGGGAGGCGCCCTGGGCTGCTGGGTGATCCTCTACCGGCTCTCCTATGCGGCCGAGTCGCTGGCCCACTCGATCTTCCCCGGACTGGTCCTCGCCGCGATCGCGGGGGTGCCGCTGATCCTCGGTGGCGTGCCGGGCATCGTCGTGGCCGCGCTGGCAATCGCGGTCGTCTCGCGGATTCCCGGCATCAGCCGCGAGGCGGCGGTCGGCGTAGTCGTCACCACCCTGTTCGGGCTCGGCGTGCTGCTGGCGCTCTCCCCCGAATCACCGCCGGGTATTCAGGAGGTGCTCTTCGGCGACATCCTCGGTCCCTCCGACGCCGACCTCGCATCCGCAGGTGTCCTCGCCGCGGTGGTCGGCGTCTCGCTCGCCCTGCTGCACGGACGGCTGGCGGCCGGCGGCTTCGACCGCGCCGCCGCACGATCCCTGGGCGCCTCGCCGGGGAAGACCGAAGCCGCGCTGCTCGTCCTGCTCGGGTTGGCGATCGTGGTCGCCGTCCAGGGTCTCGGCAACCTGCTCGTGGTCACGGTCTTCGTCGGACCCGCGGCGACCGCCCGGCCGTTCACCGACGGGATCGCGTCGATGCTTCTCATCGCCGTCGCAGTCGCGGTGCTCGCCGGCATCGCCGGGCTCTATCTCTCCTATTACGCGGGGACGGCCGGCGGCGCCTCGGTGGCGCTGGCGATCGTCGCCGCCTACCTGCTCTCTCTGCCGGCCGCTCGCCTGCTCTCGCTCCTGCGCTGCAAAAAGCGGACTCCCGCTGAGGCTACGATCGGTTAGATGCCAGCGGCGGTCGACACCACCTGGGCCGAGCACGCGCTAACGATGTTGGGCGAGGCGGGCTACCGTCGCGGCGGGGCTCGAACCGCTGTCGTGGAGGCGCTGGCCCGCCACGATTGCGCGGTGAGCGCGCTGGCGCTGGAAGAGGAGCTGCGGCGCCACAAGGTCCACGTCGGCCGCGCCAGCATCTACCGAGCGCTCGACGTGCTGGAGGAGCTGGGGCTGGTGCAGCGCTTCGAGGTCGAGCGCGGGATCGCGAGCTATGAGAGAGTCAACCTCAACGGGCACCACCACCATCACGCGATCTGCCGACGCTGCGGGCGGATGGAGCCCTTCGAGGACCGGAGCCTCGAGCGGGCGATCGAGCAGGTCTCCGATCTGGTCCCATTTGAGATCGCCGAGCACGACGTCGTTCTGCGCGGCCTCTGCGAGCGCTGCGCGAACTGAGTCCGCGCCGGCCCGGTTCCAGGCGACGACCTCGATGCCCTGATCGAGGAGGCGATGGGCCATCGCCGATCCCATCAGACCAACCCCGAGCAGACCTACGCGAACCTTCTGCTTGTCAGCATGGGTGTTCATTCGGTGCCTGCCGTCATCGCCCGGTCGACCTGATCGGTCAAGCAATTCGAAAGAGTGTGTCGTCGGGGAGCGTAGGATCGAGGAGACGGAGGTGGAGCAGCGATGACCTACACGGCGTCTCCCGATCGCTACGAGGGAAAGATGCAGTACCGGCGGACGGGCCGTTCCGGCCTCGACCTCCCCGTCCTCTCGCTGGGCTACTGGCACAACTTCGGCGACGACCGCCCCTTCGAGGTCCAGCGCGCGATCTCCCGGCGCGCCTTCGATCTCGGCATCACCTACCACGACCTGGCCAACAACTATGGACCCCCCTACGGCTCGGCCGAGATCAACTTCGGCCGCCTGATGAAGGAGGACTTCCGCCCCTACCGCGACGAGCTGGTGATCTCGACCAAGGCCGGCTGGGACATGTGGCCCGGTCCCTACGGCCAGGGCGGTGGCTCGCGCAAGTACGTGCTCGCCTCGCTCGACCAGTCGCTGCAGCGGATGGGTCTGGACTATGTCGACATCTTCTACTCACACCGGCTGGACGGATCGACGCCGCTGGAGGAGACGATGGGCGCGCTCGACACGGCCGTGCGCCAAGGCAAGGCGCTCTACATCGGCCTCTCCTCCTACGACGCGGAGCGGACGCGGCAGGCGGCGGCGATTCTGCGTGACCTCGGGACCCCCCTGCTGATCCACCAGCCGTCCTACTCGATGCTGAACCGCTGGATCGAGACCGAGGGTCTGCTCGACGCCGCCGCCGAGCTGGGGATCGGGGTGATCGGCTTCACCGCCCTCGCCCAGGGCCTACTCACGGATCGCTACCTGGACGGCGTGCCGGAGGACTCGCGCGCCGCGCGGGACCCCGAATTCGACAAATCCTGGCTCAGCGACGAGATGATCGCCAGGCTGCGGGGGCTGAACGAGATCGCGTCTCGGCGCGGCCAGAGCCTCGCCCAGCTGGCGCTGGCCTGGGGGCTTCGGGACGAGCGCGTGACCTCACTCGTGATCGGCGCTTCCTCGGTGGACCAGCTCGAACAGAACGTCGCCGCCCTGGACAACCTCGCGCTTTCGGCGGAGGAGCTGGCAGAGATAGATCGCCACGTCACCGCCGACGGAAGCGTCGATCTCTGGCGGGAAGCGCGGGAAGGCACTCTGTAGCGATGGTGCCTACTGACCTGTGGCCGTCCGTTTCCTATGAGGACTGGAGCGAGACCTGCGACACGCTTCACGCGCATACGCAGGTGCTGGGGAAGTTCGCCGCGAAGCTGGCGCCGCCTGAGCCACAGCTCCAGCACGCGGCACTGCGGCTGACCACCCGCGGCTGGGAGACGGCGCCGCTTCCGGCGGCGAACGGCTCGGGGGCGTTGGTCGTGGCCCTGGACCTGCATAGCCATGAGGCGGTCGCCGAGCACAGCGACGGGCGAGCTCGACGGCTGCCGCTGACCCCGCACCGTCCCGTCGGCGAGGTGACCCGGGATCTGCTGGCGGCGGTGGGCGACCTGGGGGGAACGGTCGAGATCGACCCAAAGCCGCAGGAGGTGCCCTGGACCATCCCGCTCGACGAGGACACCGAGCACGCGACCTACGAGCCCGACGAGGTCTCTGCCTACTTCGCCGCCGCGACCCAGGCAGCCCTCGTGCTCGCCGCCTTTCGCGCTCCCTACCGCGGCCGCTCGAGCCCGGTCAACGCCTGGTGGGGCTCCTTCGACCTCGCCGTCAGCCTCTTCTCCGGCCTCCCCGTCGAGCCGCCGTCAGACGACTTCATCATGCGCAACGCCGGGAACGTTCAGCAGGTCGAGGTGGGTTGGTGGCCAGGCGATGGCCGCTACGGCAAGGCGGCGTTCTTCGCCTATGCGCATCCTGCCCCAACCGGCTTCGGCGAGGTGACCCTCGATCCGGAGGCGGCCCGCTGGGACAGCGCCCTGGGGGAGTACGTGTTGGACTGGGACGACGTGCGCGGCGCCCCCGACCCGCACGCCTACGCGCTCGAATTTGCCCGCTCGGCGTTCCAACACGCCTGCCTCGTCTGCGGCTGGGACGAGCGGCTCGCCGCTAGCGCCGAAGGAACGCCGCCGCCGGTCTCATAAAGCCTAATTTCGCGAAATTGGTACCCGATTGGTACCCGCGGGCCGTGAATTAAATGGCCCTAGACACGAAAAAACCCCGCAAATGCGAGGCTTTCGTCCTATAGCGGGGGCAGGATTCGAACCTGCGACCTTCGGGTTATGAGGCCAAAACCAGGCTTGCGGGCATTTGCGGCTGTTCAGTCTTTTCCCTGTAAATGAGCATCTTTTTCACAAGCTGCGCGAATCGCATTAGCCGCTGTTTTCCGACATGATGTTGACCCGGTGTTGACCCGAGCGAGCATTCGGACCCGCTGTGCCCTTTACCTACGAGCGCCTGTCCCGCGCGACAGCAACGAGCATCAGCGCTCGTTTGCCTCAGCAGAAGCTAGATATTAAGGGGCATCCTGGTCGCCGCCGCCGAGCGGCGCGCCAAGATCAGGGTCGAGCAGATGGACATAGGTATCAAGCGTGAAGCTGGGTGAGTGGTGGCCGAGCCAACGCTGCACCTGGACGGCGTTGCGGCCTTCGGCAAACAACCGACTCGCGACGGTATGGCGGAAGGTATGAAAGCCCGCCCACTCAACACCGGCCTCGCTCGCCGCAGGCCGTAGGACTCGCGCGTAGAGATTGTCGGGGTCCAGCGGCTTCCCCTCTCCATTAAATACAAGCGCCTCGGGTTCTGTCTTCAATCCCGCCAGGCGATCCGCCACCTCGGGGGGAATAGGAACCTCGCGACGGGAATAGCGAGATTTCAATGGACCGATAACGAGGCCTACGCCCCGTCGACGGCGGAGGCGCTTGCGAACCCTTTACATGAGGCTGCGTCCCGGCCAGACCTAAGTGCCTGCCCTCCAACGCCAGCAACTCCGACCGTCGTAGGCCAGTCGCAGCAAGCAGTTCAAACATCAGACGATGGTCGGGGCGCACTCGTGAGACGACCAGTTCCATCGTCTCGCCAGGAAACGGCCGTGCGCGGTCCTCATCTTCGGGCTCGGGTCGGTTGGGTAGGGTCGCCTCGCTCGCAGGGTTGTGCCGGATCAAGGGTCGTCGGGCATGCCGCAGAGGCTATTCCTCGTGATCGCGAGCTGCGGAACTGGGTCTGTTCGCGAAATCTGCGGTATTTGAGACAGCCTGATTGAAAAATAGACTCAGCGGTACATAAACTTCCTCCGATAATAAATGTCTTAACGCTGGGAGAAAACATTGAATAGAGGATGGATTCACACCGTCCACAAGAATGGCGTCTGGGTGAATGAGAGCGAGGGCGAGGGTCAAATGTCCTCCCACCGCACCAAGGAGGAGGCTGTTGCTGCGGGACGCGAAACGGCGCGGGCTCGTCGTACCGAGCATGTCATCCATAACTTGGACGGGACCATCGCGGAGCGCAATAGCTACGGCAACGACCCTTACCCTCCGCGCGGCTGAGACAAGTTGGCAAAGCAAAAAAAGCAGCGCCTTAGCTGGTCCCTAGTTAAGGCCGGGATCGATATCGACGATCCGACGGCAATCATCGAGAGCAAGAATGGTCTCGCGAGCTTCAAGGTCCCAGCGCTGAGTAAGGAGCGAGAGTCGCTTTTTGTACGCTCCTCGCACCCTTCGTCGCCCAGCTGGCTCGGCTACGTTCAGGGTCACATCGAAGGCGACGGGTTGCCAGCGATCCTTGGGGCATCTAGCTCGGGCATGCTCTTGATCGAGGCGGAAAAGCGGCTTCTGGCGATCGCCTTCGGATACGGCCGGCATCTGATTCGGCAAGAGGCAGTCGTGCAGGATTTCGGTTTAAAGGTCGTCCTCAACAGCATCGATCCCGAGCTAATCAAAAGCGTCGACGCTCGGACCTTCGATGAGCTGACGATCCATACCCGGCGAGGCGCGAGCCGCGACTCCTCACTTGGCGCCTTCGAGCTCGACAATTCGCGCGACTTGCTGAGGTCCGTCACCGGGCGCTCGGAGCCGGGTGGTCTGGGGGCACTCTCGGGCGCCGCCTCGCTGGCGATGAACACCACCGAGGAACTCCCTAAGCTGCCCACGCTTGCGGCCGATCTGCTCAAGGCGTACAGGAAAACCGCCTACCGCAAAAACTTCGGCTTCATCGACCACATGCGAGGCGAGCAGGATCCGGTCGTGATCAAGAAGCTCGACGAGAAGCTGGTCAAAGCGCTGGGTAATCGTGAGATGACGGCGATGCACCTAGCAATTCCCGAGGCTGTCGATTGGCAGGAGATTTCGGGCGTGAAGTTCTCATTCAAGAAACGCAAGCATGAGGCCGAGCCCGATCCGCGGATCAGCATCTACCGCGAGTTGCGCGATGGTGAGGAGATCAAGATCGAGCGCCTGAAAGGGGATCGAGTCGAAGCGATCAGCTCGGTCGACGAAGATCAGATCGTCGGCAAGTGGCGAGTGTATGACTGCCTCGTGTTCGAAACTGAGCACGCTGGCCACCTCTACGTGCTCTCAGGCGGCGACTGGTATCGGATCGCGAAGACCTATCGCGACAAAGTGGAGGACTACATAAAGGCGTGCCCGAGCTTGAGATCGAACTTCCGGCAGCCGACTCGAGCCAGGACGAGGGCGCCTACAACGAGGCGGCAGCGAAACAGATCGGCTCACCAAGGACGGCTATTTCATCCATGTCAAGAAGCGCAGTCGTTCCTCGACGCTCAGCCATCTCTTCGCTCAGGGTGTGACTTCGGCGGAGTTGCTCCTAGACGATGATGAGTTTCTAAAGAAAGCGGCCGAGAAGGTCACTGAAATCGGAGCCGGGTTCAAATCGGCGATTCCGAAAAAGCTCCGCGAGCGGGAGAAGATCAAGGTTGCATACGTGGTCCTAAGCCGCGGGCAGCGTCCCGACAAGCCATACGGGCTCCCCTTCTTCAGTCTTGTCAGCATGAAAACGGCCACGGAAAGGCTTCGCAGGTCGGGCATAGAGGTTTGGGCGAAGGAGGTAAAGGAAGCCTCCCTTGACGATGACAACTAACCGAACGCGGTTCGCTCCTCATTCACTCAACGGAGCTGGGCATCAGCCCACTTGCCGACTTCTTCGACCAGTGCCACCGTCGCCGCCCGGTTGAGGGGCTCCGTATCCAGAATCTCGTCGTAGCGCAAGGGCACGGCGTGCTCGGTCAGCGCGACCACCTGGGGAATGTCGAACGGAAACTCCCCCACGGCTGCCGTGACCTCTGCGATCAGACGGTGCAAATCGTGGGTGTACTCGAACTCGACTCCCCGGGACCCGAGCACAGCCTTGAGCCCCTTCTCGACCGCCTGTTGGGCGTGAAAGCCGATGATCTCGTCGCTGATTTCCTGGTTCGAGGCCAGCAGCTGCATCGCCGTCGCGTCGTCCGCCGCCTTTCGGGCGAGAACGGCCGCTTCGGCCGTTGGGTCACGCTCCGACAAGAACTCGGCCCCGCTGCAACGCCTCATTGACCATGCTTCCGCGAACCTGAGCCCTCTGGTCCGCGTACTCGGCGCTAAGGACTATGAGGTCAATCGGGACACCGAGATCACCGAGGGCTTGTCGAAGTCGTACGAACTCGGCGCGGCGACTCTTTATCTCGGGCTCGATGACGAGCAAGTCCAAGTCGCTGTTCAAACGACCCTCGCCTCGGGCGCGGGAGCCGAACAAGATCACCTTGGCGTCGGGAGCAGCTGCCGCGAGTCGGCGGCTGGCCTCAGCGATTAGGGCGTCATCGGTCATAGGCGCTCACAACGGAAGCGTAGCCGCCACGCGCGACGATTTGGCAACTATTCCGCCAAGCGTCGAAGCGTCTCAGCGTTCTTCTCCATCGCTTCGCGGAGGAGGCGTTTTTGCTCCTCGGGCGTCCCTGGCAGGCCGGACTTCATTTTGAAATCCGATGCGGTTTTTGCCGGTGGCTTCGCAGGAGTTTTCATCGCCTCCACATTCTCGCACCACCAGCAACGATCCCGGATGCTGCATCGCGCCTGCTCGCTGTTGACCTGGGCGTTGACCCGGAACGAAAAACGCCCCCTCTGCGGGGGGCGTTTTTAGCTCTAACTCTGGAATAGCGGGGGCAGGATTCGAACCTGCGACCTTCGGGTTATGAGATTGATCCGCTGGCTCGGCTGGACTACGTGGAGCTAGGTTTCAAGCCGAATTCGCGAGATCGAGCTACGTGGAGATCGGCTGGAATCTGTGGGGCATGTTGCCCCATTCGTTGCCCCAGCAGATAGGGACTGCGAACATAAAATCCTCGGATGGTCACGGATCCCTGGAAAGACCCCGATTCCCAGCTCGGCGACTTCGACGCTGAGTTGGACCAGGCCCAGGTCGAGATCTACCGGGGCAATCCCAACGCAGAGCTGTCGATCCTCACCAGCCGCCGAGCCAGCCGTGCGACGGAGATGGGGGCCTTGCTGCGTCGCGCCCGCCCCCATGGAGGCAACGCCGCCGAGCAGGTGAAGCGGACGCGGCCCCGCAGCACGCGCGACTGAGGCCTTCTGCCTCGTGCTGGGCTTCTGGCGGAGAAGATGAAAGTCAACCGGTCGACTTCTGGTCTCTCTCGGGCAGGCGCGCGAGCTGCCTGGGCTTCAGCCCGTCTTCGTCTCGGACAGTCTTAGCTCGGTCCGGGCAGCGACCGAGGGCGGCGGCGGTCGCCGCCTCGAGGTGATAAATCCAGCGGATGCGCTCGCCGGCCTCGAGCTCGGCCCGATACCGTCGCACGATCTCCTCGCCCAGGTCCGACCGCCATGCCTGGCGGAGCACCGCGTATCTCCTGCGGCCGAGTTCGCTCAGCACCTCTTCGTCGCCCGCGCCTTCGAACCGGAGCTGTTCGGGCGCCAGGCGGATCAGCCCGTGAGCCACGAGGTTTGCGACCGCGCGCCGAGTCGCCGTCTGCTCGGCCTGAGAAGGTCCCGGAGGACGGATCGGATGCGGGGGCCCGCCGGGCTCTGCGGCATCGAGCAGCTGGCGGCGCTCGTGGCGGCCGAGCCGCTTGAAGCGCAGTGCCGACGCTGCTCTCAGGACGCCCTGACAACTCTCACAGTTCTTCTCATGGGCGTCCACGTCTGCACCAAACGTAGCGCTACATCGCGTGTCCGTCCGCCCTTGACGGGACCGTCTATCTCACTTGCATCGAAATAGCGGACATTTCTCTGAAAGAGAGTGACATGAACGGCACCAGCACCAAGCCCAACGGGGCTGATCCCACCACCAAGCGTCGGGTCCAGAGCGACTTCCCCAAGCAGACCCTTGAGGAGACCCTGCGTGTCCCCGCCGCCCTCGACCGTAACGGCGGTCAGCCGCTGCCGCCGCTCGAGACCGCGATCGCGATGGCACTGAGCCCCGGCAGCTCGACCTTCCGCGAACTGCTTTCTTCCTCGATCAAATACGGGCTCACCAAGGGGACCCACACTGCGGTTAAGGTCGAACTGCTCGCGCCGGGCGAGAGCGTCAACTCGCCGAAGTCCCCCGAGGAGCGCAGCCAGGCTCTGCTCGCCGCCGCCCTGCGGCCACCCTCCTTCGCCAAGATCTTTGATTACTACAAGAACAAGAAATTCCCCGAGGGGGAGTTCTTCGCCAAAACGATCGTCCGCCAGTTCGGTGTCCCCACCGAGCACGCCGAGAGGTGTGCGGAGGTGTTTCGCGCCAACATGGAATTCGTCGGCCTGCTGAAGGATGCCTCAGGCTCGCAATACCTGAGCGCCGACCTCGGTAGTGCCCAGGCCACCCTGAAACCTTCGCTGGCGGAGCTTCCACCCCATCCCGGCGATCTCGAGGGCGTGGGCGAGGACCCGCCTGCCTCTCCCCCCGAGGCGCCGATCGCCCCGCCCTCCCCGGCCGTCAACCACCGCGTCTTCATCACCCACGCGAGCAACATGAAGATCGTCGACCAGGTCAAGGAGCTGCTCGTCTACGGGAAGTTCGAGCCTGTCGTCGCGGTGGAGAAGCACACCGTCTCTAAGCCGGTGCCCGACAAGGTGCTCGACGAGATGCGCTCCTGCGGCGCTGCCGTCATCCATGTCGGCGGCGAGGAAACGCTGCTCGACGAGGAGGGCGAGCAGCAGACCGTGATCAACCCCAACGTATTGATAGAGATCGGCGCCGCGATGGCGCTCTACGGACGCAACTTCATCCTCCTGGTTGAGCGCGGCATCAAGCTGCCCTCAAACCTTCAGGGTCTCTACGAGGTTCGCTACGAGGGCGAGGGTCTCGATCACGAGGCGACGATGCACCTGCTGAAGTCGTTCAACGACTTCCAAAAGGAGTAAGCAGCGGAACTCAGGTCGCTCCCTGTCTCGGAGAATGAATCCAGACGCGCCGCGTGAGCGCGATCTCGGCTTCGGCTGAGACACCTAGGACCGCGCACCCAGCGTCGAGTCAGACGCCGAGCGAACGCAGGTGGACCGAAGCTCTACGCAAGGGCTCGATCGACCTCTCTCAGACCTCATGTTGCCCCAGGCGTTGCCCCATGAGCGATTTTGAACCCCTTTGTCTGCGCCTCCAGAAAGACGAAAACCCCGCATTTGCGGGGCTTTCGTCCTATAGCGGGGGCAGGATTCGAACCTGCGACCTTCGGGTTATGAGCCCGACGAGCTACCTGGCTGCTCCACCCCGCGGCGGACGTCGATGGTAGCAATGTGGGGCTGGGCGCGCGGCTGGTTTTGCGGTGGGGATTTGGATTGCGCAGGGGGCCTCCGGGGACGGGCTCGCTCTAGAGTGGCCGGGTGACTGAACCGGGAAAGCGGGTCGCGGTGATCGACGTGGGGACCAACTCGACGCGGTTGCTGGTGGCCGATGTGGTGGATGGGAAGGTCTCGCCGCTGGAGCGGCGCAGCACGGTGACGCGGCTGGGCCGGGGTGTGGATCTCTCCGGGCGCCTGGCTAGCGAGGCGATCGAGGACGTCTGCGCGGCGATCGGCGGCTACATCGGGATCCTCGAGGAGCTCGGGGCCGAGACGGTGGATGCGATCGCGACCAGCGCCGTCCGCGACGCCGACAACGGCAGCGCCTTCATCGCCGAGCTCCGGGAGCGGTTCGCGCTCTCGGCCCGCGTCCTCGACGGTGAGGAGGAGGCGCGGCTGACCTACCTCGGCGCCACCTCCGAGTCGCCCCCGACCGAGCCGACGCTGGTGGTCGACATCGGCGGCGGCTCGACCGAGTTGATCGTCGGCACGGGGACTGACATCTACTTCCACGACTCGCTGCAGGCCGGCGTCGTCCGCCACAGCGAGCGCTGCATCTCCAGCGACCCGCCTACCGCCGGCGAGCTGGAAGCGCTGGCCACCGACGTCCGCGGGCTGATCGAGGACTCGCTCGGCGCCGGGGTCGAAGCGCACCAGGGCATCGCCGTCGCCGGTACCCCTACCTCGCTGGCCTCGGTCGAGATGGGCCTCGAGCCCTACGACCCGACACAGGTACACGGCCACGTCCTCGTCCTGCCCTCGATCCAGCGGATGCTCTCCCAGCTCGCCTCGCTGCCCCTGACCGAGCGGATGGAGATCCCCGGTCTGCATCCCGACCGGGCGCCGACGATCGTCGCCGGGGTCGTGATCCTGGTCGAGACGATGCGCGCCTTCGGGCTCGAGGAGGTCACCGTCTCCGAGCACGACATCCTCTACGGCACGGCCTTGGCCGCCACTCAAAACCCCTCTACGTACTAACTGGACAGTCTGTCTTGTCCAGAACGGACAGATTGGTCAGTCAGTCTCCGGAAGAACAAGAAATCAGTAGGCCCAACTACCTGGTTCTTGGTAACTTTGTCCAGCCCTGGTAGATCTCAGGGAAGTCCGGGTACATACTGGACGAACCGGGGACGAGGTGGGGCTTGCCTCACCTTGCACTCGGCATATAGGGCTTAGGCGATTGCCGCATCATGGCGCCTCCCGCCGTCTGGGCCCACCTAATAAAGGTCCCTGAAGACGTACCCCTGCCCGTCCTGAGGGGCCACCTGAATCGGCCGTCAGCGATGACGGCCGATTCTCGTTTTAGCGGCCTGTCAAGCCAGGTTCGACTTGCGCGGGTAGACGACCTCGGGGTCCGTAAGGACGTTGACCAAGGTCGGCCGGCCCGAGGCGAAGGCCCGCTCCAGCGCCGGCTTCAGCTCGCCCGGCTCGCGGACGAGGATCCCGTCGCAGCCGAGCGATTCGACCAGTTCGTCGTAGCGCGTCTCCGGCCGCAGCTCGGCGGCCACCGAGTAGCCGTAGAGGAATTTCATCGGGTGATGCTCGAGGGCCCAGATGCCGTTGTTGCCCATCACCCCGACGACGCCCAAACCATGACGCGACATGGTGTCAAACTCCAGGCCGGCGAAACCGAAGGCGCCGTCCCCCAGAAGCAGGCAGACTTGGCGGTCCGGATGGGCAACCTTGGCACCGATCGCCTGCCCCGGCCCGGCACCGAGGCAGCCGAAAGGCCCGGGGTCCATCCAGCACCCCGGCTCGAAGGTCTCGACGAAGCGGCCGGCGTAGGAGACGAAGTCGCCGCCGTCGCCGACGACGATCGCGTCGCGGTCGAGGACTTCGCCCAGCTCTTTGTAGACGCGCACCGGATGCAGCGGCGAGCGAGCGTCGTTCAGCTCCTCCTGCTCTGCCGCCCGCTTCTCAGCCTCGACGTTGCGCAGCTGCTCGAGCCAGGGCCTCGTCCGCGGCTCCTCGCCCACCGCATCGCGCAGCGCCGCCAGCGTCGCGCGGACGTCTCCCACCAGGTCGACCTCGGGCGCCCGGTTGGCGACCAGGGCGTTGGGGGCGACGTCGAGGCGAACGATCTTCGTCTCCTCGCCGAAGCTGCCGCCGAAGCCGAGCCTGAAGTCCATCGGCACCCCCACCACCAGCGCCACGTCGGCGCCCGTCAGCGCCGTCCCGCGCGCCCGGCTGAAGGCGAGCTCGTGGTCGGCGGGAATGCAGCCCCGCCCGAGGCCGTTGAGGAAGACAGGGACGCCAAGCGCCTCGGCCAGCGCCCGCAGCTCGTCCTCGCCGCGGCCCCAATAGAGGCCGGTGCCGGCCATGATCGCCGGGCGCTCCGCTGCGGCCAGCAGCGCCGCCGCCTCCTCGACCCCAGTGGCCGGTTCGGCCTGTTCCATCTGCAGCGGCAGCACGGTTTCCGCCTCGGCCTCGGTGAAGACGACGTCGAGGGGATAGTCGACGAAGGTCGGGCCAGTGGCAGCGGCGGCGGCAAGATCAAGCGCGGCTGCGGTGACCGCCGTGATCTGCGCCGGGTCCTTGACCGTCTCGGCCGACTTGACCAGTGGCGAGACGAAAGGCAGGTGGTCGATCTCCTGCAGCGAGCCCGAGCCCCAGCGCATCTCCGGGGCGCGGCCGCCGAGGATGCAGATCGGCGAGTTGTTGGCCTGAGCGCTGGCGATCGCGCTCATCCCGTTGGTGACGCCGGGGCCGGCGGTCAGCGCCGCGACTCCCACGCCGCGGGTCGCCTTGGCGAGCCCCTCGGCGGCGAAGGCGGCGGTCTGCTCGTGGCGCACGTCGACGAGGGCGATCCCCTCCTCTTTACAGCCGTCGTAGATCGAGAACAGATGCCCGCCCGAGAGCGTGAAGAGGTGCTCCACCCCACGCGACTTCAAAGCCTTCGCGACCAGTCTGCCGCCGTGCTCAGCCATGGCCGCAGCCTATTGGCTGGACAGCCACATCGGGTTACCATCGCCTGGCCCGGGTGGCGAAACTGGCAAAAGCAGCGGCCTTAAAAGCCGCCGCCCCCTTGGGGGCTTGCGGGTTCGAGTCCCGCCCCGGGCATTCCAGGACCGAAAAGGCGCTTTCCCTGCACTTTCCGGATTTCGGCGGACCCTAAATAGGCAATAAAAACTTTGCAGGGGCGCAACTTCACCCCTGTTACCGTGTCCTTAGTCCCTGGAACCGTCCTTCCAACAGGGAGAGCTCCTTGGAGGCATCAGCCCTAACTCACGCCAGTCGCCGCGGGCTTCTCGCCCGCCGTTCGCCCCTGCTGAAGCTGCAGGGCGACGAGAAGCTGATCGCGATGGCGCGGAGCGGCAATCCCGGCGCCTTCGAGACCATCGTCGACCGCTACCAGGGCCGTCTGCTCGGCTTCTGCCGCCAGATGCTGGGCTCGACCGAGGACGCCGAGGACGTCCTGCAGGAGGTCTTCGTCAACGCCTACCGGGCGATGCTCGCCGACGAGCGCGAGATCAACCTCCGCCCCTGGCTCTACCGGATCGCCCGTAACCGTTGCCTCAACTACCTGCGCAAGCCGAAGGCAGACGCGCAGGAATCGATGGACATGGTCCCCGAGGTCGACGCCGCCTCGACCGCCGAGCGCGTCCACAACCGCGAGGAGTTCCGGCAGATCCTCAGCGACGTCAACAAACTTCCCGAGACCCAGCGCGCCGCTCTGCTGCTGCGCGAGATGGACGCTCTCAGCTACGAGGAAATCGCCGCCGCGATGGACACCACGGTGCCGTCGGTCAAGTCGCTGCTGGTGCGGGCACGGATCTCGCTGGCCGAGGCTAGCCAGGCCCGCCTGCTGACCTGCGGCGAGGTCCGACTCGAGCTCTCCGAAGCGGCCGAGGGCCTGCGCAAGGCCTCGCCGCCGGTGCGCCGCCACGTGCGCGAGTGCGAGGAATGCGCCGACTTCCGCTCCCAGATCCGCTCCAACGAGAAGGCGCTGGCGGCGCTCTTCCCGGTTGGGCCGTTGATCGCCTTCAAGGGCTTCATCCTCTCCAAGCTCGGCCTCGGTGGAGCTGGCGGTGCCAGCGCTTCCGCTGGCGGTGCCGGTGCCGCAAGCGCCGGCGCGGGCGCGATGGGCAGCGTCGGCGCCGCGGCCGCGATCGGCGGCGGCTCCGCCGCCGGGGGCCTGGGAGCGATCGGCGGCGCGATCGGGACCAAGGCCGTCGCCGGCATGGTCACCGCCGCCGTCCTCACCGCTGGCGCGGTCGAGGTGAAGCAGAACACGAACCCCATGCCGGTCGACTCGTCAACGCCGATCACGCGGACTGTCGACCCCAGCGCCACTGCCGCTCTCTCCGGCGCCGAAACCGCTCCGGTCGCCCACCCGAAACCGGCCGCGGCAGAGCCCGTAGACGTCGTCGAAGCGCCTCCGGTGCCGGCCCCCGCCGAAGAGACCACCGAACCCGTGCCGTCCCCGGCCGCCGAAGAGGAAGCCGCGGGCGAGTCTGCGGCAGGCGAAGAGGTAATGGTCGGCGACTCCGACTCGGAAGGCCTCACCGCCGCGAAACCCTCCGAAGAAGTCGCCGGCGCCCACGGCGGCAGCGGCACCGTCGTCGTCACGGTCACCCCGCCGCCGCCCCCGCCGAGCGAATCGACTTCGCCGCCGAGCGAATCCAGCACCCCGCCGCCGAGCGAATCGTCGCCGCCGCTGGTCGAAGTCTCGCCGCCGGTGGTCGAAATGCCGCCGGCCGTCGAATAGGCCCGCGGCCTAGCCCAGGCCGATGACTTTGAGCCGGCGCATCAGGCAGGTGCCGGCGAACTGGCGCGTTTCCTCGAGCGAGTAGCCGAACAGCTCGAAATCGTCGCCTGCGTCCTCCGCCCAGGGTGGCTGCAGGACGCCGTCGGCGACCGGCAGCGATTCCTCCAGCGTCCGCTGGATCGCCTGCTTGTAGCGGTCGTCCTCGCGCGCCTTCTCGCGCAGGAAGACCGAGCCGAAGGCGACGTGGCGATGCTCGTCGCGGGCGACGTTGGAGAAGCCCTCGACGAAGGCCGGCAGCGTCCCTTCGCGTTCGTTGAAGTTCATGATGAAGTGCTGCCCCGTCAGGGCCAGCATCCCCTCGATGACCATGTGGTAGAGCGTCACCGCCTCGACCAGGGCCTCGGTGTCCTCCGGCTCGGTGGAGAGGCGGTCGGTCCGCTGCTTCAGCATCCCGTCGAAGAGGCGGCCGAAGTTGGCGTTCAGGTGCGTGGAGGTCTCGGCCAGCATCTCGCTCAGCTGGTCCGATTCCAGCACCCCGACCTCGCGGTAGAAGCGCTCGAAGAAGCGGACGTGACGGGCCTCGTCGGCAATCTGGGTGCAGAGGAAGACTTTCTGGTCCTCGGTCGGCGCCGCTCGCATGATCGGCCCCAGCTCCTCGGCGACCTTTTGCTCGCCGATGAAGAACGAGGAGAGCCCGTACATGCGCTGGAATCGCTCCTCGGGGCTGATCCGCTCGTGCCAGTCCTCGCGGTCGCGGCTGAAGTCGAGCTCCTGAGTCTGCCACTGCTGCCGCTCCCAGAGGTCGTAGAGCTCGGCGTAGCTGAGCAGCTTGATCTCCGAGGTCCGATCGGCGGCCTCGTTCAGCGCCGGGTCCGCCGTCGCCTGGAAGTCGGAGCGCTCGGTCCGCGACTGCGTAGCCATCGGTCGAGCCTAACAGCGACTTGGCTGACTGGCCAGTTTTCTCAGGTGGTGTGCGTCTGACCCGGCTCGAGGACCACGACCTGCGAAGAGGTCTGCGACTCGACCTCGGACTTGAAGGCGTCGGTGTCGGTCTCGATCGCGGGGAAGGTGTTGAAGTGGATCGGGATCACCGTCCCGGCGCCGATGAACTCGCAGGCGACCACTCCGTCGTGACGGTCCATCGTGTAGTGACCGCCGATCGGCAGCAGGGCGACGTCGATCGGGTTGCGTTCGGCGATCAGCTTCATGTCGCTGAACAGGCAGGTGTCGCCAGCGTGGTAGACGGTCACCCCGCCGATGTTTATGAGCAGTCCCGTCGCGGTCCCGATCGCGGTCCCGTGCTCGGCGCTGAACAGCGCCTCTTTGTGTCCCGGCAGGGTGCTGGTGTGCCAGGCGGGGACGAGCTTGATCCAGCCCCAGTCGAACTTGACGGTGCCGCCGAGGTTCGGGTCGCTGAGGGCCTCGATCCCTCTGCTTTTCAGCCATTCCGCAAGCTCGACGATCGCGACGCAGTGGGCGCCGGTGCGCTTGGCGACCGGAACCGCGTCGGCCATGTGGTCGGCGTGGCCGTGGGTGATCGCGATGTGGGTCGGCTCGACTTCCTCGGCGGTGGCCACCGCGGCCGGGTTGTTCGGCTTCAGGAACGGGTCGACGAGGACGGTCGTCTCCCCCTCGCTCAGCTCGAAGCAGGAATGCCCGTGGTACTTGATCTCCATCAGCTCTCTCCTCCCGGCTCGCCGGTCGTGGTTCCGTTGGTGGTGCCCAGCTCTTCTTTCAGTGCCCAGCCGACGGCGACGCCAACCATCATCCCCATCCTCGCCTCCTCGGCGAGCAGGGCGCGGACGGCGGCAACCCGCTCGTCGGGGTCGGGCGTGGTCGCGGCCCTGAGGGTCTCGTTCTCGTGCGGCTCGCCGAACCAGCCGCCCTCGGCCAGCGCCGCCGCCAGGACCTTCTGCAGCTGTGGCGCCGCCTTGGCGACGATCCGCTCGGCCTCGGAGAACCGCTCCGGGTCGAGCAGCCGCTCGATCGCGGCTTCGAACTCGGTCTCGTCAGGCACCGCTCCAGCCTAGCCGCGGTCAGGGCTGGGCGCGCTTGAAGGCCGTGGCGGCGAACCCGGCGAGGGCGCCGACGGCGCCTCCGGCGAGGCCGGCGACCCAGTCGGCGGTGGGTGCGAAGAGCGGCAGGAGGATGACGACGACCGCGCAGACGGCGACGCCGACGACGTCGAGGTCCTCACCGATCTCCCCGCGCACTTCGGCGCGGCGGATCACGAACCAGGCGGCGATCGCGCCAAGGGCCATCCCGTTGCCGCCGGCGATGACAGTGACCGTGATCGAGCTCGCCAGGGCATCGGCGGCGACCATCCCCAGCGTGCCGCAGGCGACGAGCAGGATCGCCGTCCGCAGGGTCCCCAGGCGCCGCTCGACCCCGGTCGAGAAGATCGCCAGGGCCAGGGCGACGACGAAGAGGAAGCCGACGTCGACGTAGGCGAAGGGGGCGGTGAAGTAGCGCCACCACTCTTCCTGGAAGGGGATGACGAGACCGCCGAAGCTGCCCAGCGCATAGCCGGTCGCCTTCTGGACGAGCAGCAGGATCGCCGAGCCGAGGATCACGGTCAGCGTCGCGTAGGGGCGCTCTGAGGAGGCCGCGAAGCCCGCGCCTCCGAGCCGCGGAAGCCGGCGGCGGCGGCGCGGCTGCTGCGCCTCGAGGGCGTCGCCGCGCCGCTCCAGCTTCGGTGCCCGCTTGCGCAGCCGCGCCCCGCAGTAGGGGCACTCGGTTACGTAGGGACTGACCTCCGAGCCGCAGTTCTTGCAGATGACGCTGAGCTCAGTCTCGCTCATCTTTCGAGGATACCCGCCGCCGCGAGATTCCCAATTGGAATGCGATACTGCCAGGGTAACCATCTTCGAGGAGGAACTGACGTGGAGCTGAAGAGTCTGACCGAGCAGAAATCGCTGCTGGAGGTCCTGCCGCCCGGAAAAAGGGCTCGCCTGCACCGCCTTCTGTTCGAGTTCGGCCCGGGCAACGGCACCCTGATGCTGCTGCCGATCGACCAGGGCATCGAGCACGGCCCGCGCGACTTCTTCCCCAACCCGGCCTCCAAGGACCCCGACTACCAGTTCCGGCTCGCCGCCGAGGCGGGTTACTCGGCGCTGGCCTGCCAGATCGGGATGGCCGAGAAGTACTATCCCGACTACGCCGGCCGGGTGCCGCTGATCCTCAAGGTCAACGGCAAGACCGACCTCCCCTCCTCCTCCAAGGCCTTCTCCAGCTGCAACGCCAGCGTCGAGGACGGCGTCCGGCTCGGCGCCGACGCGATCGGCTACACGCTCTACGTCGGCTCCCCGCGCCAGGACGAGGACCTCGCCCAGCTGCGCCGCGTCCGCGAGGAATGCGACCGCTTCGGGATGCCGCTTGTCGTCTGGTCCTACCCGCGCGGTGAAGCGGTCGAGGCCAAGGGCGGCCAGAACAGCTTCTACGCGATCGACTACGCGGCGCGGATGGCGATGGAGATGGGCGCCGACGTGGTCAAGCTCAACATGCCGAAGATCGACTCCTCCAAGGACAAGGACGCCCCGGCGCCCTACAACGAGATGGAGGTCGACCAGACCGAGGCGATCCGCCAGTGCGTCGAATCGGCCGGCCGGGCCCTGGTCGTCCTCTCCGGCGGCTCCAAGACCGACGACGAGACGGTCCTGACCAACACCCGCGAGGTGATGGAGGCCGGCGGCTCCGGCGTCATCTTCGGACGCAACGTCTGGCAGCGCGAGTGGAACGAGGCGATCTCGATCGTCGAGCAGATCAAAGAGACCCTGCTCAGCAACGTGCGTCGCACCCCGTAGGCATCGCCGGGGAGAACTTCGGCCCGCCTCCGCTTGTGCGGGGGTGGGCCTTTTTAATGCGCGGATGAGCTCGAAGGGAAGCGCAATCCTGCTCGTACTCGCCGCGATCGTTCTGCTGCGGCCGTGGGAGCAACTCGACTTTAGGGATGAGCCGCCGGCGAGCGCCACGGCGTACGTGTCCCGGGTGGTCGACGGCGACACGGTCGAGGTGCGCCTGGACGGGCGCGAGGAGGACGTCCGCTACATCGGCGTCGACACCCCGGAGACGGTCAAGCCGGACACGCCGGTGCAGTGCTTCGGGCCGCAGGCGTCCCGCTTCAACCACGGGCTGGTCGAGCGCCGCCGAGTGCGGCTGGTGTTCGGGGTCGAGCGCCGCGACGTCTACGGCAGGCTGCTCGCCTACGTCTACCTCGGCGAGCGCTTGGTCAACGCCGAATTGATTCGACGGGGGCTGGCGCGGACGCTGACGATCCCTCCCAACGACCGTTTTGCGGATCGCTTCAAAGGGCTTGAGATAGCGGCTGCGCGGGCCGGGCGGGGGCTCTGGAGCGGCTGCTGATTTGTGAGCGATCTGCAAGGGCTGCAAGATCTTTTGCTACGGTGCCCGCTGGCCCCAAGGGCCCTTCCTTATGAGAATGCGACAGAGCATCTCCCAGTTCGAGACGGCGTTCGAGCAGGAGACCTACCTCGAGCGCCGCCGGCGCGAGCAGCTGCGCCGCCGTGCGGCGAACCGCTCGCGGGCGCGGAAAATCACCCGCGTCGAGCAGGAGGGCAAGGTCCGCTTCAGCGTTCTCGCCGTCTGCCTCACCGTCACCGTCGTCGTCGTCGTCGTCGCGATGTTCGAGGCGCTCGCCTTCCTGATGGCTTAGGCCACCTTGTCTCTCCGCGAACGAATGCCCTCCTTCAATAGACTCGCGCGCCGATGGCTCGACGCTCACTGAAGCCGCAGCTAAATCAGATCCGCGCCTGGGTGCAACAGGGGCGGACCGACGCCTGGATCGCCCACCAGCTGGAGATCAGCGCCACCGAGCTGCGCGAGTTCCGCAAGCAGTACGACCTCGCCCCCGACGCCGAGAGCGCCGGCGCGGGCGAAGTCGACCTCCGCGACGAGATCGAAGCGGAGATCGAAGCCGCCACCGAGGCCGAGGAGGCGGAAAAGGCCGAGCAGCCCGAGGACGAGGCTGAGGGGACCGAGGACGGGGACGAGGAGCGCGAGGAGCGAGGCGAGGGCGGCACCGGTGCCGGTCGCCGTCGCCGGCGTCGCCGCGGTCGCCGCGGCGGGCGCAGTCGCCGCAAAGAGATCGAGGCCACCTTCGACCACGGCGAGACCGACGGCTACGGCCTCTGGCTCGACGCCGCGATCAAGGACAACCCCGTCTACACCGAGCACTGGGCCGGCAAGCGCGACGTCACCGTCCGCATCGAGGCCGACCAGATCGTCATCCGCCGCGCCGGCGAGCCACAGGGCTCCAGCGATAACGGCGATGGCGGGTCCGACGACTCAGACGAGTAGCTAGATGTAGTTCCTAACCACGTTGTTCATCCGGGCCTCCTTGAAGGCTGGGGGTGTCGAAGCCACCCAGATCAAGGAGGACACCGGATGAAGCTCCACGCTAACGCCCGCACCTGCCCGAACAGCCGCAAG
>JAWVFA010000048.1:0-36330 GCA_033856415.1 Solirubrobacterales bacterium | reverse complement strand
ATCAGCCTCTCGACCTTCCACGCCGAGGAGGAGGTCAAGGTCGCCTGGGAGATCCTCAAGGCGCTGCAGCTTCGCGAGCGCGGCCCGGTGCTGATTGCCTGTCCGACCTGTGGCCGCCTGCAGTTCGACATGGACTCGGTTGTGGCCGAAATCGAGAAACGGCTCGAGGGCTACGAGGAGGCGGTCGAGGTCGCCGTTCTCGGCTGCGCCGTCAACGGCATCGGCGAGGCCAGCCACGCCGACTTCGGCATCGCCGGCGCCAAGAACGAGGGCCTGATCTTCGCCGGCGGCATACCGCTGCGGAAGGTCCCGCAGGAGAAGCTCGTCGACACCCTCTTCGAGGAGATCGACAAGTCCCTCGACCGCGGCACGGTCGAGTTCGACGAGGCCGAGTCCCGCGAGGGAGCCGAGTGGGTGGCCAACATAGAGCGCGAAAACGCCGGTGACCTGACCCCCGAGAAGATCGCCCAGATGGAGAAGGAAGCCGTCGAGCGAGGCGAGTCCGACAAGGTCCTGCTCGACGAGGAGGCCTCGCCAACCGCGGGCCGCCGGTTCACGCGGGCGTAGCGGATAGGTTTCCCGGCGTGAGCCGGCTCTCCCAGACCTTTCTCCCGACCCTGAAGGACGCGCCCGCGGATGCGGAGGCTCTCTCGCACAAGCTGATGGTGCGGGCCGGGTTGATCCGGCAGCTGGGGGCGGGGCTTTGGACGTACCTGCCGGCGGGATGGCGGGCACAGCGCAAGGTAGAGGCGATCATCCGCGAGGAGATGGAGGCGATCGGCTGCCAGGAGATGCTGATGCCGGTGCTGCAGCCGGCCGAGGCGTGGGAGAAGACCGGCCGCTACGCGATCGAGGAGCTGTTCAAGCTCGAGGACCGCAAGGGTTCGCCGATGGTGCTGGCGATGACCCATGAGGAGGCGGTCACCACCCACGTGGCCCGCGACGTGCGCTCATACCGCGACCTGCCATTGATGCTCTTCCACATCCAGACCAAGGAGCGCGACGAGCCGCGGCCACGCGCCGGGGTGCTGCGGACGCGCGAGTTCACGATGAAGGACGCCTACTCCTTCGACCGCGACGAGGCCGGCCTGGACCGCTCCTATGAGACGCAGGCCGGCGCCTACGAGCGGATCCTCGACCGCAGCGGCGTTCGCTGGTACCGCTGCGAGGCCGATGTCGGAATGATGGGCGGTTCCGGCGCCCACGAGTACATGGCGCCCTGCCCGGCGGGCGAGAACGAGGTTGCGCTGGCCCCCGGCTACGCCGCCAACGTCGAGGTCGCGACCGCCGAGCCGCAGCCGGTCGAGCTGCCGGCGCCGCTGGGCGCGCCGGAGGAAATCGACACTCCCGGCCTGGCCAAGGTCGAGGAGGTCGCCGCTCACCTCGGCCTCCCGCAAGGGGCCTTCGTCAAGACGCTGCCGATCATCGTCGAGGGGCGCGGGATGGTCCTCGTCCTGGTCCGCGGCGACCACCGGCTGAACGAGGTCAAGCTCCGCAACGGGATGGGGACCGGGTTCCGCCAGGCAAGCGCCGAGGAGATCGAGGCCCAGCTTGGCCCGGTCGGCTACCTCGGCCCGGTCGGCAGCGGCCTGCCGATCATCAAGGACGCCGCCCTGACCGGCGACTCCTACGTCACCGGCGCCAACAAACCCGACACCCACCTACGCGGCGTCGACCCCGGGCGCGATTTCGAGTCCTACGCGATGGACGTGCGCATGGTCGAGGCCGGCGACACGGCTCCCGGTGGCGGCACGATCGAGATCGAGACGGCGATCGAGGTCGGCAACATCTTCAAGCTCGGGACCCGCTACTCGGAGCCGCTCGGCGCCACCTACCTCGACGAGAACGGCGCCGAACACCCGATCGCGATGGGCAGCTACGGGATCGGGCCGGCGCGGATCGTCGCTGCCTCGATCGAGCAGCGGGCCGACGAGAGCGGGATCGTCTGGCCGCGGTCGCTGGCGCCCTGGGACGTCCACCTGGTCTCGCTGGCCAAGGCCGGCGAGCCCGAGCGTGAGGCCGCCGACAAGATCTACGAGGAGCTGCGGGCCGCCGGCGCCGAGGTCCTCTACGACGACCGCGACGCCGGACCGGGGGAGAAGCTGACCGATGCCGAGCTGCTCGGCTGCCCGCTGCGGATCGTCGCTGGGCGCCGCGGCCTCGCCGAGGGCGTCGTCGAGGGGGTCGAGCGCGGCTCCGGCGCCGAGCACAAGTTGCCGGTGGAGGAAGCCGCCGCGCGGGCCCTGGAGCTGCTCGGCGGCCTCGACCGCTCCGATGGCTAGTCACGACCCCTTCGGTCGCGGCCGTGTGCGCCGCCTCTTCGGGCTCGACCGCAGCGCGCCGCCGCCGCCCTCGACCCGCAAAGGGGAGCCGCTTCACCCCTGGACGATTCCCAACGCCGTCGGCTACCTGCGCCTGGCGGCGCTGCCGGTCTTCCTCGTCCTCGCCTACAACACCGACGACGGCACCTCGGTCCTCTCGGCGATGGTCTTCTGGGCGATCGCGGCCGGGGATTACCTCGACGGGATTCTTGCCCGCGTCACCGGCCAGTACAGCCGCATGGGAGCTCTCCTGGACCCCCTCGTCGACCGGCTCACGATCCTCGCCGGCGCGGTCGTCTGCTGGAGTTTCGAGTTATTGCCGCGCTGGGCGCTGGCGCTGCTGGCGCTGCGCGAGCTGGCGATGCTCTTCCTCGCCCAGTACGGCCTCCGCCACGGCGTCGACATCGAGGTCAACTGGCCGGGGAGGATCTCCGTCTTCCCGATCATGGGCGGGATCTTCCTCGCCCTGCTTGCTCCGGGATGGGTGGCGACGGCGCTCCTGATCTGGGGCCTGGCGATGGCGATCATCGCCACGGTGCTCTACGCGCAGACCGGGATGCGCGCGGTGCGCGACTCCCAAACCGCAAGCTAAGGCCCAGATCGACCCGAACCTTCAACCTAGGGTTGAACCTTGGTTGAAGAGGCAGCTATGATCGGCACCCGCGCAAACGGAGGCCCCGCCTCTTCCAGTTAGGAGCACGATGGAGGACACCTTTCCCGATCTTGGCTCCCTCAGCGACAAGGAGCTGAAGGACATGATCGACAACCTGACCGCCGAGGAGAACGAGATCTCCTACAAGCGGCGCGTTCTGCACGGGAAGATCGACATCCTGCGCGCGGAGCTCGTCAACCGGCTGCGCCATAAACGCGAGGCCGGCGAGTCGATGATCTCCGGCGCCGACGTCGAGCAGCTGACCCAGATTCTCTCCGGCGAAACCCTGCCGTCGACGGAGGACGACCCCGCCGCCTGAGCGGGTTTCGCCATGGCTGTCCACTGTCCCGAGTGCGGGTTCGCGAACCCCGAGGGGGCGAACTACTGCCAGAAGTGCGGCGCCTATCTAGGCGGGCCGAAAGAGGCTGGCGACGACCCGACGACGATGACCTACCGGGTCGACGAGACCGGCGAGATGACGCCGGTCGACATCGACGAGGTTGTTTCCGAGAGCGGCGCGGCGCTGGTGATCCGCGCCGGCGGCGGTCGCGCGGGTGAGAGCTTCAGCATCGCCGAGGAGCGGGTCAGCATCGGCCGCAGTCCCGACGCCGGCGTGTTCTTGGACGACGTCACGGTGTCCCGCAATCACGCGCTCCTGGTGCGGCGCCGCGACGGCCTCTACATCGACGACCTCGGCTCGCTCAACGGCACCTACGTCAACCGGCGCCGGATCGAGTCCCACCGGCTCGCCGACGGCGACGAGATCCAGGTCGGCAAGTACAAGTTGAGCTACCTGGAGCGCTAGGTCCCGATGCCCGTCTCAGAGCAGCCCAGCCGCACCGCCGACTCGCCGAGCCGGCCGCGCAAGGCGCTGACGATCGGCGCCGTCTGCAAAATCCTGCAGAGCGAATTCGACGACGTCTCGATCTCCAAGATCCGCTACCTCGAGGACCAGAAGCTACTCACCCCGCGGCGGACCTCCGGCGGCTACCGCCTCTACAGCCAGTCCGACGTGGAACGGCTGCGGACGATCCTGCGCCTGCAGCGCGACGAGTTCCTGCCGCTGCGGGTGATCCGCCAGGAGCTGGCCGCGGGGGGAGACGTCGTCCTCGGCGATGGCGAGCGCAAGCCGACGGCCGGCGGGGTGCGGCGGGCGATCCTCGTCGACACCTCGCGGGCGTACCTCTCGCTCGAGGAGATCGTCGAGGAGACCGGCGCTCGCGAGGAGCTGATCCGCGAGCTGGAGAACTTCGGGATCGTGCAGCCGGAGAAACGCGAGGGCAAGACCGTTTACGACGAGACCGACCGCGAGATCGTCCGCGCCGCCAACGAGCTCTCCCGGGTGGGCGTCGGCGCTCGCAACCTGCGCGTCTTCCGCTCCTCCGCCGACCGCGAGGCGAATCTGCTGGAAGCGCTGCTCGGCCCCTCGCTGCGCTCGCGCAACCCCGAGCGCCGCAAGGAGGCCCTGGAAAGCCTGGAAAGCCTCGCCGCGACGGTCTCCCACCTCAAGCACCTGCTGCTGGTGCGCGACCTCCGTCGCCTCGCCGGCGAATAGTCCCGCTCCGTGGCCCGCGTGACCCGCACGCGCACCGTCGAGGCGCCCGTGGGAGACGTCTGGAAGCTGATCTCCGACCCCTACAGCCTGCCCCGCTGGTGGCCGCGGACGGGGCGGGTCGAGAACGTCTCGGGCGACGGCGGTAGGCGCACCCGCTGGACCCAGGTGCTCGAGACCGCGGAGGGGCGCGGTGTGCGGGCCGACTTCCGCTGCGTCAGCTCGGCCGAGGGCGAGCGATACGTGTGGGAGCAGGAGCTGGAGGGGACGCCGTTCGAGCGTCACCTGAAGGCTTCGCGCGTGGAGGTGGGTCTGCGGGGACGCGAGGGGGGGACCGAGGTGACGCTCGCCGCCGCGCAGACCCTGAAAGGCATGTCGCGCTTCGGCTCGCCGCTGATGCGCCGTGGCCAGGGCGCGATCCTCGACGAAGCGCTCGACGGGTTGGAGAGGGCGCTGGGATGAGGCAAGGCGCTTTTGTCAACCAGGGGTTGACTAAGGCGCCTTGGGGGTGGCGATGACGGCCCCGCGGCGCGATGCCAAGTGGTGGGGGTGGGGAGACCCCTCGGTCGAGCTCAAGCTCGACACGGAGGCGCTCGCGGTGCTGCGCGAGAGGATCGGCGAGCTGGAGCCGTGGCCGCTGGCGCGCGCTTTGGAGGAGATCACGCTGCCGCAATCGGAGCCGCTGCCGCGGGCTCTGGTCGAGGCGGTGGGGGAGGAGAACGTCCTCCGCGGCGACGAGGACCGACTGCGGCATTCCGTAGGCAGTGGCTACGCCGACCTGGTCCGGCTCCGAAACGGTGCCCTCGAGGCCGCCCCGGACGCGGTCGTGATGCCGCCGGACGCCGAGGCGCTCCGGCGCACGATCGCGATCGCCGCCGAGGAGGGGATCGCGATCGTCCCCTTCGGCGGCGGCACCAGCGTCGTCGGTGGGGTTGAGCCGCTGCGCGGGACGCACGAGCGCGTGATCAGCCTCGACCTTGGTGCGCTGCGCGAGGTAAGCGTCAACCGCCGTTCGCTGACGGCCCGTCTGGGCGCTGGCCTGCGCGGACCCGAGGCCGAGGCCGCGCTGGGTCGGGAAGGTTTGACGCTCGGCCACTTTCCGCAGTCCTTCGAGTTCGCGACCGTGGGGGGCTTCGCCGCGACCCGTTCCGCCGGCCAGGCCTCCAGCGGCTATGGGCGCTTCGACGCGCTGGTCAGCTCGGTGCGGATGCTGGCGCCGGCGGGGGAGATCTCTACTCTGGAGACGCCGCACACCGCCGCCGGCCCGGCGTTGCGCGAGTTGGTCGTCGGCTCAGAGGGCGTCCTCGGCGTCATCCCGGACGTAACGGTGCGGGTGCGCCCGGCGCCGAGCGCCCGGCGCTACGAGGCCTGGATGGCCGAGAGCTTCGAGGCGGGGGCCGAGATCGTCCGCGCACTCGCCCAAGGCCCGGGCCTGCCGGAGATCATCCGCGTCTCCGATGAGGAGGAGACCGAGGGGACGCTGGCTCTATCCGGCCCGCGCGGGGTCAGCGGTCGGCTCTTCGAGGGCTACCTGGGGGCGCGCCACCGGCGCGGCGGCGCCCTGGTCATCGTCGGCTTCGAGGGGGAAGAGGAGACGGTGGCGCGGCGCCGCGCGCTCACCGTCCGCGTCCTGCGCCGCGGCGGCGCCGCCTACCTCGGCCAGGGCGCCGGCCGCGCCTGGGAGCACGGCCGCTATAGGGGGCCATACCTACGGGACACGCTGATGGGGATGGGGGCGATGGTCGAGACGCTCGAGACCTCGCATACCTGGAGCCGGTTCGGGGAGCTGCACGAGGCGGTCGGAAGTGCGATCCGCGGCGCCCTCGACGGCCAGGGCACGCCCGGCCTCGTCTTCTGCCACCTCTCGCACGCCTACGCCGACGGGGCCTCGCTCTACTTCACCTTTATCTCCCGTGCCCGCCGCGGTGCGGAGATCGAGCAGTGGGCAGCGGTCAAGCGCGCCGCCTGCGAGGCGATCGTCGCCCACGGCGGCACGATCACCCACCACCACGCGATCGGCCGCGACCACGTCCCGTACATGGAAGCGGAGATCGGGGAGACGGGTATCGAGGCACTGCGGGCGCTGAAGGACCGCCTTGATCCGGGCGGAATCATGAACCCAGGCAAGCTCCTGCCCGAGCGGTAGGAATCGCTACCCGGGTTCGACGAGGGGCCCGGAAAAGCTGCCTTCTAGGATCGGTCTGCCGATGAACGCCGGATCGAAAGGATCGTCGGTTTCGGAGTACGAGTCTCGCCAGACGTCGTCGCTGTCGATCCTGGTGAGGAGAAAGTCCGATTTTCCGCTTTCCAGGTGCAGGAAGGCGTTCGGATGAATCAGGTCTTCGTCGAGGCGCATGTCCCCCCGAACGCGATATGCGCCAAGGGCATACATGCTGTGCCGCGAGCTCTTCAGCCAGGCCACGTACATGGTCTCTTCGACCGCCGGCTTCAGCCCCTTGATCCTGATCTTGATCAGATACTTGCCGTGTTCCCGCACGGCCACGACCGTCCCCGAGGCCTTCATCTCGGCCACCGGATGGAGGACCGCTTCCGTCCGTTCGGACTTGTCTAAGGCTTCAGTCGAGGTGGCATCGGTGTCTGCGACCTGGGTGGGATCCGAGGAAGAGTCTCCACCGCATCCTGCTGCGAACGCGGCCAGGGCCAGGGCCAGGATGAAGGCCGAAAGAAGTCGCCTCTGGGGGTGACAAAAGCTGCGCACGGTCGAGAATCATAGACCAAAAAAGACTTACGGAGTACCCATTGCCGCCCGAGCGGGCTATTTGTTGGCGGCGGCGCCGACGATCGGGCCGGTTACCTCGCCGCGCAGGACTTCGTCGCCGGTATAAGCGGGAGCGGCCTTTTCTTTCGTCGCTTTCGCCAGCGAAGCTTTGAGTTGCGATTCGTCCGTCCGGGTGATCGCGATCTGCCCGAAGGTTTCGTTGGCTAGATAGGCGAGGACTTCGGTTGGGACTTCGACCTGGGCGCCGATGCGGCCGTCCTCGCCGACTTCGGTAGAGGCGAGGGGCAGCATTTTCTGCGGCGAGGCGGCAAGCCAGATCGTGTACGACTCGCCTTCTTCCGCCGGCTCCAGGCCTTCAGCCGCGACTTGCAGCGCGAGCGTGTTTTTCACCCGACCGAAGACCGCCACCCCGACGGCGTCGCCGCCGTCGACGGCAGACAGCGAGGCTTTGGTCACTTCTTTTTGGCCTCCTTCGGCGGCTTTCTCCAGCGCGGCAACCGTCCCTTCGCTCGAGGAGGAAGAAGTGGTGGTCGAATCGCTACCCCCCTCGTCCCCGCCGCCAAAGAGAACGAAGACAACAAACAAGATCACGATCGCCGCACCCGCCAGCAACGCCCAAAGCCCCCGTCCCTCCAACAACTTGATCTCTTTCCGCAGAGGAGGCTTCGGCTCACCCTTGGGCAGCGCTGGCGGAGGCGGTTTCGGCTTCGCCCGAGGAGCCTCGGAAGTATCGACGACCTCCGGCGGGGGAGCGGGGTCCCCCGGAGGAGCCTCCCCAAAATTTGCGACGGAGGGGGACCCCGCTCCCCCAGGCGGCCGGGGGATATCCGGAGCCGGAATCCCATCCGCTTCCAAAGCGGCGGCGGCATCCGTGGCCCGTTTGTAGACCTCATCGGCATCGATCCCCATCAGGGCCGAGAGATCCTCGTACCCCTGCTCTCCGCGCTGGGAGAGCAGGCGCAGGATCGCCTTCTGGTCGTCGGACAGCGCCACCGGACCGGAAGCCTATTAGGGTGCGAGGCCGTGAACGACGACGCTCAGGTTAAGCCTTCCCACTTCGACGAGTTGGTCGGGACCGAGTGGCTCAGCGACGACCCCGACGACGCCCGGGTCCGGGTCGAGATCCGAGACGAGCTACGGCAGCCGTTCGGGCTGATGCACGGCGGCGTGATGTCGACCCTGATCGAGAGCGTTTGCTCGCGGGCGACCTTCGGCGCGGTCCACGACCAGGGGATGGTGGCGATGGGCCAGTCGATCGACGTCAGCTTCATCCGCCCGATCACCGAGGGTGCCGCCGAAGTCCGCGCCACCGCCCGCCACCGCGGCCGCACCACCTGGCTCTGGCAGGCGGAGGTACTCAACGACGAGGGCAAGACCTGTGCTTTGGCTCAAATGACTATTGCGGTCCGGCGCCGGCCAGAGAGCGGCTGACAAGGACGCAGGGAGCGTGGCGTGCTCTGCACGCGAGCGACCGAGGACGCCGTCAGGCGTTCTCTGGCCTAGCCGCCGAAGCGGTTGGTGATCGGCAGGCGCCTGTCCTTGCCAAACGCCCGCGGCGTGATCCGGATCCCCGGCGCCGCCTGCCGCCGCTTGTACTCGGAGCGATCGACAAGGCGGATCACCTCGTCGACGGTCTCGGCGGGCATCCCGGCGGCGATCATCTCCTCGCGCCCCTCGTCGCGCTCGACGTAGGACTCGAGGATGCGGTCGAGCAGCTCGTAGGGGGGCAGCGAGTCCTCGTCGCGCTGGTCGGGGCGCAGCTCCGCCGACGGCGCCCGCTCCAGCACGCTCGCCGGAACCAGCTCGCGGCCCTCGCGCTCGTTCCGCCGCCGCACCAACTCGTACACCAGCTGCTTCGGCACGTCCTTGATCACCGCGAAGCCGCCGGCCATATCGCCGTAGAGGGTCGCGTAGCCGACCGACATCTCGCTCTTGTTGCCGGTCGTGAGGACGAGCCAGCCATGGCGGTTGGAGAGCGCCATCATCAGGTTGCCGCGGATCCGGGCCTGCACGTTCTCCGCCGTCAGGTCGGGCTCGGAGGGTTTAGTCGGGTCACGCGGGACCGCCGCCTTGGGCTCGTCCAGGTAGCCGCTGAGCGCCCGCTCGTAGCCCTCCATCATCGGCTCGATCTCGATCTCGTACAGCTCGCAGCCGAGGTTGGCGGCGGTGTCGCGGGCGTCTTGCTGGGTCTCGGAGCTGGAGTGGGGAGAGGGCATGACGACGCAGGTGAGCCGCTTGGGGCCGACGGCATCGGCGGCGATCGTCGCCACCAGCGCCGAGTCGATGCCGCCCGAGAGGGCCAGGCCGACGTGCTTGAAACCGTTCTTGCCGACGTAGTCGCGGAGGCCGAGGGTCAGCGCCTCGTAGACCTCGTCGAGGTCGGAGAGCGGCGCGGTCAGCGGACACGGCTCGCGGTGGGGGATCTCGCAGACCAGCAGCTCCTCCTCGAACTGGGCCGCGCGGGCGATAACGCTGCCGTCGGGCGCCGTGACCAGGCTCTGCCCGTCGAAGACCAGCTCGTCCTGGCCGCCGACCAGGTTGCAAAAGGCGAAGTAGGTGTCGTAGGCGCGAGAGCGCTCGCTGAACATCGTCTCCCGCTCGTGGCCCTTGCCGCGGTGATAGGGGGACCCCGAGGGGTTGGCGATCAGCCGGGCGCCGGCTTCGGCCTCTGCCTGGGCGGGCGGCCCCGGCTGCCAAACGTCCTCGCAGATCGTCAGCCCGATCTCGAGGCCAGAGACCTCGATCGAGGTCGGCTCGGCGCCGGGGACGAAGTAGCGCTGCTCGTCGAAGACGGCGTAGTTGGGGAGGCGGTTCTTGCGGTAGACGGCCTGGACCCGGCCGTCGGCCAGCACCGCGGTCGCGTTGTGCGCGCGGCGGGAGTCGAGAGGGTCGGCGATCGGCTCGGCGAACCCGACCAGCGCGGTGATGTCCTTTACCGAGGCGGCGAGCTCCTCAACCGCCCGCTGATTGGCGTCCAGGAAATGGCGCTTCAGGTAGAGGTCCTCAGCCGGGTACCCGGGGATGCAGAGCTCGGGCAGGACGACCAGCTCTGCGCCCTTGTCGCGGGCACGGCCGATCCACTCCTCGGCCTTGGCGGCGTTGCCGTCGACGTCGCCGACGGTGGGGTTGATCTGGGCGAGTGCCAGGCGCACTCCGAAAGTATCTCCTTCGCCGTCTCCAGAGGTACTTTCGCCTCTCGTTAGGGTTCACCGGGCATGCGGAGCCGTCGGCGGAATCTGGTCGGGTCCACGGCGGCGCTGCTGATGCTCCTCGCCGCGGCGACCCCTGCCTCGGCCTCATCGATGACGACGGGACGAAAAGCGGTCCCTGTAACCGGATATCGGCCCGTCGCGCCCGCCACTGTGGCCTCCGAGGCCCAGAAGCCGTTTCTGATGCCGCAGTCGCGCCCGACCGAACACAGGGAGCGGCCGACCGACGTCCGCGATCCCAACCGCAACGCCTACTCGGTGCCCGAGTCACCCGCCTCGCCCGCCTGCTCGCGGCACTTCTGCGTCCACTGGGTCGACCAGGGCCTCGACGCCCCCGAACCCACCGACAGCGACGGCGACCGCGTCCCGGACTTCGTCGAGCGCGTCCTGCGGATCGCCGAACGCGTTCACTCGGTCGAGAACGGCAGGCTCGGCTGGCGCGAGCCGCGTAGCGACGGCCACCAGGGCGGGCGCAACGGCAAGACCGACGTCTACCTTTCCCAGATCGGCGGTGAACTGTTCGGCTACGCGGCGCCGGACCGCGGTCAGGCAACCAAGGCGCACCGGATCCCGCGCCGGCTGCACGGCTACCTCGTTCTCGACAACGACTACAGCGCCTTCGAGTTCCCCGGGACGAAGCCGCTCTCGGACCTGAGGGTGACCTTCGCCCACGAGTACAACCACATCCTCCAGTTCGGCTACGACGCCTACCAGGACCCCTGGTTCGCCGAGGCGAGCGCGACCTGGGTCGAGGACCAGGTCTATAACGGCATCGACGACTACCTTCGCTACGTCCGCCGTTGGGTCCGGCTCTGGGAAACGCCGCTGACCACGAACTCGATCAAGGAGTACGGCAGCGCCGTCTGGAACCAGTGGCTGGCGCGGCGCTACGGGCCGGAGATCGTTCGCAAGGCCTGGGCAGGCGCGATCGACGCCAAGCCCGGTGGATTCTCAGTGGGTAGCTACGAGCGCGCGCTGCGCTCGAGCGGCCCCTCGGACTTCAGCCACGACTTCGCCCGCTTCGCCGCGGCGCTGGCCGAGTGGCGGACCGGCAGGGCTTTCCGCGAGAGCCGGCTGTACCCGGATCCGCCGCGGCAGGGGCGCCTGTCGCTCGGCGGCTCCCGTCTGACGCGGATGCTGAACCACACCACCTTCCAGCTTCTGCGAGTGCGCTCGCGCCGCGGCCGCGCGGTGGTGGTGCATCTGACGGCCCCGCGGGGCACCGCGGCCGGGATAGCGCTGGTGGGGCGGCTCGGCAGCGAGCGCCACGGCCACCCAGTGGTGCGCCTGGCCTATCAGAGCGGGGGAGGGGCTATGACCGTGCGCCTGCGGCGCCCGGGCCGCTTCCAGCGGATCACCGCGGTAATCGTCAACGCCGACGCCCGGGCCGGCGGCTTCAGCATCGGCAACCTCGACTGGAACTACCTGACCGACGGGCTGCCGTTCCTCGTCAGCGGCCGGCTCGTCCGCTAGCGGCGGCGGTCGTTTAGGATCGCTCGGCGGCGACCGGAGCGGCGCCGTTGGTCGAAGCGGCCGCGGCGGCCCTGCCCTTCTTCGCCGCCTTTTTGCCCTTCTTGGCCGGGGCGGTTTCGAGGACTTCCTGCGTTGCCGCTTCGAGGTCGAGAGCAAAGCTGTCGAGGTCGGCCATCGCGTCGAAGTCTCCGATCAGGCCGAAGTTGACCTGGCCGTTGTAGGACATGATCCCGACGCAGAGCGCTTGGCGGCGGGCCAAAGGCACCATGGGGAAGATCGACTCCATCTTGCGGCCGAGCACGTAGAGCGGGAACTGGGGCCCGGGCACGTTGGTGACGACGAGGTTGAAGAAGCGCTGCGCCGGCTGCAGGCGGGCCGCCTGCGAGGCGATCGTCGAGGGCGCGAAGTCGGTCAGTTTGGTGAGGATCTCGGCCCCGACCGCTTGGCCGGAGGACTTCAGGTCGCCCATCTCCGCGGTCATCAGCTGCAGCCGCTCGACCGGGTCCTCGCACCAGACCGGCAGCGGCGCCATCATCGCCGAGATGCGGTTGCCGAGGGCGCCGTGCTCTTCTTCGGCGCGGACGCTGACCGGGACCATCGCTCGCAGCTCCAAGCCATTCGTGTCGTGGCCGCGGGCGCGCAGGTACTTGCCGATCCCGCCGGCGACGATCGAGAGGATCACGTCGTTGACGGTGCCGCCGTGGGCGTCCTTCACGCGCTTGAGGTCGCCGAGGTCGGTCTGGGTCATCTGGAAGCGGCGGTGGGGGCCGATCTCGACGTTGAAGACGGAATCGGGGGCGGACATGCCGGCGGTGACCATCTTCGAGGTGGCGCCGACGCCCTTCAAAACCTGACGCGGGCCGCGCAGCGCGGCGCGGATGCCGCGATAGATCTCCGGCGGGCTCGTCAGCCGCTCTTTCCAGGCTTGGCTCAGCAGCTGCAGGTCGGTCGGCTCGGGGCGGGCGAGCCAGGGGGGTGCTTTGTCGGGCGCCCCGGCCGGCTCGGCGTCGAGGTCGAAGAGGACGGTGGTGATGTCCACGCCGGAGACGCCGTCGACGAGCGCGTGGTGGCTCTTGCCGATGATCGCGAAGCGGTCGCCGGTCAGTCCCTCGACCAGCCACAGCTCCCAGAGCGGCTTGGAGCGGTCGAGCTGCTGGGAGAAGATCCGCGCCGCAAGGTTCCGCAGCTGCTCGTCCGATCCCGGCGCCGGCAGCGCGGTCTGGCGCACGTGGTAGTCGAGGTTGAGGTGGGGGTCGTCGATCCAGACCGGGCGACCCTGGTCGAAAGGGACGAAGCGCAGCTTCTGGCGGAAGCGCGGCACCAGGTGCAGGCGCGAAGCGATGTGGGCGCGGAATTCGGCGTGGGTCGGCGCCTCGCCTTTGAAGATGCTGGTCGAGGCGACGTGCATGTGGGCTCCCGAGCGCTCCAGGTGGAGGAAGGAGGTGTCCAGGCCGGTGAGGCGTTCGGGCTTCGTCACGAATCCATCTTCGCATACAGGTCCAGAGCCGGGTAAAGCTCCGGATAACGCGGTCTAAAGCCAAATTGCCAGGTACGTTGCAGTCCGCGGAATATGTGCGTCTGCTCACATTCCCGCTCTGAAAGCGCCCCTAGCGTGTTCTCTCCCAAACGAGCTAAACGATCTGCCGAGTCCCCTCGCCGCTGAGCGCGGGGGAGCGGGGGACCCACCCGCCGCGGTGCTCGATGCCGCGGCCGGGGCGAATCGGGCGGCGAGCCGCCCGTAGCGAGTGCCGGCAATGCCGGTGCTTGCGAGCCCGTCAGCTAACCCCGTAGGCAGCAGAAAGCGAGCGACACAGATGCGAATACTTCTGCCCGCGGTGGCGGCTGCCGCTGCGCTGACGATCGGCCTCGCGCCGGCGGCGGCGCAGACCGAGCGCAAGCACGACCACGAGCGTCAACGCTCCCACGTCTCCCTGCACCTCTCGACGCACACCGTGCTGGAGGGGAATGGGCTGGCGGTGCGCGGCAAGTTGCGGCCGAGCGGCCGGCACCGCGTGAAGCTGGTCTTCCGCGGTCCCGACTCGGCCGTGCGAGGCGTGATCACCAAGGCCAACGGGACCTTCGCCCTGCGCTGGGCCCCGGAGCGGACCGGAAGCTACGCGGTTCGTGCCTACGGCGTCCACGACCGGCGGGTGCGTGCTTCGCGGAGCGCCAAGCGCAAGCTGACGACCTACCGTCTCGCCGGCGCCTCCTATTATGGGCCCGGCCTCTACGGCAACGGCGTCGCCTGCGGCGGCACCCTGATGCCGGGGACGATGGGCGTCGCTCACAAGACGCTCCCCTGCGGCACGTTGGTGAAGCTGCGCTACCACGGCCGCTCGGTGACCGTGCCCGTGATCGACCGCGGCCCCTACGTGGCTGGGCGCGACTACGACCTGACCGAGGCCGTCAAGGTGCGGCTCGGGTTCCCGGGCGTCGGCACGGTGCTGGCAACCCGCTAAAAACGCGGCTTCCTAGGAAGCCGCAAGGCCGAGCTGGAGCTGGCCGGGTGTCGGCTCCAGCTCGGCGGCCTCGCCGGTCTCGAAGGAGGCGAGGCGGACGCCAAGCAGGCGGACCGGCCGCTGCGGGTCGTAGGCACGCAGCAACTGCAGGGCGATCGGGCCGACGACCTCGGGGTCGTTGGTCGGCTCCTCGATCGATTGCGAGCGGGTGACGTTGGTCCAGTCATCTAGCCGGATCTTGATCCCGATCGTGCGGCCGGCGAGCTCCCGCTTGCGCAGCCGCCGGCAGAGCTCCTCGGATAGCTCGGCCAGGTGTCGCTCCAGCTCGGCCCGCTTGTTGACGTCGACGTCGAAGGTGATCTCGGTCGACTGCGACTTGGTCTCGTGTTCGGTGACGACGGGCGTCTCGTCGAGGAGGTTGGCGCGAGCGTGCAGCCAGGCGCCGGAGCGGGGCCCGAAGCGGTCTTCGAGCGCCGGGCGCTCCCAGCGGCGCAGGTCGGCGAGCGTCTCGATCCCCATCCCTTCGAGCCGGGAGACGGTTTTCGGGCCGATCCCGGGGATCAGGCCGGGGGAGTCCTCGGCGAAGCGCTCCAGCGCCTGCGCGCGGGAGAGGACGACGAGCCCGGCCGGCTTGCCCAGCTCGCTGGTGATCTTCGCCAGCATCCGGCTCTCGGAGATCCCGACCGAGCAGGTCAGCCCGGTATCGGCTTTGATCTCGGTCGCGATCCGCCGCATCGTCGCCTTCGGGGAGAAGATCCCGGTCAGGTCCAGGTAGGCCTCGTCCAGCCCCACGACCTCGACCACCTCGACGTTCCGTCGCAGCACCTCCATCACCTGCGCCGAGGCCTCCCGGTAGGCGGGAAAGTCCGGCCGCAGGTACACCGCATCCGGCAACCGCCGCCGGGCAACCGCCGCGGGCATCGCCGAGTGGATCCCCGCCAGCTTCCGCGCCTCATAGCTCGCCGTGGTGACCACCGCCCGCGGCCCCGACCCGCAGACGACCACCGGCTTCCCCCGCAGCTCCGGCCGTCGCCGCAGCTCCACGGACGCGTAGAAGGCGTCCATGTCAAGATGGGCGATCGTCCGCTCGGAGCTCACCCGTCGATGGTAGGAGGGGGGAGGGACGGGACCCATAGAGATGAGGCCTAGACTTCAGCCGTGGCTTCTCCCGAGGCGAAGAATCTTGAGGCGATCTCCCAGGCGATCGACCAGCACAACTCGAACTGTCCGTTTCCGGCGGCGGAGGTGCGGATGAACCCCTTCGAGGTCGAGCGCCTGGGCTGGGACACGATCCGCGGCCTGCCGGTGGTCCCGGATGGCGAGATCGGCACCGGCCGCTTTCGTATCGTCTGCTCCCGCGACCTCGAGGACGCCGGCCTGGAGATCGTCGAGGCGGTGGGTCAGGAGCTCGAGACCGTTGCCCCGAGCCGGAACTGATCCGCGAGACCGCAAAAAAGGCTCCTCAAGGACCAATTTTGCGGTTTCGGCAGGCTAGACCTCGTTATAGAAGTCCAAGCCGCTTTCTTCCATCCAGTTGATGACTTCGGTGTTCAGCTGGTTGAGTTCGCCGGTCCAGATCAGGATGCCCATTGCGATCAGGATCACGCCGCCGGTGACGACGATTGCCTGGTAGTGGCGCTTGATGACGGCAAAGGCGGTAGTCATCTGCGAGAAAGCCACCGCGGTGAGGATGAAGGGGATGGCCAGACCGGCTGAGTAGACCGCGAGCAGGAAGGCGCCGTGGGCGGCCGAGCCGGAGAGCGAGGCGGCGCCGAGAATCGCGCCCAGGGTCGGGCCGATGCACGGGGTCCAGGCGATCGCGAAGGCCGCGCCGGCGACGATCGGCCCACCCCTGCCGGCCCGTTGGAGCAGGGCGTCGACGTGCCACTCGTGGTTCAGCCGAGTGATGAAGAGCGAGCCGACAAAGAGCAGGCCCATGAGGATGATCAGGGCGCCGGAGATTTTCGTCAGCAGCTCCTTGTGGTCCTGGAGGACCGAGCCGATCCCGGTCGCCGTCAGGCCGAGGAGGATGAAGATCGCCGAGAAGCTGGCGACGAAGAGGAGGCTCGGCCCCAGTACGCGGCGCCAGCCGGCGCTCTCCAGCTCGCTCGCCGACACACCGCTGACCGCCGAGAGATAACCCGGCACGAGCGGCAGGACGCAGGGGGAGAGGAAGGAGACGACCCCGGCCGCGAGGGCGGCGAGAATCCCCACCCCGGCCGCGGGATCGGAGCTGATCTCGGCGATGACCACGGAGCCTCAGGTTACCCTCACCTCCGTGCCGACCGGCCAGTCGTCCCAACCGCTTTTGGCCTGGCGGCTTTGGCCGAATCCCGTCGGCACGGTAGATTTGGCCAGTCAGCCAAACATGGGAGGAGCGGGCAGTTGAGCAACAAGACGTACGTCATCGGGGTTGGAATGACCAAATTCGAGAAGCCCGGGACCAAGGAGGGCGATTACCCCGACTGGGCCAAGGAGGCGGGGGAGAAGGCGCTCGCCGACGCCGGCATCCCGTACGAGGATGTCGAGCAGGCCTATGCCGGCTACTGCTACGGCGACTCGACCTATGGGCAGCGCGCGCTCTACCAGCTCGGGCTGACCGGGATCCCCGTCGTCAACGTCAACAACAACTGTTCGACCGGCTCCTCGGCGCTGTTCCTGGCGCGGCAGGCGGTCAAGGGCGGGACGGCCGATTGCGCCCTGGCGCTGGGCTTCGAGAAGATGGAGCCGGGCAGCCTCGGGGTCAAGTACACCGACCGCACCAACGCGCTCGACAAGCACGCGATGCGGATGTTCGAGATCCGCGACCCGGAGGCCTCGCCGCCGGCGCCGCAGATGTTCGGCAACGCCGGCCGCGACCACATGCAGAAGTACGGCTCCGAGGCCGACCACTTTGCCTGGATCGGGTGGAAGAACCACAAGCACTCGGTCAATAACCCCTACGCCCAGTTCCAGGACGAGTACTCGCTGGAGGACATCAAGGCGGCGAAGATGATCCACGACCCGCTGACCAAGCTGCAGTGCTCGCCGACCTCCGACGGTTCGGCCTGCGCGATCGTCGCCTCTGAGGCCTACGTCGACAAGCACGGCCTCTGGGACCAGGCGATCGAGATCGCCGGCCAGTCGATGGTCACCGACCTCAGCTCGACCTTCGACGAGAACGCCGACTGTATGACGATCGTCGGCTCGGACATGTCGAGGACCGCCGCTAACGCGGCCTACGCCGAGGCGGGCGTGGCGGCTGAGGAAGTCGACGTCTGCGAGCTGCACGACTGCTTCAGCGCCAACGAGCTCATCACCTACGAAGCGCTCGGGTTCGCCGCCGAGGGCGAGGCGCACAAGCTGGTCGAGGAAGAGGCGACCACCTACGGCGGCAAGGTCGTCGTCAACCCCTCGGGCGGGCTGATCTCCAAGGGACACCCGCTGGGGGCGACCGGCCTGGCGCAGTGCTCGGAACTGACCTGGCAGCTGCGCGGCGAAGCCGATAAGCGGCAGGTGGACGGCGCCAAGGTGGCGCTCCAGCACAACATCGGCCTCGGCGGTGCCGCCGTGGTCACGGTCTACAAACCGGCGGCCTGAGAGGTCGCCTCACGGGGTAGGAGGAGCACGATGGCGAAGGAGCGGCGTTCACTCAGCGGCAAGGTCGTGGCGATCACCGGCGGTGCGCGGGGGATCGGCAAGGCGACGGCGGCCGCGCTGGTCCGCAAGGGATGCCGCGTCGCCATCGGCGACCTCCAGGTCGAGATGGCGGAGCAGACGGCGGCGGAGCTGGGCGGCGGCACCGTCGCGCTGGCGCTCGACGTCACTGACCGTTCCTCCTTCGCGCACTTCCTCGACGAGGCCGAACGGCAGCTCGGCCCGATCGACGCGGTGATCAACAACGCCGGGATCATGCCGGTGACCCCGCTCGAGGACGAGAGCCCCGAGTCGGTCCGCCGCCAGATCGACATCAACCTCCACGGCGTCATCACCGGCACCCAGCTGGCGATCAAGCGGCTGCGCCCGCGGGGCAGCGGCTACATCGTCAACATCGCCTCGCAGGCGGGCAAATCCGGCTTGCCGGGGATCGCCACCTACTCGGGCACCAAGCACGCCGTCGTCGGCCTCAGCGAGGCGGTGCGCGCAGAGCTCCGCGACACCGGCATCGAGGTCCTCTGCGTGATGCCGACCGTCGTCAACACGGAGCTGACCAGTGGCGTCGGCCAGAAATGGGTGAAGCCGGTCGAGGCCACCGACGTGGCGAACGAGATCGTCGAGGCGATGGAAGTGCCGCGCTTCGACGTCTTCGTCCCGCGCGCCAACGGCGTCCTCTACAAGGTCCTCGCTCCGCTGCCGCGCAGCTGGCGAGAGGCACTCGGCCGGGCGATGAAGGTCGACAAACTGATGACCGAGGTCGACCACGGCGCCCGCCGCGCCTACGAGGAGCGGGCAGCGGCCAGCGAGCCGGGTCAGGGCGAGGCCGATGAGGCACCGGCCCCGCAGCGCGACGCGGCCTAAATTCAGCCTGCGCTGAACTTTGGTCCCTCTAAGGTCGTAAATTCAGCTAGCGGATGATGGGAAAGGTCTACGACGCCACCTGGGGCCGAATGTTCTCGGCCTTCTACGACCGCGCCTTCGCGGCGAGCGAAGAGGCTGGCCTGCGGAAGATGCGCGGCGAGCTGCTGGTCCAGGCGCGGGGGAGGGTTCTGGAGGTCGGCGCCGGCACCGGCCTCAACCTCGAGCTCTATCCGCGAGAGGGCATCGAGAGCCTCACCATGACCGAGCCCGATCCGCATATGGTCAGCCAGCTACGGAAGAGGGTTGCGGACGTAGGCTGCGCGGCAGATCTGGTCGAGGCTCCGGCCGAACGCCTCCCGTTCGACGACGGCTCCTTCGACACGGTCGTGGTCACCCTCGTCCTCTGCACGGTTCCCGACCAGCCGGCCGCGCTGGGAGAGATCTCACGCGTCCTCGCGCCCGGCGGCCAGCTCCTTTTCCTCGAGCACGTCCGCTCAGCGGAGCCTGGTCTCGCCAAGTGGCAGGACCGCCTCGAGAAGCCCTGGCGTTTCCTCGGCGACGGCTGCCACTGCAACCGCGACACCGAGGCGGGAATCAGGGCGGCAGGGTTCGAGCTAGGCGGCGTCGAGCACCCGAGCCTGCCGAAGGCCCCGCCGATCGTGCAGCCGATGGTCCGGGGCTCGGCCGTCGCGCCCTAGTACGAACCGACCTCGCTCCAGGGTCAGCTTGTGGTCCAGTAGACGCTTCCGGCGGGAGCGGTGAATTCCCGTTCTCCGGACACCATCAGTTCGGTCCCGCAGAAGAACGCGCTCCCTTCGACCTTCTTCGTGTACCGCCAGCTCCAGAAGCCGTTCATCGGGCGCGGGAGGCTATGAGGTTCCCAAGACGGCCTTCCCGCGGACCTAACGCACGATAATGGTGGTTATGTCAACTCGCGGGCGAGAAGCCGGGTTGGCCGCTACGAAGCGTCTTCGATCGCTTCTTCCAGCGGACCCGCGAAACTAGGCGTCTTCAGCGTTTCCAACCCCGGAATATGAAGTCCCCCGAGGGCGAAAGACGGCGTGCCGGTGAAACCCAGCCCTTCGGCCTCGGCGGTCGTCTGTTCGACCGGTACGACTTGTTCGGCGCGGTTTTGGTTCCAGAGGCGCAGGTCCTTGACGCCTGCCGCCTTGGCGATCGCTTCCAGGAAGGCGTCATCGGCATAGCCACTGTTCTCCCTGCCCTGGTTTCTGTAGAAGATCTCGATGAAATTCCAGCCGCGTTCCTGGAAGCCTGCGGCCAGCGCCGCGGCACCTGCGGCCACCGACTGCTTCCCGATGACCACAAAGTTGCGGAAACCAATCACAGCTTGGCCTTTCTTGACCTGGTTGGCGATGATCGACGGCACGATTTCTTCGGTGAAGGCTTTGCAGTACGGGCACTGCAAGTCGGCATACTCGACCAGTTCGACGGGCGCCTTGAGGTCCCCGAGGATCAGTTCGTGCTGCGGTATTCCCTTCAATGACCTGTTGATTTCCGCTACGCCCTCGAGTTCGGTATCGCCGCCGTCGCCGCTGCCCGAGGTGGAGACCACGATCAGTACCAGCACCACCGCAACCGCCAGGAACGCTGCGCCGGCGGCCAGCTGAAGCATGCGGGTTCGCCGATCAGGATTGGTCATGCTCGGCTAGGAACTGCGCCGGCCGTTCCCGCGTAGCCGGTCAGCCGGGTGGCGCTCAGCAGGAAGAGGATCGTCATCAGGGTCGCGCTGGCGACGCACCACTGGCAGATCGCTTCGATCTTGAAGATCTCGAGATAGGTAAGGAACACGCTGTAGCCGAAACCGCCTAGGGCGACGACGAAACCGCCGAAGCGGGCCAGGTCGTTGGCGAAGAAGGCGCTTGCCAGCAGCGCCGCGTAACCGATGATCCCGAAGACGGCAATATTGACCCCGGCGACGTGCGAGTAGGAGCTTTTAGCGACCGTCGCGCAGCCGGTGCTGCCGGCGATGCAGGTTGGGGCATCGCCACCCGCCGCCTCCACCGCGATGTAGGTGGCAACCCCAATTCCAAGCGCGGCCAGAAAGGCGATCGCGCGCTGCAGGTTTCCCTCGCTGGGGTAATTCATCATGCGGAAGATAAGGCTTCGGCGTAAAAGGCGGCTAAGGCGCGCGAGAGCTTGCCCCCCTGCCAGGCAAGCGGCGACTCCCCCTCGCTCTCGCTGAGAAGCTGCGCGTTCGGCAGTGCTTGTGCGTAGGCGGCCGCGGCCTCATACGGATGACCGGGGTCGGCATCGTCGTTACTGGCCACGACCAGGGTCGGGACCGCGAGGGAGCCGAGCTCCTCCAGCGACCTAAAGGGCCGCGAGCGCGTCACCTCCCGCAGGGCCTGCGCGAGCGCTTCGGGGTGCTCCTGGAGCAACAGCCGCTCCCGGGTAAAGCGCAGCACGGAGTCGCGCCAGCGGGGGTCGATCCCCTGCTCCCGGTCGAGGTAGACGAGGAACCCATCGACGCCGTCGGCTTCCAGCGCCACGGCGAGCCCGTCCCAGTAGCGCAGCGAGGCTGGCTCGATCGCGCCCGTGTAGACGGGACCGATCAGGGCCAGGCCCGTCAGTCGGTCGGGATGCCGCAGCGCGTAGGCGATCGCCGTGTGGGCGCCCATCGAGTGCCCGCCAAGGAAGAAGTCGCCGTCGCCGACCTCGGCCTCCACCACCCGCTCCAGGTCCCCGACCAGCTCCGGGTATCCATAACCCTCCCCCGCCGGCGCCGGGTCCGACTCCCCATGCCCCCGCGCGTCGTAGGTCGTCACGGCGTACCCCGCCCGGGGCAGAGCCTTGGAGCCGTGCAGGACGTAGCGCCGGGTCGCGGTGATCCCGTGGCAGAGGACGACCGGCGGCCCCTCCCCCGCGCTCTCCCCCCGCAGCGCCGGATCGGCCCCCACCGTGAAAAGCCGCGACTCGGCGGCCATTAACCCAGCGAGGCGACGGCGCGCTCTAGGTCCTCGACCGACTCGTAGCTGCTGCCCGTGCGCGAGACGGTGCGGTGGCGAATCACGCCGTCGCCGTCGATCACGAAGATCGCCCGCATCACGTACCGGCCGCCCGGCGCGTCCTTCAGCTCGGTGAGCCGCGCCAGCGGTCCGAGCCAACCGGTGACGCCGTAGCTCTTCGCCACCGCCAGGTCCTCGTCGGCGAGCAGCGGCACGTTCAGTTCCTGCTCCTTGACCCAGTGCTCGTGCGAGTCGACCGACTGCGGCGAGACGCCGAGCACCTCGGCGTCGAGCTCGTCGAGCCGGTCGCCCTGGTCGCGGTAGTTGCAGAACTGCTTGGTGCAGACGGTCGTCGCATCGCCGGGATAGAAGGCGAGGATCAAGTTGCGACCGCGGTAGTCGGAGAGGCGGTAGGTCTTCTCGCCCGTCCCGGGAAGGGCGAAAGCAGGAGCTCGGTCGCCGACGTCGGGCTTGGCCACGAGACGAGCTTAGCCTTGCTCGATCGTCATTTCTTCGATCAGGACCGTCTGTTTCGGTTTTTCTTCCGGGGTGCCAAGCGCGTCGATCCGTTCGACCACGTCGTAGCCCTCACTCACTTTGCCGACCAGCGCGTATTCCGGCGGCAGCCCGGCATCGGGTGCGGTGACGACGTAGAACTGGCTGCCCGATCGCCCGGGGGGCTCGGCCGAGCTCTTCGCCATCGCGACGATGCCTTTGGTGTAGGCGAGGTTGGCGGGCGGTTTCTCATCGACGCTGTAACCGGGACCGCCGGTCCCGGTCCCTTCCGGGTCGCCACCCTGGATCACGAAACCCGGGGCGACGCGGTGGAAGGTGAGGTCGTCGTAGAAGCCTTCCTCGGCGAGAAAGGCGAAGGAGTTGGCGGTCTTCGGCGCCCGCTCGGTGTCGAGCGAAATTACGAAGGTGCCGCAGCTGGTCTTGACCACAGCGGTCGCTTCTTCGCCCTTCTTCAGCACCTGCTTCGGCGTCTTGAAGTTGACGGTCTTCGGTTCGGGCGCTTCGACTTCCTTGCAGCCGTCCTCGGCGCCACTGGCCTGGGTCGAGCCCGAGGTCCCGTCGTCGGAGCTGCCACCGTTGGCGAGCAGGACCGCGGCGACGATGGCGATGGCGACCACGGCGAAGACGGCCAGAACGATCCAGCGGCGATCGGGCTGTTGCTCCATGGCGCAAAACCCTATATCGCCGGCCGACAGGGGCTGCTTGCGGCATGGAAAACCAAGGTGTTCTTGACCGCTCGGCGCAATTCCCCAAGGATCGGGAGGGTGAAGCTGAATCTCCCGAGCAAGCTCCCGGCCGACCTGATCTCCGACCCGATTCTTGGCAGGCGCGTGAGGCGGGGCCGCAACTATCGCTCCGTGGGCTGGATCGGGATCCTCCTGAGCGTCGCCGTGCTGGCCCTCGGCAGGCTGACCACGCTGCTGCCGGAGGCGACTGCCCTGATCGTTGGCACCGCCCTCGTCGTCTCGGTCCTGATGGTCAACTGGACGCGAATCTGGGTGAAGGAGTCCAAAGAACCCTTCAAGTACACGTATTCCGTCGGCGAGTTCCATCCCGGTCCTGACACCGAGGCGACGGGCTTCAGCCGCCCCTCGGAGGGTCCGATCGGGTGGCTTGGGGCCGATCTGACCGAGAAGCTCGGCGAGCGGGTGAGTCGCCTCTCTCTCCTCGACGAGGAGGACGTGCCGGACCACGAAGGGGACGAGGACCCCGCCCCCCACGTACACGTGAGCGGCTGGTATGGCCCCCGCCGGGGTGACGGTGGGCACTGGTATCTCGAAGTGGTCCCTCGTATCCGCGTCGGTGGCGGAGGTGCACCCGCCAAGCTGGCGCGGACGGTCCGTTTCAAGTTGACGGACCCGCGCCTTCCCCAGGTGATCGCCAGGAGCAACCGCCCGCCGCCTCTAGACGCCGAGCAGTACAGGCATTTCTTTGAGCGGGTTTATTGGAGCGTCGCCTCGGAGATCTACGCCCAGCTTCGCCAGCGAGTCGAGCAGAAGGCGATGCTGTTGCCGCCGGGGAGGCTGCGCGCCGCCGCCTACCTCTACGAGGCAGACGATTACGCCACCTCGAACACCCTCGATGCCTACGAGGCAGCCCGCCATCTCTACCGCAAAGCCCAAGAAACCTACGACCGCTCTGCCCGCAAGCCTTCCGCCACGGCCTGGCGGCAGCTGATGTCGGGCCTGTGGGTCGATATCAGCCGCGACCGCGACCGTCTGCGGCGCCTCCTGGCGAAGGTGATCCGGCGGTTCGGTCAGCGGGAAATCCTGGCGGCACGAGCCGAACTGGGATACGCGCGGATGCTAATCGCCGAATGGAGCCTCCGCTTCCTTTGCGGGTCCGCGCCGACCGAGCTCTACGAGGCCCCGCCTAACGTCCGGGCGGCGATTCAGCGGCTCGGGAAGCTTCCGCCTGACGTGCCCGGACAGCAGGAGACCTTTTTCCGGGCCCTAGTCACCCTCGCGCTGGCGATGAACGACCTTGGCGACCCTACGCAGGCGAGGCGGACACTGGACAAGGCGCAGCAGGTCTTCCCGGCGGATGCCCGCGAAGACGCCGAGTTCCTGCTGGCCGATGCCAACGTCACCGGGGACCCGCTCTCTTCCCTCAGGCTGCTCACCCGGGCCGTCGATCTGGCACCAACCCTGGAGCGGGCGCGGCACCGGCGTGCCGAACTGCTCGAGACGCTGTGGCGCCGCCGCGAGAGCTTCGAGCGTACGGTGGCCGACAGCCTCGACGACGAATACGCGGAGGTGATCGTGATCGATCCCGGCAACGTGTCCGCTTGGGCGAACCGCGGCTACATAGGCTGGCTGCTCTCCGCCTCAGACCCCCGGCGGGAAGAACCCGGCAGGGACGGGCGCCCGTCGTGGCGGGAGCGCGCGATCTCAGCATTGGAGGCCGGCCGCCAGTACAAGGAGGTACGCCGGGACGCCATGGTGGCCGAGCTCGATTGGAACTTGACCAGACTTCGCGCCGAGAACGGGGACTTCGCGCCCGCCTACGAGCACTACATCCGCGCGGTTTCGGCGATGCTCGCGGAACCGCGAATGGGATTCGTCGGATACTTCTACAGGGACGCCACCAAGGCGATGGTCGACCGCTATCGGGCCTACGAAAAGCGGGTCGTCAACGAGCTTGCCGCGGGCGCCAGAGAGTGCGACGACGACCGGCTGGTGGACTCGGTGGTGGCGTTCGTACTCAACGATTGCGGGGGTGCCTACCACGCCTATTTCCAGCGCACGGGAAACGCCGAAGCTCGCGATGACGCCCTGACTTGCTTTCAGAAAGCCATCGCGATCAACGAGAGGTTCGTGCTGCCGAAGCTCAATCTCGCACGGGTGATGGCCGAAATGGCATTCGATTCCGCGTTCGAGCCCTGGGAGCAGGCCGCCTTCCTGAACAGCGCCTTACAGCAGCTACAGGAAGCGCTGGAGGGGGAGCCGAACTGGATCATCCCCCGGTTGGAACTCGCCGAACTCGAGGGGATGCTCCCCTACATGGTCGATGATTTTGGCGTCGCGGGGGACGAGGCGCCAACTCTTGCCGCTCACACCCGGTTGCAGTGCCTGCTGCCCCACAAGTGGTTCCAGGAAAACGGGCAGGTCGGCGCTCGCATCGACGGCGAGGGCGCTCACGTCGAGAGCCTCGTCAAGGACCGGCGGATCGGCTGGACCACTGAATTCGACGAAATACAGGTGGCCGTTCTGGTCAACTGGGCGGCGATCCTGGCGAACCAGGCCCCCTGGAAGGGATTCCTGCTCTGCGAAAAGCTGCGCGAAGTCTTCTACGAAGCGCATCCGGTTCTCCTTTCTCGCTATATCTCGGCGGCACGAAGGTCGCTGGCGAAGTTGCCCGAGAGACGTCAGCAGAGGTTGGCTGGCCGAATAGAGGAATGCCAGGCCGCCATGGCCGAAGCCGCGTTCACTGCCCTGAAGGCGGACCCAGTCCATTACAAGACGCTGCTCGAAGTCCTCCCCGCGCTGACGAAAGACCAATGCAGGGAAATTCTCTCCCGCGCCCGCCATGCTTCCCCAAGCCCTCAGGTGAAGACAGTTCTAGCTCGCTCCCCTCAGGTCTAGGCGAATCCGGTCGCCTAGGCTGCCCGCAGATGCAGCAGCCCCCCCTGATCTCCCTCGCCGCCGCCGTCCTCCACGTTGGCAGCCCCGAGCGGATCCTCCAAATCGAGTGCGGTGAGGGCGAGGGGGCACTTTTTCTCGCCCGGGAGTTTCCAACCGCTCGGGTCCGGGGGATCGACCGCTCGGCTCAGGCGGTCCGCCATGCCGGGTCCCGTGTCGGGCTCGACCCCGAGGGCCGAATCGCCTTCAAGCGGGGCAGCCCGCGCTCTATCCCCTTCCCGGACGATCAGTTCGACCTGCTGGCAGCCTTGGATGTCCGCTTCGCCCCCTCGCAGGCGGCGCGGGTCCTGCGCCCGGGCGGGTTCCTGGCCCTCGCGGTCACCCACGGCGAAGCTCCTCTCCGCGGGCCCGGCGGGGCGCTCTTCCGCCGGCGCCTCGAGCGCCGGGGTTTCGAGCTGATCTGGCAGGAACCGGCGGGCGAGGGCAGCTTCCTCGTCAGCCGCCTCCGCGGCGGCGGGCCGATCGGCGACTCCCTCTAGGCTGGGCGCCGATGGAGATCGCCGGGATGCCCCTCACCCTGCTCGTCAATCCTGCATCGGCTGGGGGAAAGACGCTGAAGGTCTTGCCGCGGGTCGAGGCCGCCCTCGATGCCCGCCGGGCGGTGTTCAGGGTCGAGCGGACGCGCAGCCTCGATGACGGCGTCGACCTCGCCCTGCGCGCGGTCGAGCTCGGCGAGGTCCCGGTCGTGGTCAGTGGCGACGGCCTGATGGGAGCGGTCGGCGGCGCGTTGGCCGGCGCCGAGACTCCCGTCGGCCTGATCCCCGGCGGCCGCGGCAACGACCTCGCCCGCGCGCTCGGCATTCCCGACGATCCCGAGGCGGCGGTCGACGTCGTCCTCGCCGGCCACAGCCGCCGGATCGACGTCGGCGAGGCCAACGGCAAGCGCTTCCTCGGCATCGTCAGCGTCGGCTTCGATTCGGAATGCAACCGGCTCGCCAACGAAACGCACTTCATCCGCGGCAACCTCGTCTACGCCTATTCGATGGTCCGCACCCTGATCGGCTGGCGCTCGGCGCGCTTCACCCTCGTCGCCGGCGGCGAGCGCAAACGGCTGACCGGCTACTTCGTCGACGTCGCCAACAACAGCGTCTACGGCGGTGGCATGTACATCGCTCCGGAAGCCGAGATCGACGATGGCCTCTTCGACGTGGTAGCGATCACCGAGGTGGGCAAGCTGCGCTTCCTCCGCGGCCTGCGAGACGTCCTCAAAGGCGCCCACATCGACAAGGAGGAGGTCACCACCTTCCGTGCCTCGCGGCTCGAGCTCGACGCCAGCCGGCCCTTCCCGGTCTATGCCGACGGAGACCACCTCACCGACCTGCCCGTCTCGCTGCGCGTTCTGTCCAGCTGCCTCTCGATCCTCGTCCCCGCCGACGCCGGGGAAAGCTGAACCGGGTGGCAGCCAACCCCCGTTCGCGACCCGCCTTCGGTGCCAAGCTGGCGCTCTCGCGCGCGATCGGCGCCGCCAGCCGGGTAAGCGGCCGCGGTGGCGGCACGACCCTGCCGGGCCGCGTGCTGCTGCGGCTGGAGCCCGAGGCGATAGCTCGCCTCGGCGGCGGGCTCGAGGGAGGCACGACGGTCGTCAGCGCCACCAACGGCAAGACGACCACCGCCGGGATGATCGCCGCCATCCTCGGAGCCGACGGCCGCCAGCCGGTCCACAACCGCGCCGGCTCGAACATGACCTGGGGAGTGGCGACCGCCCTGCTCGAGCAGCGGGGAAGCGAAGGCCTCTTCGAGGTCGACGAGGCCTGGCTGCCGCGGGTGACCGAGCAGCTGGAACCCTCGCTAATTGTCCTGGGCAACCTCTTCCGCGATCAGCTCGACCGCTACGGCGAGATGGAGGCGCTCGCCGACGAGTGGGCGAAGACCGTGGCGAACCGCACCGGCCAGACCCGGTTCGCGCTGAACGCCGACGATCCCCTGATCGCCGACCTCGGCCGCGAGCCTGAGGGTGAGCGGCGCGAGGGCGTCCTCTACTTCGGGATCGAGGATCCCTCGCAGGCCCTACCGGAGCTGCAGCACGCCTTCGACGCCAAGCACTGCCGTCGCTGCGGGCATCCCTACGCCTACGAGCGCGCCTTCGTCGGCCATCTCGGCCACTACTCGTGTCCCAACTGCGGCGCCGAGCGGCCCCGCCCGGAGGTCGCCGCCACCGCGATCGAGCTGCGGGGGATGGACGGCTCGCGGGTCGAGGTCCGCACCCCCGAGGGCGAGATCGAGATCGAGCTGCCGCTCCCCGGTCTCTACAACGTCTACAACGCGCTCGCCGCGATCGCCGCCGGGCTGCGGCTTGGGGTCGCCCCGGAGCAGATTGCCGGCGCGCTGGGCGAGATGCGGGCCGCCTTCGGCCGGGTTGAGACGATCCCGGTCGGCGCGGGCTCCGTCTCGATCTTGCTGATCAAGAATCCGGCGGGGGCCAACGAGGTGCTGCGGACGCTGATGCTGGAGGCTTGCGAGCGCGGCCCCATCGACCTCTGGATCGCGCTCAACGACCGCATCGCCGACGGCCGCGACGTCTCCTGGATTTGGGACGCCGACTTCGAGCTGCTCGGAGGGGCCGTGCGCCGCGTCGTCTGCTCGGGCACCCGCGCTCCCGAGATGGCGCTGCGCCTCAAGTACGCCGGCTGGCCGCAGGAGGCGATCGAGGTGGTACCGGGGATCGAGGCCTCGCTCGACGTCGCCCTCGCCGGCACGGATGGCCGTCTCTTCGCCCTCCCCACCTACACCGCACTGTTGGAGCTGCGCAAGCTGCTCGCCGACCGGGGGCTCGCCAAGGAGTTCTGGCGATGAGCGCCGCGTTGACGGCAAATGCGATCTGGCACGACGTCGAGTGCGGTGCTTACGCGGCCGACCTGCCGCTCTGGGAGGAGCTGGCTGGGCGCGGAAGCGGCAGCGTGCTGGAGCTCGGCTGCGGGACGGGCCGCGTCGCCCTCCACCTCGCCCGCCGTGGGCACGATGTGGTGGGCCTCGATCGCGACCCCGAGCTGCTTGCCGTACTCGAGGAGCGTGGCGCCGGGCTGGCGGTGAGCACCCTGGAGGCTGATGCTCGCTCCTTCGAGCTCGCGAGACCCGCCTCCCTCGTTCTCGCCCCCACCCACCTCCTGCAGCTGCTCGCCGACGCCGAAGAGCGGGCGGAAGCGCTGCGCTCTATCGCCGCCGCGCTGCGACCGGAGGGACTGCTTGCCGCCGCGATCATCGAGGACCTGCCCGAGCCCGACGGGGCTCCCCCTCCCCTCCCCGACGTGCGCGAGGTCGACGGTTGGGTCTACTCGAGTCTCGCGACCGAGGTGGCCGTCGGCCCGGGCGAGCTGCTCGTCCGGCGGCTGCGCCAGACGGTCTCCCCCGAGGGTTCGCTGAGCGAGGAGCCGAACGAGGTTCGGATCGCAACCTTCGCCGCCGATGGGCTCGAGTCGGAGGCGGCTGCCTGCGGCCTGCTCCCCGCCGGCCGCCACGAGATCCCGCCGACCGACCTCCACGTCGGCTCCCTCGTCGTCCTGCTCGAAAGGAGACCGTGATGGAGCTGCGCGTCCTCAGCCTCTACCCCGAGCAGATGAACATCTACGCCGACCGCGGCAACATCATCTTCCTGCGGCGGCGCTGCGAGTGGCGCGGAATCGGCTTCGTCCACGAGGGCGCTGGGCCCGGCGAGGCGGTTGACCCGGCTGCCCACGACTTCTTCTATATCGGCGGCGGTCAGGACCGCGACCAGCGCGCCGTCGCCGCCGACATGGTCGCCAGCAAGCGCGAGGCAGTTGCCGCGGCGACCGATGACGGCGCCGCCTTGCTTGCCGTCTGCGGCGGCTACCAGCTGCTCGGCCACAGCTACCAGCTCGGCGAGGAGAAGCTGCCGGGGCTGGGCATCGCCGATCTGGAGACGGTGCGCGACCCGGGCCCGCGGCTGATCGGCAATGTCACGATCGAGGCCGACCTTGGCGAAGGCCCGCGGCTGATTGCCGGCTTCGAGAACCACGGCGGCCGCACCTATCTCGGCCCTGGCGCCAAGCCGCTCGGCAAGGTCCTCTCCGGCCACGGCAACAACGACCGCGACGGTTTCGAGGGCGTGCACCGCGACAACGTGATCGGCACCTACCTGCACGGTCCGCTACTGCCGAAGAACGCCTGGCTGGCCGACCACCTGATCGCCCTGGCGTTGGAGCGCCGCTACGGCACTCGCCCGGAGCTTGAGCCGCTCGACGACGAGCTAGAGGCGGCGGCGCACGAGTCGGCTCGACTAGCGGCCGGATGAACCGAAGCCGCCCTCGCCGCGGGCGGAATCGCCGAGGCTTGCCACCTCGACCGGCGCCGGCGTCGCGATCGGCGTCAGCAGCAGCTGGGCGATCCGCTCCCCGGGCTCGACCCGAAAGGTCTCGGCCGGATCGGTGTTCAGCAGCAGGACCCGCAGTTCGCCGCGGTAGCCGGAGTCGATCAGGCCCGGTGCGTTGACCAGCCCGATCCCGTGATCGCGAGCGAGACCCGAGCGCGGCAGTACCAGCCCGGCATGCCCCTCCGGAATCTCCACCGCCACCCCGGTTCCCACGCTCCAGCGCTCGCCGGGGCCGATGTGCGCGGCCTCGCAGGCGTAGAGGTCCAGGCCCGCGTCGCCCTCGTGGGCGCGGGTCGGCATCACGGCCTCGTCCTTCAGCTTGGCAACGGAAAGCTCCACGGGCCGTGGAGCCTAGCCGTCAGGCGACGGTGAGGTCGCTGAAGCGGTGCATCTCCGCCGCTGGGACCTTGGCGTGAACCAGGACGCCGTCGTCGCGCTCGGTCCGCTCCAGGTCGCCCGCGACCTCGTGCAGCTCGTGCAGCCGGCCGCCCTGCGAGTACGGGATCAACAGCTCGACCTCGGTCAGCGTCTCCTCGAAGGCCGCCTCGATCCGCTCGCGCAGCCCGTCGAGTCCCTCACCCTCCTGGGCCGAGACCACGACGGCCTCGGGGTGGTCGAGCTCAGTCTCCGCGCGCTCGTCCTCGCTCAGTAGATCGACCTTGTTGAAGACCAGGAAGCGTGGCTTCTCGCCGGCGCCGATCTCCTCCAGCACCTCGTCGACCGCCTGCATGTCGGCTAGCCGCCGCTCCTCGGAGGCCGAGGCGTCGACGACGTGGAGGATCAGGTCGGCGAGGACGGTCTCCTCCAGGGTTGCCTTGAAGGCCTCGACCAGCTGGTGGGGCAGCTTTTCGATGAAGCCGACGGTGTCGGTCAGCAGGTAATCCCGGCCGGCGAGCTCGAAGGTCCGGGTGGTCGGGTCGAGGGTGTGGAAGAGCCGGTCGCGCACCTCGACCTCCGCTCCGGTGAGCGCGTTCAACAGGGTCGACTTGCCGGCGTTGGTGTAGCCGGCGAGGGCGACCCGCGGCAGCGAGGAACTGTCGCGGCGGGCGCGCATCACGCCACGGTTCTGCTCGGTCCGCTTCAGGCGCCGCCGCAGGGCGGAGATGCGGTCGCGGGCGAGGCGCCGATCGGTCTCGATCTGGCTCTCGCCTGGTCCCCTGGTGCCGATACCGCCGTCCATGCGGCCCGCGCCAAGGCGCTCGAGGTGGGTCCAGAGGCCACGCATGCGGGCCATGTTGTATTCGAGCTGGGCCAGCTCGACCTGCAGCTTTCCCTCTGCCGAGTGGGCGTGGTCGGCGAAGATGTCGAGGATCACCGCGGTGCGGTCGATCACCGGCACGCCCAGCGCCGCCTCGAGGTTCCGCTCTTGGCGCGGCGCCAACTCGTCGTCGCAGGCAACCAGGTTCGCGTTGCAGGCGGCGATCTCCTCTTTCAGCTCGGTCAGTCGACCGCGGCCGAAGTAGCGGTCGGGGTCGGGCTGCGACCGCTGCTGGGTTGCGACGCCGGCGGTTGCGACCCCCGCGGTGCGCAGCAGCTCCTTCAGCTCCGCCAGCGGCTCGCCCTCCTCACGCCCGTCGACGATGCCGATCGCGAGCGCACGCTGACGCGCCCGGCGATTCGAGACACCGGCACCATTGCTCCCCCCCGCGTAGCGGGTCTGGGTCTGCCTGCCGTTTCTCGAACCTTGCACTCAGGGGGAATTGTACGGGCCGGCCCTCGGACGGGATAGGGTTCGCGGCGTGAAGGTCTTCGTCACGGGCGGAACCGGGTTCATCGGCGGCGAGGTGGTGCGCCAGCTGCGCGACCGCGGTGACGACGTCGTCGCCCTGGTCCGCAGCCCCGAAAAGGGTGCCAAGCTGAGCGCCCTCGGCTGCGAGCTCGTCAGCGGCGACCTCGGCGACGAGGGTGCCATCCGCCAGGGCATGCGCGGCTGCGACGCCGCGATCCACGCCGCGGCGATGTACGAGGTAGGGATCCCGGCCAAGCAGCGCCCGGCGATGTGGGAGGCAAACGTCGCCGGCACCGAGCGAGTGATGAAGGTCGCTCTCGAGGAGAAAGTGCCACGGATCGTCTACGTCTCGACCGTCGGCATCTTCGGCAACACGCACAAGAAAGTCGTCGACGAGAGCTACGTCAACCCGGAGACCGACTTCACCTCCTACTACGAGGAGACGAAGCTCGAGGCGCACAAGGTCGTCCAGCGGATGATCGACGAGCAGGACCTGCCGGCGGCGATCCTCCAGCCCGGCGGCGTCTACGGCCCCGAAGACACCTCGCAGGTCGCCGACCTGCTCGAGCAGTTCTTCGCCGGGAAACTGCCGCTGATGCCCTTCCCCGAGCTGGGGATCTGCATGACCCACGTCGAAGACATCGCCGGCGGCATCCTCCTCGGCCTCGACAAGGGCAAGCTCGGCGAGACCTATGTGATCAGCGGCCCGGTGACGACGATGCGCGAGGCGATCGAGACCGTGGCCCGCGTCAGCGGTCGCAAGGCGCCGAAGCGAACTCTGCCGACCGGGCTGATGAAGGCGATGATCCCGATCGGCCCCCTGGTCGGCAAGGTGATGGGCCAGCCGCCGAACCTGCGCGAGCTGATTTCCTCCGCCGACAACGTCACCTTCTGGGCCAGCTACGACAAGGCCCAGCGCGAGCTCGGCTACTCGCCGCGCGGCATGGAGGACGGCCTGCGGCAGACGCTGGAAGCGGACGACCGCTTTCCGGCTCCGGTTGCCTAAGCTCCGCGCGTGCGCGTAATCGACGTCATGCATCTCGGTCGGCCGCACGTGATCGGCTGCTGGGAGGTCGACGGAGCGCTGGTCGATCCCGGCCCGGAGTCCTCGCTGGGAACCGTGCTCGAGGCGATCGGCGACGAGCAGCCGCGGGCGGTGCTGCTGACCCATATCCATCTCGATCATGCTGCGGCGACCGGGGCGCTGGTGCGGCGCTGGCCCAAGCTGGAGGTCTACGTCCACGAGCGCGGCGCTCCGCACCTGATCGATCCCTCGAAGCTGCTGGCCAGCGCCGAGAGGCTCTATGGCGACAAATTGGAATACCTGTGGGGCGAGATCGTGCCGGTGCCCGAGGCCAACGTCCGGGTTTTGAGCCGCGGCGAGACCGTCCTCGGGATGCGCGTCGCCTACACCCCCGGCCACGCCTCCCACCACGTCTGTTACCTGCACGAGGAGACCGGCACGGCGTTCGTCGGGGACGTCGCCGCCTGCCGGATCCCACCCTCGCACTTGATCGTGGCCCCCACTCCCCCGCCCGATATCGACATCGAGGTCTGGGAGGAATCGCTCGACACGATTGCCGGCTGGGCTCCCGAGCGTCTCGCGCTCACCCACTTCGGCGCGATCGAGGACGACGTCCCCGGCCATATCGAGAAGGTGCGGGCGAAGCTGCGCGAAGAGGCCGCGCTGGCCCAACTGATGGACCAGGAGGCCTACAACGCCGATCTCGAGCGCCGGATCCGCGCCGTGCTGGACGCGGAAGGCATCGAAGGCGACACCGTCGACGAGCTGCTCCAGGCGGTCCCCACCGCCTACCAATGGGCCGGCCTCGACCGCTACTGGCGCAAGAAGGCGGAGCGCGAAGCTGCCACGGCTTGAAGACCGGGGCGCGGGTAGGGTCACTGCGACTCGTCCGCCACCCTAGGAGGTCCCGTGAGCACCCACCGCTCTTCCCTTTTTCGGGAGGGGGACGCCACCGTCGAGGCCGCCGAGTATGTCTTCAACGCCGAGACGCTCCCGTCGGGAGCGACCGAGATCGCCTTCGACAACATCGGCGCGCAGCCGCACCACCTGATCGCCTCGCCGCTGAAAGGCGACGCCACCGCCGAGGACGTCGAAAAGTTCTTCAAAACCGAAAAGGGAGCGCCGCCGCTGGAAGAGAAAGGCACCAAGTCGACGGCTGTCCTCGAAGGCGGGCCTCCGCACGCTCTCAAAGGCATGGTCGACGAAGTCGAGGTCGAGTAGCGCCCGAGCTGGCCGGACGAGTACCTGGGCTGGCAGGACGGCTCAGCTCAGGTGCTCGCGCATCCGCTCGACCGCCTCTTCGATCCGCTCGTCGGGAGCGGTCAGGGCGATGCGGAAGAAGCCCTCGCCGCTGGGCCCGTACATCGAGCCGGGCGAGATGACGACGGCGGCCTCCTCGAGCACGAGCTCGCAGAAGGACGTCGAGGTATGACCCGCGGGGACAGGAGCCCAGACGTAGATCGTGCCCTTCGGCGAGGCCACCTCGACGCCGATCTCACCCAGGGCGGAGACGACGAGGTCGCGACGGCGGGCGTAGGTCTGGTTCATCTGCTCCAGCGGCTCGCCGGGACCCTCGAGGGCAGCAACGCCGGCCATCTGGATCGCCTCGAAGAGGCCGGAGTCGACGTTGGTCTTCAGCCGCCAGTAAGTCTGAATCGCCTCGGCATTGCCGAGGATCGCGGCGCAGCGCCAACCGGTCATGTTGTAGCCCTTGGAGAGCGAGAAGACCTCGACGCCGACCTCCTTGGCGCCGGGTGTCGCGAGGAAACTGGGTGCCACGTAGCCGTCGTAGGTGGTCTCCGAGTAGGCGTTGTCGTGGACAACGAGGATCTGGTGCTCCCTGGCGAAGGAGACGACCTTCTCGAAGAAGCCGTCGGGAACAACCGCGCCGGTCGGGTTGTTCGGGTAGTTGACGAACATCAACCGCGCCTTAGCGGCGACCTCAGCCGGGACGGCCTCGAGATCGGGGGCGAAGCCGAGGTCGGGCACCAGCGGCAGCAGCTCGGCCTGGGCGCCGGCGAGGATTGGCCCCCCGGTGTAGACCGGATAGCCGGGATCGGAAGCGAGGGCGACGTCGCCGGGGTCGAGGAAGGCGAAGCAGAGGTTGTAGATGCACTCCTTGGCGCCGATCGCCGGGATCACCTCGGTCTTGGGGTCGATCTCGACCCCGAAGCGGCAATCGTAGAAGCGGGCGAACGCGGCGCGGAACTCGTCGCGGCCGCGGTTGCTCGGGTACTGATGGTAGGCCGGGTTCGCGACCGCCTCCTGCATCGCCTCGACGACGTGTGGGTAGGTCGGTTGGTCCGGGTCGCCGATGCCGAGGCTGATCACGTCGATCCCGGCAGCGCGCTTGTCGGCGATCTGCTGCTCAAGTTCCTGGAACTTGTACGGAGGGATTGCCTCCAGGCGTTTGGACGGATCGGCGATGCCCATGGGCGCGGGAATCTATGCGATCCAGCCGCTCGCGGCGTGTTTACTCGCCGTCCAGCTCGGCGAGCGCCTGTAGCAACTCAGGCGAGAGCTCGCCGGCGAAGACTGGCTCGGCCCAGCCGTCGAGGCGAACCGCAAGCTCCTCGCCGATGTCGACCTGCAGCTCTCCTCCTTCGAGCTCAACCACAAGCTGGCTCGGGGCGCCGCGGAGGAAGGCGGTCACCGCTGCACCGCTGGCGCCGGTGCCAGAGGAAAGCGTCTCCCCCACCCCGCGCTCGAAGATCCGTGCCCGAACCGCCGAACCGTCCGCCCGCGTGAAGGAGACGTTCGTTCGCTGCGGGAAGCGCTTGCTGGACTCGATCGCCGGGCCCAGCGTCGCGAGGTCGAGCTCCTCGATCTCGTCGCCGGCGTCGATCACGCACTGGGGGTTGCCGACGTCGACGTGCTGGAACTTCCACTCGCGCCCCCGCGAGCTGATCGTCCCGCTGCCGTCCTCCGGCCCCTCGGGGTAGAACGGCGAGGTCACCGAGGCGCGCCCGATCGCCATCGAGACCGCGCCCGGTCCGGTGATCGTCGGCGTGACCTCCCCGGCCTTGGTCAGGATCGTGAACGTATCGGCGTCGGTCCAGCCCGCCTCGCGCAGGTAGAGCACGGCTTCCCGCGCCCCGTTGCCGGACAGCTCGGCCTCCGAGCCGTCCGGGTTGAAGATCCGCAGGCGCGCGGCGAACCCCGGCTCGTCGCTGCGCGAAAGCTCGAGCACGCCGTCTGCCCCGATGCCGGTGTGGACGGCGCAC
>JAWVFA010000047.1:0-66023 GCA_033856415.1 Solirubrobacterales bacterium | reverse complement strand
TAGGCCGCGGCAGCGAGCTCGAAGCGCTTGCGGATGCCGTACATCGTGGTGCGCTCGGCGGCAGGGCGGCCGGCGGCGTGCGCGGCAGCGATCAGGTCGGCGGGCTCGAGCTTCACACCGTGGTAGGAGCCCGCCAGCCGCGAGATGCTCTCCTCCATGAGCGTTCCGCCCAGGTCGTTGACGCCCCAGTCGAGCGCCTCGGTGGCGGCGTCGAGGCCCATCTTCACCCAGCTCGCCTGCAGCGAGCGGACGCTCCTGCCGAGCGCCAGGCGGAAGACCGCGGTGTGCTTCAGGTTCTCCTCCCGCGAGATCTCCTCGATCCCGTGCGTGCGGCCGAGCATGGTGTGGAACGGGATGAACGACAGCGGGACGAACTCGTTGAAAGCCCCCGTGCGCTCCTGCAGCTCGCGGATCACGCGCATGTGCTCGGCAAGCTCCCACGGCTCCTCGATGTGCCCGAACATGACGGTGGCGCTCGTCGAGACGCCGGCGCGTGCGGACGCCTCGATCACGTCGACCCACCGGCGCACCGGCAGCTTGTTCGGCGAGATCCGCTGGCGGACGCCGTCGTCGAGCACCTCGGCCGCGGTGCCCGGCGTCGAGCCGAGGCCGCACTTGAGCAGGTACTCGAAGACCTCCAGCGGCTCCTTGCCGGAGCGCTCGCAGGCCCAGTTGATCTCCATCGGCGAGTAGGCGTGGAGGTGCAGATGCGGCGCCACCTGCTTCGCCAGCTTCAGCCAGCGGCCGTACTCCTCCAGGGTCAGGTCGGGATGAATGCCGCCCTGCATGCACAGCTCAGTGGCGCCGAACTCGACGGCTTCGGCGATCCGCGCCGCAAAGTCCTCCTCGGAGACTTCATAGGCATCGGGCGATCGCTTGCCCTGGCCGAACCCGCAGAAGGCGCAGCCGACGACGCAAACGTTGGTGAAGTTGATATTGCGGTTGACGACGAAGGTGACGGTGTCGCCGGCGAGCTCGGCCCTCAACTCGTCAGCGGCGACCCGCATCTCCTCGATGACCTCGGGACGGGTCTCGACGAATAGAGCCGTCAGCTCGTCCTCCGTGAGCTCCAACCCCTCGCGTCCCTTGGCAATCGCCTTCGGTGCGAGCTCGGAGTCGATGACCTCTTCGGAGCGCCGCCCGGAGCCCCGACGCGGAATGAACGACCAGTACTTCAGCTTGATCACGTCTAAGACCCCCTGCTCCATCCACTCGGGGTCCATGTACTGCGGGTAGACGCAAAGCCGCTCCGTGAGCGCAAATCCCTTTGGCGCCAACTCCTTCCGCACCTGATGCGGACTCGGGAACGGCTCCTCCGGCGAGATGTGATCCCCGTTAGCACTGAGCCCACCAAGGTCCGTCGCGCCCGCCTCCACCAATTCCGGCCAAAACTCCGACAAGTTCGGCGGCACCTGCACCCCCACATCCGGCATCAGACGCTTGCATTCTCGAATCAGGTGCTTGATCTCGTCGATACCCACGGGGCTCGCCCAGTCCGGCAGAGGTGGCGGGGGTACCTCCTCCAGACGCTCAACATGAGCCATAGGCGAGGTGTGTCCGGCAGAGGTACCCCCGCCACCTCTCCACCGCTGACGCGAAGCCTCATCCGCGATGTCGGCCACCTCGGCGCCGTAGTAGCGCGGGTGCGGGACGAAGTTCTGGAGGATTACCTCTTGCAGGTGGCCGTGGCGGGAGTGGCTGGCAGCGAGGGCTTCGAGTGCTTCTATGCGCTCGTCGGGGGTCTCCCCAATCCCTACGAGAATGCCGCTCGTGAACGGGATCTTGAGCTCCCCTGCAGCATCGATCGTTGCGAGCCGCGCAGCCGGGTGCTTGGTAGGGCTGCCAGCGTGAACGGTCTCCATCAGGCGCTCGGAGGTCGACTCGAGCATCAGGCCTTGTGAGGCCGTGACCTCCCTGAGCCGTGCCAGGTCCTTCTTATCCAGCACGCCGATGTTGGTGTGCGGGAGCATTCCGCGCTCAAGCGCTCGCTCGCAGGCCCAGACGACATAAGAGGTGAAGTCGTCGTGGCCCCAGGTCTTAAGGCGCTCTGCGACAACCGGATTTACCTCGGGTCGCTCGCCGGTGAGAACGAGAAGCTCCTTCGCGTTGCGACGAAGAGCTTCATCCAAGATCTTTTCGACGTCGTCAGGAGAGTGCAGGTGCGCCTGGTGCGTGGCGAAGGCGCAGTACTTGCAGTAGCACTGGCACGTCCGGCTCAGCGAGAGCGTGAAGTTGCGGGAGAAGGTGACCCGGCGCACGAGCCCAAGCTACTGCAAGCGCGACCCGGGCACGGGCACAAAAAAAGGCGCCACCCTCAGAGGGTGGCGCCTGGAAGCTGCTCCGCCTTGGCGCTTGCCTAGCTGGCGGGTTTGTCGCTGGTCGGGGTCGACCGTTTCGGGACCGGCGGCCGCACGTGCTCCGGCGGTTCGGTCGGCGGCAGGCCACCCGGCTCCAGCACGAAGCGGTAGACAGCGGCCGCGAGCAGCGAGCCGGCGATCGGGCCGACGAGGTAGGGCCAAACGCCGCCCCATTCGCTGCTGACGAGGGCGGGACCGAACCAGCGGGCGGGGTTGAGGGCAGCGCCGGTCAGCGGGCCGGCGACCATCACCGCAAAGCCGAGGGTGGTGCCGATCGCCAGCGGCGCCCACTCCTTGAAGCTCTTCTCCGAGTAGACGGCGGTGAGGATGACGAGGACGAGGACGAAGGTCCCAACCCCCTCGACGATCATGCCGGCGAAGTCCCCGGCGAGGAGACCCTGCACTGCGGTCGCCCCGTAGTTGGTGGCGCGACCCTCGTCGAGCAGCAGGCCCTTGGTCAGCAGGGCACCGAGAACCCCGCCGGAAAGCTGGGCCAGCATGTAGATGGCACCGTCTATCGGCTTGATCCGCCGGATGACGATCGCCGCAAGCGTCACCACCGGGTTGAAGTGCCCGCCGCTGACGACACCGAACATGACGATCAGGCCGAACAGCAGGAACGCGTGGACGAGACCGACGACCGCGAAGTCGGTCCCGAACTGGGCTTGGCCTCCGGTCGACACGTACAGGACGACGACACTCGTAATGAAGAAGACCAGCAGCAACGTGCCGATCAACTCAGCCAGATATGCGGCTAGACCTCTCTCCTGCACCTTTTCCTCCTCGATTCCCGTGATCAGGTAAGCGGCGGCAGTCTACTCATATTCGCTAAATGGATTAGGTTCCCGGGCCGCATGAGAAGGACTGTCGCGCTGCTGGCGACCGTCCTCGCCCTCGCCGGAGTCGCCGGCTGCGGCGGGGAGGGTGCAGAACCGGGCGCGCCGAAAGGCGCGACCGTCGTGCTCGATTTCGTCCCCAACGCCGTCCACAGCGGCATCTACTCCGCCCTCTCCCGCGGCTACTACGAGGACGAAGGTGTCGCCCTGAAGGTGCAGGCGCCGGGCGAATCGACCGATGCTCCGAAGCTGCTCGGCGCCGGCAAGGTCGAGTTCGCGATCCTCGACATCCACGACCTCGGCATCGCCCGCGAGCGCGGCATCGACCTGGTGGGAGTCGCCCCGATCGTGCAGCGCCCGCTCGCCGCGGTCCTCGCCCGGGGCGACGGGCCGGTGCGGCGACCGCAGGAGATGGAGGGCCACCAGGTCGGCGTCACCGGTCTCCCCTCCGACGAAGCCGTGGTCGACTCCGAGGTCGAAGCCGACGGCGGCGACCCGACGCGGGTCGAGCGGGTGACGATCGGGTTCAACGCCGTCGCCTCCCTCGCCGCCGGCCGGGTCGACGCGGCAACCGGCTTCTGGAACGCCGAGGGGGTGGCACTGAAGCGCCAGGGCATCCCGATTCGCGTCTTCAAGGTCAACGAGTTCGGCGCCCCGCCCTACCCGGAGCTGATCCTCACCACCTCGCAAGAGACCCTCGAAGACGACCCCGACCTGGTCGAGGGGATGGTCGCCGCAACCGAGCGCGGCTACGAATTCGCAGTCGAGAACCCAAACGCCGCACTCGACGCCCTTTTCGTCGCCAACCCTGAGCTTGAAAAGACCGAACAGGAGGCCCAGCTCAGCGCGCTGCTGCCGATTCTGCGCCCCGAGCCCTTCGACTCAGCCGTCCTCGAAGCATGGGCCGCCTGGGACCTTCAGCACGGCCTGCTGGAAAAGCCCCTAGACGTCGAGCAGGCGTTCGACCAGACCGGGTAGTTCCCGCGCCATCCGCGAGCGCGGCACGACCAGGTCGACCCCGGCGGCTTCGGCGGCTTCCTTGATCGAAACGTCGACGTGCGAGTAGTAGCCCAGCACCGGCATCCCGAGGCCGACCAGCGCTTCCGGGTTCTCGACGTCGAGGTCGGCGACGATCACGTCGATGCCGTCCCAGGTGGTCTCCTCGAGCGAGGCCGAGGCAACGACCTCGTGGCCCGCCGCCTTCAGGGTCTCCTGGACCTTGGAGCCCAGCATGAGGTCGATAGAGATGCTGAGGACGCGAGCCAAAGCTAGATCGACCGGCGCTGCCGGAACTCTTCGCGCACGCTCTCCGGCCGGCCCCACATCTGCACGGCCTCAGAGCGCCCCTCGCGGACGTCGGCAACTCCCAGCTCGCCAGCGACGCCTTCACCGTCGAGCTTCTCCAAGACGCCAGCGACGCTCTCGGGCGCCGCGGCGTGACCAAAGCTCTTGGCGACGAGCAGCCGCCAGTGCCAGCCCTCCTCGTGCGGGTGCTGGTAGACCTGTGCGTTGACCTGGCTCAGCGCGACGGCGCTGTCGACATAGTGCGACTCGTCCTCGATTCGCAAGTCAACCTCGAGGTCGGTCCAGTCCGGCGGCAGGGCGCCGAGGATCTGCTGGAAGTCGCTGGCCAGGGGCATCGCTCGAAGCGTAGCTAGCCGAAGAAGACCTGGTAGAGGAGGAAGACGTTGAGGGCGATGATCAGTGCCGCCAGTACGCCGGCGAGGGCGCTGAGCCAGCGCGGGTTGACGAGGTCCCCCATCACCTCCCGATCGGCGGCGATCAGCAGCAGCGGCACCAGCGCGAAGGGGATGCCGAAGGAGAGGACGACCTGGCTGGCGACCAGGGCATTGGTCGGGTCGAGGCCGATCGCCAGCACCACCAGGGCCGGCGCCAAGGTGATCGCGCGGCGCAGAAAGAGGGGAATGCGGCGGCGGATGAAGCCCTGCATCACCACCTGCCCCGCCATCGTCCCGACCGAGGACGAAGCAAAGCCGGAGGCGAGCAGGGCGATCCCGAAGATCATCGCCGCCCGGTCGGAAGCCAGCTGCCCCAAAGCGTCGTAAGCGCCGTCGATCGTGTCGACGCCGGTCAGGCCGCTGGTGTGGAACAGGGCAGCGGCGACGATCATCATCGAGAGGTTGACCAGGCCGGCCAGCGAGAGGGCGATCACCACGTCGACCTTCTCGAAGTTGAGGATCTTCTTGCGCTCGGCCGAGTTGCGGCCGACGATCCGCCGCTGGGTCAGCGCCGAGTGCAGGTAGATGACATGGGGCATCACCGTCGCGCCGATGATGCCGGTGGCGAGGAGGATGCTTTCGGTGCCTTCGAAGCCCGGGAGGACGAGGTGCTTGGCGATTTCGCCCCCGTCCGGACTGGAATCGAAGAGCTCGAAGGCGAAGGAGGCGACGACGACGCCGACGAGGACCGTGATGCCGGCCTCCAGACGCCGGAACCCGCGCTGCTGCAGGGTCAGGATCGCGAAGGCGCCGGCACCGGCGATCAGCCCGGCCGGGAACAGCGGAATCCCGAAGAGGAGGTTGAGCCCCAGGGCGGCGCCGACCACCTCGGCGATGTCGCAGGCCATCGCCACCACCTCGGCCTGCAGCCAGAGGCCGATCGAGGTGCGGCGCGAGAAGCGCTCGCGGCAGAGCTCGGCAAGGTTCCTCCCGGTCGCTATCCCCAGCTTCGCCGACTGGGTCTGGACCAGCATCGCGATCAGGTTGGCCGAGAGGACGACCCAGAGCAGCAGGTAGCCGAACTTGGCGCCGCCGGCGATGTTGGTGGCGAAGTTGCCGGGGTCTATGTAGGCGACCGCGGCGACGAAGGCGGGCCCGAGAAAGGGCCAGACGCGGCCGAGGCCCCGCTTGCGGCCTTCCAGCGAGTGGCGGGCGGCGCGGGCGACCGCGGCCTCGCCGGGGAGAACGTCCTCGACGCTTGCCGCGTGACCCCGGACCTCCTCGACAACCTCCTGCTCCGGCGGCACTGCGCTCAACGGGCGTCCCAGGTCGGCGGCAGCAGGTCGGGACCGGGGATCGGCGTTCCGTGCGGATCGTGCCGCGGTTCGCCCAGCTTCGCCGCGATCAGCTGCTCGAGCTCCTCGGAGATGTAGTGCTCGAGCACCTCGGCCTCCTCGTGGACGCGGTCCTCGGGCATCCCGAGCGCCTCGGACAGATAGGCCTCGATCAAGCGGTGGTGGCGGATCACCTCCAGTGCCACCTTCTCCCCCGCCGGCGTCAGGCTGGCGCCCTTGTAGGGGAAATACTCGACCAGGCCGAGGTCGGCGAGCCGTTTCAGCATCGAGGTGGCGGTCGCCGGGGTGACGCCGATCCGCTGCGCGACCTCGCCGTTCAGCACCAGCCCCTCGCGTTCGCCGGCGATCGCGTAGATCGCCTTCGCGTAGTCCTCGATCGCCTCGGTGTTGGGGTCGCGGCGCCCGCGCCCGCCCTCGCCCGCCACCATCAGACGGACACCAGCAGGCCGGTGAGGTAGAGCGCGGCGATGCCGGCGAGGATCCCAGCCACGCTCGCCGGATAGAGCAGGCGGCCTTCGGAGTCGCGCATCGCCGGGGCGATCTGGACGATCACCCGCGCGATCGCCCCCACCCCCACCCCGAAGAGCAGCGCCGCCAGGCTGGGATTGAAGGCGGCGGCGCCGATCCAGGCGCCGAGGATCGCCGGCGCCCCGGCGATCAAGCCGAGGACGAGGAGGCGCCCGAAACTCGGCCGGGCGGCGTCGCGCAGCGGAGCGACGATCGCCAGCCCCTCGGTCGTGTTGTGGATCGCGAAGCCGACGACGAGGAAGGCGCCGAGGGCGAGGGCGCCGCTGGCGTAGGCGGACCCGATCGCGAGTCCCTCGCCCAGGTTGTGAAGGCCGATCCCGACCGCGACCAGGAGCGCCAGGTACCCGGCGGCCGCACCCGCCCCCCGCGCCGAGCGCGAGCGCTGCGAGAGGTAGCTGTCGATTCCGGCGAGGACGAGATAGGCGACGAGGCCACCGACCAGGACCAGCGAGGTGCCGCCGAAGGCCGCCGGCGCTTGGGCGGCGATCTCCAGTCCCTCGAGCCCGGCGTCGATCGCCAGGAAGGCGAGCAGGCCGACGGTGAAGGCGATCAGCGCCCCCATCCACTGTGAGCCGAGCCGGCGCAGGAAGGGCAGCCAGAGCATTCCCAGGCTGACCGGGATGACGCCGACGTAGATCCCCAGCAGTGCCATCAGTCCGAAGAAGCCAAGGTCGTCCTCGGGCGTTTCCGCCGCGACCGGGATCGAGGCTTCGACCGTGCCGCCGGCGGAGGTGAGGACGAAGATCTCGTAGGCCTCGCCTTCGATCCAGGGGTAGGAGATCCGCAGGGTCGTCGAGTCGAGGCGGCCGATCTCGCGGTCGCCCGCGGCGGTGAAAGGCGCGTAAGCGTCGTTGACGGCGACCTGGGCGACTTCGACCGGGTCGGAGCCGTCGTTGCGCAGGGTCAGCTCGATCTCCCCCGGATGCAGGACGGTGCGCTCGACCGAGACGTCTTCGATCGGCGGGCCGGGGCGCTCGCCGAGGCCGGGACCGCCAAGCAGGGCGAAGGCGCCGATCGCGGCGGCGATCAGCACCAGCGGGATCAGGCCGAGCGCCCAGGCGGGCAGGTTGCCGCCGAAGGCGCGTTCGGCGCGGGCCCCGGCCTCCATCAGGCCGGGCTCCCCTTCCCCCAGGGCAGCTCGCAGTACATCGAAGCGGCGGTCGCGGCGGACACCTCGCCGGGATCGCCGACGCGGAAGAAGCCCGACCAGCCGAGCTCGGCGAACTCGCTGACGTGGGCGTGGAACATGTAGTCGCCGTCGTGGGGGAAGCGCAGCTCGAGGATCCCGCGCTGCCCCTGGCCCTGAATCACCGTGTCGGTGAACTCGCTCGGCTCAAGCGAAGTCCCGGTCGGGAAGTAATGGAAGAAGTTGCCGTGGAGGTGAAAGGAGTTGAGCGGGTCGTACTCGAGGGCGTTGACCAGGTAGATCCGCACCGGCTCGTCGCGGCCGAGCGCGATCGGTTCCTCGACGTAGTGGAAGCCGACGCTGTTGACCGCGTAGACCTCGTTGGCGCGATCGAAGTTGGTGTCGAAGCCGTTCATCACCATCACCAGCTCGTCGGCTTCGGGCCTCCCCTCCTTGGGGTCGATGACGAAGGCGCCGTAGAGGCCGCGGGCGATGTGGGCGGCAAGCGGGGCGACGTGGCAGTGGTAGAGGTGAAGCCCGAACGGCGTCGCGTCGAACTCGTAGGTGAAAGCCTCGCCCGGTTCGATCTGGCCGCCGCCGCGGTTCTCGCCGATCCCTGGCATCCCGTCCATCAGCGCCGAGTGAATGCCGTGGAAGTGCATCGTGTGCGGGTGTTCGGAGCCGTTGACGAAGCGGACCCGCAGCAGCTCCCCCTCGCGGGCGCGGAGCGTCGGGCCGGGGACGCGGCCGTTATAGGTCCAGGCTTCGTAGCGAACCCCAGGGGCGACTTCGATCTCGCGGTCCTGGGCGACGATCTCCCACTCGCGCAGGACCCGGCCGCTGGCGAGGCGGCGGCTGCGGCCGTGATCGAAGTCGCGCAGCAGCTTCGTCGGGTGGAAGCCGTTGCGGTCGTGGTCGACGCGCCGCCCGGCGGCGAAGGTCGCGTGCGGAAACTCATGGCCGCCATGCCCGGCGTGCGCGCTTCCACTCGCCGCCGGCTCCGCGAGGGCGCTGTCGCCGCCGCGGGCGAGGGCGAGGCCGGCGACGGCAGGCGCCGCCAGGGCGGCACCCCCGAGGAGCTTCCTACGGCTGATGCCCTTATCTCCGTTCTCCCGCACGGCAGGAGATTTTGACACATCTAAAAGCGGATTTCGACCCCTCTAAATCTCCGCTTCCTAGAATCGAGGAATGAGCGCCACCGTCGAGCTCGATGCCCAGTACCGCCAACTGCGCGAGGAATGCGGCTTGCTCGAGCACGAGGGTCGCGGTTTGCTGGTCGTCGGCGGCGCCGAAGCGGCCGAGTACCTACAGGGGCAGCTGACCAACGACATCGAGGCGCTCGAGCCGGGCGAGGGCGCCTACGCCGCCCTGCTTGACCGCAAGGGACACATGCAGGCCGACATGCGTGTCGTGCGCCCGGGCGAGGGGCCGGAGCTCTGGCTCGACCTCGAGCCGGAGGGACTCTCGGCGGCCAACCGCCACCTGCAGATGTACAAGGTCGGCCGCGAGGTCGAGGTAACCGACGCCAGCGGCCAGCACGCACTCGTCTCCCTGATTGGACCGCGCGCGGTAGAGATCGCCGGCAGCGCGCCGTTGCCCGAGAACTTTTGCGAAGCGGTGACCGTCGGCGGCGCCCAGTGCCTCGCGGTCGGTACCGCCGCCGGCGTCGACCTGATCGTCCCGGCCGCCGAGCGCGAGCGAGTCCGCGACGCCCTCCTCGCCGCCGGCGCGGTCGAGGTCTCGGCGGAGGCGGCGGAGATCCTCCGCATCGAGGCAGGGCGGCCCCGCTTCGGCGCCGAGATGGGAACCGAGACGATGCCCGCCGAGGCCAGCATCGTTGAGCAGGCGGTCAGCTTCACCAAGGGTTGCTACATCGGTCAGGAGACGGTCGCCCGCCTCCACTACAAGGGCAAGCCCAATCGCCACCTGCGGGGGCTGCGCTTCAGCGCCCCGGCCGCGCCGGGCGCACCCCTGCGGCTGGGCGAGAAGGAGGTCGGGACGGTCGGCAGCGCTGCCATCTCCCCCGCGCTCGGACCGGTCGGGCTGGCGATTCTGCGCCGCGAGGCGGAGCCGGGCGCGACGGTCGCCGTAGGTGAAGATGGCGTTACGGCTGAAGTAGTCGCCCTCCCCTTCGGTTAAATTCAGCCCCGATGGGCCCCGGGAGAGCGAGAGCCGCCGCGATTGCGTGCCTGACCAGCGCCCTCGGGCTGCTGGCGGCGGGCTGCGGCGAATCGCGCCACGCCAACGAGCAGCGCCCCTCGGGCTCGACCCGGGTGAGCGTCACGATCAACCGCGACGAGGTGATCGTCCAGCCGACGGCGATCGCGATCGAAGCGGAAAAATTCCAGGAGATCCCGCAGAACGAGGATCACCCCGAGCCGCCGATCAAGAGCAAGGCGCCGCTCAACGTCACCTTCGTGACTGCCAACCAGACGCCGACCGACACCAAACTGAAGATCCGCGGTGCCACGGAAGAGGAATCGGAAACCGTCTTCGCCCGCAGCCCGGGCACCTTCCACATCAGCCTGCCCGCCGGCTCCTACACGGTCTCGGCGATCGGCATGCCGGAGGCGCGGCCAGCCCACCTGACGGTGGGCCGCTACCGCGCCTCCTCGCAGAACGACGTCCTGCTGCCTTAGTCGGCTAGCCGACGTGGAGCGGGATCGGGGCGCCCTCGCCGCCACCGGCGAACTCCTGGAACCCGCGCAATGTGTAGTTGCCTGTCAGCGAGATCGGGAGGTGCTGCAGCATCCCTCCGCCGCCGCAGAGAAATTCCGGGCCGACTGTCCTTTTAGCTGTGAACTGGGCCCTGATTGTCGCCACGACGTCATTCGGATTGCCGAACACGTTGTGATAGACGCCCGCCGGCACCGGCCCCTGGGGCCCGATGTCGTATGTGCAGAGCGAGACGTTCGCGGCATGCGCGGCCGCGTTTTCGTAGATGTGGATTTCGATCTGCTGTCCGGCCGGACAGAGAATCCACGCCTGCATCAACCCTGTCGTTTCGGGTGTGCCTGTGGTGCCCGGTTTGCTGACCCCGATGCTGTAATCGCAGCCGTTGGTTGTGACTGTGACCGGCATCGCCCCCGGTTCGGCGACGCAGGCGCCATAGGCCGGTACGAATGTGACCGGATCGGTCGGGCCAACCAGTGTGCTCGTCAAATCCGATGTGCCGCAGGCGATGGTTTTCAACGGAGCTTCGCCGATGTCGAACGTAACCCCGCCGAGCTGTCCGCCTGTGACGAGCGACGGGAAGCCCGCCGTTGTCAGCGCCCCTGTTTCGGCTTGCGCAGCCGGCGCCATCATCGCCACGAGCGCCGCCATCGCGGCGATCGCAAGGCCGAGTGCTTTGAGCATGCGAGTCATTTGACTCTCCCTTTTCGTTGCCGCCCCCTATTGGGCGACACCCATTGCTAAGGGATTTCTGAGGAAAAACAAAGTGGTTCCTTGAAGAGCAGGGCGCCGGCCCGCTCGAAGCCGCTGCAAGCGGCGTTTCAGATTCGCCGTGGCGTCTGGAGGGCTTGTCAGCATCGCTCCCATGACTGCCTTCCTTGCCATCGCCGTCGTCCTTCTCGCCGCCGGCCTCGTCTATGTCCTGATTTCCCGCCAGCCCGAGCCGGCCGAGCAGCCAGATCTCACCCCCGCGATCCAGGAGGCCGCCCAGGAAGCAACCTCGCGCGCCCTCTCCGACCTGCTCAAAGTCGGCGAGGCCGAGCGCAAGCGCGATGCCGAAGCGGCAAGGGAGACGCTCGACAAACGCCAGGCGGAGATCAAGAGCCTGGCCGAGCGAATCGCCGAGGGGCAGAAGCGGATCGAGAAGCAGGTCCAGGACCGCGGCGAGACCGACATCCAGACGCGCGCGCTGCTGGAACAGGTGGGCCAGACGATCGGCAACCTCAACAGCGAGACCGCCGGCCTGAAGAAGGCGCTGCGCCAGCCGCAAACCCGCGGTCAGTGGGGCGAGCTGCAGCTGCGCCGCTGCGTCGAGATCGCCGGGATGACCGAGCACGTCGACTTCGAGCTGCAGCAGACGCTGCGCACCGAAGACGGACGACTGCGGCCCGACGCCCGCTTCCTACTGCCGGAGGGACGCAGCTTCGTCGCCGACTCGAAGGTGCCGCTGGACGCCTTTCTCGACGCCCAGGAGTCCGAGGTCGACTCCGAGCGACGGGTCCACCTCGAGCGCCACGCGCGGCAGGCCCGCGAGCACGTGCGCGCCCTCAGCTCGAAGGACTACCAGGGCCAATTCAATCCCGGTGAGACGCCGGACCTGGTGATCTGCTTCATTCCCAACGAGCCAGCCCTGCACGCCGCTTTCGCCGCCGACCCAACGCTCTTCGACTACGCCCTGGAGCGCAACGTCCTGCTGGTCAGCCCCACCTCGCTGATCGGCCTGCTGCGGACGATGGAGCTCGGCTGGCGGCAGGAGCGGATGGTCGCCGAGGCGGCCGAGGTCGCCGAGGCGGCGAAAACCCTGCACGCCCGTTTCGGCAAATTCCTCGGCGACTTCGAGAAGGTCGGCAAAGGCCTGCGCACCGCCACCGGCGCCTACGACACCGCCGTCGGCTCGATGGAACGGCGGTTGCTGCCTCAGCTGCGCAAAGTCGAGGGCCTCGGCGTGGCGCCGGGCAAGGAGATCGAGGCGCCGCAGCCAGTCGAGGCAACGGTGCGAGAGATCACCGCCCCGGAGCTGCGCGACATCGAAGGTCCCAAGGCCGCCTGACCAAGCAGACCAAGGACGCACCGAGCGCCGCGTGCTCTGCACGCAAGCGAGGGAGGACGCAGGTATGCGCCGCGTCAGGTGGCCTTGGGTAGGATTCGGCGCCCTTAGAGAGACGACCTGCGGAGGAGCCGGTTTTGGCCGTTGACACGAGTGAAGTAGCGAACTTGGACGTGGAGCCCGGCACGCTGCCGGAGACGATGGCGGCGTGGGTGATCCGCCAGGAGCGCGAGGGCGAGCCCAAAGACGCCTTCCAGCTCGAGCAGATCGAGGTTCCCGAGCCCGGCGCCTTCGAAGTGATCGTCCGGGTGATGGCGGCTGGCGTCAACTTCAACAACGTCTGGGCCTCGCTCGGCAAACCGGTCTCGGTCTTCGGCTACGGCGACCACCCCGAGTACGGCCACCACATCGGCGGCTCCGATGCCTCCGGGATCGTCTGGAAAGTCGGCGAGGGAGTCACCCGCTGGCAGCCCGGCGACGAGGTCGTGATCCACTGCAACCAGGCCTCCTACGAGGACGTCGAGGTCCACGGGCTCGACCCGCTCGCCGCCCCGAGCCAGCGGATCTGGGGCTACGAGACCACCTGGGGCTCTTTCGCCCAGTTCACCAAGGTCCAGGCCCAGCAGCTGCTGCCGAAGCCGCGCAACCTCTCCTGGGTCGACTCCTCCGCTTACGGGCTGACCTACTTCACCGCCTACCGGATGCTGATGGACCAGTGCAAGCTGCAGGCCGGCCACAACGTCCTCATCTGGGGCGCGGCCGGCGGTCTCGGCGTCTTCGCCGTCCAGCTCTGCAAAGCCGCCGGGGCGAACGCGGTCGGGGTCGTCTCCTCCGACGAGAAGGGCGAGCTGGTCAAGCAGCTCGGCGCCGTCGACTACGTCAACCGCAACGAGTTCCGCGAGATGATGCGGACCAAGGACAACCTCACCGATCCCGCCGCCGACAAGGAACGCTTCAAGGCCTCGCGCAGCTTCGCCAACCGGGTCAAAGAGATCCTCGGCGACTCACCCGACATCGTCTTCGAGCATGTCGGTCAGGCCACCTTCCCGACCTCCGTCTACATGGTCAAGCCGTTCGGCAAAGTCGTCATCTGCGGCGCCACCTCCGGCTTCCAGCTCGACTTCGACGTCCGCTACCTGTGGATGCGCCAGAAGCAGATCATCGGCTCCCACTTCGCCAACGCCTACGAGTGCATGAAGGCGAACCAGCTGATGGCCGAGGGCAAGGTGCGGCCGGTCCTCTCGGAAACGATGGGCTTCGACGGCGTCCCCGACGCCCACCAGTTGATGCACGAAAACAAGCACCTCGGCAAGATCTCGATCCTCGTCGGCGCTGAGTCCGAGGACGAGGGCAAATACGAGGACGGCCCCGGCGCGATCCGGGCCGAGGTCGGCGCATGAGCGCCGGCGAGACCCGACTCGAAAGGCGAATCTGATGGCAGAGGTCTGCACGCTCGACTGGCACATCACCCCCTTCCGGGCCGACCGCTTCCTCGACCTCTGGGAACCGATCGCCGCCAAGGCTCCTGCATACGGAGCCAAGAGCTGGTCGCTGACCCGCTCCATCGACGATCCCCTGGCCTTCCGCCAGACGATGATCTGGGAGAGCCGGGCGGATTTCGAACGCTACTGGTACGCCGAGGAGATCGCCGAGGCTCGCGCGACGATCATCGGCTTCTACGACATCCCGCTGCTGCCGGCCTGGCACACCCTCGTCGCGGCCGAGTAGCCGCTCCCCCGGCTACCGCTTCGGCCGCAGGATCTTCCAGGAAAAACGCGCCGGCGTCGGGTCGGTCTTGCCGGCCGCGGTCGCCCAGACCTTGAAGATGTGCTTGCCGGGCTTCAGCTTCTTGTAGGTCTTCGAAGCGGGGCATGCGGCTTTCGGCTTGCCGTCGAGCTTGCAGGCGAACTTCGACCCGGAGACAGTCGAGGAGTAGCTGAAGGTCGCTTTCGTCTGGGCGGTCTTCGCCGGAGGATGGCGCCCGATCTTCGTGTTGGGCACCGGCTTGACTTTCTCGTCCGGCGGGGGCACGACTACGGGCCCGCCCGAGTAGGAAGCCCTGTAACCGGTCTGCCCGGCGCTAACCAGGATCGGGTGTTCGCGGGTGCCCCCGTCGGACCAGCCGGAGAAGGTGTAAGTGAAGCCGCCGATCACGGCCGATTGCGGCGCCGAGAGCTGGATTTCCGAGCCGAGGATCGCCGGCACCGTGAACGGGGAGGTCGTTTTCGTGTTCGCGGCCAACAGTTCGACGCCGGGCGGGTCGGAGGTCAGCGAGAGGTCAACGGTCTGCGGCTGGAATTCCAGAGTCGCGGTGCCCGAGAGGCCGCGCTCGTCGGCGACCCGCAAGTTGATCTGGATATAGGACGGGTAGTCGTGCTGGGGGGCAACGAATTCGGGGCGGCGGATACCCGAGAAGGTCTGCAGTGGATGGACGTGGCAGGCGCTCGGATTGGACGGGTCGGGACAGTGCGCCAGCCGCGTCTCCCAGTAGTAGGGCCGCGGCGAGGTGATTTCACTCCCGCTCACTCCATCGAAGCCGGCGCCGTCCACCTTGATCAGATCGCCGACTTTCCATTTCTGCAAGGCGGTCGGTTTGGTGATCGTCACGGTCGGCGGTTTGTCCCCTGGGTAAATCGTGATGCGGGCGACGCTGCTGAGGTTTTCGTCGTCTTCCACCCTCACCGTTACCACCCGATTGGGGCTTTCGCCTTTGCCTTCCCGGGTCAGCTGTTCGGCTTCGGTGTAGACCAAAGACTGCGTTTTCGCACTACCGCTGATCTCGAAGACCCCGTCTTCGTTCAGATCCCATTCGTAGGTCAGGGGATCCGTGTTGGGGTCCGACGATTTGCTCGCGTCGACGGTCGTTTTGAATTCGTCGCTGCCGTCATAGAGGCCGAAAGCAGGTTTCGCTTCGACCCGCGCGATCGGCGAGTTCGGTTTGTAGGCGATCCGGTGGATCTCTCCTTCCCCTTTGCCTTCGTCGCTGAAGAGGCTCGCGTAGTAGAGGTAGTCGCCCGGGCCTTCGCTGATCTTCACGCCGGAGTAGACGCTCCCCTCGCGCATGAACCGTTTCGCGGTCGCGGGATCGGGCTCGCCGTCGTCGCCCTCTTCCATCACCCAGACGCAGCCGCGGACGGCGTCGGCGAAGAAGAGTGCGCCTTTGTATTCGGCCGGGAACTGCGACCCTTCGTAGAAGGAGAGGCCGCTGATGGCCGAGCCGGATTCGAAGGCGCATTCGTCGCCCGGCACCACGGTCTGGCTGTGGCTGTAGGTGAAGAAGGGCTCCGAGTTCTTCGGTTTTTCTTCGTCTTGGGCTTTGTAGAGCGCGTTGCAAACGTTGAGCCCAAGCACCTTGAACTGGAACTGGCGTTCGATCCCCTCGTAGCACGGCCATCCGGAGTTGTAGAGGGTGTCGGGCGGCGCCCCGAAGCGGTCGATCTCCTCGATCTCCGAGGAGCCGACGTTGCCCGTGTAGATCTCCCCGGTCTGGGGGTCGAAGGTGAACCGGAACGGGTTGCGGAAGCCCTTGGCGACGGTCCGTTCGGTGTTTTTGTCGCCGTTGCCCGTCAGCGGGTTGCCCGCGAACGGCTCGGCGGTGTCGGGGTCGATGCGAAGGATCGCGCCGTTCAGCAGTTTCAGGTTCTGCGAGCGAAGCGCCCCGCCCTGCGATTCGGAGACAGGGCTCGGCGTGGTCCCGGCCGGTTTGTTCGGATCGCCGCACGGGTTGGTTGGGGTTCCGAGCTGGCCGTAGTCGGCAATCGATTCATAAGCGGCCCCGTCGCCACCGCTGACGTAAAGCGCGCCTTCGGGGCCGAACTGCAGCTCCCCGATCGAGTGTGAGGAGAACTGCTGGCACCAGCCTTCGAGCAGCTGTTTCTCTTTCGGCAGGCCGGCTTCCTCGACCGCGTGCCCATTGTCGCCGCCGTCCTCTTCAAGGACGACCAGGCGGCCGCTGACCAGGCAGGAGGCGGTGTTGTTCTGGGCCGGGCAGTTGGGGTCGCCGCTGACTTCCGGATCGCCGTACTCGGGATCTTCGGGGTCCCACGGGGTCCCCGGCACGTGGTCCCAGGTGTAGAGGGCGTAGACGTACGGGCGCCCTTCGTCGAATTTGGGATCGAGGGCGAGCCCCAGCAGTCCGCGGTCGCCGTTGTCGTAGACGTCGCCGCGGAGGTCGGCGAAGACGGTCGGCGTCGTATCCGCGAGGCTGTCGAAGACTTTGATCCGGCCCGGCTTCTCGGCGACGAAGACGCGACCGTCGGGGGCGAAACGGAAGTTGGTCGGCTGTTCGAGGCCGTCGAAGACGATTTCGTCCTGGAACCCGGCGAGCAGCGCCGGTTCGGCGGCGGCCCCCGCCGGCACGGCGAGTGCGACCAGCGCCGCCAGCCCGCTCGCGATCGCCAGCAGTCGCCTCATCCGCGCTCCAGCGGCGCCATCGTCAGCCCCGCCCCCTCGAGCTGCTCCCAGTAGTGCTCGGCCGGCTCGCGCGGGCCGGACCAGACGATCGCCTGGCCGCCGCTGTGGATCGTGTCGGCGATCCGGTAGCCCTGGTCAATCGAGACGCCGGGGATGACCCGGGCCAGCGTCTGGGCGACGTGGTCGAAGGTGTTGTGGCTGTCGTTGCGAACAATCACGCGCCAGTTGCCGCCGAGGCCGGAGCCTGGGCCAGCCGTCCGAGGCCGCTCGATCGTGCCGGTCGACATGGCTCGCAGGTTACGCCGCTCAAAATGGGCTGGGAACGCGGATGACCACGTCGTCGACGCTGGCGACGACGCCGTTGCCGTTCTTGATCGTGCCGACGGTGACCGAGGAGGCGCGACCGGTGAGATCGCCGGCTCCGTCGTCGACTGCTTCGCCGACGAGCGTGCTGCCGATGTAGGCGAAGAGGCGGGCCTGGCCTTTTTCGGGGCCGCTGGTGACGTTGACTGCCCGCAGCCGCAGCTTGTTTGCCTGGTTGATCCCCATCACGGCTTTCTCGTTCTTGGCGATCGCCAGGTATTTGGCGCCAGCGCCGGTGACCTTGACCAGCTGCGCCTTTTTCTGGCGCGGGAAGACGAGAAGCTGGTACTTCGACCCTCCCCCGGCCCGCAGCTCGAGGCCGAGGAAGGCCTTGCGCTGGAGGTTCTTGGGGGTGCCGCTGAGCAGGCGCTCGGTGGCGGCGATCTCGAGGTCGCGGCCGAGGACCGGCGTGCGGAACGAGCAGGCGGCGGTTTTTTTGCCGAGCGTGATCCGCATCGCACCGTTGGCGCCGGCGCGGGCGCAGTTGGCGCCGGCGAGCTTGACCAGCTGGCTGCGCTGGGCGAGCGACTCCATGCTGTTGCGGTAGACGCCGATCATCGCCGCGCCGGCGACGGCACAGACGAGCAGGCCGGCGGCGAGCACGGCAAGGAGGACGGCTGGAAATCTGCCCTTCATCGAGTCGCCAGCCTAAACACAGGCGAGGCCGAAAGATGCGGCACCGAGCGGTCTGAACGGTGGATTTCGGCGCCGTGCGGAACTTCACGTCCGGAACCGCGATCCCAAATATCATTCGTGGCATGAGCGACCACCGACTTCCCCAGCCCGACCGCCCGTGGGTAATGCGCACCTACGCCGGCCACTCCGACGCCCGCCGCTCCAACGAGCTCTATCGCAAGAACCTGGCCAAGGGCCAGACGGGGCTCTCGGTGGCCTTCGACCTGCCGACCCAGACCGGCTACGACCCCGACCACGTCCTCGCCCGCGGCGAGGTCGGCAAGGTCGGCGTCTCGGTCGCCCACAAAGGCGACATGCACCAGCTCTTCGACGGCATCCCGCTGGACGAGATGAACACCTCGATGACGATCAACGCGACCGCGGCCTGGCTGCTTGGCCTCTACGTCACCGTCGCCGAGGAGAACGGGGTCGACCGCTCGCAGCTGAAGGGGACGACCCAGAACGACATCATCAAGGAGTACCTCTCGCGCGGGACCTATGCCTTCCCGCCGGAGCCTTCGATGCGGCTGATCGCCGACATGGTCGCCTTCACCGTCAACGAGGTGCCGAGCTGGAACCCGACCAACATCTGCAGCTACCACCTGCAGGAGGCCGGGGCCACGCCAGTACAGGAGATCGCCTACGCGCTCTCGACCGGGATCGCCGTCCTCGACGAGGTGAAAGCGCGCGGCCAGGTCGCCGACTCCGACTTCCCCAAGGTCTTCGGCCGTATCTCCTTCTTCGTCAACGCCGGCATCCGGCTCGTCGAGGAGATCGCCAAGCTGCGGACGATGAGCGCGCTCTGGCAGGAGATCGGGCGCGAGCGCTACGGCGTCACCGACGAGAAGATGCTGCGCTTCCGCTACGGCGTGCAGGTCAACTCGCTGGGCCTGACCGAGGCGCAGCCGGAGAACAACATCCAGCGGATCGTGCTCGAGGCACTGGCGGTGACGCTCAGCCGCGACGCGCGCGCGCGGGCGATCCAGCTGCCGGCCTGGAACGAGGCGATGGGCCTCCCCCGCCCCTGGGACCAGCAGTGGAGCCTGCGGATCCAGCAGGTGCTGGCGAACGAGACCGACCTGCTCGAGTATCCCGACCTCTTCGAGGGCTCGGTCGTGATGGAGGGCCTGGTCGAGGAGCTGACCGCGGGGGCGCGGGCGGAGATGGCCGTGGTCGAGGAGCACGGCGGCGCCGTCAACGCCGTCCCCTACATGAAGGCGCGCCTGGTCGAGTCCCACCGCGAGCGGGTGGCGCGAATCGAGGCCGGCGAGCAGAAGGTGATCGGCCAGAACAGCTTCACCGAGACCGAGGACTCGCCGCTGACGGCGGGCGCCGACGGCGGCATCCTCACGCCCGACCCCGAGGTCGAGCGCGAACGGGTCGAGGCACTGGCCGAGTGGAAGGGCGAGCGGGACGAGGCCGCGGTGCAGGCTGCGCTCGCCGACCTGGCGAAGGCCGCCGCGGACGACGGCGTCAACATCATGCCGGCGACGATCGCCGCCGCCAAAGCGGGGGCGACCACCGGCGAGTGGGCGCAGACGATGCGCGACGTCTTCGGCCCTTACCGGGCGCCGACCGGCGTCGACGGCGCCTCGGCGCCGGGCCAGCGCGAGCAGATGGAGGAGATCCGCCGCCAGGTCGACGCGACCTCGGAGAAGATCGGCCACCGGATCAAGATCCTGGTCGGCAAGCCCGGCCTCGACGGCCACTCCAACGGCGCCGAGCAGGTGGCGCTGCGAGCGCGCGACGTCGGCATGGAGGTCATCTACCAGGGCATCCGCCTGACCCCCGAGGAGATCGCCGAGTCCGCCCTGCAGGAGGACGTCGACGTCGTCGGCCTCTCGATCCTCTCCGGCTCGCACCTGGAGCTGATCCCCGAGGTGGTGCGGCTGCTGCGGGAGGAGGGCGTCGAGGTGCCGGTCGTCGTCGGGGGGATCATCCCGGTCGCCGACGCCGAGCGCCTGCGCGAGGCCGGCGTCGCCGGGGTATACACGCCGAAGGACTTCGACGTGAACAAAATCATGGCCGAAATCGTCGAGCTCGTCGGCCAGCGGGCCGGCGCCGGCGCGGCTGCCTGAAAGCGCCGGCCCATCGGGTAAAAGCGCCGGGCCTGCCGGGCCGACTGGCGCTCAGCCGCCGCCCTCGCTAACAATGAAGCGATGAGCGAGCTGAACCGCGACCGGACGGCCTGGCTGCGGTGCTACCGCTGCTGGTCCCAGAACCTCGAGATCCAGATCCACTACGACGCGATTCGCCGGGTCGACCCCGAGTCGGGATCGCTGGCCGATGGCATCGACGAGGTGCAGGAATCGGTCGTCCAGTGCCTCGACTGCATGCACGACCAGCCCCACCTCACCTTCGAAGGCGACCACGTGGTGGCGATCGGCGACCGCTGGGAACGGATGGTGGCCGGCACGCCCTGGGTCGCCTCCTGCACCGTCACCGTCGACCAGGACCGGGTCGAGACCTGCTCCGGCCCGGAGGCGATCGAGTTCCTCACCTACGGCGCCTTCGGCGATGCCGGCGTGCGCGAGTTCTTTACCCACGTCCGCTTCCACAAGCACGACGACGAGCAGATCGTCGTCCACCTCCTGGTCGAGCTCTACGCCCGCTCGGCCCAGGAGGCGACCGACGTCCTCGAAGAGGCCGCCCAGGGCCAGCTGGAGATCACCTCGCTCGCCGAGGAGTCACGCCCGCCCGCCCACGCGAGCGGAGAGGCGCACTAGCGCTACTCGACGTTTTCGGCGGCGGGTTCCGGGGACTCGCCCGGGTTCTTCTTCGGAACCAGCACCAGGCGCTTGAACTCGGCGACGAGGACGCCGTCCTGGTTGAGGACGCGGGTGTGGACCTTGACGATGCCGCGGTCGGGCTTCGATTTCGACGGCTTGACGTCGAGGACCTCGGTCTCGCAGAAGAGGGTGTCGCCGTGGAAGACCGGGTTCGGGTGGCTCAGTTCTTCGGTCGCCAGGTTGGCGATCGCCTTGCCCGAGATGTCGGAGACCGACATGCCCAGCGCCAGCGAGTAGACCAGCGGCCCGACGACGACGTTTTTGCCCTGCTGGGAGCCGCTGGCATAGACGTCGTTGATGTGCAGCGGGTGGTGGTTCATCGTGATCAGGCAGAAGAGGTGGTCGTCGGCCTCGGTCACGGTCTTGGCCGGCCAGTGCTTGTAAACGGCGCCGACCTCGAACTCCTCGAGGTAGCGACCGTAGCTGTGCGCCCCGCTTGCCTCGCGCTCGGCCTGGTCGGTGGTCAGCTCGTACGTCTCGCTCATGCTTGCTCTCGTCTCCTTGAAAGTTTTGGCGGCGGCGGATGCTATCTGCCGGTCCCATCCGAGGGGTCTATCTAGACTGCTCGCGATGCAGATCGGGATCATCGGCCTCGGCTACGTGGGCCTGCCGCTCGCCGTCGCCTTCGCCGAAGCAGGCTGCGACGTGGTCGGCCTCGACGTCGACGCGAGCAAGGTCGAGGCGCTGAACGCCGGCCGCAGCTACATCGAGGACGTGCCGAGCTCGTCCCTGGAGCCGCTCGGCGAGAAGCTACGGGCGAGCGGCGAGTACGCCGAGCTGGCCGACTGCGACGCGGTGATCCTCTGCGTTCCCACCCCGCTGAGCGACTCGCGCGAGCCCGACCTCACCTACCTCGTCTCCTCGGCGACGGCGCTGGCGGGGGTGCTGCGATCCGGCCAGCTGGTCGTGCTCGAGTCGACCACCTACCCGGGGACGACTCGCGACCGCCTGCTGCCGATCCTCGAGACCTCCGGCCTCACCGCCGGCAGCGACTTCCACCTCGCCTTTTCGCCGGAGCGAATCGACCCCGGCCGCACCGACTACACCGTGAAGACGACCCCGAAGCTGGTCGGCGGCGTCACCGAGGCCTCGACCGAGCGCGCCCGCGAGCTCTACGCGGAGATCTGCGACACGGTCGTCGTCCTCTCCTCCCCCGAGGCGGCCGAGCTCTCGAAGCTGCTGGAGAACATCTTCCGTTCGGTGAACATCGCCCTCGTGAACGAGCTCGCGCAGCTCTGCGACCGGCTGGAGATCGACGTCTGGGAGGTGGTCGAGGCCGCTTCGACCAAGCCGTTCGGGTTCATGCGCTTCGACCCTGGTCCCGGGATGGGCGGCCACTGCCTGCCGGTCGATCCCTTTTACCTCGCCTTCCGGGCGCGCCAGCTCGACTTCTACCCCGAGTTCATCGAGCTCGCCGGGAAAGTGAACCAGGCGCAGCCGGGCTTCTGCGTGGAACGGATCGAGCGGGCGCTGAACGGCGTCCGCAAGCCGGTCAACGGCTCCCGCGTCCTCGTCCTCGGGGTCAGCTACAAGGGCGGCGTCGGCGACACCCGCGAATCGCCCGCGCTGAAGATCGTCGGCCGCCTGCAGGACCTAGGCGCCGAGGTCTCCTACCACGACTCCTTCGTCCCCGAGCTGCCCGGCCACGGCCTCGCCTCGGTGGGGCTGGAGCCCGCGCTGGGCGAGTGCGACATCGCCGCGATCGTCACCGCCCACCCCGACGTCGACTTCGAGCGCGTTGTCGCGGCGGCGGCGCTGACGATCGACTTCCGCGGCGTCACCACGGGGATCGAGGCGGAGAACCTCGTCCGACTTTGATTCATGCCCTCATTTGCGAGGGCGCAAAAGCGAGAGCCTTTTTAGTTAGCAAATATTGCGCAATCGGCAGCGGCTGGCTATCACTCGCTTTATGACGCGCTTGCCGAGACCCCTCAGACTGGCTCTGCTCACCGTCGGCATGATCGCGGCCGTGGCCGCCCCATCGTCGGCCCTCGCCCAGTTCGAAGTGGAATCGACGCCCGCCCTACTGACAATGAGCAGCCGCAGCGTGCAGGAATTCCAGGCAAGCGCCGAAAGCGTCACGGTTCAGTGCCACACCATCAAACTGGTGAACACCGTCGTCAAAACCACCCCGACGACGACAATCCTGACCCACCCTGAATACAGCGACTGCACAAAAATCCTTGGCGAAACCGTGACCGTCACCACCACGGGCTGCGACTACGACCTGCGACTGCCGGCGAAAACCACAACCGGCACCATGGACATTGCCTGCACCGGCGGCGCCACCATCACAGTGACGGTCGGCAATCTCTGCAAATTCCACATCGGCAGCGCGGCGTCGGGGGGCGGCAAAGAAAACGAAAACCTGGGTTCGATGACCTACTCGAACTTCGAAATGGGCAAACTGCGCGAAGTCTCCTTCAAATTTGCCCTGACTGCGATCACATCGACCCGAACCGGCAGCATTCTCTGCGGACCGGCCACCTCGACCACGGGCACCTACTCCGGGACCATGTTCGTCATCGGGGAGAAAACGACCAGCCCGTTCGAACGGGTCGGCTTCTACGTCGACTAGCGCGCCGCCGGCTCGCGCGCCGCCGGCTCAGTGAACTTTCTTCAGGCGGGCGCGTTCCTCTTGCTTTTCCACGACCTGGACGATCAGCTTGACGACGTTTGAGTCGCCGTTGGCCTTGATGTGGCCGGTTTCGGCTGCGCGCCGATAGCTCTTCAGCGTCCCTTTCTCAGCCAGCTCGTTGAACTGGGGCCGGTCGACCTCGACCAACACGCGCTCGTCCTGGGCCAGGTCCTTGCTGATCTTCGGGCCCGGCAGCTCGACCCGGTAGAGCTGGATGTCGTGTTTGGCTTTCAGCTCGAGGCCGAAGACCAGCTTCAAGTTTGCCAGCGCTGGGACTTCGGCCTGGAACCGCTCGACTGCGGTGCGGATCAGGTCCGAAGTCGATGCCATAGGGCTAGCTGCGCTCCATTAGATCTTGTGCCTCTGCAGCAGCTTCTTGCCGATCACCATGCGCTGGATCTCCGAGGTCCCCTCGCCGATCAGCAGCAGCGGCGCGTCGCGGTAGAGGCGCTCGATCTCGTACTCCTTCGAGTAGCCGTAGCCGCCGTGGATGCGGAAGCTTTCTTCGACGCAGTACTTGCCGCACTCCGAGGCGAGGAGCTTGGCCATCCCGGCCTCGAGGTCGGAGCGCTCGCCGGCGTCCTTCATCCGCGCCGCTTTGCGGGTGACGAGGCGGGCAGCCTCGAGCTGGGTCGCCATGTCGGCGAGCTTGAACTGGATCGCCTGGTGGTTGGAGATCGTCTTGCCGAAGGTCTTCCGTTCCTGGCTGTAGCGGAGGGCCAGCTCCAGGGCGCGCTGGCCGATGCCGACACCGCGGGCGGCGACGTTGACGCGGCCGACCTCGAGCGCGTCCATCATCTGGATGAAGCCCTGGCCGAGGCCGGCCTCCTCGCCGCCGAGGATCCGCTCGGGCGGGCACTTGTAGCCGTCGTAGACGAGCTCGGTCGACTCGACGCCCTTGTAGCCCATCTTCTTGATCTTGGGCGGGACGTCGAGGCCTTTGAAGTCGCCCTCGTTGGTTTCCTTCCAGGGCTCCTTCTCGGTGATGAAGCAGGTCATCCCCTTGTAGGGCGGGTCGGCCCGGGTGTCGTTCTTCATCAGCACGAAGACGACGCTCGAGCCGAGGCCGTTGGTGACCCACATCTTCTGCCCGTTCAGCTCCCAGTTGCCGTCCTCGCCCTTCTTGGCGGTGGCCTTGATGCCCTGGACGTCGGAGCCGACCTCGGGCTCGGAGAGCGAGAAGGCGGCGCGGATCTCGCCGGTCGCCATTTTCGGCAGGAAGTACTCCTTCTGCTCGTCGGTGCCGAACTTCATCAGCAGGTAGGAGCCGATGAAGTGGGTGTTGACGACGCCGGAGATCGAGATCCAGCCGCGCGAGAGCTCTTCGACGATCATCGCGTAGGTGGTCAGGTCGAGCCCCATGCCGCCGTACTCCTCGGGGATGGTGACCCCGAAGAGGCCGAGCTCCTTCATCTGCTCAACGATCGGCTCCGGGAAGGAGTCCTCGTGGTCGTAGTGCTCGGCGTTGGGGATGATCTGCTCGTCGGCGAACTGGCGGACCATTTCGATGATCGCCTGCTGCTCGTCGGTCATTTCGCGGTAAGCGGCGGTGTCTACGGCCATTGCTCCTGCTTCAGGTAGTTGGAAGTTCGACTAGCGCGGCAGCGCTGCTGCGGCGGCGCGCTGGAGAGCCAAGGATATAGAGGCGGGATCGATCTCGGGATCGATCGCCCGCAGCGGCGCGGCGGCCTTGAGCAACATCTCCTCGTACTCGCGCTCGGGAACCGAGTCGAGGACGATCGCGCCGCCGGCCCCGACCGTGGCGCGCCCGCCGGCGAGGACGATGGTGCGGATCGCGACCGAGAGGTCGGCGGCGCCACCGAGGCCGAGCCAGCCGATCGCGCCGGAGTAGAGGCCCCGGGGCGTGCCCTCGAGCCGGTCGAGGATCTCGGTCGTGCGGACCTTCGGCGCCCCTGTCATCGAACCGGGCGGGAAGCAGGAACGGATCGCGTCTGTGGCGGTGGCGCCGGGGCGCAGGCGGCCACGGATCGAGGAGACGAGCTGGTGGACGGTCTCGTAGGTCTCGACGGCCATCATCTCCGGCACCTCGACGCTGCCGACCTCGCAGACAGCGCCGAGGTCGTTGCGCAGGAGGTCGACGATCATCAGGTTCTCGGCCCGGTTCTTCTCGTCGGCGGCGAGGGCGGCGGCGAGGGCGGCGTCCTCCGCGGGGGTCGTGCCGCGGCGGCTGGTGCCCTTGATTGGGCGCGCTTCGGCTTCGCTGTCGCGGCTGACGCGGAGGAAGCGCTCGGGGGATGAGCTGAGGACGGCCAGGTCGCCGAGGCGCAGGTAGGCGGCGAACGGCGCGGGGTTGGCGCGGCGGAGCGCCAGGTAGAGATCGAAGGGGTCTACGTCTAGCTCGAGCTCCAGTTGGTTGGTGAGACAGAGCTCATAGCTGTCGCCGTTGCCGAGGTGCTGGAGGCAGGTTTCGATGTCGGCTAGGTATTGATCTTTGGTTCGGACCGTGTGGGGCGAACCGGGTGACCCTCGGCGGACAACTGCGGGGAGGGTCCGGCGAGGGTCACCCGGTTCGCCAGACGGAAGCGCCTCTAACTTCGCCGAGGTCGTGGATAGCCAAGCCTCGGCCGCCTGCTCTTCTCCCTCCTTGTGGAGGCAGAGGAGGTAGGTGGCGCCCTCCTGGCGATCAAAGGCGACCAGGCGATCGCTGAAGATGAGCCCCGCGTCGGGGTGAGGAGAGCTGTGGGGTGACTCAAAGCCGCACTCGGACTTGAGCTCATAGCCGAAGTAACCGACGAAGCCGCAGTCGAACTCGAAGGGGAGGTCGGAGAGCTTGGCGGGGCGCAGCTCGTCGAGGCGGGACTGCAGGCGTTCGAGGAGCGGTTCGCCCTCCCCCGCTCGGTGTCTGATCACCTCTGCGAGCGGTCCACTTGCGTCGCCCATGAAGGAGAAGCGGCCGCGCTCGCCGGGACGGCTGCTGTCGAGCCAGAAGGCGTACTTGCTATCGCCGTACAGCGAGACAAAAGCGGCCTCGGGCTCTGGAAGAACGTCGAGAGACTGGACCCGAAGCTCCAAAGCGGCCCGGTTGCGGGGGGCGGGGTCCCCTCTCCAGACACTCAACATCGAGCCATAGCGAGATGTGTCTGGAGCGGGGACCCCGCCCCCCGCCAAGCCGGTCAGGTCGCGGAAATTGACGAGGAGGCGGGCGCCGTGCTCGGTCGCGATCGACTCGGGGTGGAACTGGACGCCCCATTGCGGGCGGTCGCGATGTTCGACCGCCATCGGCACGCCGTCGCAGGTGGCGATTTCGCGCAGGGACGACGGCAGCGGCCGGGCGAGGGCGAGCGAGTGATAGCGGACCGCCTCAAACGGGCTGGGAATGCCGGCGAAGAGCGGCGACCCCTCGTGCTCGACCGAGACGACGTGCCCATGCAACGGCTGCGGCGCGCGATCGACCGTTCCTCCCTCCACCCAGCCCAGTCCCTGCATCCCGAGGCAGACGCCAAGGAGCGGGCGCTCGCAACGGCGGATCGCCTCGGCGCAGACGCCGAAGTCGCGTGCGCGCTCCGGCCGCCCCGGCCCCGGAGAGAGGACGACGCTGTCGAACTCGAGGCGCGCGAGCTCGTCCCAGCTCGCCTCGTCGTTGCGGACGACGAGCGGCTCGCGGCCGTTCACCTCCGCCAACAACTGGAAGAGGTTGTAGGTGAAGGAGTCGTAGTTGTCGATCAGCAGCGTCAGCATCGACCGGGCCGCGCAGGCAAGATACCCCTGTGGCGACGAGCGACTGGCGACCGGATCCCGCGAAGGGCGTTTTCGAGACGCTGCTCGTGGTCGGCGGCGAGCCGATGGAGGCGACGGGACACCTGGCCCGCCTCGGCCGCAGCCTGGCCGAGATCTACGGGGTCGAACTTCCCTCCGGGGCAGGCGAGCTGGTTCGCGCCACCGCCGCCGGCGTCGAGCTCGGGCGCCTGCGGGTTACCGCGGTCCCGCGGGCCGAGGTGGTCGATCTCGACCTCGAGGCCCGCCCGGTCGACCGGGCGATCATGTTTCCGACCAGCGGCGCGGCGCTGCGCCAGGTCGAGCGCGCCGGCGGTCACGGCCAGCACAAGTGGGTCGATCGCAGGGGAATGGAGCACCCCGAAGCCGGCCCCGGTCAGCTGATCTGCGACGGCGAGGAACTGCTGGAGGCCGGCTGGGCGAACCTCTTCGCGGTCCGCGAAGGAACGCTTTGGACACCCGCGGCCGATGGCCGCATCCTCGCCGGCATGGCTCGCGCCGCCCTGCTCGAGATCGCCGCCGCCGAGGGCCTGGAGACGCGGGAGCAGCCGCTCCACGCCGCCGACCTCCTCGGCGCCGACGAGACCCTCCTCACCAACTCCGTCCGGGGCATCGAGCCGGCAGCCTCGCTCGACGGAACACCGCTGCCGGGCAGCGGCCCAATCAGCCGTCGCCTCGCCGACGCATTGCGCCGACGCTGGGGCCTTGCGAATGACTCGGGTGATCCTCAAGGGCCCGCAGCCGCGCGGCAACCCGGTCAGCTCTCTCGCTAAAGCGCCGGAAGCGATCCTCGAACCGAGGCTGAGGGATCTGCTCCGCCTGCCTCTGCTGCTCCTCAGCGAGAGATGACTGCTCCTGAGCCTCAACCGGCGGCTGCCCATCCCCGCGACTGCCGGGGGGTGGCGTCGTAGGGGGTACCACCCCCTGCTGCGCAGGGGGTGGTGGGTCCCCTGCGGCGACAGGACCCGCCGGCCCAGCAACCTTCGAGGCAGCCGCGGCCCGAGCACTCTCCTCAGCCGCCTCAGCCGCCCGCCTTGCCTGCCGCGCCGCATCCAGCGCCATCTCCCCCACTTCCCGCACGCCCTCCTCGGAGGCGCGGGCGATCACCACGGCCTCGTCGATCCGCGCTTCGAGCTCGCCCACGGTCGGCACCGCGCCGCGCGGCACGATCCAGTCCTGCGTGCTGTCCCGTTCGGACCCCTCGATAGCAGGCAATTTAGGCCCGCTGGAGGCGGCAAACCGGCGCGCTCAATAGATTTAGCCGCCCCGAACATCGAAACGACCCGAGGAGCACGTTGAGACACCCCAGAGAGTTCTTCCTGCCGCAGGCGATCGGCGCCCCGGAGCCCCTCCGCGAAATCCCCGTCAAGCCCTCGCGAATGATCCACTTCCTCGACTTCTCGAACGAGAAGATGGTCGCCAAGGCCGGCGACATCGCCTCCAAGACCGACATCCTCCTCGGCAACCTCGAGGACGCGGTCCCGGTCGACCGCAAGGAGGCCGCCCGCGCCGGCCTGATCCAGGCCGCGAAGGAGAACGACTTCGGCCAGACCTCGCTCTGGACCCGGGTCAACGCGCTGGAGAGCCCCTGGGTGCTCGACGACCTGACCGAGCTGGTTAGCGAGATCGGCGATCAGCTGGAGACGATCATGGTGCCCAAGGTCGAGGGCGCCTGGGACATCCACTACGTCGATCGCCTGCTCGCCCAGCTCGAGGCCAAGGCCGGGCTCTCGCGGCCGATCCTCGTCCACGCGATCCTCGAGACCCCACAGGGCGTCGTCAACCTGGAGGAGATCGCCAACGCCAGCCCGCGTATGCAGGGGATGAGCTTCGGCCCTGCCGACCTGGCCGCGGCGCGACGGATGAAGACGACCCGCGTCGGCGGCGGACACCCCGGCTACCGCGTGATGGAGGACCCGGCCGACCCGGAGAACCCCGAGGCCGACCGCGTCAGCGCTCAACAGGACCTCTGGCACTACTCGATCGCCCGCATGGTCGACGCCTGCACCTCCGCCGGCATCCTCCCCTTCTACGGGCCGTTTGGCGACATCAAGGACACCGCCGGCTGCGAGACCCAGTTCCGCGCCGCCTTCCTGATGGGCTGCGTCGGCGCCTGGTCGCTGCACCCGGTCCAGATTGGGATCGCGAAGAAGGTTTTCAGTCCCCCGCCGGACGAGGTCAAGTTCGCCAAGAAGGTCATCGAGGCAATCCCCGACGGCCGCGGCGTCCACATGATCGACGGCAAGATGCAGGACGACGCCACCTGGAAGCAGTGCAAGGTGATGGTCGAGCTGGCGGAAATGCTGGCGGAGAAGGATCCAGAGCTCGCCGAGGCCTATAAGAGCTAGGCCTTCTCAGGCACAAATACTGGGGGTCGCACACCGGACCCCAGTAATGGGAAAAACCTATTTTTCTTATTCCCGATCCCGTAATCTGCGGGGTGACGATCCCCTCATTGCAGCGACTCATGTGATCCAAAGATGCTGCCGATACGGACTCTGCGTTGACAACCGCAACCCTCACTCCGTTTCGGCCTTATAGATAAACCCAGTCCACTCCCCCATGCAATCTTCCACTGACGTCCCCTTTGACCCCCCGTTCAAGCCGCAGGCGAGCACGCGTGAAGCGCTAGTTCAGGATCGCCCGACCCTCGGCGCGATGCCGATGGCCAAGCGTGGTCCCGGCCTCTGGCTGATGCCGTTGGTCGACTTCGTCTCTTCCACCGTCGCCCTCGCTGCAGTTGCGGCCCTCGCCGGTGTCGCCCTCCTCCCCGCCTTCCCGGTCGCGCCGGTCGTCCTCCTGGTCGTCTACTCGCTGCTTGGCGTCTACGGGGCGCAGTCGGCGCGCGCCGAGGACAGCGGCGGCGGTTGGCGCGTCATTCGCTTCCTGGTCGCCGGCGCTTTCGTTTGGAGCTCCTCGCTGCTAACGCCGCTCGCGAGCGTCGAGCAGCTCGGCCTCTGGCTCGGCTTCATCGCCCTCGACAGCGCCTGTCGCGCCCTGATAACCCCTTACATCGAGAGCATCAACCCGCAGGAGCGCTGGGTCCTCGTCGGCGACGAGGAGACCGCCGAGCGGCTGCGGGCCTATGCCCCGCTGCGCAAATACGCGAATGTCGTCGGCACCGTACCGCCGACCGAAAAGGACCCCGGGACGGCCGGCCGCGTCGCTGCTCTCGCGGTGGTCGAGCGCTACCACGCCGATCGCGTCGTCATCTCCAGCCCGCACGCCGACGACGAGGGCCTGCTGGAACTCGTCCGCGCCTTCAAGTCGATCGGCGTCCCCGTCAGCCTTCTGCCGCGTCCCCTCGACCTGCTCGAGGCGCAGTCGGCGACCCCGAACCGCGTCGGCGGCGTGCCGCTGATCGAGGTCGAGGCGCTCGCCCCCCGCGGCGCCATCCCCTACAAAGGCGCGGACCGCCGCGCCATCCGCAAGACCAAGGTCAGCGTCGTGGTCCCGGCGATGAACGAGGAAAGGAACATCGGGTCGGTGCTCGGCGAACTGCCCGAGGGCCTGCACGAGGTGATCCTCGTCGACGGCAACTCGAAAGACAACACCGTCGAGGCCGCCCGCGACGCCTACCCCAGCATTCGCGTCACCACCCAAAGCGGCCGCGGCAAGGGCGACGCCTTCCGCACCGGCTTCGCCGCCGTGACCGGCAACCTGGTCGTAATGCTCGACGCCGACGGCTCCGCCGATCCGGCCGAGATTCCCCGCTTCGTCGCCGCCCTCGAGGCCGGCGCCGACTTCGCCAAGGGCTCGCGCTACATGGAGGGCGGCGGCAGCGCCGACATCACCCGCCTGCGCAGCCTCGGCAATTCGGTCCTCAGCGGCACCGCCAACGCGATGCACGGCACCCGCTTCACCGACCTCTGCTACGGCTACAACGCCTTCTGGGCCCGCTGCCTACCTTTCATCTCGCTTGACGTCCCGGGCTTCGAGGTCGAGACCCTGATCAACCTCCGCATGGCATCCGCGGGGATGAAGATCACCGAGGTGCCGAGCTACGAGAAGGAGCGGATCTCCGGCGTCAGCAACCTGAAGACCTTCCGCGACGGCTTCCGCGTCCTCGGCACGATCTTCAAGGAGGCCCGCCGCCGCCGCAGCCTCCACCACCCGCGGCACAACGTGGCCCCCGAGGTCACCCGCCGCGAGCGCCAGCGCGCCGCCGCTTAGCCTTCGCTCAAAGCGCAATGTCAAGGAGAGGGTGAGTACCCCTCTGCCAAAGACCGTCGCGCAGCTGGTCGTACCTACAGGTCCAAGCGTGACTTCTTGGGCCTTTGTCGCGACAGCTTCGTCTTTAGGCGTCGATGTCCGGTTCCTTGAACGGGGACTTGAAGAACATGAAGGCCCATGAGGCGAGTACCCCCTGCTCACCCGAGTCGGCGAGCCGCAGTTCGGCGTCGGAGGCCGCTTTCAAGGTCTTGAAGATGGCTTCGCGAACGGCAGCCTCTATCTCCGTCCAACCCTGCTTGTCCAGCACAACCTTGTCCCAAGCCAGGGCGCGGTCGTCGCACTCGTCAAAGGTTTCCTCCAACATCGCCTCAGAGATTGCCCCGAGCAGATCGGTGACGGTGCGCCCGCTGATTTTGTTCTTGATCGTCTCTGGCAGGTTGTCCCACGCTTTCCCGTCAAAGAGCGCGCGACGGGTGGCCTTGTAGAAGTGCTCGGTGGAGCCGCGCACTGGGACTTCGGCGACGATCTCCAGGCACTCGAATTTCTCCAGTTGCCGGAAGTGGTAGGCGACCGCAGAAACGTCTAGCTCGTGGCGCTTCGCGAACTGCGACGGGCTCATGACCCGTTCGTTTGCCTCGGCCAGGATCTGCGCTCGCGTGGGGTGACCGATGGCCCTCGCTAGTTCATCGTCGATGTAGTCCGGTTCCCACGGCGTGTGCCCCACGACCTCCCCTTTCCCGTTCAGTCAAAGAACTTAAATGCACTGTGATCCTAGGGAGTAATCACGCCGTTGTGGCTGGTCAGCCGCGGGCTCATGGCTGACCGCAGACGAGCCTTTCACCGCTGCCGAGATTTTTAGCAATCCTCAATCCGTCTCCAAGAGGCGGAAGGGGGTGAGGGATATGAAGCTCGCGCAGACGCATGTGATGCCGCTGGCCATCACCAAGAACGGCTGATGCCTGGGCGTGGTGTAGCGGAGCCGCCGAAGTTTGGGCGGCTCCGCTCGCCTCCGCGTCTGGGCGGGCGTTGAAAGTCCCCCGCCGCCAAGCACTCGGAATAAGGCGACGAGGGACGACAACGGGGGAAACCGGGGCAATCAGGCGAAAGCGCCAAGGCCTGTTTGACCCGTCCCCGCAACCGTAGATTGGGCTCGAGGCCAACGCCAAGCGAATCGCCGTCAGCGGTCTTTCCACTTTCAGCAATCCTGTGAATACCCTGCCGCACCGGGATGCCTGGGACCTGGGACTCACACAACGTTGCCCTTGGCCGCGCGATCAAGTGTCTGCGGAAGGACGCAGGGCTGACCCAGCAGCAGCTTGCGGACCGTGCGCAGGTACCAGTGGGGGAGCTGCGTCAGATTGAACGGGGCCGCGTCAGCGCCGACTGGGGGACGGTGCGCTACCTGGCCTACGGCATGGAGGTGAAACTGCCCGACGTGTTCCGGCTTACTGTGGAACTTGAAACGAAGGATCGGTAGTCGCGTACAGCCTCTCGGCTATCTCGTTGAAGAGCCTGGGGACCTGCTCGAACTCAGTCGCGAGAGGACGCGTCGCAAGCCGTTCGTGTTCCTTGGCGATCTCGCCCATCTCGTATGCCTCGGCGAAGATCCTTCGTGCCTCAGGACCGAACCGCAGCGCGTAGTCAGCCGCCCAGTTCTTCTCGTTGCGGGTGTAAGCGTTCCGGCGCGCCTCGGCACGGACTACGGACGGTTCGGCCTCTGCCCATTCATCAACCATCCGCTCGACGGTCTCGCTCTCCTTGCTCTTGGATCTCTCTACCCACCGCTCGACGCCGCCAGCGAGCATGTGGCAGCGTTGAGCCAGTTCTCCGGCATCGTCGCGCGGGCGGAACTCGCGGGTCGCAGTCGGGTCCTGAACTGCTCCGGTCCCGTGGATGGCGGGGAGAGGGAAGCCGAGTCCTACCCTGACCGTCCTTGAAATCAGCGGAACGTTCTCGCCTTGGATCGAGACGATCACGTCGAAAACCGGCTGGGTGATCCGGGAAGTGTTTGCCTTGATCCCTCTGCGCAGGCCCTCGTCGGTCACCAGCCAGAAGCCCTCGCCGTTGACCTCCTGTACGACGGTGTCGATTGCGACCGGAGCTCCGTTGGCCGGAATGTCCCGCTCGACTTCCTCCGTCTTCGGTGCCTGAGGGGTGGCCCATCGCCCATTTGTCGGCCCGGCCAGGACGTTGCCCTTTGGGTCCTTCACCGTTACCGTCGGCCGAACGGCGTGTGCTCGCGATGCTCCTCGTGGGTTGACGATGTTGAAGACAACGGGGGCACCGTTCCAATCGTCAACGAAAACGTTGGCTTCCTTGATCCTGCGCGACTTGCCGATCTCGATCGAGTCGAAGTAGAGAGCCGCTCCATCCGCTTGCCACCGACTAGCGCGATCCCGCAGAGACAGCACCAGGTTCGCCAGAGCGGCGGTCAAGGTGAGAGCAGCCAAGGCGATGACCGCAACGACGGGTCCCGGTAGACCGCTTAGAAGCGCCCAGACCAGGGAGCCGACCCCGACTAACAAAGGGAAAACCTGGGCTGGACTGAAAAGCCATGCAGCCAGGGAGAGGCCCCAGCGGACGAGGCGGCGTGATCGGATCGCCATCGTGCAGATTCTAGGAACCTCGTCGGCTTCCCTATTCAGTACACACCCCCCGCTATTCCGAGTAATAACGATTATTGCTACAACCTTGATCGTTCAGCGACGTCAAGGTGAGGAAGTTCTCCTGGAGAAAGCTCTTCGCCCTTGAGCCGTAGCTACAGAGCACGATTGTTGGGAGGGCGGGTGCCCCTCTCGCAAAGGCTCAAGGAGTCACGGTGCTGCGCGACGGTCTTTGAGAGAGCGGCACCCGCCCTCCCCTACCTATCCACCCTTGAGGCTGCGGCTCAGCGCGGCGGGGGCTGGATGGGGCTCTGGGTGATGCCGCCGAAGAGGTTCGGGCGGTAGGCGCCGCTGTTGATGCCTTTGCGGAAGGCGTTGCTGGCCCTTTTGCTGCGCTCGAGGGGCCAGTTCGTACCACGGTCGTCGACGTCGTACCAGACGATGGCGCGGATCTTGCGGTAGTTGTGGCGGACCTTGTTGAGCATGTCCTTGATCCAGGCCGGCTTGTTGCCGCCCCTGTCGGTCGAGGCGACCTCGGCCAGCATCAGGGGCTTGCTCGGCGCGACCTTGGTGACGATCCGCCTGTAGGTGCGGTGGAAGACCTGGTTGAAGGTCTGCCAGCCCGGCGAGCCCGCGCGCTCGCCCCAGTTGAAACCGTCGAGGCCGGTCCAATCGACGTAACGGTCGCCGGGGTAGAGCTCGCCCAAGGGCGTGAGAGTGCTGTAGAGGTCGACGTTGGGGCACCAGACCCAGGTGACGTTGTTAGCGCCAACCGACTCGAAGATGTCGTGGACGTGGCGCCAGGCGGCGACGAACTGGCCGGGGGTGTTGCCGTTGATCCCCTCTGACCAGGGGAACCAGAACCCGTTCATCTCCCAGTTGAAGCGGAGGAAGAAGGGCTTGCTCCATTCCTTCGCTTTGGTTGCGAATTCGCGGATGTAACCGTCGTAGCGGCCGCCGATCAAGGCACCGAGGGTGTAATCGGACTGGTTGACGCCTTCGGGGCTGGCAGCCGAGTTCCAGCTGAAGATAGGGATCGCGCCGTAGCGTCGCGCGTTTTCCAGCGGGGTCAAGGGGAAGCGCGTCGTCACGCAGCCGCTGCCGTCGTCGTTGCATTCGGCGAAGGGCGAGCCGAACTCGATCAGGGAGAGGCCCTTGTCGGCGAGGTGCTGGAAACGGAAGACGGCATTCATGTCCCAGGGCGCCGCTTCGCCCGTCATCTGGTCGCCGATCTGGGCACCCCAGTAGAGGGATGCCGGCGGGCGCTTCTTTGCCGCCCCCGCCCCGGGAGCGAGGAGCATCAGCAGGGTCAGACCCGCGACGAGCCAGAGTCCGCTGACTCGGGACCACCTGAGGAGATTTCGTTTGCTTTGCGTCATTGATCCCACTAGGCCGTCAAACCCGCCTCGACGCCGTTCGCTGCGCCTCTCATCACCCTGCATACGAAGCGCCGGTCGAGGAAGATCAGCGCAAGGGCGGGATTGGGCTGCTGGTGAGTTCGCCGAACCGGTTATTGGCGTAGATGCCTTTGCGAATCCCCTTCGCGAACGCTTTGGCGGCCGGAGGTGAGGTCTCCAAGGGCCATTCGATTCCTCGGTCAACAGTGTTGAAGTAGATCAAAGCTCGTATGCGCGGGTAGTCGCGAGGCAGCCTTTCGAACATCTGGCGAATCCAGGCCGCCTTGTGACCCCCGTAGGGACTAGTGGCGAACTCGCCAAGCATCAGCGGCTTTTTCGGCGCGACTTTTTTCGTCACTTCCCTGTAAGCCGGGGAGATGAGTTCGTCGAAGCTGCGCCAGGGCTTTGGGTTGACGGCGTTCCGACCCCAGTTGTAGGCATCGAGACAGGTCCAGTCGACGTAGCCGTTGCCGGGGTAGAGCGCCTTCAGCGGGGCCTTTTTCAGCCGCTTTTCGGTTTCTGCGTACGGGCACCAGACCCAGGTGGCGTTGGTGGCGCCGACGGCACCGAAGATGTCGTGGATGTGGCGCCAGGCGGCGATGTACTGGCCGGGGGAGTTGCCGTTGGCGAGCTCCGACCAGGGGAACCAACTGCCGTTCATCTCCCAGTTGGGACGGAGGAAGAAGGGGTGGCCCCAGTTGCGGGCTTCGGTCGCGAACTGGGCGATGTAGGAGTCGTAGACCCCACCGATGATGTCGGCGAGCTGGAACTCGGGCTGGTTTTCGCTGCTGCGGGGGCTCGATTCGGCGCCCCAGCTGTAGACCGGGATCGAACCGTGGCCGCGGATGTTGTCCATCGCTTCGACCGGGAACTCGTATGGCTGACAGCCGCTCGAGGTGCATACCTGCCACGCGGACGAGAACTCGATCAGCGACATCCCCTTGCCCAGCATGGTCTCGAAGTAGGCGATCCCGCCCATGTCCCAGGGCGCGTCGGTGCCGGTGATCTGGTCGCCGACCCAGGCGCCCCAGTAGACGGGCTTCGCGGGCGGCTTGGGATGCGGCTTGGCAGACGCCGAGACGCTGGTTGCGAGCAGGCAGCAGGCGATCGTCGCGATCAGCGCCGCGAGGACCGGACGCACTCCAGCGGAGCGCTTCAGGTGAGGCCGAGAGAACAGGGTCGCAAGCATAGGGAAGCGGTCATACGGCATCGCCGACTCAGCTTGGCGGCGCAATCGCACCACCAGAGAGGCCGCCGTAGCCGGCGCCGACGTAAACGGGCGGCTGGACCCCTTCCGCGAACGCCGTGGTCGCAGGAGCGGAGGTCTCGATCGGCCAGTCCATGTTGTCGTCGAATTTGTCGAACCAGAGGAGGGCGCGGATCTGCTGGTATTCGGTCGGCACCCGCGTCAGCGCGTCGCGAATCCAGTCCGCCTTGGAGCCGCCCTGCTCGCTGGAGCCGATCTCGGCGAGCATCATCGGCTTCGACGGAGCGATGGCTTCGACGATCTCGTCGTAGGTGTCACGGAAGAGCTGGTCGAAGGTCCGCCAGCCGCGCGGCGCGGCGGGGTTGGTGCCCCAGTTGTAACCGTCGAGGCCGGTCCAGTCGACGTAGGAGTCGCCCGGGTAGAGGGAGCCGAGATCGGTCATCGAGCCGCCCGGGTCGACGAACGGGCACCAGACCCAGGAGACGTTGGTCGCGCCGGCGGCGGCGAAGATGTCGTGCACGTGGCGCCAGGCGGCGACGTACTCGCCGCTGCCGTTGCCGTTGACGCCCTCGGCCCAGGGGAACCAGTTGCCGTTCATCTCCCAGTTGAAGCGGAGGAAGAAGGGGTGCCCCCAGTCGCGGGCTTCGGTGGCGAATTCGGCGATGTAGGAGTCATAGCGTCCCGAGATCACGTCGGAGAGCTGGAAGTCGGGCTGGTTGAGGGTCGAGGGGATCGCCTGCGAGCTCCAGCTGAGAACCGGGATCGAGCCGTGGTCGCGAATGTCGTCCATCGGCGTCGTCGGAAACGAGTAGAAGGAGCAGTCCGAGCCGCCGCACTGGGCGAAGGGCTGGAAGAACTGGACCATCGAAGCCGACTTGCCCGCCCCCTGTTCGAAGGTGGCGACCGCGTTCATATCCCAAGGCGCCTGGTCGCCGGTCAGGTGCGAGCCGATCGTCGCGCCCCAGTAGAGGGGCTGGGCGGGGGCGCTGGCCACCTTGCGAGCGCAGCGGCGTCGGATGCGGGTCGAGTTGACGCGCTTGGAGCGCCGCGAGACGCAGCGGCTGGGACTGACCAGGGCCCGCGCCTTGCTGACCCGTGCGTGCTTGCCCCCGCCCTGCAGCTTGCCGGCCGGCACCTTTGCGGAGGCGCTGCCGACGCCGAGCAGAAGGCATGCCAGCGCCACGAGGGCGAGGAGCGCGGTGAAGCGGATCGAGAGGCTTTTGGCCATACAAGGCCATCGGCGGCATTCGGCCTCGATTCACTTCCGTCCACCCACCTGGACGTTTGTCCAGGTGGGGTTGAAATCCGCGAATCAGCTCTGGGGCTGGATCGCCGTGGCGCTGAGACCGGCGAAGGTGTTGCCCAAGTAGGCCGAGCTCTGCAGGCCTTCGGCGAAGGCGGTGGTGGCGCTGCCCGAGGTCTCGACCGGCCAGTCCATGTTGCTGTCGAATTTGTCGAACCAGAGGAGGGCGCGGATCTTCTTGTAGTCGGTCGGGATCTTGGCCAGCATTTCCTTGATCCAGGCCGCCTTCGAGCCGCCGTACTCGGTGGAGGCGACCTCGCCGATCATCATCGGCTTCGAGGGAGCGATGGTTTCGACGATCTTCTGGTAGGTCGGCTTGTAGACCGTGTCGAAGCTCTTCCATTTGTCGGGCTTGGCCGGGTTGGTACCCCAGTTGTAGCCGTCGAGGCAGGTCCAGTCGACGTAGGCGTCGCCGGGATACAGCGAGGCCAGCGAGGTGCTGCCGCTGTACTCGACGTTCGGGCACCAGACCCAGGTCGCGTTGCTGGAGCCGACCGCGGTGAAGATGTCGTGCACGTGGCGCCAGGCCTTCGCCGATTCGCCGGCCTGGTTACCGTTGACGCCCTCGTGCCAGGGGAACCAGCTGCCGTTCATCTCCCAGTTGAAGCGGAGGAAGTAGGGATGGTTCCAGCTCTTCGCCTGGGTGGCGAATTCGCGGATGTAGGTGTCGTAGCGACCGGAGATCACGTCGGAGAGCTGGAAGTCGGGCTCTACCTTGGTCGAGGGGATCGACTGCGAGCTCCAGCTCAGCACCGGGATCGAGCCGTGCTGGCGGATGCTTTCCATCGGGTTGGTGGGGAACTTGTAGAAGGAACAGCCCGGGTTGCAGTTGGCGAAGGGCTGGAAGAACTGGACCATCGAGGCCTTCTTGCGGGCGTTTTCCTCGAACTTGGTGACCGCGCTCATGTCCCAGGGGGCCTGGTTGCCGGTCAGGTGCGAGCCGATCGTCGCACCCCAGTAGATCGGGCCACTGGTGGGGCTGGGAGCGGGAGCGGGTTCCGGAGTCGGTTCAGGGGTCGGCTCCGGTTCGGGAGTCGGTTCCGGGTCCGGGGTCGAGGTCGTGTTCGAGACTTTCACCGTGACCTTGGTCGTCGCCTTGACGCCGCGCGAACCGTCGGCGGTGGCGCTGAGGGTGTGGGACCCGTTGGAGAGCTTGGTGGTGTCGAGGCTTACGGCGAAGGGCGCGCTCGTGTCGGCTCCCTGGACGCTGCCGTCGATCGCAAATTCGACCTTGCTCGGCGCCCCGGCCAGGACCGAGACCTCCCAGACGACGGTGCCGGCGAGGGTGGTGCCGGCGAGGGGCGACTTGGTCGCGACCGTCAGCGTTTCCTTGCTGCCCGTATTGGGCCGAGCGGTGGAAGTGGCAGAGGTCGTGGAGTCGGTCTTGGTGCCGCCGAGCCTCTTGGCTGGGCCGATGCCTTCGGCGGCCAGAGCGCCCGAGGCGAAGACGGCGATCAGCCCGAGGGCGAGGACGAGGACGGTGGCGATGTGGCGGGAGCGGTTCATTGCCCCGCTCTCATCGACTCACCCCCGTGCGGCTTCAGTCACCCCCTGATCCGCTGGACGTTCGTCCCTCGGCCGAACGTCCAGTTGAAGAAATCGATCCATAGAGATCGAGGAGCGCGGTGGCGCACTCGTCCCAGGAGCTGAGGCTCGGAGATCGGTCTGGCAGCGGCTTGGCCAGCTCCTCGAGTGCGGCGGCGGCGACCCGCTCGGCGCTCGAGTCGAGCGAGATCCCCCGGCCGAACCCGTCCTCGGCGATCTCCTTCAGGCCGCCGGCTTCGGCGACGAGCAACCGGCGGCGGGCCGCGGCCGCCTCCAGCGCGACCAGCGGGTGGGACTCGAACTCGCTCATCAAAACGACCAGGGAGACGCGTCCGAGCAGCGTCGCCATCCCCTGCGGGTCGCCGGAGGGAACGCTGGTTATCTCGACCCGATCGGCGAGGCCGAGCTCCTCGACCTGGCGGCGCAGCTCGTCTTCGTAGGGCCCCTTGCCGACGATCAGCAGCCGCGCCCCGGGCTCGCGCTCGAGCACGTACGGGAAGGCCTCGAGGACGCGGTGGTGACCCTTGTAGCGCTCGAGTCGCCCGATCGAGGCCAGCGTCGCGGTCGCCGGCTCGGCCGTGGCGAGGTCGGCGTCGGAGAAGCTGAGGTCGGTGCCGTTGGGGATGAAGACCCAGCGCTCGGGCGGCACGCCGAGCGCCTCCCCGTAGTCCTCGATCTCGAAGCGGGCGATCGCCACCAGCCGCGCCGCCCGCCGCAGCAGCGGCCGCAACAGCCGCATCTGCATCTTCCGCGTCCGGTTGCGCAGGTCCGAGGAGTGGCCGCCGCCGTGGAAGGTGACGACAAAGGGGATGCGCAGGGTCAGCGCCCGCAGCATCGCCAGCGGGGCGACCAGCGTGTGGTAGCTCTGGAGGTGGACGAGGTCCCACTTCTCGCGCCCCATCTCGCGCCAGATCCCCGGCGCCAGGAACCAGTCGCGGCCGCGCGGCCAGGCGCGGACGGTACGGATGCGGACCCCGTCGCGGGTCTCGCTCGTCGCCTGCTTCAGCTCCGGGTCGGAGCAGAGCACCTCGAGGCGGACACCGACCGCCGCCATCCTCCGGCTGACCTCCATCACGTGCCGCTCCACCCCGCCCTGCTCGAGCGGGCTGCGCGGCGTGACCATCAGCACCCGCGGGGCGCCGCCGTTGGCGCTCGGGTGGGCGTCCTCGGTGCGGTCGGGCTTGACGAGACCGGAGCGGACCTTGAGATAGTCGGAGGTGGTCGCCGCGAGCCCGAGAAAGATCATCGTCGCCCGCCCGAAACCGCCGGTGTCGCCACGCAGCGCGTCGCGGAAGCCGCGCAGGACCCCGGCTGGCAGCGTCTGCCGGACGTAGGAGCGCTCCGAGGAGAGGCCATCCTCGCTGCCCACCATCTTGGTCAGGACCGCCTTCGAGCGCCCCTCGGCGCGACAGCGGTCGAAGAAGTAACCGAGCTTGCCGCGCGAGCCGGGAACGACGTGTTCGACCTCGGCGGCGGGATCGTAGAGGATCTCGGCCGCGGGCCAGCGCTGGTGGACGCGAATGCTGAGGTCGGTCTCCTCGCAGCCGACCGGCAGGGTCCCGACCCGTCCCAGCTCGTGGCTGAAGCCGCCAACCTCGACCAACGGGGCGCGGCGGAATGACATGTTGGCGCCGACCAGGTTGCGGACCGGCCCGGCCTCCTGCGGCATCCCGGAGTGGGTGCAGCCGACTACCCAGGCGAACTCGGGCGGGAACCAGCCCGGTTTGCCCTCGACCCAGCGCGGGTGCACGCTGCCGCCGGCGCCGAGAACCTCGGGATCGGCGTAGGCGTCGGCCAGATGCTGGAGCCAGTCGGGAGCGGCGATCGCGTCGTCGTCGAGAAAGGCGACGACCTCGCCGCTCGCCTCGGCGACGCCGGTGTTGCGCGCCCCGGAAAGGCCCTGCTGCTCGCGGTTGGCGACGATCTTCAGGTCGGGCCAGAGGCGGCGGACCTCCTCCAGCAGCTCGGGGGCGTGATCGATCACCAGGACGATCTCGTGCGGCGGCAGCGTTTGGCCCCGCAGCGAGTCGAGCGCTTCACCCATGACCTCGAGGCGGTCGAAGGTGTAAGCGCAGATCACGACCGAGATCGTGGGCGGGGTGGCGGCGCGCTCAGCGCGGGGCTCGCTTTGCACCGGCGGGATTCTGGCAGGCCCACCGCCCCTCCTCGTGCGAGGCTTTGTGCGTGCGAGTCATGATGCTGGCCCAGTCGATCGCGCCAATCGTCGGCGGCGAAGAGCGCGTGGTGGAGGACTTGAGCCGCGAGCTGATCGCCCGCGGGCACGACGTCTCGATCGCGACGCTGCAGCAGCCCGGCGACGTGGTGGCAAGCGAGATGGCGGGCGCTCGCGTCCATACCCTGCGCAGCACCAGCTACCGGATCACCCGCACCCATCAGGACACCGAGCGCCGTCACGCGCCCCCCGCCCCGGACCCCGAGACCGTCCGCGACCTACGGCGGGTGTTGCGGCGGGAGCGGCCGCAGGTCGTCCACGCCCACAACTGGATCGTCCACTCCTACCTGCCACTGGCCAGGGAGTCCCATAGCGCCCTCGCCCTCTCGCTCCACGACTACGGCCTGATCTGCGCGACCAAGCGCCTGCGCCGCAAGGACGAGGTCTGCTCGGGGCCGGCGCCGGTCAAGTGCCAGCTCTGCGCCAGCGAGCACTACGGCGTCTCCAGGGGCCTGGTCGCTGCCTGCGGCGTCGGCTGGTTCGGCCCGCGCCTGCGGCGTAACGTCGACGTCTTCCTCCCGGTCAGCTCGACGGTGGAGGAGCTCTGCCGGATCGGCGGGGACGAGATCTCGCGGGTGATCCCGAACTTCATCGGCGAGCTGCCCTCCTCCCCCGCTGGCGACCCCCGCCTTGCCCAGCTACCCGACGAGCCCTTCATCCTCTTCTTCGGCGACGCCACCGTCGACAAGGGCGCCTGGCACCTGGCCGAGGCCTACCGCCAGCTCAAGGACCCGCCGGCGCTGGTTCTCGTCGGCCGCTGCTACATCGACGAGCTGAAGGAGCGGCCGAACGTCCACGCCACCGGTGCCTTGCCGCATCACCTGGCGATCGAGGCGCTGCGGCGCTCGCTCTTCACCGTCGCCCCCTCGCTCTGGCCGGAGCCGTTCGGCATCGTCGCGCTTGAGGCTTCGGCCGCCGGCAAGCCGGTCGTCGCCTCGAACATCGGCGGCCTGCGGGACATCGTCGTCGACGGCGAGACCGGCCTGCTGGTCCCGCCCGACGACCGCGTCGCGCTGGTCGATGCGATGCAGCGGCTGATCTCCGACGACGGGTTGCGGGAGCGGCTCGGCGCCGCGGCCGCGGCGCGGGCGCAGACCTTCAGCCCGGCGGCGATCCTGCCGCGGTTCGAGGAGGCCTACGAGTTGGCCATCGCCCGGCGTCAAAAAGGCGTGGGTTAGCTGCACCTTTGCCCTGACACGGACGCCCTTCTCGCGTTCGTAAAGGGAAATGAACCAGTCCACCCGGCGCGGCCGGCTGTTGATCGCTGGCACGGTCGCGCTGTTCCTGCTTCGCTTCGTCCTCTCGCTGCTGCGGACCGGGCCGGTGCTGGTCGCCGACGAGATCGGCTACCTGACCAACGCCAGGGTGATCGACGGCGACCTCGCCGGCCAGCTCGAACAGGCGCCGTTCTACCGCGGCGGCTACTCGCTGCTGATCGCGCCACTGCTCGAGCTCGGCTCCAACCCGACCTTCCTCTACCACCTCGTTCTCGTCCTCAACGCGGCGCTCGCGGCCTCGGTCTTCCCCCTCCTCTACCTGCTGCTGAAGCGCTTTGCCGGAGTCGGTCCCGAGCTGGCGATCTGGGGCGCGCTGGCGGGCGCCGTCTACCCGGCGCTGACCGTCCTCTCCCAGGTGGCGATGTCGGAGAACGCGCTCTTCCCGCTCGTCTGCCTCTGGCTGATCGCCTTCGGCGGGTTGCTCTCCGAGCGCGAAGGGCGCGGCGACTTCGCCTGGGCCGCCGCGCTCGGCGCCGCCAGCGGCGCGCTTTGGGCGGTCCACAACCGGATGATCGTCGCGATCGCAATCGCCCTGGCGGGAATGGTCTGGCTGACCGTGCGGCGGCGCCTGCGGCCGGCGGCCCTCGTCCTCGGCGTCGCGGTCGTCGCCCTCGCCTTCTACGGCGTCCACCTCCTCGACAGCTACCTGATCGACCACAACTACGCCGGCTCGGCCCCCGACGAACTGAGCGAACGGATGGACGAGCTCGTCCAGTTCGGCGGTCTGCGCACGGCGCTGGCCAACCTGTTGGGGCAGACCTGGTACCTGCTCGTCGCCAGCTTCGGCCTCGCCGCCGTCGCGGTCGCCGATTTCGTCCGCCGGCGCCAACCGCTCCTCGCCGTCCTCCTCGCCCTGGCCGCGCTGCTGCTCGTGATCTCCGCCGCGGCCTTCCCGGAACGGAGCCGTCCCGACATGCTGATCTACGGCCGCTACGCCGAGGTGGTGGCGCCAGCGCTGATCGCCTTCGGCCTCACCGCCCTCGGTCGTGCCCAAGTCAGGCTGGCCTGGCCGCTGGCGGGGTTCGGGGTGCTGACCGCGCTCGTGGTGCTGGTCAGGGCGACGGCGTCGGATCCAGACGCGGCCAATCGCTGGAACGTCTCGGCGCTGCCGTTCATCACCGTGCAGCTCGGCCCGGCGATCCTGATCGGCGCGGCGCTGGTCGCGCTCGGCGGCGCCTGGCTGTTGACGCGGGCAACCGCCTTCGGCCCGAAGGTGACGGGAGTGGCCGCGGTAGCCTTGTTTCTCGCCGTGGCCGTCTATGGAGCCTGGAACCCCGTTCGCAGCTCCCAGCGCGCTGTCTTCCCGCCGGGATGGACCAGCCCCCAGTCCGCCGCCGAAGACGCCGGAGCGCAGACGATCGCCTATGACCTCGACTCCTACGACACGATCGGGCTCTACAGCCTGCAGTGGTTCCTGCCGAACACCAAAGTGACCTTGTTCGAAGAGAGCCGAGAAGAGCCCGACTCCCGCTTCGTCCTCGCTGGCGAGGACTGGCCCCAGCGCCAAGGCGTGCGCGCAACCCCGCTCTGGGAGGCGGCCGGCCGCGACCAGGTGCTCTGGCGGGTCTCCGGGCCGGGGGCCGAGTAGTCGTGGAGAGCTCGACTCAGACCGCACCGCGCGGTCTGAGGCGGCTGCGCGGCCACCTCGACGACCGGCTCTACCGCACCGGCTACTACCTGATCATCGGGACCGGGATCACCAGCCTGCTGGGGGTCGCATTCTGGGCGCTCGCGGCCCGCTCCTACTCGGCCCACGAGGTCGGCCAGAACGCCGCCGCGATCTCGGCGATGGCGCTCGTCTCGGGGGTCTGCTCGCTGGGGCTCTCGGCGGTGCTGGTCCGCTACCTGCCGATCGCCGGCACCGCCCTGCGACGGCTCGTCATCGGCAGCTACGCGCTGACCGCCGGCCTCTCTCTCGTCTTCGGCGCCGTGGTGGCGGCGACCAGCAACCTCTGGTCCCCCACCCTCGACTTCCTCCAGGAGCCGAACTGGCTGATCGGCTTCACGCTGGCGACCGCGGCGACGACGATCTTCACCCTCCAGGACAGCGTCCTCACCGGGCTGCAGACGGCGCGCTGGATCCCGCTCGAGAACTCCCTCTACGCAGCGACGAAGCTGGTCCTTCTCATTGCGCTGGCGGCGCTGTTACCGACCGCCGGCCCCTTCGTCGCCTGGAACGCGCCCCTCCTGCCAGCGATCCTCGTCATCAACTGGCTGATCTTTCGCCGCCTGGTCCCTAACGATCGCTCGTTCGGGGCGCTCGACCGCAGCAAGGTGATCCGCATGGCGGCCGGCAACTACGGCGGCAACCTGTTCGCCCTGGTCGGGAACATGTACCTGCCGATCCTCGTCGCCAACCAGGCGGGCGCCGCGGACGCGGCGTACTTCTTCATCCCCTGGATGATCTGCATCTCGCTGCAGCTCGTCGCCCTCAACGTGATGACCTCGCTGACCGTCGAGGCGGCGCTCGACATGCCGCAGCTGCGGCGGCTCTCGCGCCAGGCGCTGGCCCACTCGATGCGGCTGGTCGCTCCGCTGGCGGCGCTGACCGCGCTGATCGCCCCGCTGGCACTGCTGGTCTTCGGCCAGGCCTACGCCGACTCGGGCACCAACCTGCTGCGCCTGTTGGCAGTCGGGGCGATCCCCAACGTGATCGTCGCCCTCGGCATCGGCGTTGCGCGGATCGAGCACCGGGGCGGCTTCGTGGTCGTGGTGCAGGGGGTTCAATTCGCGATCGTCCTCGGCCTCAGCGCCCTGTTGATCCCCGACATCGGGGTCATCGCCGTCGGCTGGACCTGGACCGGTGCCCAGTTCCTCCTCGCCCTGGTGATGCTGGCGACGATCCTGCGCCCGCTGGTGCTGCCGGAGCGGCTCGCGGGACGCCCGCCCACGGCTGCCGCCTGATTACCGGCTCAGGCGCGAAGCGCCTGCAGCCGCCGCAGGACCAGGGTCCCGCGGCCGACGGCGCTGGGCCCCAGCATCCCCAGCACCAGCGTGACCCAGGCGAGCGGCGCCAGCGGCCTTTGCCGCAGCGCTCGCAGGGCGTGGCGGATGCCCTCGCGGCGCCTGCCAAGCAGGAAGGACTGGAGCGCCGCCACCCGCTGCAGGTTCGCGTACTGGCGGGGACCCCAGCGACGCAGGGCCTCACCGTGCCGCGCCAGGCTTGTCTCCGCCATCCACAGCATGTCCGGCGCCTCTTGGCGCAGGCGGGGGATGAGTTCGGCGGCGGAAGTGCTTCGCATCCAGCTGTTGGGGGCGTCGCTGTGCTCCTTGCCCAGGACCTCGTCCAGGCACAGCGAGCGCTCGGCCTTTGCGAGGTCGAGCTCGAAGATCGTCTCGATCGCCCCGCGCCGATCGGTGATGTAGGGGGTGGTCTCGAAGACCGCGGCCTGGATGCAGCGCCCGGCGTCGTTGCCCCCCTCCTCCTCCCACCATCGGATCCTCTCCTCGTATCCGTAGGGGGACGGGGGGACGAAGGTCGGCGTCACCGATCCGTCATCCCAGAGCAGCCGGAAGCGGACCACACGCACGCCCTCCGGCAGCCCCTCGATCGCCACCCGCAGCCGATCCAGAGCCTCGGGCATCAGCTCCCAGTCGCTGTCGACGACGACGACCCACTCGCCCCCGGCGGCGACGGCGCCAGTGTGGCGTGCCGGGTTGATCCCCTGGTTGCGCTCGTGGACGACAACCCGCAGCCGCGAATCGTCATAGGACTCGAGCGCGGCGACGGTCCCGTCGCTGGACGCGTCGTCCACAACGACGACCTCGAAGTCCTCGAAAGTCTGCGCCAGGCAGCTGTCGACGGCGCGGCGCACGATCAGCTCGCGGTTGAACGTCGTCACGACGACGCTGAAGAAGGGGGCGGCCATACCGCCGCAAGTCTGACGGACGCTGCGGTGGGAGGCGGCCGCGCAAGCAATCTTCGCTGCGTGACTTCAAACCCGCCACAACCTGCCGATGCGTTTTCATGGTGAGTCCCATGGAGACCCTTGCGCCGGAAGAGCGCACCGCAGCCGCGCCCGAACCGCAGCCCGAGACGCTGCGCCTGCAGCCGACCCGCGGGTTCAGCCGGGTGCTGGCTCCGAGGGAGCTGTGGCGCTACCGCGATCTGGCGGGGCAGATCGCCCTCCGCGACATCACCGTCCGCTACCGGCAGACCGCGCTTGGCGGAGCTTGGGCAGTCCTGCAGCCGGTCGGGTTCATGGTCGTCTTCTCGCTGATCTTCGGCAACGTCGCCGGCCTCTCGTCCAACGGCCTCCCCTACCCCCTCTTCAGCCTCGCCGCTCTAGTCCCCTGGACCTTCTTCTCAACCGCGCTGCTGCTCGGCTCCGACAGCCTGGTCAGCAACTCCGCCCTGGTCTCGAAAATCTATTTCCCGCGGATCTTCATGCCGGCGGGGGTGATCGTCGCCGGCTTCGTCGACCTGGCGATCTCCTTCGTGATCCTGATGATCATCGTCTTCGCCTGGGGCTTCGTGCCCTCGGCGGCGATCCTGACGGTGCCGTTGCTGGTCGCGATCGCGGCGGCCGCTGCCCTGGGCACGACGGCGGCGCTCTCGGCGATCAACGTCCGCTACCGCGACGTCCGCTACATCGTCCCGTTTGCGATCCAGATGTGGCTCTTCATTAGCCCCGTCGTCTATCCCAGCAGCCAGATCAGCGAGCCCTGGCGGACGCTCTCGGCGATCAACCCGATGGTCGGGGTGGTCGAAGGCTTCCGCTGGGCGACGCTGGGGACCGGCAACGCCCCCTGGGACCTGATCGGGATCTCGGCCCTCGCCGCGGTCGCGATCCTCCTCGCCGGCCTTGCCTACTTCGACCGCACCGAGCGCGCCTTCGCCGACTTCGTCTGATGAGTGACGTCGCAATTGAGACCCAGGCGCTCGGCAAGAGCTACACCCTCGGGGTGAAGGGGCCCGGCTACGGCACCCTGCGCGAGGCAATCGTCGAAAAAGCGCGGAGCCCCTTCAAGCGTGAGCGCAAGGAGAAGCGAGACCGCGATCTGCTGTGGGCGCTGAAAGACCTCTCGCTGACCATCCGCTCTGGCGAAGTCGTCGGCCTGATCGGCCACAACGGCGCCGGCAAGAGCACCCTGCTGAAGATCCTCTCGCGGATCACCGAGCCCTCGACCGGCTACGCCGACGTCACCGGCCGCGTCGGCTCGCTGCTCGAGGTCGGCACCGGCTTCCACCCAGAGCTGACCGGGCGCGAGAACATCTTCCTCAACGGCGCGATCCTCGGCATGCGCCGGGCGGAGATCCGCCTCCGCTTCGACGAAATCGTCGAATTCGCCGAGATGGAGCGCTTCCTCGACACGCCGGTCAAGCGTTACTCGAGCGGGATGTCGGTGCGGCTCGCCTTCGCCGTCGCCGCCCACCTCGAGCCCGAGATCCTGCTTGTCGACGAGGTCCTCGCGGTCGGCGACGCCTCCTTCCAGCGCAAGTCGCTGGGGAAGATGAACGAGGTCGCCAAAGAGGGCCGCACCGTCGTCTTCGTCTCCCACAACCTGGCGATCATCCAGGCGCTATGCACCCGCGGCATCCTGCTCGAACGCGGCGAGGTGCAGGCCGACGCGCCGATCGTCGGGGCGATCGACAGCTACCTGCGGACGCTCGAGAGCGCCGCCTCCGACGACCTGCTGGAGCGGACCGACCGCGACAGCCGCGCCTACGACGAGACGCTGGTGCGACGGCTCGAGATCCACGACGCGAGCGGCGGACACCCCAACGTCGTCGTCGCCGGCCGCCCGGCGACGATCGCCGTCGAGGTCACCGAGCACCTGCCGACGATGGAGTGCCAGCTGACGATTGTCAACAGCCTCGGCCAGCCGGTCTGCACCCTCGACAGCGAGATGACCGCGCCGGTCGACGTCCGCGATTCCGAGCCGGGAACCCGCCTGGAGTGCCACATCGACTCCCTGCCGTTGTTGCCTGGGCGCTACCGGATCGACGTCATCGTCAAAGCCAAACGGCACATCCAGGACGGGTTGCAGGCGGCCGCCCTGTTCGACGTCGAGCCAGGGACGATCGGCGATCGCCCGGTCGCCGCCGAGGCCGAAGGCGACGTCGTCCTCCCTCACTCCTGGCGGCTGCCCGCATGACCGAGCCGCGGTGGCTGGCCCCCTCGCCCCCGGCGTCGATCGAACCGCTCGGCGATCCGCCGAGGTTCTCGATCGTCATCGCCACCTACCAGGCGGCCGACACGGTCGCGCGTTCGGTGGAGTCGGCGCTGGCCCAGACCTACCCCCCGCACGAGGTGATCGTCGTCGACGACGGTTCCACCGACCATCCGGAGGAGTCGCTGCGCCCCTTCGCGGACAGGATCACGCTGGTCCGCAAGGAGAACGGCGGCGGCGCCTCGGCGCTGAACGCCGGGATGGCGACGGCGTCCGGCGACTTCCTGGCGATCCTCGACGCCGACGATGCCTACGATCCTCGCCGCCTCGAGGTTCTGGCTGACCTCGCCCGCGAGCGACCCGACTTGGACCTGATCACGACCGACGCCAGGTTCGTGGTCGACGACGCCGAGGGGGGCACGTTCGCCACCTACACTCCGTTCGTCACCGAGGGTCAGCGAACCGCGATTTTCGAGAGCTGCTTCGTCGGCGGATGGCCGGCCAACCGCCTCACCCCGCTGCAGGAGATCGGCGGCTTCGACGAGGAGCTGCGCACCGGCTACGACTGGGACTGCTGGGCTCGCTTTCTGCTCGACGGCTCGCAGGCGGGGATGGCGATCGACCCCTACTACCGCTACTACCTCCACGCCGGCAGCCTGACGACGAGCCGGGCGGCGAGCCTCTGGGATCGTGCGACCCTGCTCGAAAAAGCGCTGCGGAACCCGGATCTCCGCGCGGAGGAGCGACCTTCCCTCAAAAGCGCGATTCGGATGCACCGCTCGCGGGCGACGGTGGCCGAGGTGCAGGACGCGATCTACGGTTCCGGGCCTCGGCACCAATTGGTGCGGCGCGCTTTCGCCCCCCGGATCCGGCCGCGGGCGCGCCTTACCGCACTTCTAGCCGCGGCAGCACCGCCGCTCGCCCGGCGTCTCGTGCTGCGGGACCGGTCGGCGGAGGATCGCGTTCGCGAGGGGAGCTGATGGAGGCGAGCGCGGAGCGGCCCCGGTTCAGCGTCATCGTCCCCACCCACCAGCGCCGCGATCGGGTGGTCCACAACGTCGAGGCGCTGGCCAAGCAGGAAATCTCCTCCTTCGAGGTGGTCGTAGTCGTCGACGGCGCCACCGACGGCACCGCCGCCGCTCTGCGCGAGCTACACCCTCCCTTCCCGCTCACGATTCTGGAGCAGGACAACAGCGGGGCGGCGGAGGCGCGCAACGCCGGCGCCCGCTCCGCTACCGGCGAGATCCTTCTCTTCCTCGACGACGATATGGAGGCGGACTCCGCGATGCTCGCCGAGCACGACCGCTCGCACCGCGAGGGCGCCGACCTCGTCGTCGGCGACATGCCGCTGCACCCGGACTCGCCGCAGAACCTGCTCAGCTGGGGCGTCGGCCTCTGGGCGAGCTCACGCCGGGAGCGGCTGAGGGCCGACGGCGCCGAGGCCGGACCCGACGACCTGCTGACGGGCCAGATGTCGATCTCAAGCGAGGGGTTCGAGCACGTCGGCGGCTTCGACAACTCGTTTACCCGGGAAGGTCTATTCGGCGGCGAGGACATCGACTTCGGGCTGAGGGTCGTCAAAGCCGGCTTCAGGGTCGTCTACAACCCCGCCGCGATCAGCTACCAGTACTACGACGTCGATCCCGCCGCCTATCTGCGCCGAACCCGCGAGGCGGGACGCTCCGAGGAGGAGCTGGTGCTGAAGCACCCCGAGCAGGCCAACAGGCTCGACGAAGGCCCGGCCTTCCATACCCGCCGCAGCCGCTGGCTCCTCGGCCCGCTGGTGGTGGCGCCGGAAGCCTTCAGCTGGCCCCTGCGCGCCGCCGCCACCGCGCTGGTCAGGAGCGGCCGGCGGGAGTCCTGGGTGCGACGGCTCTTCTTCGGCTTGAGAACGATGGAGCACCTGCGCGGCGTGCGCCAGGCCCAGCGAGCCTTCTCCGGCGGAGACAGCGTCGCCGTCCTCGCCTACCACGCCGTCTCGGACCTCAGCGGGGATTCCGTCCTCGCCGAGTACGGGATTCCCGCCGAGCGGCTTGCAGAGCAGCTCGACGGCCTGTCGGCCCGCGGCTGGAGCTTCGTCGGCCTCGACGCCGTCCTGGCGGCTTTCGAAGGGCGCCGCAGCCTGCCCCAGCGCGCTGTCCTGGTCACCTTCGACGATTGCTACGTCGACCTCTTGAGCGAGGGCCTTCCGGTGCTTGCGGAGCGCAGCGTCCCGGCCCTGGCCTTTGCCGTCGCCGGCCTCACCGGCGCGACCAACGAGTGGGATCGTCCGCTGGGAGCTCGCGAGCTAACGTTGCTCGACTCCGCCGGTCTTCGTCAGCTCGCGGCGGGGGGCGTCGAGATCGGCTCCCACGCGATGACCCACCGGCCCCTCGCGCGCCTCGAGCAGGCCGAGGTGGCGACCGAGGTGACCGAGTCTGCCGCGCGGCTGGAGTCGCTCGGGTTGCCGCGTCCTCGTGCCCTCTCCTATCCCCACGGAGAGGCGAACCCGGCGGTCGAGACAACGGTTCGCGAAGCCGGATACCTGGCCGCGTTCACGGTGGATCCCGGAATCGCCAACCGCTCCTGCAACCGCTTGGCGCTGCCGCGAATCGAGGTGCTCGCGAGCGACTCGATGCGACTGCTTGAGGCGAAGCTGGCGACGGCTAGATGGCCGGCTCGGTGGCGGCGCCTGGCGCTGCGGGCTGCGCAGCGCCTGCCGTAGGCGCGGGCCGCGCTACACGCATCGAGCGCTTGTATCGCAGCGCCGGGCGCTCGACGAAGTGGTAGGTCAGCGCCGAGAGCGCACCGACGACCACGGCGACGATCAGGGTGTTGACAAGGAGCCCGCCCCAACCGGAGACGGTAAGACCGTGCTGAGACAGCCAGACGATCACCGGTAGGTGCCAGAGGAAGACGCTGTAGGAGACGACGCCGACCGCCACCAGCGGCCCGGACTCCAGGAAGCGGAGCGCGCGCGAAGGTGCGGCATCGGTGGCCTCCGGCACCACGATCGCCGCGAAGATCAGCGCCAGCGCCAGCGCCTGTCCCGTGTTCTGCAGCAGGTAGCTGTGCTCGCCCTGGTTCATCGTCGCGGCGCAGGGAATGAAGATCAAGAGCCCGAGCACGGCTGCGAAAGGCCGCCAGTGCGCGGGCGGCCGCAGGCGGCCGTCGGCAATCTGAACGTAGGCGACGGCAACGATCATCCCGAAGCAGAAGAGGTCCGCCTGCGCCCAAAAGCTGCGCTCGACCACCGAGTGCCAGTTGTTCCCGTACCCGGCCGTCGGGGCGGCCGGGAAGACGTGTCCCGCCACCAGCTTGCCGCTGAGACCGACAACCAACAGCAGCAGCGGCGGCCCGAGCAGGGCCAGCACGCGGCCGCGGCGATCCTTCGCCCGGCGCGCGGCCCAGGCGGCGCCGAAGACCAGCAGCGGCAGGACGAGGTAGAAGACGAGCTCGACCGCAAGCGACCATGCCGGCCCGATGCCGATCCCCAGGGTGGTCGGGCGATAGTTGTTCAAGAGCAGCGCCGACTGCAGGAAGGCGAAGGGATCGGTGAGGCGCCCGACCTCGAGCACCGCCCCCTCGCGCAGGTACACGGTGCCGATCAGGATCGCGCAGCCGAAGAGGATCGCCCAGTAAGCCGGCGCGATCCGCAAGAACCGGTTGCGGAAATAGGCGCTGACCGACATGCGTTCGGTGCCGCGGGCGATCGCCGCAACGAAGGGGCGGTAGAGGAGGAACCCCGAGAGGGTGAAAAACAGGGTGACCCCGACGGAGAGGGTCGAGAGCGCGTCGCCGATCCAGAGGTCGAAGCCGAGGGCTTTGCCGTTCGGGGATGAGAACCCCCAGATGTGGACAAGGACGATCATGCTGGCGGCAAGCGCCCGCATTCCCTCGATTCCCTGCAGGCGCCGGGTCGACGACGGTTGCGGCGGGGTCGGTGCGTGAACCTCGTGCTCCACCGGCCGGAGAGTAGCGGCGTAATTGCAGGCGTTCTGGATCTGACAACGGATGGTCAAGCTCCGTCATGATGCCGCCGACCACCCCCACGCCTTGAGCTTCGTCAACCACATCCCCGTCTCCACCCGCCCTCCGATGCGACGCCTGGCCCAGATCGCCGGCTGGCGCCTGGCCGTGCCCGCACTGCGGTCTCGGGCCCGCAGGCGGATCGATCATCTCGAGCCAGGCGCGGCAACGGTGGTGACGGTCAACTGGAACTCGTGGCCGCACCTCGAGGTGTTGATCGACGTCGTGCGGCGCCGCAGTCCGGCGAACACCAGGATCGTCGCGGTCGACAACGGCTCCGAGGACGCATCGCGGGAGCGGATCGCCGCGCGCGACGACGTGGAGGGACTGCTGCTACCCGCCAACGTCGGACACGAGCTGGCGATGGACCTCGGTGTCCTGCGCTGCGAGACCGAGTTTGTGGTCGCACTCGACGTCGACGCCTTCCCGCTGCACGACGACTGGCTCGATCGCCTCTTGGCGCCGCTCGACGAGGGCGCCCAGGTGTCCGGAGCGAGGCTCAACCGCGAGTACGTCCATCCCTGCTGCTGGGCGATGCGGTTCGGGCGATTCGTCGAGCAGGGCCACTCGTTCCGCGCCCATTACGTGCCGCGCTCGGAAGGACGCGACGCCTCCGGGGATGTCGGCGAGGAAATCTCCGCGGCGGAGGCGCCGAACCTGCACTTCTTCGAGGTCAGCAGCCAGCGCGGTCCCGGCGACGTCGGCACGGTGTTCGGCGACCTCGTCTACCACAACTTCTACGCGACCCGGTTCAACGCGACCTCGGACCCGACGCTGGACGGGGTCGTCGCAGCCGACGACTCTTCCCGGGCATGGGACGAGGCACTGCAGAAGTACGTCTATTGAGCCGGTCGCCGCGCCAGCACGAGGGTGGCGCTCGGCTTGCCCCAGGTGAGGCCGAGGTGCTCGATCCGCACCGCCGCGGCCAGGAACGGAAAGGCGAGCAAGCGGACGAGCAGCGGCGCGTCCTTGATCCTGTCGCGGATCTCCTGGGCAGCGGCGGCAAGGCTGCGGTAGGTCGGCCGCAGGTCGACCGGCTCGAGGCCGGCGGCGCGGACGTCGGCGGCGATCTCCTCGCGGCTGTAGCCGTGGCGCACCTCCTCCCGCCAGATGCCGGTGCTGCCGGGGAGCACGGGGGTCCAATCCTTTTCGGGGACCTGGAGGGCGAGCAGGCCGCCGGCCCTCAGAGCCCCGGCCATGCCGCGCAGCGCCGCCGCGTCGTCGGGGATCTCGTGCAGGCACTCGAGGGCGACGACCGCGTCGAAGTTCCCCTCGGGAAGCTGTCGGGTGAGGTCGGCGGGCGCAAAGCGGACGTTGCCGAGCGAGCGCGCGACCGCGCGCTCGCGGGCGCCGTCGAGCAGATCGGCTCGCTGGTCGACCCCGAGCAGCGCCCACTCGCCGTGGCGGCGGGCAAGGGAGAGCGTCAGCAGCCCGTCGCCGCAACCGGCGTCGAGCACGCGAAGCGTCCCTCCCGCCGCCTCGCCGGAGAGAACTTCGTCGGCCAGGGCCAGCCGCAGCCGCCGCGACGGCGCCATCAGCGCCAGCCGCTCCTCGAGAATCGCGCGCAGCTTGCCGAGGGCGCTCATCTCCCCATCATTTCCAACCCGGCGGCGGCTGCGTGAGCGGGCGGGTGGGACAGGGCTGGTGCGAGGCACCGTGGCGGACGCGGTTGCTGCGGCGGCTTCGGGTGCCGGCGGCGCTCGTCGCCCCGCTCGGTCGGCTTTCCCCCCGTTGGCGGGAGCTCGCGGACGACCTCGCCAACTGGGCCGAGGTGCGGGCGCGCGTCAGACGGGACGAGTGGCGCCGCCAGACCAGCTCCTACTCGGTGCTCGTCTACCACCGCTTCGCCGGCGAGATGAAGCCGGGGCAGGAGCGGATCGACATCGCGCCGCGGCGCTTTTACCGCCAGCTGCGCTTCCTGTGCCTGTTGGGATTCAGGCCGCTGCCGCTGGAGGAGCTGCTCGCCTTCCACCGCGGCGAGCGGAACTCCCTGCCGCGGCGCCGCTTCGCGATCACGGTCGACGACGCGATGGCCGATGCGGTCGAGCCGCTGATCCGCGCCGCCCGCCTCTCCCCCCAGCTCTTCGTCCCCACCGCCGAGCTCGGTGGCAGCGCCCACTGGATCGACGGCGAGCCGGTGGCCGGCTGGGATGAGATCGGCCGGCTGGCGGAGGCTGGGGTCGCAATTGGCTCCCACACCCGCCACCACCGCCGCCTGACCCAGCTGGGAGCTGCCGAGCGGGAGGTTGAGCTGGCCGGCTCCCTAGCCGAGCTGCGCGAGCAGGTGCCCGGCGCGGCGGCGGTGATCGCCTACCCCAACGGCGACCACGACGACGCCGTCTGCGCCGCCACCGAGGCGGCCGGCTACGAGGCCGCCTTCACCACCGAGAAGGGCCGCAACGACGCCGCCACCGACCGCTTCCGCCTGCGCCGCGTCAGCGTCCACGGCACCGATGGCTCCCTCGCCGTCCTCTGGAAGGTGTTGACCGGCGAGGCGCTGCCCGGCTGGTGGCCGGGCCTGCGCCCGCGCCGTTAGGCGCGCTTTTCGGCGCGCTTTTAACCGCGGTCCAGCTCCTCTTCGACCAAGCCGAGGAAAGTCGAGCCGCGGAGCGCCTCGGCGCTTGGCGTCCCGCGCGTCTCCAGCTCCAGGTGGCGGTAGTCGCTGCGGCTGTGGACCACCCAGGTGAGGAGGCGGAGGCGGCGGAAGTCCTCGGCAGAGATGCCAAGCGCTGCGGTGTACTCGGCGATCGCCGCGGCCGCGACGCGGCCGTGCGCGGTGGCCGGGTCGAGCAGTTGGGCGTAGGTCTCGCGGGTCCGACCGCTCTCCAGCGCCCCATCGAGGACGAAGGCGCAGTTGGCGAGGAAGTAGACGAGGTCGAGGCCCGGCAGCCCGGCCGGCTCGGCCGACTCCCAGTCGAGCAGGACGGGATCGCCGGAGGGCGCCAGCAGCACGTTCCAGGGCGAGCAGTCGCGGTGCTCGACCGCGCCGGGCAACTCTCCGAGGCCGGCGAGCAACGCCTCTGCTCCCGGCGCGGCGCCGAAGTGCCTCTCGAACCAGTCGAGCGGCTCGGCGACGAGTCGCCGGCGCCAGTCGGCGATCGGGGCGGGAGCCGATCGCGCCAACTCGATCAAGAGCCGGGTCACCCGCATAGCCACGTCCTCGAAGTTCTCGGGCCGGAGCGCGTCGAGCAGCGACTCACCCGCGACCGCCTCCTGGACGACCGCGAGACGGCCGCTGCGCGAGCCCTCGCCGACCAAGCGCGGCACCCCGGCAAGATCCGGGCGCTCCTGCCGCAGCTGGCGGAGGACCGCGGCCTCGCGCTCGAGCCCTGGCTCGGCCTCCGGCACCCGGGCAAATTTCACCGCCTTTGCGGGCTGGGTCGCCCCCGGCTCGAAGGCGAGCCCAACCGCCTTGTTGATGCTGCGGTGGCCGGTGGTCAGCAGCAGCAGCGGGCACGAGACAGAGAGCGGGACTGCGTCCTCGTCGGGCCCGCCCGGCCGCCTGCCGACGACGTAGATCGGGGCCAGCAGCCCGGCGCTGCGCAGCGTGCACCAGAGGTGGCGGAGGATCGAGCCTGTGGCCGATCGCGGGGCCCGGCTCGCGAGCAGGTGGTCGGTCGCCGCCTCGACCTCGAGCGGCAGCCAAAACTGGGGCAGCCGGTGCGGCAGCGGACCCGCCCAGTAGGTCCGCACGTCGGTGTAGCCGGCGGCTTCGGCGCGGCGCCGAGCGCGCCTCATCCCGCCGGGCCGGGGCAGCCGCCAGTGGGCCAGAAGCTCGGCATCGGGCAAGAGGAAGCGCCAGTCCTCGCGGCGCAGAAGCGGATTGCGCCGGGACTCGGGCAGCGACTGCACCGAACGCTCCTCCAGCAGCTCGCGGTAGACCGCGGCGACCCGGTCCGCATTCTGCTCGCGCCGCAGGCCCGCGTCGACCCGCTCGCGCCCTCGCGCGGCGAGGTCCTCGCGCAGCTGTGGGTCCCCGAGCAACCGCCGCAGCGCCGCGGCCAGCGCCGGCGCGTCGCCGGGGGGCACGAGCAGCCCGCTGCGCCCGTCCTCGATCAGCTCTTCGGTGCCGCCGATCGCCGAGGAGACGACCGGGGTGCCGGCGGCCATCGCCTCCAGCACCGCCAGCGAGGAGCCCTCGTAGAGCGAGGGCAGGGCGAAGACGTCGCAGGCGGCGAGAAGCTGCGGGACGTCCTCGCGGCGGCCGAGGAAGCGGGCCCGATCGGCGACGCCGAGCTCGTCCGCGCGCGCTTCCAGCCGGCCGCGCTCGGGACCGTCGCCGGCGAGGAGGAAGAGGGCGTCGGGCACCTCGGCGATCGCCTCCAGCAGGGCGTCGTGGCCCTTCTGCGCGTTGAGCCGCGCCGGCGTCAGCACCAGCGGCCGCGTCTCCGAGCCGCCAAGCTGCGCCCGCAAGCCCGGCGGCGCCGGGACGGCCGCGCGCTCGACGTCGACGGCGTTGTAGGCGACCTCGACCTTCTCCACCGGCCAGCCCAGCCGCTCGACCAGCTCCGTCGCGATCTCCCCAGAGACCGCGAGGTAGCGGTCCACCCTCCGCGCCAGCGCCCGCAGCTGCCGATAGGAGGAGCGATCGGGCTCGTAGGCGCCGACCTGCACCGTCCCCAGCACCGCCGGCACCCGCGCCAGCACCGCCGCCGCCAGCCCCCACTTGCAGGCGACCGGCGAGCTCATGTGGGCGTGGAAGACGGCGGGCCGCTCGCGCCGCAACAGCCGCACCAGCCCCGGCAACCGCCGCGCCCCGGTCAGCCCCAGCGGCAGCGGCGGGATCCGCCGCACCGGCACCCCCAGCTCAGCGGCTCGCTCGGCCATCGGCTCGACCTCGGGCGCGTCCTCGAGCAGCAGAGTCGGCTCCCACTCGGCCCGGTCGAGCGACGCGAGCAGCATGAACATCGCGTTCTCGGCGCCGCCGAGAACGCGGCTATCGCTGTAGAAGAAGATCGATTGGGCCACGCTGGAGATCTCCGGCTAGGTTCGACAGCTCGCCCTCGTCGTTTGATTCGCGCAGCGCCGCATCCACCCCTGCCCAGAAGGCATAGTCGAGGACCGGCCGGTAGAAGAGCGGCAACCGCCAGGCCCCCAGCTTCTCGAGCAGCGAGAAGAGCGCGAAGACGGCGCCACTCGTTCGCGGCAGCCGCCGGGTAGCCCAGAGCAGCACGGACCGCACCGCCAGCCAGGGACGGGAGCTGTCATCCGGGTTGGCGAGGCGCAGATCTCCGAACACTTCCGGGTGTCTGCGGGCAAGCTGGACCGTGGTCCTGCCTTTGGCGAGGGTGTCGCGCTGCAGACCGCCGAGGTCCTTGTCGTAGGTCTGCCAGGCGAGCGCCTCGGGGTCGTAGCCGAGCTCGACCCCGCTCTTGCGCAAACGCAACGCCAGCTCGACGTCCTCGTTGCCATAGATCCCGAAGGAGTCGTCGAAGCCGCCGACGGCGCGCAGCGTCTCGGTGCGCAGCGAGGCATTGCCGGTGAAGAAGGAACGGGGCAGGGCAAGGTGCGCAGGGTCCGAGAGGCGCGAGAGGTGAAGGTCGAACTTGTCCTTGACGTAGCGGGCGGCGTGGGTGCTGCCCGCCTCGAGCTCGACCGGGACCGCGCCGAGGACGCAGCGCCGGGAGCCCGCCGGGTGATGAGAGCGATGGTGTTCGACGAACTCCGGCACGACCCGCATGTCGTCGTCGAGGACGATCGTCACCTCGCCCCGGGCCGCCGCCACGGCGGCGTTGCAGGCCGCCGCACGCCCGCGCGAGTCGGGGGAGACCCAGCGCAGCTGCAGCTGGCCCTCCCATGCCTCCAGCATCTCGACCGTCCCGTCGGTCGAGGCGTCGACCGAGACGACGACCTCGTACTCGCCCGGCGCGACGCTCTGGTGCGAGAGCGACTCCAGCACCATGCGCAGCGCCTCGCGGCGCTGGTGGGTCGGGATGACGACGGTGACGCCCGGGGCCTCAGCCATCCGAACCAATTCGGCGCGCCGCCCGCGCCTCCTCGAAGACCGCGGTCTGGCGCTCGGCCCACGCCTTGGGACTGTGGTGGCGCTCGGCGAACTCGCGAGCCCTGTCCCCCAGGCTCCTCCGGGCGGCATCGTCCTCCAGCAGCGCCGCCGTCGCCGCGGCGATCTCCGCCTCGCCCTCGCCGACGGCCAGCGGCGGCTCCTCTCCGAAACCGGTGTAGCCCTCGGTTCCGCGCGGGGTGGTCACCACCGCCTTGCCGGCCGCCATCGCCTGCAGCACCTTCATCCGCATCCCTCCGCCGGTTCGAACCGGGGCCATCACCACCGCCGCCGCTTCGGTGTGCGGCTGGACGCTGGGCGCGTCGGCGACCACCTCGACCCGCGGCCCGGCCAGCGCGAGGACCTCGGGCGGCGGCGCGCTGCCGACGATCCGCAGCCGCGCGCCGGGGGCGCGCTCCAGGACCGCCGGCAGGATCTCCCGCGCCAGCCAGATCGCCGCGTCGCGGTTCGGCGGGTGGTGGAAGGCACCGACAAAGAGGATCGTCCCGGGCGCCTCGCGTGCCGGGTCGGCGCGCGGCGGCAGCACCAGGCCGAAGGGATCGACCCGGACCCGCGCCGCCACGTCGGGGGCAAGCTCGGCGATCGCCTCGGCGTCGCGCTGGCTGAAGACCTGGACAAGATCAAACTGCTGCCAGGCCTGGCGCTGGAAGGGTTCCCAGCGCCGCCAGTCGAGCTCGCCGAAGGCCCAGCCCGGCCACCGGCGCGGCGGGCCGGGGCTCCACTCCACCGGACGCGGTCGCAAGACCTCGTGGTGGGTGTAAACGGTCGCCACCCCGGCGGGGTAGCGGAAAACCGACAGCGCGCTGTCCTCGACCGCGACGACGTCGAACTCGCGCTCGGCACCAAGTCGGTCGAGGATCCGCTGGATCCCCGGGTCGGCGTACCAGACCGTGCGCCAGGGCCAGCGCCCGCGCGCCCAGGCGGCCGCCATCCGCAGCTGCCGCCGGCGCCGGCGGCCGCCCGGCGGCGGTCGGCGGCGGTCGGCGACGTGCACCTCGCCCTCCCCGCGAAGCCGCGCCACCGCCTCCTCTTCGCCCGGCTCGTCGCCGAGCGCCGTGACCAGCGTAACCTCGTGGCGCTGCCGCAGGCCCCGCAACTCAGCCTCCAGAAGCACGGGAATCGCCCCTCCCCCGTCCGCCTGCGGCGGCACCGGGACGACGAGGAGGATCCTCATTCGGCGGCGAGGACGTCGCGGTAGGCCTGTTCGAAGCGCGGGATCACCGCGCCCGCCGCGAACGACCGCGCTTTCGCGCTCGCCGCCTGGCCGAAGCGCTCGCGGCGCTCGGTGTTCTCGATCAAGTCGCGCATCGCCGCCGCCAGGGCCCCCACGTCGCCCTGCGGCACGAGCAGGCCGGCGTCCTCGCCGATCATGTCGACGTGGCCGCCGAGCATGGTGCCGATCACCGGCTTGCCGCGGTTCATCGCCTCCGCCACGGTGGCGCCGAACGGCTCCGGCCAAAGCGACGGCATCACCCCGAACATCGCCCGGTCCCAGGCCGCCATGACCGCTTTGTGGGGGACGTCGGTGAGGACGACGGCGTCGGGCGGGAACGGCTGGGGGGAGTCGCGCTCGAAGGTCCCCATCAGAACCAGCGGCGGCGGCGCCTCCAACTTTCCGTAGGCGTCGAAGAGGGTTTCCAGTCCCTTGACCTTGCGGAAGGCGCCGACGTAGAGGACGAACGGCTCAGTTGGCAGACGCTCCAGGTAAGGGGCGATCGCGGGATCGGCGCTGTCGACCTGTTCGTCGGGGGCGACGTCCTGGAAGCTCGGGATCGTCACCTGGACGAGGTCCTCCGGCGCCCCGCCCGGGCCGAACAGGTGGCGGGTGGTGACGTCGTGGACAAAGGTGCTGACGCTGTGCAGCGCCGTCATCTTCCGCGCCAGCAGCGGCCGGCAGAGGTAGACCCCGGCGGTCGCGGCGATCCCCTTGGGGACCCCGCTGTAGTAATCGCTGGCGCAGCTCGCGCACTTCAAGGGCGCCGGCCCCGAGCAGGGCTCGCCCTTGCGCAGCAACGTGCGGTTGGCGCAGAAGTAGCCGTAGTCGCGGGCCGAGACCAGCATCGGGATGCGCTTGCGGCCCAGCGCGACCGCGACCGAGAAGGCCAGCCAGCCGTAGGCGTGGATGACGTCGGGTTCGAACCCCTTGATCAGCCGGCGCAGACCGGCGACCGTCACCGGGTCGGGGAAGGGCGGCTGGTGGCGCTGCTCTTCGTCGCGGATCAGCGCGCGGAACGCGGTCCGCATCTGACGCAGGCGGTGGACGGTGACGTGCTCTTCCCAGTCGAGCGGGGGCAGGCCGCCGTGCCAAGTCGTGGCGACGGCGACGTCGTGGCCGCGCTCGGCCATCCCGGCCGCGATCAACCGCGCCTGGCGGTGGGCGCCGCCGATAAACGGCGGGTAGTGATCGGTGGCGATCAGGATCCGGATAGTCACTAGCGCTGCAATCTTCCCAGCACTCGGTTGGCCCCGGTGCGTCTGCCGGGAAAGAGAAAGAGCTCGGCCAGCGACCGCGCCAGGCGCCGCGGCACGATCGCCTCCAGCGCGAACCAGGTCAGCATCAGAGCCTTCATCGGCGCCGAGACGTCGAAGCGGCGGCGAACGGCGCGGAGCGCGTTGGCCAGCAGGGCGCCGCGTCGGTCCCCCGCGACCGGGTGGCGGCCGGGCTCCAGCCGCAGCGAGACGAGCCGGTTGGCGAGGTCGGAGTAGGAGAGGATTCGCTCCCCTCGCTCCAGCCCGAGCTCGTCGGCGAGCGCTTCCAGCGAGCGGGTGGTTGCCCCCGCGAAGAGGATCGCTTCACGGACGTGGTCGAGGTCGATCTCCTCCCCCTCCAGCTCGTAGGCGTTGCCGCCGTGGACCCGGTAGGAGGCGCAGACCTCATCCAGCAGCGCCGCCTCCCCGAGCAGCGCGGTCAGGTGCACCAGGTACCAGTCGGCGCCGCTGCGCGGGTAGTCGGCGGCGGGGATCGGCAGGATCCTGCGCACCGCTTCGGTGCGAAAGCCGGTGCCGCCGCCTGGCAGCCAGGGCAGGTCGAAAGGGAAGGCGAGCTCGGCGCGGCGCTGGTCGCCGACGGGCGCCCGCAGGTGGCCGCCGGGCTTGACCTTGCCGGTCGGGTCGCCGGCGGCATCGACGATCGCCATCGGGAACTGGACCTTGGAGAGCTCCGGGCGGGCGGCGAAGGTGGCGGCGACCCGCTCGGCCGCGTGCCTGCGGAGGACGTCGTCGGCGTCGAGGACGAGGAGGACCTCGCCCCGGCAGCGGTCGAGGCCCGCGTTCAGGGCCGAAGCCTGGCCGCCCTGCTCCTTCAGGACGACCTCCACCCGATCCTCGTAGCGGCGCAGCACCTCGCGCGAGTCGTCGCTGGAGCCGTCGTCGACGACCACGACCTTGACGTCGGGGTGCGTCTGCGCGCAGGCGCTCTCGATCGCCTCCGGGAGGAAGCGCCCGTAGTTGTGGTTGATGACGACGATGTCGACGGAGGGGGCGCTCGGGCTCAAGGGAAGGTCATTTGCCTCGGTAGCCAGCTCGTCACCCGGCGGTAGAGCTTCTGCGGTCGCCCCTCTTTGTAGAGGGAGGCCACGATGTGCGTCCTGCCGCTGGGCTTAGGTGGAACGTCGACTTCGTAGACGCGTTCCCCTCCCGGATCGAGAGCGACCCGGTAGGTCTTCGACTGGTTTTTCCCGAGGCTCACCCTGAGCCTGTAGGAGCGGGGTTCGTGCTGGTTGCTGTCGACGCCGATCGCGACCACGTCTTCGCGCTTGTCCGTCGGCAGCATCCACAGCGCCGTGAAGCCCTTCGCGTTCTCGGCCGGCAACGGCCTCTCGGCGAGGGCCAGGGCCCCGAGCGCGATCGCGGTGGCAAGCGCCAAGAGGACGAGGCTCCCGGTCGCGGGGCGAGGCAACGCCGGCCGACCGGCGCGAGCGCGCTGCGGTCGCTCACGCCGCAGGGCAGCGCCGCGGCAGGCGGCGATCACGACCAGCGGCAGCAGCACCGCCCAGCTTGCCGTCTCGAGCCCGAAGGGGAAGATGTTGAGGACGAAGGAGCCGAGTGCGAGCACCATCAGGCTGACGGCGAAGCTCAGCGTAGTCCGCTTCGGCGGCGCCAGCTCGCGCGAGCCGAAGGCGGCGGCGACGATCGCGTAGCCGGGCAGGAACAGGGTCAGCGGCAGCCCCGCCACCAGCCGCACGATCTCCCACGGCACCAGCGCCGCGACCAGCGCGCAGGCGATCGCGGCGAGGCAGGCCCGTTGCAGGTCCCGGTTGCCCCTCATGGCCGGTCCTGCAGGTTGAAGAGGACGATGCGGCCTCCCTGCCAGACGCGGCCAACCGGGATCTCGGAGAACTTGTGGACCACGCCCTTCGGACGCAGCTCGTTCCCATACTGGTCCTTGACCGAGAAGTACTGGCCACGCAGGGTGTCCTCGGAGAGCAGGCGGCGGTCGGCGACGAGGAAGGGAAGGTGGTTGCGCTCCAGCAGCGGCAGCTGCCAGTCGCGCAGCTGCGGTTCGTCGACGACGTCCTCGATGTCGGGGCCCTGGCCGCCGTAGGCAACCTGCCCGCCGGGAAAGAGCAGGATCCGGGCATCGGCTTCGGGCCCGGCGAAGCGGCTGCCGTCAAGCCGCTGCTTGGCGAATTCGGCCAGCGCCAGGGGTTCGGAGAAGATGTCCTTGCCATCCGCCGAGGCCTTCAGCGGCCGCGCCATCTGGAGGTCCCACGACCAGCCGGAAATCGCGCCACCGACGAGGACGACCGCCAGCGCCCCGGTCAGCAGCAGCCGCCGCCGCATCAGGCGGGGCCCCCGACGCAACAGCTGGGCCGTGCCGTAGATGGCGACGAAGGAGAGGCCGATGAAGAAGTAGCCGCCGGCGCGGTTCCCCGTCTCCCAGGCGGCCGGGGCAAAGCGCAGCGTCAGCGCCGCGAAGAAGGCGACGGTGAAGGCGCAGAAGATGATCACGAGAGGTTTCCTCCGCTCCCGCCGCCAGACCTGCCTGAGGCCGATCAGCGAGATCACGCCAAGCACCGCGATTGCCAGCAGCGCGATCGCCCGCGCCCCCATTGGGGTTCCGGCGACGGCTTCGGCAGTGTCCGAGGGCGCCCCGAAGAGCTGCCGCGCTTCGGTGTCGCCGAAGGCGGTCTCATAGATCGCCTTGATCGCATTCTCGAGCACCGGGAAGAGGTAGCCGGTGGTCGACTCGGCGGCGATCAGCAGCCAGGCGGCGGCCGAGCCGACCGCCAGCGCCGCAAACGGCCACGGGTTCGGCTTCTCGACCCTCATCACCCGGTAGAGGACGGCGAGGGCGACGAAGATCACCGCCAGCGCGTAGGAGCTCAGGTGGTGGGTGATCGTGATCGCCAGGATCCCGAGCACGATCGGCGCCGCCCAGGCGCCACGCAGTCGCGGCGGCGCCTCCTCGCGTTCGACGAACGCCATCAGGACGACGCAGACCAGCGGCAGCGAGAGCGACTCGTAGGAGAACTGGGCCCCCCAGAAGAGGAAGTTGCTGGTGCCGGTGTAGATGGCGACGCCGAGGCCGGCGCCGCGGGCCGAACCGCTGAGCCGGGCGAAGAGGAAGAAGAGCGCCGCCATCTGGACCAGGCGGGCGGCGCCGATCAGGATCGTGCCGCAGAGGTAGGTCGAGGCCCCGGTCAGCATCGTCAGCGCCGAGGTCGCCCCCTCCAGGCCCGGGTAGTAGGGAGAGGTCGAGATCGCCGGGTTGAAGTGGTACAGGTGATCGAATTTCTCGATCTGCTGGACGTTGAAGGCATGGATGTACTCGTCCGAGAGGGTGAACAGCGGCGCGTCGTGGACGATCTTGACCCCGTAGAGCGCCAGCCCCAGCAGCAGGACGAGGCCAAGGCGTTCGCGGTAGCTGGGCCCGGTCGAGGTCAGCCGCAGGAAGATCGGCACGGCGATCAGCAGGACGCCGAGCCAGTAGATCAGCTGCGAGGGATCGCGCGTTTCACGCGCCAGCGCGTTGGCGAACGAGCAGAGGAACAGCCCGATCGCCGCCGAAAGCGCGATGACTGGTGGGGATTCGAGGCGGGCCTGCACGTTCAAACCTTACGGTCGGCATTCGCGCGTGGATCCCATAGCCCTGCACGGGTACGGCCGGGGTGCCCCTGCGACGCCCCGGTTTGTTTCAACTGTGGCGTCAGCCGAGGCGCTGTTCGAGCGCCTCGAGCTGCGCGCTGACCTCGGCCGGCAGCTTGTCGCCGAACTCGGCCAAGTGCGCTTTGACCTGCGGCAATTGCTCCTTGACTCGGTCGAGATCGACCGAGAGCAGCTCCTTCATCGCCTCGGCGGAGATGTCGAGCCCTTCGGTGTTGATCTCGCCCTCGGCCGGCAGCAGCCCGACCGGGGTCTCGACCGCCTCGGCCTCGCCCTCGCAGCGGCGGAAGACCCACTCGAGGACGCGGCTGTTCTCGCCGAACCCGGGCCAGAGGAACTTGCCGTCGGCGTCTTTGCGGAACCAGTTGACGTAGAAGACGCGGGGCAGCTGCGCCCCCTCGCGCTGGCCGACCTTCAGCCAGTGGGCGAAGTAGTCGGCCATGTTGTAGCCGCAGAAGGGCAGCATCGCCATCGGGTCGAAGCGCAGCTGGCCCACGCCGCCGGCGGCGGCCGCGGTCATCTCCGAGGACATCGTCGCGCCGAGGAACACGCCGTGCTCCCAGTCGAACGCCTCGCGCACCAGCGGCACGCCGGTGGCGCGGCGGCCGCCGAAGAGGAACGCGTCGATCGGCACGCCGGCGGGGTCCTCCCACTCCGGCGCGATCGACGGGCATTGCCCGGCCGGGGTCGTGAAGCGGGCGTTGGGGTGCGCTGCCGTGTGATCGGCCTCCGGCGTCCAGTCCTCCCCGTGCCAGTCGATCGCGTGCGCCGGCGGCGTGCGGGTCTTGCCCTCCCACCAGACGTCGCCGTCATCTGTGAGCG
>JAWVFA010000046.1:0-5609 GCA_033856415.1 Solirubrobacterales bacterium | reverse complement strand
ACCTGCGGCTACGAGGACATCCGCTCCTTCCAGCGGGCCGAGGTGATGGTCGCGCCGGCGCTGATGAGCGAGGGGAAGAAGCTGCAGAACGAGCAGTCAGTGGGCATGGGGTCCAACGGGCGGGCCGCTGTGTCGACTGGGGTCGCCGTTTCGGATGACTGAGGGGCTCGGGACCGCTCGACCGGCGGGTCCTGTCACGGCAGGGGACCCACCTCCCCCTGCGCAGCAGGGGGAGGTCCCCCCTACCGCGCCACCCACCGGACAAGCCGTCGAGGAGGTCCTAGTCCTCGATTTCGGGGGGCAGTACTCACAGTTGATCGCCCGCAGGATCCGGGAATGTGGGGTCTTTGCCGAGCTGCTGCCGGCGAGCACCTCTGTGGAGACGATTCGGGGGCGGAAGCCGAAAGGTTTGATCCTCTCCGGTGGGCCGGCTTCGGTTTATGAGCCGGAAGCGCCGAAGTTCCCTACGCAGCTGCTTGATCTGGGCATTCCGATGCTGGGCATCTGTTACGGGATGCAGGCGATGGTCCTCGCCCTCGGCGGCAGGGTCGAGTCGGCGCAGACGGGCGAGTTCGGCCGCACCAACCTGGTCCTTCGCGACGGTGGCGGCCGCCTCCTCGGCGGCCTGCCGGAGGAGCAAAGCTGCTGGATGAGCCATCGCGACGCCGTCTTCGAGGCGCCGGAGGGGTTCACCCCCTTGGCCTCGAGCCCGAGCTCCCCGGTGGCCGCCTGTGAGATGCCCGATCGCGGCCTCTACGGGATCCAGTTACACCCCGAGGTCGTTCACACGCCCTACGGCACCGAGATCCTCACCCGCTTCCTGCGCGACGTTGCCGGCTGCGAAGAGCAGTGGTCGCCGCAGTCGGTGATCGCCGAGCAGGTCGAGAAAATCAAGGCCCAAGTGGGGGAGGGAAAGGTGATCTGCGGCCTCTCCGGCGGCGTCGACTCCTCCGTCGCCGCCCTGCTCGTCCACAAGGCGGTCGGCGAAAAGCTGACCTGTGTCTTCGTCGACCACGGCTTGATGCGGATGAACGAGGCCGAGCAGGTGGTCGAGGCCTTCGGCCAGTTCGGGATCCCGCTGATCCACGTCGACGCCGAAGAGCGCTTCCTCGCCAAGCTCGCCGGGGTCGACGATCCCGAGACCAAGCGGAAGATCATCGGTACCGAGTTCATCCGCGTCTTCGAGGAGGAGGCGGCGAAGCTGGAGGACGTCAGTTTCCTCGTTCAAGGCACGCTGTACTCGGACGTGATCGAGTCCGGCGGCTCCGACCACGCGGCGACGATCAAGTCGCACCACAACGTCGGTGGCCTCCCCGATGACATCGAGTTCGAGCTGGTCGAGCCGCTGCGGATGCTGTTCAAGGACGAGGTGCGGGCGGTGGGCGCTGAGTTGGGGCTTCCCGAGCGGATGGTCTGGCGCCAGCCCTTCCCGGGGCCCGGCCTCGGAATTCGGATCGTCGGCGGCGAGGTCAACAAAGAGAGGCTCGACATCTTGCGAGCGGCCGACGCGATCCTGCAGGAGGAGATCCGCGCCGCCGAGCTCTACCGCCAGCTGTGGCAGTCCTTCTGCGTGCTTCCCGTCGTGCGCTCGGTCGGCGTCCAGGGGGACGGGCGCACTTACGCCTACCCGATCGTGATCCGCGCCGTTACCTCCGACGACGCGATGACCGCCGATTGGGCGCGGCTTCCCTACGACCTGCTGGAGCGAGTCTCGAACCGGATCATCAACGAGATCCGCGACGTCAACCGCGTAGCCCTAGACATCTCCTCAAAGCCTCCCGCGACGATCGAGTGGGAGTAGCAGGACGCTCGCGGTAGGGAGGGACGGGTGTCCCCTTCCCTCCCTGGGATTTTCGCCGTTAACGCGCCATCTCTCGCCGAGTAGCCAGTGCGAAAATCAGGACGCCGGTCGGGAGGGGGACACCCGTCCCTCCTGCGACAGGAGCTGAAGACCAGCTATGTCAGCGAAACCGCAGGAGACGTCGCATATCGGCGTCCTATGCGGTTTCGCGGATGCCGAGAGCTGGGAGCTGTCGTGAGGGTGCAGGTGGGGGTCCCTGGGTACTCAGCATGGAGCCGCGCCTAAAGCTCCTGAGGCGTTAGCCGTAATGCGATTCACGCGGCGGAGGTGCTCCCAGGGACCCCCACCTGCACCCTCCCCGTCTAAGCCGCCTCCAGCGACCCGGCCGTCTCGAAGGCGGCCATCCCGACCACGGTCGAGACCGTGTCCTCGCCGCCGTTCTCGCTGAGTCGGTCCTGACTGCGCAGGTGCGCCGCGAGCATCAGTTTCGTCGCCTCTTCGAGGATCGAGACGACCTCTTCGAAGCCCTCCTCGTCGAGGTGGAGCGGCATCCAGCGGAAGACGGTGTCGTCGCGTCCGTCGAGCGTTCCCGCTTCCAGGGCGGTGATCGCCTTGTCGAGGAAGGTCTGCAAGGTCGCGGCGGAGACCCCGCTGCGCACCGCCTTAGGCACTCTTCGCCACATCGGCCCGCCGACGAAGGCTCCCGGGGTGGCCTTGTAGAAGTGCTCGGTGGCGCCGCGCCGCTGCGCGGTGTCGACAAGTTCGAGCGCCCCGTAGCGATCGAGCGCCCGCGTGTGGTACGCGACGTCGCTGAGACCGGCCTCCAGCTGGCTGGCAAGCGCGTTCGGGCTAGACACGTGGTCGGTCAACAGCTCTAGGATCTGGATGCGCAGTGGGTGAGCAAGGGATCGGACCAGTCGCTGGTCGATCGCATCTGGGAATGGCTCCTTCATGATCGGCTCCTTGGGCCTCAGTGGGTCAGTACGGCTTCGTTCGTCATACAGTTGGTACGTATAGACCATTCAGCTTCTCTAATCCAGAACACGACGTTTTTTGAGAAGTGGCGCTTTTTGGTTCAAGGCGTCTAACTAAATGCCTGCGAGACGGGTGATCGCGAAGATCACCGCGAAGGGTGTGATCGGAGACGGCCACCTGGGGCCGACGATCGCCCCCACGAGCGGCGCCAGGGCGTCGATCGTCAGCCATCTGACGGCGGCCTGGCGGTTGCCCGAGCGACGCTGTACGTAGCTGACGGTGTTGAGCCCGTCGGCGAAGTCGTGGCTGCCACCGGGGGCAGATTCCGCGCAGGAGGACGTCGTGGGAGAGGACCTCGAACTCGGCTCCCGTGCCAACTCGGTGGATCGCCCGCTCCAGCGCCGAGTCCTCGAAGGGGACGAGACGTCCGCAGCGCACGCAGACCATGTGGTGATGGTGCTCGCCGGGATCGTTGCGCTCGAAGGCGACGACCTCGCCGCCGACATCGACGCGGTGGACGAGGTCGAGGTGCTCAAGTTGCTCGAGGGTGCGGTAAACGGATGCTATGCCGACGCTGGGGAGGCGCCGGTCGATCTCCAGCCCGGTGACGGCGCAATGCTCACCCTCGAGTAGCTCGATCACCTGTAGCCGCGCCGCCCCGGCGCGGAACCCTGCTTCGTTAAGCCGCCCGGTCGCTTGCTCGCTCCACCTCATCGGGAAGAACGTACATGAAAATGAGACTCATTCTCGTCCTGCTCGGCCGAGCCTCAGCTGTATGCGTCCCACTTCTCCAGGTAGGGGAGCGGGTCGAAGGGCGAGCCGCCCTCGTACCAGCCGGGGGCGCCCCACATCTCGAAGTGGAGGTGGCAGCCCTGGGCGTCGCCGGTTTCGCCGACGACCCCGATCGACTGGCCGGTGCGGACCGTGTCCCCGGTGTGCAGCGGCGAGGGTTCGGCCAAGTGGGCGTACATGAAGTCGTTGCCGGTGCCGCGGCCGTCGATCACGACGTAGTTGCCGGCGGCGCCCTGATAGCCGGAGTACTGGACCGCGCCGCCGCGGGCGGCGACCAGCGGCATCCCGCAGGCGGCCATCACGTCCTGGCCCTGGTGGGTGTGGCCGGTGCGACCGGCGCCGAAGCGGCCGGCGCTCATCCCGTATTCGTGGGCGCCGAGGATCGGGAAGGCGTACCCGTAGAGGGCGAAACCGAGGCTGAGGGTGGTCGAGCTCGAGGCCTTGCGCGCGGCCGGGGCGGTGGCGGTCGCCGACTGGGGGCTGATCCGGAAGCTGTAGCGGCCGTTGCGGGCGGGCCGGTTTTCGCTGGTGGTTCCGTCCCAGCGCACCTTGCTCTCGACGTCGGGAGCGACGTTTTCCCGGTAGAAGGTCTTGACGACTTCGCCGGTCGAGCTGACGACGTCGATCCGCAGGTCGTTTTCGGTCTGGGTGCTGCCGATCGTGTAGCTGAGGCGCGGGTAGTGGTAGCCGAAGTAGAAGGACTTGCGCGGCGCGGTCGTGGCGGTGACGAGGGTGATCGTGCCGGCGCTCGGCGATGCGGCGGGGGAGCCGGATGGGCTGCCCTTGGCGCTGGGGGCCGAGCCCGGGGTACCGGCGCCGCCGGTTGCCGCGACGGCGCTACCTGGGAGGCAGGTGAGCAGCACGACGATTGCCGCTATGCCTATCTGGCCGACCCACGCCGGTCGGACGAACACTTCGCTGTTCAAACCGCTAGCCCTCTCTTTCCATCGCCTGCGGAGTTAGCTGACGGGCTCGCGCTGAAAGAGTCGCGCTACGGACGGTTTCGTCCGATTCGCCCCTGAGACCTGCAAGGCCTCTTCGGTTCCTCCGCTCCCGGGCGGTGGTCCGCTCGGGATTCGGCATTTGCTCGGGCGGCAGTATAAGCAACTGTCCGGAGCCCCCCATGGGCCGCGAGACGGCTATCATCCCCCGGCCGCGTGGGAAGGTCCCCGCGGTTTTTGCGCGATGAAGACCTTTGTTGCCACTCCAGCTAACCGCCAGCGCGACTGGTACGTCGTCGACGCCGAGGGTAAGACCCTGGGCCGGCTGGCGACGCAGATCGCCGACACGCTGCGCGGCAAGCGCAAGCCGGTCTACACGCCTCACGTGGACACCGGCGACTTCGTGGTCGTCGTGAACGCCGAGAAGATCGTCGTCACGGGCAACAAGCTCGACCAGAAGCGCTATTACCGCCATTCCGGCTACCCGGGCGGCCTCAAGAGCCGGACGCTGCGCGAGCAGCTCGACCGGCGCCCGACCGAGGTCATCCGCACCGCCGTCAAGGGGATGCTCCCCAGGAACCGGCTCGCGCGGCAGCAGCTGACCAAGCTGAAGGTCTACGCTGGGCCCGAGCATCCGCACGGCCCGCAGAACCCGCAACCTTTGAACCTGGAGCAATAAGTTGAGTCAGATCGCCCAGTACCGCGGTACCGGCAAGCGCAAGACCTCGGTCGCGCGCGTCATCCTCCGTCCCGGCGACGGGACCACCTGGGTCAACGGTCGCACGATCGAGGAGTACTTCCCGCGCGCGGTGTGGCAGTCGATCGCCACCTCGCCCTTCAAGACCGCCGGCCAGAAGAGGTCATTCGCCTGGCGGTCAAGGGCATGCTCCCGCGCACCCGCCTGGGCCGCGCACAGCTGCGCAAGCTCAAGATCTACGCCGGGCCGGACCATCCCCACGCCGCGCAGAAGCCCGAGCAGATGGAGGTAAGCGCCTGATGACCGAAGAGCCCAAGCAGCCCGAGGGCGAGGAGCCCCCTTCGGGCGACGAGACGCCCGCGGGCGTTCCGGGCGAGCCGGGCGAGGCCACGCCGTCCGAGAC
>JAWVFA010000045.1:0-102574 GCA_033856415.1 Solirubrobacterales bacterium | reverse complement strand
TCGTCCTTTCCTAGGCATATGCCTAGGAAAGGACGAACGCCACCCAAGTTCTCCCCCCGCGGCTCGTCCCGCGGGCGTTGCGGCTCAGGCGCTGATCACGCCCCGGGCCCTCAATGCGGCTCGCTGGGCTATTGCGGCCTCAGCCGTTTAGGCCGGGGACTGGGGTGCCGTATTTGACGAAGGCGCAGTTGTAGGGGGTGGGGTCGAAGGAGTCGGTGATCGCGCGGCCGGCGGGCTCGCCGGTTCCCTCGGTTTCCTTCATTTCCGGCTTGCCGTTTTTGCCTTTGACTTTGATTTGCCGCGGCGGTTCGCCGCGGCCGCACTGGATCGAGAAGTCTTTGACGCCATCGCGGGCGTCGATGATGTCGTCGCCGCCCATGCCGTAGAAGCGGTCCGCGCCCGGCTGGCCGAGCATCGCGTTGGGGCCTCTGTCCCCGATCAGGACGTCCCAGTCGAAGGAGCCCTCCATGTCCTCGTCGGTCGGCGAGAGGTGGACCGAGTCGCAGCCCTTGACGGTCGTGACCCAGGCCTCGTGGGCGAGGAAGGAGACGATCAGCAGGCCGGGATGAGCCTGGGTCTCGGCGAAGGAGGCGTCGTCGCGACCAGGGCCGCCGACCAGCGCCCCGCCGGCGCAGCCGCCGCCGGCCGCGAGCAGATCACCGCTGCCTTCGCCGTAGAGGTAGGTCGGCCCCGGCAGGCCGCCGACGAGGCCGTCGGCGCCGTCGCCGCCGTAGAGCTTGTCCGCGCCCGGCCCGGACTCGACCAGGTCGTCCTCGGGCCCGGCTTTGATCGTGTCGTTGCCGAAGCCGCCGGCGAAGCGCACGCTGCCGATCGACTCGAGCGACCCTTCGACGCGCAGGCTGTCGGCGCCCGGGCCGAGGTCGGCCATCAGCCAGCGGCCGGGGCCGTTCGCCGGGCAGGAGACGGTGAGGGTCGAATGCGGGGCGTGAGAGCAGCCCGCGCCGATCGCCAGCCCTTTTTTCGCGGTGATCCCGAAGGTCTGGCTCGCTTCGTCAAAGGCGACGACGAACTGGTCGCGGCCGCCGCCGCCGACGATCTGCAGGCCGGCCCCGCCGCCCGGCGTCGGATTCAGCTGCACGTAGGCGGTGGCTTTCGGCGCCGGCTCTTTCCCGCACGAGGTGGTCCGCCCTTTGGCGCCCTCGCACCCGTCCGTGCCTTGGCCCCCGTTAAGGACGTCGCGGCCGCCGCCGCCGACCATATGGTCGTCACCAAGACCGCCATGGATCACGTTCGCCTGCGGGCTGCCGATCAGCGTGTCGCGGAAGGCCGAGCCTTCGAGGCTCTCGAAGCCGAAGAGCTTGTCGTGGCCGTCGCCGCGGGACCGGTGAGTCCGCAGCGAGACCCAGACGCCGCTCCCCTTGCCGCCCGCACGCGCCGTCGCGAAGGAGGCGATGTCACCGCCGCCGGCGCCGCCGGACATGCGGTCGTAGCCGTAGTCGCCGTGGACGAGGTCTTCGTCGCCGGGGCCGCCGTTGACGATGTCGATGCCGAGGTCGCCGGCGACCTCGTCGCGGTCCCCCGGCCCGCCGACGACCTTGTCGTCGCCGAGGGCGCCGCTGACCTGGTCCTCGTCGCCGGCGTCGCCATACACCTCGTCGTTGCCGCGGCCGCCGTGCATCTCGTCGGTCCCCGGTCCGCCACAGATCAGGTCATTGCCGAGGCTGCTGAAGATCACGTCGTCGCCCTTGCCCCCCTGGATCACGTCCCGCTCCGGGGTCCCCCGGATCACGTCGTCGCCATCGGTGCCGACGATCTCCGCCTGGCGCCCGTGGCAGCGGGGCGCGTCCTCTTCTTCAGGAGTCGCGCCCACCGCAGTGCCAACTATGAGCAGCGCCGCAAGCGCCGCCAAAACCACAACCGTTCTCATTCCCCGCCTGTTCGTCGTTTGCCCCAGTAACCCTCGCCGAGCCTAAAAGGCTCAGGCGCCCATCGCGCCTACGCGCTGCGGATCAGCTTCTTGTTGACGAACTCGTCGGCGCCGTAGCGGCCGAGCTCGCGCCCGAACCCGGAGCGCTTGAAGCCGCCGAACGGCAGCTCGGGGCTGTCGGCCCCGACCAGGTTGACGTAGACCATCCCGGCTTCGATCTTGTCGGCGACTCGGTCAGCCTGCTCCTTGTCGGTGGTCATCACGTAGGAGCCGAGACCGAACGGCGTCTGGTTGGCGAGCTCGACCGCCTCGTCCTCGGAGGCGACCTTGTAGACCTGCGCCACCGGACCGAAGAACTCTTCCTGGGATGCCTCGTCGCCGGGATTGATCCCGGCGAGGATCGTCGGTTCGAAGAAGTTGCCGTCGCGCTTGCCGCCGACGACCACCTCGGCCCCGTTCTCGATCGCCCGCTTGACCTGGTCCTCGAGCCGATCGGCCGCCGTCTGCGAGGACAGCGGACCAACCGCGGTGTCCTCGGCGGTCGGGTCGCCCGGCTTGGCGCCGCCCAGCTCCTGCTTGAACTTCTCGAGGAAGTCGTCGTAGAGCTCGTCGACGACTATGAACCGCTTGGCCGCGTTGCAGGACTGGCCGGTGTTGTCGAGCCGCGCTTCGGCCGCCGCCGTCACGGCTTCGTCCAGGTTGTCGGTGCCGAGCAGGATGAATGGATCCGAGCCGCCCATCTCGAGTACGACCTTCTTCAGGTTGCGACCGGCGATCTCCGCGACCGCGGCCCCCGCCCGCTCCGAGCCGGTGACCGAGACCCCGTGCACGCGCGGGTCGGCGATCACCCACTCGACCTGCTCGTTGGTCGCGTAGACGTTCTCGTAGGCGCCCTCGGGGAAGCCGGCGTCATCGAAGATCTGCTGCATCGCCTCGGCCGATTCCGGGCACTGCGGCGCGTGCTTGAGGAGGATCGTGTTGCCGATCACCAGGTTCGGCCCGGCGAAGCGAGCCACCTGGTAGTAGGGGAAGTTCCAGGGCATGATCCCGAGCAGGACGCCGAAGGGGCTGCGGCGGATCAGCGCGGTGCCCTCGCCGCCGAGCAGCTCGATCGGCTCGTCGGCCATCAGGCTCTCGGCGTTGTCGGCGTAGAAGCCGTAGATCATGCCCGCGAAGTCGACCTCCATCAGCGCCTGCTCGATCGGCTTCCCCATCTCGCGGACGATGATCTCGGCGAGCGGCTGGCGGCGCTCGGAGTGCAGCTCGCCGACCTTGCGCACCAGCGCGGCGCGGTCGACGACGGAGGTCGAGCTCGGGAAGGTCCGGGAGGCCTCGTCGGCCCGGCCGATCGCGGCACGGAGCTCGTCGTCGGAGATCTCCTGGTACTCCTTGACCGTCTCGCCGGTGGCTGGGTTGACTACCGCGTAGCTGCTCATTCAGATCCCCCCGTGGGTGCTGGTTTCCAAGTTCGTCCTACCCCTTCAAGGTCGGTTCCAGGCCGAGGGCGTCCTCGACCGGTATGTACTCCATGCCCACTCCCTCCGCAACCGCCGGATGGGTCACCTTGCCGCCGGCGACGTTGACCCCGGGACGCAGGCCGGGATCGCGGCGGATCGCCTCGGCGACGCCGTGGTCGGCGAGCGCCAGCGCATAGGGCAGCGTCGCGTTGGTCAGGGCATGCGTCGAGGTGATCGGGACCGCGCCGGGCATGTTGGCGACGCAGTAATGGGTGATCCCGTCGACCTCGAAGGTCGGTTCGCGATGGGTGGTCGGCCGCGAGGTCTCGAAACAGCCGCCCTGGTCGATGGCGACGTCGACCAGCACCGCGCCGGGCTTCATCAGCGCCAGCTGCTCGCGGCGAATCACGTACGGCGCCCGCGCCCCGTGCACGAGCACGGCGCCGATCACCAGGTCCGCATTCGGCAGCATCTGCTCGATCGCGAGCGTCGTCGAGTAAACCGTCGAGCAGCGCCCGCCGAAGTCGACTTCAAGCTCGCGCAGCCTGTCGATCGAGCGGTCGTAGACGAAGACGTCGGCTTCCATCCCGATCGCGATGAAGGCCGCGTTCATCCCGACCACGCCGCCGCCGATCACCATCACGTTGGCGGCGGCGACTCCCGGAACCCCTCCCAACAGGATCCCCCGTCCGCCCATCGGCTTCTCGAGCATGAAGGCGCCCGCCTGGGTGGCGATCTTTCCCGCCACCTCGCTCATCGGCGCCAGCAGCGGCAACCGCCCGTGCGCGTCCTCGACCGTCTCGTAGGCGATCGCGGTCACGCCCGAGCCGCAGAGCCCGCGCGTCTGCTCGGGGTCCGGCGCCAGGTGCAGGTAGGTGAAGAGCAGCTGTCCCGGCCGCAGCATCTCGATCTCGCTCGGCTGCAGCTCCTTGACGTGGAGGACCATCTCCGCCTCCTCGAAGATCCCGGCCGCCTCGGAGACGACCTCCGCCCCCTGCGCCTCGTACTCGGCGTCGGCGATCGCGCTGCCCTCCCCGGCCCCGGCCTGGACCAGCACTTCGTGGCCGTGCTCGGAGAGTTCGCGCACCCCCGCGGGGGTGACCGCGACGCGGTACTCGTCGGACTTGATCTCGGTGGGCACTCCTATCTTCATGCGACAAGCTCCCTCGCACGAAGGGCCAGCCAAAACTCGATGCGGTCGTGGGCGCGGGAGAGATCGCGCCCGGTCAGCTCTTCCACCTTGCGCATCCGGTAACGCAGCGTGTGGCGATGGCAGTAGACCTGCCGGGCCGCCCGCTCCCACTGGCCGTTCTGCTCGATGAAGGCCTCGAGCGAGCGCAGCAGCTCGCCGCCGTACTCCTCGTCGCCTTGCTCGATTGGCCCGAGGACGCTGTCGCAGTAGAGGTCGAGCGCATCGTCGTCCTGGATCGAGAGCAGCAAGGTGAAGGCGCCGAGGTCGCGCCAGGAGGCGACCTCGGGAGCGGAGCCGTTGTCGAAGGCAGTCGCCTCCAGCGCGCAGCGCGCCTCGTGGAAGGAGTGGCGCAGGCGCTCGGGCGGCGCCGGCCGGCTGGCGCCGGCGCGGACGCCGCCGCGGTTGCTCGCCAGTTGCCGCCGCGCTTCGGTGGCGACCTCAATCGGGTCACGGTCGGCACAGTCGATCACCGCGCAGAGCAGCTCGCGGCCGCCGGTGCTGTGCGGAGCGACCACGGAGGGACAGGCGTCGGCGGCGAGCGCCGCTTCGAGCGGTCCCGCGGCGTCGCCGGGGTCGTCGAGCGCGAAGACGAGCACGGCGGCTTCCTCGCCGATCCCGAACGGCTCGAGCCGCCGGCGCAGCTCGGTCGCGTCCATGCGACCGCCGAGCGCCGCGGCTAGAACGTCGCCAGCCAGCCGCCGCTCGGTCTCGTTCGCGACCCGCCGGCGCATCAGCTCCAGCGCCACCACCGCGACCGACTGCTGCAGGATCAGCCGCTCGAAGTCGCCGAGGCCGCCCGAGTCGCGGACGATTACCACCCAGGCCTGCGGCGGCCCGCCGCCGGGTGAGATCACCGGGTGCGCGAGCGCCCGCCCGGCGACGTTCGGGTGGGAGGGGACGAAGGGGTGCCCGTCGCCGGCGTGGCTCAGCGCTTCCTTGCGGATCGCGGCGATCGCCTCGGCGGAGAGCTGGCGGCGGAAGCCCTTGCCGGCGAGCCGCTCGCCGCGCGCGTCGAGGACCGCGACGGTGCCGCCGACCGCGGAGGCGACGGTGGCGGCGATTTCCTCCAGCCCCCGCTCCTCGAGGACCAGCCGCTCGAGCCGGCGCTGGACCGCGATCCCCCGCTGCAGGACCTCGTACTGCTCGTTGACTAGGCGAGCGAAGGCCTTCTCGGTGATCGCGATGAACGGCACCGAGTAGGGCACCTCGAAGAGCGGGAATTCCCGCTTCTCGGCCTCGTCGACCAGCGCCTTGGGCAGCGATTTGTGGTTGAAGCCGGTGCCGAACCCGAGCCCGGCCAGGTTGCGGTCGGCGAGGATGCGGATGAAGGCACGCTGCTTGGCGGCGCTGTCGAGCGGGATCCCCGTGGTCAGCATCAGCTCGCCGCCCGAGAGCCACGGCGTCGGGTCCTCGAGCTCGGAGATGTGGACCCAGCGCACCGGCGCCGCGGCCGCGTCCGCACCAGCCCCCAGCTCGAGGTCGAGCTCGTCGAGCAGGCTTTGAACGGTGAGCACCGTGGCCCCTTAGTTTCGGCGGAGGCGATCGGTTCGCGCTGGCTGGGCGGGAGCCCCGCGGACCATCTGGTCCCAGGCCTCCGTGAGCACCGCGCGGAGGACGTCATGGATTTCTTCGAACTGCTCGGTGTCGGCGATCAGCGGCGGCGCCAGCTGCACGACCGGGTCGCCGCGATCGTCGGCGCGGCAGATCAACCCACGCTTGTAGAGCTCGCCGGAGAGGAAGCCACGCAGCAGCTTCTCGGACTCCTCGTCGTTGAAGCTCTCTTTCGTCTCCTTGTCTTTGACCAGCTCGACCGCGTGGAAGTAGCCGGCGCCGCGCACGTCACCGACGATCGGCAGGTCGTGCAGCGTCTCCAGCATCCCGCGGAACTCGCCCTCCTTGGCCAGCACGTGGCCGCAGAGGTCCTCGCGCTCGTAGACGTCGAGGTTGGCCATCGCGATCGCCGCGGCGATCGGGTGACCGGCGAAGGTGAAGCCGTGGGCGAAGGAGGCGTCTCCCTCCATGAACGGCTCGGCGACCTTGTCGGAAGCGATCACACCGCCCATCGGCGCGTAGGCCGAGGTCAGCGCCTTGGCGACGGTGATCATGTCCGGCACGTAGTCGAAGCGTTCGCAGCCGAAGTAGTGGCCAAGGCGACCCCAGGCGCAGATCACCTCGTCGGAGATCATCAGCACGTCGTACTGATCGCAGATCTCGCGTACCCGCTGGAAGTAGCCGTCGGGCGGGACGAAGCAGCCGCCGGCGTTCTGCACCGGCTCGAGAATCACCGCCGCGACCGTCTCCGGTCCCTCGAAGACGATCCGCTCCTCGATTGCGTCCGCCACCCAGAGCGGGTCCTTGTTGTCGGGCCAGCGGTAGATGTTGGTGTTGGGGACATGGCAGCCGCCCGGCGTCAGCGGCTCGAACTGGCTGCGGAGCTCGGTGATGCCGGTGGCCGAGAGAGCCCCGAAGGAGGTGCCGTGGTAGGCAACCTCGCGGGCGATCACCTTGTGCTTCTGGCCTTTGCCGTGCATGCGGTGGTAGTTGCGGGAGAGCTTCAGCGCCGACTCGACCGCCTCCGAGCCGCCGGAGGTGAAGAAGACGCGATTGAGGTCGCCGGGGGCAAGCGAGGCGATCCGCGCCGCCAGTTCGATCGCCCGGGGGTGGGCGTAGCTCCAGAGCGTGTAGAAGTCGAGCTCTTCGACCTGGCGCGCTGCCGCCTCGCCGTACTCGGTGCGGCCGTGGCCGGCGTTGACGCAGAAGAGGCCGGAGAGGCCGTCGAGGTAGCGGTTGCCGTGTTCGTCGTAGACGTAGCAGCCCTCGGCCCGGGTGATGATCGGCACCTCGTGGTCGGGCCCGTAGGCGCCCATCCTCGAAAAGTGCATCCAGAGGTGCCGGCGAGCCAACTGCTGGAGATCGGTACCTGCGGGAGCTTGCGACGCGGTGGCCATAAGGCCCTCCTCCTCGGATTACGACGTTATGGACAAAGCTAGAGCGAGAATCCAACATTCGCAAGTGGTCTTTGGGTCAAGGACGGGAAGCGAGCTTGTACGTGGTGTACAAGTCGCTCCTGTGCTTTTAGGACATTTGCCCCTTGCGCGCCCTTCCACCGGGGCTTACCGTCGCTGATAGACAGCCGCACATTCGGGTAGTGGCTGGCCACCTACAGGAGGCCCGGATAGGACTGATGGACGCCCACGGAGATACCCCCAGCGTCGAGCTGCGAAGCGTGACCAAACGCTTCGACGGCTTTGTCGCAGTCGACGACCTGAGCTTGGAGCTGGGACGCGGGGAGTTCTTCACCTTGCTGGGGCCAAGCGGCTGCGGCAAGACGACGACTCTGCGGATGATCGCCGGCTTCGAGCGTCCGACCGGCGGCGAGATCCGGATCGAGGGCGAGGACGTGGCACAGCTGCCGCCGCACAAGCGCCCGACCAACACCGTCTTCCAGAGCTACGCGCTCTTCCCGCACCTCAGCGTCGAGGCAAACGTGGCCTTCGGGCTGAAGCGCAAGAAGGTCGGCAAGGACGAGATCGCCGAGCGGGTCAAGGCCGAGCTCGAGCGAGTCGGGCTGGCCACGGAGGCCAACCGGCGACCCTCGCAGCTCTCCGGCGGGATGCAGCAGCGGGTCGCGCTGGCGCGAGCGCTGGTCAACCTGCCGAAGGTGCTGCTGCTCGACGAGCCGCTCGGGGCCCTCGATCTGAAGCTGCGCAAGGAACTGCAGGTCGAGCTGAAGCGGATCCAGCGCGACGTCGGCATCACCTTCGTCTACGTCACCCACGACCAGGAGGAGGCGCTGACGATGAGCGACCGGATCGCGGTGATGAACCGCGGCCGGGTCGAACAGATCGCCGTCCCCGAGGCCGTCTACGACCGCCCGGCGACCACCTTCGTCGCCGGCTTCATCGGCGTCTCCAACCTGATGCCGGCGACCGTGACCGGCAGCCAGGAGGTGAAGCTCGACGAGGGCACGACGATTGCGGCACCAACCGACGGGTTCTCAACCGGCGACCGCTGCCACGCGGTGGTGCGGCCGGAGAAGCTGCAGGTCGAGCTGGGCGAAGATGGCGACGGACGCGCCGACCACCCCCGCGTCGAGGGGGTCGTCGCCAGCTCGCTCTACCTCGGCACCGCGACCCAGATCGCGGTCGACCTCGGCAAGGGCGTGCGGATGACCGTCCTCGTCCCCAACGCCGACGAGGCCGAGCGCCAGCAGCTACCGGGCGGCGGCGCCCGAGTCGCCCTCGTCTGGGAGCCCGAGCACATGCACCTTGTCCGCGAGTCGCCGAACGGCGCGCCCGCGGGAAGTACCGACGGCGACAGCGCCGCCGACCAGTCGCAACTGGAAACGAGCCAGGGAGGTTGAACCACAGATGGTGAGCAGCGAGAAGGACCCACGCAGGAACCCGGCGATCCTCGCCGTCCTGATCGCCGCGGCGGTGCTCGCCCTCGGGCTCGCTGCCTGCGGTGGCGGCGGTGGCGGGATCGAAGGCGGCAGCGAAAAGGAAGCCCAGAAAGTGAAGCTCGAAGGCAAGGCTTCGGGTGATCTGACGATCTCGAACTGGCCGCTCTACATCGACAAGAAGACCGTCCCGGACTTTGAAAAAGCCAGCGGAGTGAAGGTCAAGTACATCGAGGACATCAACTCCAACGAAGAATTCTTCAACAAGATGCAGCCGCTTCTGCAGCAGGGGGAATCGGGTGGGCGCAGCATCTTCGTCCTCGCCGACTACCAGGTCGTGAAAATGCACAAGCTCGGCTACCTGCAGGAATTCGACAAAGCGGGACTGCCGGAAGTCGAAAAGAACCTCGTCGCCAGCCTTCAGCACCCGAGCTTTGACCCCAACCGCGACTGGACCGTCCCGTGGCAGAGCGGGATGACCGGGGTCATCGTCAACAAAGAAACCGCGCCCGACGTTCGCTCGATCTGTGACCTGTTCGACCCGAAATACAAGGGCAAAGTGGACTTCCTCAACGAAGTCCGGGAAACGGTGCCGCTGGTGATGAAGTGCGAAGGGGTCGATCCCGACGAAGCAACCGAAGCAGACTGGATGAAGGCGATCGACAAAATCAAGGGCGCGGCCGAATCGGGTCAGGTCCGGCGCTTCACCGGCAACGACTACCAGAGCGATCTGACCAGCGGCAACGTCGTCGCGGTGATCGGCTGGTCGGGCGATGCGGTGCAGTTGCAGGCGGACAACCCGAACCTCGAATGGCGGATGCCGACCGAGGGCTGCATGCTCTGGTCCGAAGACATGGTGATCCCGATCGGGGCCCCGAACCCGACCGCGGCCGAGGCCTTCATGAACTTCGTCTACGAACCCGAAGTCCAGGCCAACATCGCCGAATACGTCAACTACGTGACGCCGGTCGAAGGCGTGAAAGAAGTACTCGCCAAGCGCGATCCGGAACTAGCGAGCAACCAGCTGATCTTCCCGAGCTCCTCCTTCACCAAGAAGTGCTCGGCGACGCCGGTGTTTGAAAGCGAAGAAGAAGAACAGAAGGTAATCAAGGCCTTCGACGCGGTTTTGAACGGCTGATCCGATGAAGCGCCGGGCCATCCCCTACTTCCTGCTGGCACCGGGGACGGCCTGGCTGCTCATCTTCTTCGTCATCCCGCTCTACTACATGGCGAAACTCTCGCTGGAGTCGGGCTTCGTCGGCGCGCTCGAATTCAACTGGCATTGGGACAACTACAAGGAAGCGCTGTCGGAATACGACACCCAGTTCGTGCGCTCCTTCGTCTACGCCGGCGCGGCGACTCTGCTGGCCCTCGTAATCGCCTACCCGCTCGCCTACGCGATCGCCTTCAAGGCCGGCCGCTGGCGCAACCTGATGCTGTTCGCGGTGGTCGCCCCTTTCTTCACCACCTACCTGATCCGGACGATCGCCTGGGAGACGATCCTCTCCGACGAAAGTCCGGTCACCGAATTCCTCCACGCCATCGGCCTAGCGCCGAGCGGTCACGTCCTCGCCACCAGCGGCGCGGTAATCGCCGGGCTCACCTACAACTTCCTGCCCTTCATGATCCTGCCGATCTACGCCAGCCTCGAGCGGATCGACGTGCGGCTGATCGAGGCGGCAAAGGACCTCTACAGCTCGGCGGCGCAGAGCTTCGTGCGGGTGACGCTGCCGCTCTCGGCACCGGGGATCGTGGCCGGGACGCTGCTGACCTTCATCCCCGCCGCGGGCGATTACGTCAACGCCCAATTCCTCGGCGGCGCAGGCAACCGGATGATCGGCAACGTGATCCAGTCCCTCTATCTGAGCCAGGCCGATTACCCCTCGGCGGCGGCCCTCTCCTTCGTGCTGATGGCCCTGATCATGATCGCCGTCTTCGTCTACATCCGCTTCGCCGGGTCCGAGGCGCTGATGGGCGAGGAGGCCGCGCGGTGAGCGGCGAGAGCGGACTTTCCCGCGCTTGGCGTTGGCTGCGCGAGCACGCGGTCAACATCGTCGCGGCGCTGGTCGTCGTCTACCTGCTGCTGCCGATCGCAGTCATCCTGCTCTTCTCCTTCAACGACCCGCAAGGCCGTTACAACTACACTTGGGTTGGCTTCACCCTCGACCACTGGGCCCACGCCTTCAGCCGGCCCGAACTGAACGAAGCGCTGCTGACCAGCCTCAAACTGGCGGTGCTGGCGACGGCGATCTCGACGATCGTGGGAACGATGATGGCGCTGGCGCTGGTCCGCCACAACTTCCTCGGCCGGCGCGCGGCGAACTTCCTGATCGTGATTCCGATGGCGACGCCTGAGGTGGTAATGGGTGCGGCGCTGCTCTCCTTCTTCCTCCTGCTCGGCACCTTCTCGCTCGGCTTCGAAACGCTGCTGATCGCCCACGTGATGTTCTGCATCAGCTTCGTCGTCGTCGTCGTCCGCTCGCGGCTGATCGGCTTCGACCGCAACCTCGAGGAGGCGGCAAAGGATCTCGGGGCGAGCGCCTTCCAGACCTTCCGCCTCGTCACCCTGCCGCTGATCATGCCCGGCATCTTCGGCGCGGCGATGCTCGCCTTCGCCCTCTCGATCGACGACTTCGTGATCTCCAACTTCAACTCGGGGACCACGGTCACCTTTCCCCTCTACATCTTCGGCGCCGCCCAGCGCGGCATCCCGGTCGAAGTCAACGTGATCGCGATGATGCTCTTCAGCGTCACGGTCGCCGCGATGGGTCTCGCCACCTGGCAGCAGCGCCGGGCGGAAAAGATGGCCAGCGTGCGGCCGGAGCAGGAGACGGGGATCGCCGTTCCGGCGGGCGCATCCGCCGCTACCTGAGTCAGCGACCGATGTGGAAGCCGAGCAGCTCTGGGACCTTGGCCACGGCTGAGGCGATGCGGCCGGGCTGACGGCCCGTCATCTCGGCTTCCTCCTTCCTGAGGATGCCGAGGCGGATCGCCTCGCCGCCAATCCAGTGCAAGGGCTCGGGTGGGACGCGGGGGGATTTGGGGTCGACGATTGCGAGGTGGGCGTACTCGTCGTCGCGGCCCAACGAAAGCGAGGCGAGGGTGCGGCCGACCATGTTGCTCGGGCCGACGCCGTTGCCGGTGTAGCCGGCGGCGACCCAGGCGCGGCCCCCCTTCAGGGAGTGGACGGCGGGAAGGTGGGTCGGGGAGGCGTCGATCGGGCCGCCCCAGGCGTGGGTAATGCGGCGGCCGCGGAGGGCCGGGAAGTAGTCGTAGAGGTGCTCGGTCGCGGCGGCGACCACCGCGGCGTCGACCTCGGAGCGGCCGTGGGTGCGAGCGCCGGCCGCGATCCGGCCGCCGCCCCAGCCGAAGGCGATGCGGCCCTCGCGGGTGGTGCGGAAGTAGTGGAGCAGCGAGCGCGAATCGGTAATGCAGTCGCCGCCGGTCCAGCCGATCCGCTCGAGCACGTCGGGCACCGGCTCGGTGAGGACGATGTGCGAGGAGGCAACGGTGAGGCGGCCGCGCAGCGGGCCACGGCGAGCCTTGGCGGCGGCGCCGATCGCCAGCACGCCGCGGCCGGCGCGCACCGAACCGGCGGGGGTCCTTACCTCGACCCCGTCGCCGGCCTCGCGGAACGAGCGCACCGGCGAGGACTCGAAGATCTCGACCCCGGCCGCGAGCAGCTGACTGCGCAAGCCGAGAGCGAGGCGAGCCGGCTGTATCGTCGCCGAGGTCGGCGAGACGACACCGGCGCGGAAGGCCGGCGAGCTGCAGCGCTCGGCCACCTCCGCCGCGCTCAGCGGCTGCAGCATCTCCGGCACACCGAGCTCGGCGCAGGCGCGCACTGCGCGCTCCCAGGATCCGTCGTGCGCCGGCGTGGTCGAGACCTGCACGTAGCCAGCGGGACGGAACCAGGCATCGACCTCGTGCTCTTCGCAGAAGGCGCCGATCCGGGCCACCGCCTCCTCGGCCGCCCGCGCCGTCGCCAGCGCCGCCGCGTCGCCCCAGCGCTCACGCATCGAGGCGAGCGAAAACCACATCGCGTTGCAGAAGCCGCCGTTGCGGCCGCTCGGGCCGCGGCCGCAGAGCGGTTCGGCCTCGAGCAGGACGACCCGCGCCCCGGGGTCAAGCTGCTTCGCGTACCAGGCGGTCCACAGCCCGGTGTAGCCGCCGCCGGCGACCAGGACGTCCGCTTCGCGGTCGTCGCTCAGAGCGGGGCGGGGCTCGACCTCCCCCGCCTCCTCGACCCAGTAGCCCAGGCGCGTGTGCTTCATCCCTGGATTCTCCAGCAACGCGCTCGTCGGCTCTGTCCAAAGATCGGCGGCAAATTTGTCCAACCGCCCCGAACGCGACCCGTAGACTCGACCCGATGCCAGGAGATGGTCAGGACTCCACTCCTTACGTCAACGCCCTGCTGGCCTACGCGAAGCTCGACCCCGGTCGCTTCCAGGTCCCGGGCCACAAGGGCGGCCTCGGCGCCGACCCGGCGATGGTCGAGCTGGTCGGCGAGGCGGGGCTGCGCAACGACATTCCTTCGGTCACCGAGGGCGTCGACGTCGGTCCCGAACCGACCCCCTTCCAGGAAGCGCAGCAGCTCGCCGCCGATGCCTGGGGCGCCGGCCGCACCTGGTTCCTGATCAACGGCGCCTCACAGGGAAACCACGCGACGATGATGGCGCTCGCCCACGGCGGCGACCGCGTCGTGGTCCAGCGCAACGTCCACTCCTCGGTGATCGACGGGCTGGTCCTCAGCGGCATGCGGCCGACCTTCGTCGCCCCCGAGCTCGACCCCGAGCTGGGCATCGCCCACGGCCTGACGCCGGACTCGCTGGCGGCGGCGCTCGACGAGACGCCGGAGGCGGTGGCTGCGCTGGTCGTCTCGCCGACCTACTTCGGCGCTTGCGCCGACGTCGCGGCCCTGGTCGAGGTGGCGCACTCGCGCGGCGTGCCCCTGGTGGTAGACGAGGCCTGGGGCGCGCACCTCCACTTCCACCCCGGCCTGCCGACGGCCGCCCTGGAGTCCGGCGCCGACCTCGTCACCTCCTCGACCCACAAGATCGTCGGCAGCCTTACCCAGGCGGCGATGCTGCACGTCGGACGCGGCGGCCGCATCGACGACGCCGTCGTCGACCGCTGCGTCAGCCTGGTCGAGACCACCAGCCCCAGCGGCCTGCTCTCCGGCTCGCTCGACGCCGCCCGCCGCCAGGTCTCGGTCCACGGCGAGGAGATGCTCGGCGAAGCGCTCGAGGCGCTGGCCGGGATCCGTGAGCAGATCCGCGGGATCCCCGGCCTCGACGTTCTCGACGAGCGGATGGTCGGCCGGCCCGGGGTCGCCGGCTGGGACCCGATGCGGCTCGGGATCGACGTGCGGGGAACCGGCTCCAGCGCCCAGCGCCTCTGGAAAGCCGCCTTCCACGTCTCGGAGATCGACCTCGAGCTCTACTCGGGCAACGTGGTCGTCGCCATCTTCGGCGTCGGCGAGCCGACCGAGGCGGCGGGCGAGCGGCTCGTCGCCGGATTGCGCACGGCGGTCACGGAGCTGGAGGAAACGCCGGGAGAGCCGGACGAGAAGCTGGCGCCGGCGCCGCCCTGGGGCGAGCTGGTGCTGACCCCGCGGGAAGCCTTCCTCGGGCCCCAGGAAGTCGTCCCCTTCGAGAGCGCCGCGGGCCGGATCGCCGCCGAGGGGCTCGCCGCCTACCCGCCCGGGATCCCCAACGTCCTCCCCGGCGAGCGACTGACGGCGGAGACGCTCGAGTTCATCCGCGAAAGCGTGGCGCATGGCGGCTATGTCCGCGGGAGCTCGGACCGGGAGCTGAAGACTCTTCGAGTGACGCGTTGAGGAGTCGGGCGAGGGTCTCCGGACAACAGCGGGGAGGGTCCGGAGACCCTCGCCCGACTCCTCTAGGCTCCAAGCGTGGCCAGCTTCGATGCGATCGCGGACCTACCGCTAGAGATTGAGAGTTGTGAGTTCGAGGGGCTCGAAATCACCGCGGGCTCCTTCGAACGGCTGACGACGATCGTCAAGTTGCGCGGCGGAGGCCACGAGGGGATCGGCGAGGACGTGGTCTACGACGCGGTCGACCACATCGGCCAGCAAAGCCACGGCCCGCCGGAGGGACTGGCCGGCAGCTCGACCTTCGCCGAGCTCTCCGACCGGCTCGACGACATCGACCTCTTCCCCGCCGGCCCGCCGGAGCGCGGGGAGGTCTCGGTCGACTACCGCCGCTGGGCGTTCGAGTCGGCGGCGCTGGACCTGGCGCTGCGCCAGGCCGGCACCAACCTCGCCGCCGCCCTTGGCCGCGACCCGCAACCGGTGAACTTCGTCAACTCGATGCGCCTCGCCGGCTTCGAAGAGGGCGAGCGCTCCTCGATCGAGCCGCTGCTCGCCCGCCTCGCGGTCTACCCGACGCTGCGCTTCAAGCTCGACCCCGCCAACGACTGGGACGACGAGCTGATCGAGGCCCTGGCGGCGACGGGCGCGGTCGACTCGCTCGACCTCAAGGGCTACTACAAAGGCACCCCGGTCGACGTCGAGACCGATCCCGAGCTCTACGCGAAGCTGATCGAGACCTTCCCCGAGGCCTGGCTCGAGGACCCAGACGTAACGCCCGAGACCAGACCTCTTCTTAATCCGGTGTCCGAGCGGGTCACCTGGGACGCGCCGATCCACTCGATCGCCGACATCGAGGCGATGCCGTGGTCGCCGCCGAAGACGGTCAATGTCAAGCCCTCCCGGTTCGGCCCGATCCGCAACCTCTTCGCCGCCTACGACTACTGCTCCGAGCGCGGGATCGGCGCCTATGGCGGGGGCCAGACCGAGCTAGGCCAGGGGCGCGGCCAGATCCAGTATCTCGCCTCGATCTTCCACCCCGACACCCCCAACGACGTCGCCCCCGGCGGCTACAACGACCCCGCTCAGGCGACTAAGCCGGGGCTGCCGAGCAGCCCACTCGAGCCGGCGATCGAGGAGATCGGCTTCCGCTGGAAGCTTTAGGTTGAGGGCACCCCCGAGAAGGAGCCGAGATGCCTGACCAGTCTTTCGCCGACGCACTCAACGAGCAGATCGCCAACGAGTTCGCCGCCCACCAGCAGTACATCGCCGCCGCCGTCTACTACGACGCCGAGACGCTGCCCCGCCTCGCCGCCTTCTTCTACCGCCAGGCGGTCGAGGAGCGGGAGCACGCGATGATCATGATCCGCTACCTGCTCGACGTCGGCGAGGAGGTCCGGATCCCGGACATCAAGGCGCAGCAGACCAGCTTCGCCGACGGCAGCGCTCCGGTGCGAATGGCGCTCGAGCAGGAGCGCCGGGTCAGCGATGAGATCTTCGCCCTCTTCGAGCTCGCCCGGGAGCTGAAGGACTACCGCGCCGAGCAGTTCCTGCAGTGGTTCGTCAAGGAGCAGGTGGAGGAGGTGGCGCTGATGGGCGACCTCCTCAACGTGGTCGAGCGCTCGCGCGAGAACCTGCTGTTGGCCGAGGACTACATCGCCCGGGAGAAACTCGGGGACGAGAGCTCGGACCCGACCGCCCCGCCGCCAGCCGACAAGGGCTAAGGGAAAAGGGCAAAAGAAAGACGTCCACGACGTGGACGTCTTTCTCCAAGGAGGGAAGATGGTCTCTCGTCCACCTTCCTTGTTGTACCCGCGGGAAGCGTCCCCCTCTTTTGCCCGCCACTCAACAAGACGGTGTGTAGGAGACTCTTGCAGTACCTATTTGGCTGCTGGGGCGGCCTTTTTACCTGCACACACGCATAAGCAGGCCGCCGCGTGCGCAACTCTGGAGATGCGCCAAACTACGGCGCGGGCAACCCGCAGCCGCTAGACCTTGACCGGCGCGCTCTTGCGAATCGAATCGACGATCTCGCGCACGAGCTCGGCGTCGCCGCCGACTTCGAGGTCGCCATCCCGGCCGCTCATCCGCCGCATCCAGCTACCGGCACTTCCCGAGGCCCAACCGTCCGCCTCTCCTTCGAGCCGTGAGGAGCAGGAGACGACTTTGCCGTCCTCGATGCAGATCAACACGCCGGCGAAGACCGGCGAGGAGCCCCCCTGGATCTCGACGGCGAGACGGCACTTGCCGCTCAGCCCAGAGGGCAGCTCAACCAACGGGATCGCAAGCAGGAAGGTGGCCTCCACGTCGAGCCGGCCGATCGTCGGGGGCTCGGCGAGGTACCGCCGCTCCCACCATGCACCCGCGGTGAGGGGGACGATAGCTCGCCGCAGCCACGGCGTAGCCCGGTACGGCGTGCCCCGCCCGTCCCCGGAAAATGGTTCGACCAGGTCCGCAAGGCGCAGGGCACCCAGCCGCCGCTCGAGCGAGGGGTAGCTGATCCGCGGGATCAGCCGGTTCAGGTCGGTGAGGGAGAGTGGTTTCGCGGCGAGCGCCCGGATGATGTTCGTCGACCATCCCTCGACCAGCGCCTTGGTCGCGCTCTTGCTGGCGGTGCTGCCGAGGGCGACGGGGCCCGAAGGCGCTTCGCGCAACCAGTTCTCGAGAATCGCGCCGATTCCGAGCAGCGCCTTGCCGGCGTCGGTGCTCCCGTACTCGACCGTGCCGGGGAACGCCGCCTGTCGCTGCCGTTCGAGCGTGCCGAGGTCGACGAGTGTCCGCGAGTAGACCCTCATCGTGCTCTGTGGCGGCGAACCGACCGAGCGTCGCAGGTCGATCAGGGGAAGGGGCCCGTCCTCGAGCGCTTTGAGCAGATGGACGTTCAGCGGCGCCGAGAGCAGGGAAAGCGCGACTGCCCCGGCGCGTTTCACGGGCTTCCCAGCCACTGCGAGATGAGTGGGATGGATGAGGAGAGCGCGGACAAAATTACACGGGCATCATTTGCCGCTTCTCCCCAAGCTTCAAGGACCCTCGCTTGCGCCCTCATATACACAGCCTTACTTGTGCACTAGGCTCGAAAAAAGCCCTGCAAATTACAGTTCGCCAACCTTCCGCACGGGTAAGAAGTCACTCGTGCTTCGATGTCTACCTTACACCTTCCGGTCTGATTTTGGTACGTAAGAATTCTTCTAACCAAGCCACCCCGCCCGCTTGCGCATCGTCTTGATCCGCCGGAACTCGGCGATGTCCTCGCGCAGGGCAGCTGGGGCAGGGGCGGGAAGGAAGCGGGCCGGGAGCGGGGACTCGGCGACCTTCCCTTCCCGAGTACTGACCCTGTAGGCGCGGGCGCCGCGCCTAGCGGTAAGCGCCGAGGGGGCTCCCTCTCCCTCCCAGAGGAGGCCGGCGTAGTCGTCGAGCCCGTAGCCTGCCGGCATCCCCTCGCCCACCGCGTCGAGGTAGGCGGCGCGGCGCTCGGGTTCGTTGTTGTAGTGGACGCAGAGGCTGCCGGCCAGGAGGCCAAGGCCGGCGGCGGCCAGCGGCCTTCCCGACGACTTCGTGATCCCGGCCTCGAACCAGCACATCGCCCCGGCGCTCTGGCCGGCGAGGACGATGCCCTGGCGCCAGGCGAGGCTGAGCATCGAAGCGATGTCATGCGCCTCCCAGACGGCCAGCAGGTTGAGGAGGCTGCCGCCGCCGACGTAAATCAAGTCTTGGGAGAGGAGATGGTCGCGCAGCTCCATCGGTCGCCGGCCGAGGCGGAAAAGCGAGACGTCGGAGGGCTCGCAGTGCCGCTGGCCGAAGGACGAGTAGAAGCTGGCGATCTGGTCGGAGGTATCGCCGCTAGCGGTGGGGAGGATGCAAATCCGCGGTCGCTCGCCACCCTTTTCACCGGCCAATCGCAAGAGCAGCTCGCACACCGCCCGGTCCGGCGGGCGAGAGCTGAACTCGTGCCCGCCCAGGGCGAGGATTCTCCGTACCGGCGTTGCCGTTGCAAGCCCCCCCTCGGCTGCCATCAGGCGGCGGGCGCGGTCGAGAGCGCCTCCGGCAACGGCGCGGCGGGTGGCGCATCGCGATCGCCTAGGAAGGTGGTCGCGATCCGCATCTCCACCACTCGCGAGCCGGCTACGTCCAGCCGGTAGCCGCGGGCCTGCGGGCGCGAGGCGACAACCCGGCTCAGTTCCTCGCCCCGGAAGTGGAGGGCCGCGCCGTCCTCGGCCGCATAGCCACCGCACATCCCTTCGCGCAAGAAGCAGTGGTAGGCCTCCCCCCGCTTCGATCCCCGCTCGTAATGCACGCAGTTGCTGAACGGCAGGAGACCGAGACCGCGCAGCCGTTTCGGCTCGCCGTGAAAGCCGCTCACCGCTTCCGCAAACCAGCAGAGCGAGCCAGCCGAGAGGCCGCAGAGGACCACTCCCGATTCCCATGCCTCGCGCAGGATCGAATCGATCCCGTGGGCGCGCCATACCCCGAGCAGGCTGACGACGCTGCCGCCGCCGACGTAGATCAAGTCCTGGGAGAGGAGATGGCGGCGCAGGTCGCTCGGCCCTTGCTCGCGGCGGAAGAGCGAGATATGGGTGGGCTCGCAGCGGTGGGCGGAGAAGGCGCGATAGAAGCGGACGATGTAGTGGTCGGCGTCGCCGCTGGCGGAGGGCAGGAAGCAGGCCCGCGGCCGCTCGGCCTTCGTCAGCCCGAGTACGTAGTCGTCGAGCAGGGGGTTGCCCGACTCCATCGAGAAGCCGCCACCGCCGAAGGCGACGATCTGACGGTCTGCCATCTCCATGCAGGGATGTTCGCCGCGACCCGCCGGGCGGTCGTTGTACAGCGGTCCGAAGTTCAGCCCGCGGTGCTCGCCCCGGCGTACAGCAGTCGCAGCTTGTTACGGGCGCGGTGCAGCCGCACCTTCACGGTCCCCTCCGGGATCCCAAGGCGCCGGGCGATCATTCCTTGCGTCAGGTCCTCCTCGTATTTCATCTCCAGCAGTCGCCGGTCGCGATCGCTGAGCAGCTCGAGCGCAGCGTGGAGGTCGGCGAGCTCGACCGCCGCCAGCACCGCCTCGTCCTCGGCCCCCTCCCGGAACTCGATTTTGGCTGTCGGATCGGGCCGCACCCGGGCGTGCTCGCGGAAGGCCTCGTTGCGGACGATCGTCGCCAGCCAGTAGTTGCGGCTGGCGGGATCGCGCAGGGTCGAGCGCCGACGCCAGGCCCGGAGCAAGGCATCCTGAGCTATGTCTTCGGCCTCGCCCGGATTGCTCGCGTAGCGATACGCCAGTCGAAGACAGACCCTCTGTGCCTCACCCCACTCCCAACCATCGTCGTTCCCGCGGCGATGCCCTATCGGAGTGCTGATTGAACGAACCTACATAAGCGGTGCATGAAATTGCCACTTCTGAAACGGAAACTGTCCTGAACTTGCGCAGGTCTTCTCAAACGTGACCGGGGAACCAGGGGGAGAACCGCCGCGCTGGGCCGAGATCGCCTACCAGGCGATCGCCCCCGTCTACGACGATTTCACCGCCCACCACGACTACGAGCTCTGGCTCGGCATGCTGATGCCGAAGCTGGAAAAGCACGGCATTTCCGGCAAGCGCCTGCTCGACGTTGCCTGCGGAACCGGCAAGAGCTTCATCCCGATGCTCGAGCGAGGTTGGCAGGTGACCGCCTGCGACATCTCTCCCGCGATGGTCGCGATCGCCCGCGAAAAGGTCGGCGATCGAGTCCAGCTCTCCGTCGCCGACATGCGCGAGCTGCCAGTCTTCGGCGAGTTCGACGTCGTCTTCTGCCTCGACGACGCCGTCAACTACCTGCTCGGCACCGAGGAACTCGAACAAGCGCTGACCGGCATGCGTCGCAACCTCGCCCCAGGCGGATTGCTGATGTTCGACGTCAACACGCTCGAGGCCTATCGCAACTTCTTCGCCGAAGAAGTGGTCGTGGAGCGCGACGGAAGGCGGATGATCTGGAAGGGATTGAGCAGCCCTGACGCCGAGCCCGGCACGATCTCCGAAGCGAGCTTCGAGGTCGAGCCGCTGAACGACTCGGCGGGGCCGCCGATCCCTCCCGAGCTGCACCGCGAGCGCCACTTCCCCGAGAGCGAGGTGCGGGCCGCGCTGGAGGCGGCCGGGTTAGAGTGCCTCGACGTGTTCGGACACCACCACGACGCGATCCCGAAGCAGCCGCTCGACGAGATAGCCCACGCCAAGGGCGTCTACATCGCCCGCGCAGCGAGAGCGGGATCGTGAAGGTAAGCGGCGTCGACTTCGCGGTGGTCTTCGTCGACGACTACGACGCCGCCGTGGGCTTCTACCGAGACGTTCTCGGCCTCGAGCACCTTGACTACGGGAAAATCCCCGGTGGCGAGTTCGAGACCGGCAGCCTCACCCTGCAGGTCGTCGAAGCGTCCGCCATCGGCCGGGATTTCGAGCCAAGCGGGCACCCGATCGCCCTCCACGTCGAGGATGTCGAAGCCGCCCGCTCAGAGCTCGAAGGGAAGGGCGTCGGGTTCAGCGCCGACACGCTGGACACGGGGGTCTGCCACATGGCCCCGTTCGCGGATCCCGCCGGCAACGCCCTGATGCTCCACAAGCGCTACGCGCCCCGCTAGATCTCGTCGGGCGTTTCGGCCGCTCTCGTCACTCGGGAAAGGCTTGAACCGCGGGGGAAGCGGGGACACACGACTATGACCGTGGCTGGAATCTGCGAGCTGGTGCTCGAGGCCGATGACGTCGAGGGCTTGGCGCGCTTCTACCGCGACCTCGGGCTGAAGCTGCTGATGAAGGAGGAGGACCGGTACTGGCAGACCCGCGCTGAGGGCGTCCAAATGCTCGTGGTCGACGCCCTGGCCGAGGACGGCGATGGCGCGTAATCGAGTCCACATCCACGCTTCGCCGCAGGAGGTCTTCGCGGTCCTCTCCAATCCGGATTGCTACCCGCGATGGGTGGTCGGGGCGGCAGGAATTCGCGATAGCGACGAGGACTTCCCGGCAGTTGGCTCGCGCTTCCACCACAAAGTCGGATCCTGGCCGGTGGGATTGAAGGACCACACCGAGGTGACGGAGATCGAGCCACCTCGCCGGATCGTGCTGAAGGCGAAGGCGCGGCCACTGGGGACGGCGACGATCGCAATCGACCTGGCGGGGAGCGCCGGCGGGACCGAGCTGACGATGGAGGAGGTCCCGGGCGACCGGCTCACCTCCCTCGTCGCCGGCAACCCCCTTGCCGACACCGCCCTGCGACTGCGCAACGCCGAGGCGCTGGCACGGCTGAAGCGGGTTGTGGAAGGAGTGCCCGAGGGGGACCCGATCGCCGAGCGCTCTCTCGCCGGGCAGCGGGTCCTGATCACCGGCGGCAGCAGCGGTATCGGCCTCGCCGTCGCCGAGGCGCTGGCGCGCGAAGGTGCGGAGATCGCCCTCCTCGCGCGCAACGAGCTCGGCCTTGGCGCGGCGAAACGAGAGCTCGCCGAGTACGGGGCCGAAGCGGTCACCGTCGCCGCCGACGTCACCGACCGCGAGGCGCTCGCCGCCGGGATGGAGAGGGCGGTAGCGGAGCTGGGCGGGCTCGACGTCCTTGTCACCTCGGCGGCGAGCCTGTCCTTCGGTCGTTTCACCGAGACCGACGCCGCGGACTTCGAGGCGACGATCGAGACGGTGCTCGGAGGGACGATCGCCACGATCCGCGAGGCGCTCCCGCACCTCGAGCGCTCGCGCGGCGCGGTGGTGGCGGTCGGCTCGATCGCCGCCCGGATGCCCCTCCCCGGGATGGCCGCCTACACCGCCTCCAAGCACGGCTTGGTCGGCTTTCTCGACACCGTCCGCATCGAGCTCGCGGAGGGCGGCTCCTCGGTGACGCTGTCCCTGGTCAACCCCGGCGCCGTCGACACCCCGCTCTGGAACAACCTCGAAAGCTCGACCGGGCTGCTGCCCCCTGAACCCCCGCACCCCGCCGTCTACTCGCCGCAGTCCGTCGCCGAGGCAGTGCTGAGCACGATTCGCCACCCCCGCGACGAACTCACCGCGGGAGGGCTCGCTCGGGCCCAGGTCCTCTTCTACTCCATCTTCGGCAGCGCTGGGAAGCGGGCGATGCAGACGCTGGCCCGGCTCGAGCACACCGCCGGCGACCGCCCCGCGGGCGAGGGCGGCCTGCGGGGCGGAAAAGGCGCTGGGGAGACCGAGGGCGGGTTCGGCGGCCGTCCCAGCGTCGCGGTCAAGGCGCTCGGCGCCTGGGACGGGATGCGCCGCGCCATCGGGCGAGGCTGAGATGCGCGCCGACGCCGTCGTGATCGGCGCCGGGCCGAATGGCCTGGTGGCGGCAAACCACCTTGCCGACCGCGGCTGGAAGGTGGTCGTCTGCGAGGAGCAGCCGGAACCGGGGGGCGCCGTCCGCAGCGGCGAAGTTACGGAGCAGGGCTTCGTCCACGACCTCTACAGCGCCTTCTACCCGCTCACCCTCGCCTCCCGCCATATCGCTCCGCTCGAACTCGAGGGCTACGGCGTCAACTGGCTCAGCTCCCGCGGCGTCGTCGCCCATCCCCACCCCGACGGACGCTGCGCCCTGCTCTCGATGGACCTGGAGGAGACCTGCGCCTCACTCGATGCCTTCGCGCCGGGGGACGGCGATGCCTGGCGCCGACTCTTCGACCTCTGGCGCCGGGTCGGGCCGCACCTGGTCGGCGCGCTGCTGACGCCGTTGCCGCCGATTCGGCCGGCGGCCGGGATGCTGAGCGCGCTCGGCCCGCGCGGGCTCGCCGACTTCGCCCGCTTCTCGCTGCTACCGGCGCGGCGGATGGCGGAGGAGAGCTTCCGCGGCGAGGGGGGCGGCTGGTTGATCGCCGGCAACGCCCTGCACGCCGACCTGACCCCGGAGAGCTCGGGCGGCGGCATGTTCGGCTGGATTCTCTGCGGGCTGGGGCAGCAGCACGGCTACCCGGTGCCGGAGGGGGGAGCGGGCGAAATCACCCGCGCGTTAGTGCAGCGGTTGGGCGAGCGCGGCGGCGAGGTGATCTGCGGGACGCCGATCGAGCGGATCGAGGTACGGGGGCGGCGCGCCCGGGCCGCCCTCGCAGCCGACGGCCGGCGCTTCGAGGCGCGGCGGGCGATCCTCGCCGACTGCGGCGCGCCGGCGCTGTTCCTGAAGATGCTGCCGCCGGAGTTGGTCCCGGAGCGGATCCGCGACGCGGTCGGCCGCCGCTACCAGTACGACAACTCGACCTTCAAGGTGAACTGGGCCCTGCGCGAGCCGATCCCCTGGAGCGCCGCCGACGCCCGGCGGGCGAGCACGGTCCACGTCGCCGAAGGCATGGACGGGCTGACCCAGGCGACGACCCAGCTGGCGGCGAGTGCGATCCCCGACCGGCCCTTCCTCGTCCTCGGCCAGTACTCGATGGTCGACCCCTCTCGCTGCCCCGAGGGCACCGAGACCGCCTGGGCTTACACCCACGTGCCGCAGAACCCGGTCCGGGACGCCGCCGGAGAGCTCAGCGGCGACTGGAGCCGCGAGGAGGAGGGCGAGCGCTTTGCCGACCGCATGGAGGAAGAGGTCGAGCGGCTGGCGCCAGGCTTCCGCCAGCGGATCCTCAAGCGCCAGGTCCAGACGCCGCTCTACCTCGAGCGCCACAACCGCAACCTGGTCGGCGGCGCAATCAACGGCGGCACCGCCCAGCTCTACCAGCAGGCGATCTTCCGTCCCTTCCCCGGTCTTGGCCGGCCGACGACGCCGATCCGGGGCCTCTACCTCGCCTCCTCCTCAGCCCATCCCGGCGGCGGGTTGCACGGGGGACCCGGAGGCAACGCCGCGCGCACGGCGCTCTGGCACGACCGGCTTCAGCTGGGGTCGAGGCGCGCGAAGTAACCGAACCAGTTGCCCGATCGCTCTCCCACAGTTAGGCCGGCTTCCGCTCCCATCCGCTCCAGGCTGGCGCGGGTGGTGAAGTGGGGATCGCCAAAGAGCTCGCCGACGACGAGCCGGCCGCCGGGCTTGAGGACGCGGCGGATCTCGCGCAGCGCCGCACCGGTGTCCGGGATCTCACCGAGCACCGCGGTGAGGACGACGCCGTCGACGGAGCCACCTTCATAGGGGAGTCGCGTCGCGTCGCCCTGGGTCGGCACCAGATTGGAGAGCCCGCGCTCGCCGGCGGCGCTCATCACGTGGTCGAGGAACTCCTGCTGCAGGTCGAACAGCTCCAGGGTCCCTCCGGGAGCGACCCATTCGGCGAGGTCGCAGCTGTAGTAGCCGGTGCCGACGCCGATCTCCAGCAGGCGCTCGCCCGGTTGCGGGCGCAGCACCGAGCGCAGCCGCTCGCGGGTGATGATCGGGTGCGGGGCTTCGACCCAGAACCGCTGTCCGTAAGGGCAGGCAGAGGGGTTCTTGCGCCACCAGAGCGCTGCCGCCAGCGTCGCCGCCGCGGCCGCCCCGAGTAGGTGTCGCGGGCGCATCGGCCTAGGCGCCGAGGCCGAAGCCGACCCGGTGCTCGCCGGACCCGATTCGGAGGAACTGGACCTTGCCGAGGTAGAGGGCGATCGTCCCCTCCTCGGTGTGGAGGTCGTGCCAGCCGCCCTGCTCGAGCCGGGCGCGGAGGTCCTTCAGGTCCTCGTCGCCGAGCCGGGTGGAGATCACCTGGCCGCCCTCGAAGCCGATCTCGACTCGTTGCGCCTCAGCCATCAGTGCCCTCCCGCGGGTTCGACGATCTCGGTCAGTACCCCGCCGGTGGAGCGAGGGTGAAGGAAGGCGACGCGACTGCCGCGGATCCCGACCCGCGGCTCGGAGTCGATCAGCCCGATGCCGGCGGCGGCGATGCTCACCAGGGCCGCGTCGATGTCGTCGACCGCGTAGGCGACGTGGTGCAGGCCCGCTCCGTTCTTCGCCATGTACTTGCCGACGGGCGTGTCCGGGCCCAGCGGCGCCAGCAGCTCGACGTGCCCGTCGCCGACGTCGAGCAGGACCGCCTCGACCCCCTGGGACTCCACCGTCTCGCGGTGGGCCAGCTCCATCTCGAAGCCGTCGCGGTAGAGGGCGATCGCGGCGTCGATGTCCTCGACGGCGACTCCGATGTGGTCGATCCTTCCGAACAAGGGCGCGAAGTCTATGCGGCCTCGGCCCGAAGGATCTCCTCCAGGGCGGCGACCCCGACCTCGAGCTGCTCGGGCGTCGGCTCCTTGGTCGCGACCAGGCGCTGGATCTCGCGGCCGGGGGTGTGGAAGGCCTCGGCGAGCGGCTCGCCGTGGTGGCGGTCGCTCCAGGCGAACATCTCGACGGCTAAGGAAGCGCCACCGAGGCCGACGCCTGCCCGCGCAGCGGGGCTCGGGCTCTCGACGATCCGCTCCAGCAGAAGCGTGCCACCGGCCGAGAGCATCATCATCGGCACGATCAGGTTGGAACCGCAGCGGTCGTGCTCCTTCGGCACCGCGGCGACGTCGTCGGTACCGCGCTCGTAAGCGGCGATCGCCTTGTGCTCGACGCCGTGGTAGGCGGCGAGGTCGCGGTCGCTCAGCGCCACCAGCGCCGGCACGGCGCCGATCGCCTGCGCGATGCCCTCCCGCAGCGCGCCGGCTCGCACCCGCCGGCGCAGCAGCGAGGTGGTGGCGAGGGTCGCCGCAACCGCGGCTAGGACACGGGCGTCCTCGAACGGCAGCCGCGCCGCCGGCATGCGCCGCCGGACGAGGGGCAGGACCAACAGCGCCTCGGCCAGTTTCACCGGGCCGCGCATGCCGGGCAGTTTCGCGACGAGGCCCGGCGCCAGCTCCGGCTTGCGCTCGGAGGCGACTTCGAGCGATCCGTCCTTGGTCCGCACCGCCGCCGCCCAGTGGGTCGGGCCGTGGATCAGCAGACCGTTGCGGAGCGCCATCCCGCCGAGGCGGAGCTTTTGCGACTGCTCGGAGGCCACCAACCCAAGATAGGCGATCCGGTGTTCGTCCCTGGACCGGCATATCCGTCCCAAGGACGAACGCCAAACAAATGGAGGGCGTCGAGCCCAGTCCTCTCGACGCCCTCGTTCCCCCTATTTAAAGGTCCGGCCGGAGCCCCCCAGTCCAGGCCTCCGGCCGGATGTCGGCTCTCCCTGGCTTAGCTTGGTGAGCCGCCCCTAGAAACCCCATGCGGACCGGGAAGTTGCGCGCTGGTTTTACGTGCTGTCTAATTTTTCCCTTAACGCCGCGAGCCGCTCGGCAAGGGTCTGCTCGAAGCCCCGGTCGGTCGGCTCGTAGAAGCGGCGGCCGCGTAGCTCCTCCGGCATCAGCGGCTGGTCGCCGACTGCTTCCGGCTCGTCGTGGGCGTAGCGGTATCCCTCGCCGCGCCCGAGCGCGGCGGCACCCGGGTAGTGCGCGTCGCGCAGGTTGTCGGGCGGGGTCTTGGCCCCGTTGGCGCGGACCTCGGCGCGTGCCGCGGAGAGGGCTCTGTAGGAGGCATTGGACTTCGGCGCCAAGGCGAGGTAGACGGTCGCCTGGGCGAGGTTGAGGGCGCACTCGGGCAAGCCGACGCGATCGACCGCCCGGGCGGCGGCGTCGGTGACGAGCAGCGCCTGCGGGTCGGCGTTGCCGACGTCCTCTGAGGCGAGGATCACCATCCGCCTGGCGATGAAGCGCGGGTCCTCGCCGCCCTCGAGCATCACGGCCAGGTAGTAGAGCGAAGCGTCGACGTCGGAGCCGCGGGTCGCCTTGATCCAGGCGGAGACGAAGTCGTAATGGCGGTCGCCCTGGCGGTCGTAGTCGATCGCCTTGCGCTGCAGTGCGTCCTCGACCGCTGCAACGCCGACCTCGCCGTCGGCTCGCTCGACCGACCGCTCCAGCGCCGAGAGCGCGACCCGGGCGTCGCCGCCGCTCCGCGTCGCCAGCATCTCCAGCGCCTCGGGGGTAACGGTCGGCGGGTCGGCGATGCCCCGATCGGGGTCGGCCAGCGCCCGCCGCAGCAGCTCTTCCACCTGGGCCGGCTCCAGGGGCCGCAGCTCGTAGATCTGCGCCCGTGAGAGCAAGGCCGAGTTGACCTCGAAGTAGGGGTTCTCGGTGGTCGCCCCGATCAGCGTCAGCAGCCCTTCCTCGACCGCCGGCAGCAGCGCATCCTGCTGGGCCTTGTTGAAGCGGTGGATCTCGTCGAGGAAGAGGATCGTCGGGCGGCCGTTTGCCCGCCGCCGCTCACGCGCCCGCTCGATCACCGCCCGGATCTCGGCTTTGCCGGCGTTGACCGCCGACTCCTCCTCGAAGGCGCCTTCCGCCCCCGCCGCGGCGATCCGCGCCAGCGTCGTCTTCCCCGCCCCGGGCGGCCCGTAGAGGATCGCGCTGTGGGGCTTTCCGCTCTCGATCGCGCTGCGCAGCGCCGAGCCCTCGCCGAGGACGTGCTCCTGCCCGATCATCTCGTCGAGCGTGCGGGGGCGCATGCGAACGGCAAGCGGGGCACCCGGCGGCGGTCCCTGCGGCTCCGGCGTCCCCGCCTCGCCCGTATCGAAGAGTTGATCGGCCACCGTAGAATCGGAGTATGGAGAGCGCAACGGCAGTTCAGACGTCCCAGCCCACTTCGACCCTGGAGTCGTTCAACACGGCGACCGGCGAGCCGATCGGCACGGTGCCGACGATCGTCCCCGAGGAAGTGCAGGGAGTGGTCGACGACGTGGCCCGGATCCAGCCCGCTTGGGCCGAGCTGCCGGCGAAGACGCGGGCGAGCTACATGAAGCGCGCCGCGGACGCGCTGCTCGACGACATCGACGAGATCGCCAAGCTGCTGAGCGAAGAGCAGGGCAAGCCGCTGACCGAGGCCTACACGATGGAGCTGCTGCCGACGGTCGACGCGCTGCACTGGTGCGCGAAGGCGGGGCCGAAGATCCTCGCTGACGAGAAGGTGCCGATGAACCAGGCCTTCACCCTCTCCAAGAAAGGCCGCTTCTCCTACGAGCCGATCGGCGTCGTCGGCGTAATCGCGCCATGGAACTACCCGTGGTCGATTCCCTTCGGCGAGGTTGCGATCGCGCTGATGGCGGGCAACGGGGTGGTCCTCAAGCCGGCCAGCCTGACGCCGCTGCTCGGCGAGCGGATCCGCCAGGTGTTCGAGAAGGGCGGCCTGCCCGAGGGCCTGATCCGCGTCGTCCATGGCGGCGGGCGGATCGGCGACGCTCTCTGCCGCTCCAGCGTCGGCAAGGTCTTTTTCACCGGCTCGGTCGACGTCGGCCGCAAGGTCGGCGAGGTCTGCGCCGCGGACCTCAAGGGCTCGGTCCTCGAGCTCGGCGGCAAGGACCCGATGATCGTCTGCTCAGACGCGGACCTCGACAACGCGATCTCCGGCGCGGTATGGGGCGGTTTCGCCAACGCCGGCCAGACCTGCTCGGGGATCGAGCGTGTCTACGTGATGCGCGACGTCGCCGACCGCTTCGTCGAGGGCGTCGTCCGCGAGGCCGAGAAGCTGGCGCTGGGGAACCCACTCGACTGGGACACGGCGATCGGGCCGATGACCTCAGACGACCAGTACGAGATCGTCTGCGACCTGATCGAGGACTCGGTTGCCGCCGGCGCAACCAAGCGCTGCGGCGGCCCGACCGACGTTCCCGGCCTGTCCGGCAAGTTCGTCGCCCCGACCGTCCTCACCGGGGTCACCCACGAGATGCGGATCATGCGCGAGGAGATCTTCGGCCCCGTCCTGCCGATCGTCGTCGTCGACTCCGAGCAGGAGGCGATCGACCTCGCCAACGACTCCGAGTTCGGCCTCGGCGCCTCGGTCTGGACCAAGGACCGCCAGCGGGGCGCCCGCATCGCCCGCCGCATCGAGTCGGGGATGGTCTGGGTCAACGACCACTCCTTCAGCCACGGCGCCTGCCAGTGCGCCTGGGGCGGGGTCAAGGACTCCGGCCTCGGCCGCTCGCACTCCAAATTCGGCTTCTACGAGTGCGTCAACATCAAGATGAACGCCTGGGAGCCGGGCCTCACCCGCGATTTCTGGTGGCACCCCTACGACCAGACTCTGGGCGAGGCTGTCAAAGCCTCGGCGAAGATCCTCTACGGCAAGGGCGAGGTCCGCGCCAAAGCGCTGCGCGAGGGCGCGGGCCCGTTGTTGAAGGTCGGGCGCCGCACCCTGCAGAAGCGTCGCTAGCCCGCCGAGATTCAGCCGCCGGCGAGGTAGCCGGTCGCGCCGATCGTGACCGTCGATTTGACCTTCACGGTCTCACCGGGCCCGTCGGCGGTGACGGCGGATGCCGCCGCTGCGGCAATGGCAGCGGCGAGCGCGGCCACCTGACTGGTTCTTCTCATCGATCCTCCTTGTGAGGGGCTTCCGCCCCAGGCGAAATTGCCGCGGCAGCCTACGCGATGAACCCGCGATCCAACCGGGACGGTTCAGAATCCCCCTCAATGCCCCTCGCGCAGGAGAAGGCCGGGCCCGCGATCGCCGTCGCCGGGCTGCGGCGCGACTATGGCGACCGTCCCGCCCTCGACGGCGTCGGCTTCGAGCTGCCGGCGGGATCATCGCTGGTCGTCCTCGGCCCTAACGGCGCCGGGAAGACGACTCTCCTGCGGATCCTGGCGACGCTGCTGCGGCCGAGCGGCGGCGAGGTGTCCGTGCTCGGCTGCTCGCTGCCAGGTGAAGCCTGGAAACTGCGCGGTCGGATCGGCTACCTCGGCCACGAGCCGCTCCTCTACCGCGACCTCAGCGGCCGCGAGAACCTGCGGTTCCAGGCGCGGCTATATGGGATCGAGCGGGACACGGCCGAGACGCGGATCGAGGGGCTGCTGCGAGCGGTCGGGATGGAGCGCCGCGCCGACGAGCGGGTCGCCGAGCTCTCTGCCGGGATGCGCCAGCGGCTCTCGATCTGCCGCTGCGTCCTCCACCAGCCCGAGCTGGTGCTGCTCGACGAGCCCGACTCCAACCTCGACGCCGAGGGACGCGAGCGGGCGCGCGAGCTGATCGGCGCCGGCGCCGGGCGCACCCGAGTGGTCGTCACCCACGACCCCGAGCGCCACGTTCCGGAGGCCGACCAGGTCTTGCGACTCGGGATCGGCGAGGCGGCGGTGGTCTCGTGACCCCCTCCCGCGCCGCCTTCGCGGCGATCCTCGCCAAGGATCTCCGCTCGGAGCTCCGCACCCTGCAATCCCTGCCGGCAATGGCGCTCTTCGCCGTCACCACCTTCGTCGTCTTCCGCTTCGGCCTCGACCGCACCAGCCTCTCCGGCAGCCTCGCCTCCGGGGTGCTCTGGGCGACGCTGCTCTTCGCCGCGGTGCTCGGCATCAACCGCCTCTTCGTCGCCGAGCGCGAGGAGGGCGGTTTCGACGCGATCCGCCTCGCCCCGATCGACCGCACCGTTCTCTTCGCGGCCAAGGTCGCGGCCCTCGTCGTCTACCTGCTGGCGCTGGAGCTGGTCGCCGTGCCGATCTTCGCGATCTTCTTCCTCGACGACGCCGCCGGGCTCGGGCCGCTGGTCGCGGTCCTCCTGCTCGCCGACCTCGGCCTCGCCGCCACCGGCACGCTGATCTCCTCGATGGCGGTCAACTCGCGCGCCCGCGACCTGCTGGTCCCGCTCGTCCTCCTGCCCCTCGCGGTGCCGCTGATGATCGCCGCGACCGGCGCCACCGAGCCGCTGCTTTCCCTGGGCGGCCCCTCTTACGACCGCTTCGGCACCTGGCTGATGGTCCTCGGTCTATACGATCTGATCTTCGGCCTGGTCGGCTACGCGGTATTCGATTTCCTCCTCGAGGACTGACCGGGAATCGCCCTTCCCCACCTTTCTGGCATGTACGGCAAAGGACTCAGACCCCTTTCGATCGCCACCGTGGCGATGCTCGCCCTGTCGCTCTCGCTGGTCTTCTTCTACGCGCCCCTCGACGCCGACCAGGGCTTCATCCAGAAGATCTTCTACATCCACGTGCCCCTGGCGATGGTGGCGCTGGTCGGCTTCATCGTCGGCGGCATCTTCGCGATCGCCCACCTGCGCACCGACAACCGCAAGTGGGACGCGTATTCGTACGTCGCGATCCACATCTCGGTGATCTTCGGAGTGGCGGTCCTGATCACCGGCGCGATCTGGGCCAAGGCTTCGTGGGGCCACTGGTGGGTCTGGGACGAGCCGACGCTGGTCAGCTTCCTGATCGTTTTCCTCCTCTACGCGACCTACTACCCCTTCCGCTACGCGATCGAGGACCGCGACCGCCAGGCCCGCTACGCCTCGGTCTTCGCCGTCACCGCCGGTGCCTTCGTGCCGCTCAACTTCATGGCCGTGCGAATGGCCCAGAGCCTCGTCCACCCGCGCACCTTCGCCACCCCCAACGGCGGCCTGCCCGGCGAGATGATGCTGACCTTCCTCTGCTCGCTGGCGGCAGTCGCGCTGCTGTGGACGACGCTGGTCAAATTCGAGCTGACCGCGAAGAGCGCCTCGGGCCAGGTCAAGCGCCTGCGCCGCGCCCTCGACGCGCCGGTCTCCGGCGGCAGCTCCCGAATCGCGCCGGAGGTGGGCTGATGGAGCTCCTCTTTGCCGCCCCCGCGCTGCCCCTTGACGAGGCTGGCAAGTACGTTGCCGGCGCCTACGTCGTCTTCGTTGTGCTCCTCGTCGTCTATGTCGCGATCATGGCGGCGAAACTGCAACGGATTGAGCGCGAGCTGCGCGAGGTCGCGGCGATCGCCGAGGACCGCAAAGCCGAGCGACGCGAGGAGGTGAGCGCCTGATGGCCGAGCTTCTCGCCCTCGGCGTCTCCCACAAGACCGCACCGCTGGACCTGCGCGAGCGCCTCTCGCTGACCGAGGGCCGCGCGGTCAGCGCCCTGGCCGAGCTGACCTCTGCAAGCGGCATCCACGAGGCGGCGGCGATCTCGACCTGCAACCGCACCGAGCTCTACCTGATCGTCTCCGACCCGGTCGAGGCCGAGTCGACCGCGCTCGGCGTCCTCACCCGGCAGGCGGAGATCCGACCGACCGAGCTGCTCGGCCACCTCTACTCGCTGCGCGCCGGCGACGCCGCCCGCCACCTGCTGCAGGTGACCGCGGGGCTCGACTCGATGATCCTCGGCGAGGCCGAGATCCAGGGTCAGGTCAAACGCGCCTACGAGCTGGCGCTGGTCGAGGGTGCGACCGGCCCGATCCTCAACCGACTCTTCCGCGGCGCGCTGACCGCCGGCGGGCGCGCCCGCGAGGAGACCGGAATCAGCGAGAAGGGCGTCTCGATTCCCTCGGTCGCGGTCGAGCTCGCGCGGCGGGCGATCGGCGACCTCTCCGCCAAGCGGGTGCTCGTCGTCGGTGCCGGCGAGACCGCCGAGCTGGTCGCCAAGGCGCTGGTCGCCCGCGGCGTCGCCACCGTCTTCGTCGCCAATCGCCACTACGACCGCGCGATCGGCCTCGCCCAGCGCTTCGACGGCACCGCGGTCCGCTTCGACGAGCTGCCCGAGCAGTTGACAAGCGCTGACATCGTCGTCTCGGCGACCAACTCGCCGCACCACATCGTCGAGCGCGACGGGCTCGAGCACGTGATGGCGCAGCGGCCCGACCGGCCGCTGTTGGCGATCGACCTGGCGGTACCGCGTGACATCGAGCCCGCCTGCCGAGAGATCGCCGGCGTCAGCGTCCACGACATCGACGACGTCCAACAGATCGTCGAACGCAACCAAGGCGGTCGAGAGGCGGAGGCGGCCAGGGCCGAGCGGATCGTCGACGCCGAGCTCGACCGCTTCGAGCGCTGGCTCGGCTCGCTGGAGGTGGTGCCGACGATCAGCGCCCTGCGCGAGCGTGGCGACGAGGTCGTGCGCCGGGTCCTGGCTGAGAACGCCGGCCGCTGGGAGAGCCTGAGCGAGGCCGACCGCGAGCGGCTGGAGACGATGGCGAAGGCGATCGCCTCGCGGCTCCTGCACGAGCCGACGCTGCGGATCCGCCGCTCAGCGGGCTCCGACGAGGCCTACCACTACCTCAGCGCCCTTCGCGAGCTCTTCGGTCTCGATGTCGAGACCGAGCCGGAGGGCGAGGGACGCCGCGACAACGTCACCGAGCTGCGCCGCCGCAAGGACTGAGCGATGCGGATCGCTACGCGCGGCAGCGCCTTGGCGTTGACCCAGGCGCGCTGGGTGGGCGATCGGCTTGGCGGGGCGGAGCTTGTCGAGGCGAGCTCCGATGGCGAGCCAGGCGACAAGTCGCGCTTCGTGCGCGGAGTCGAGCGGGTACTGCTGCAGGGCGGGGCCGAGATCGGCGTCCATTCGGCGAAGGATCTTCCCGGGGAGATGCCCGTGGACCTGGAGATCGCCGCCGTCCCCAAGCGCGAGGATCCGGCCGACGTCTGGATCGGCGCCGGGGGGTCGCTGGAGGAGGTGCCCGAGGGGGCACGGGTCGGGACCGCAAGCCTGCGCCGCCGCGCCCAGCTGCTGGCCGCGCGACCGGACCTGCGAGTCGAGGAGCTGCACGGCAACGTCGACACGCGGCTGCGCAAGCTCGCCGACGGTGAACTGGACGCGATCGTGCTCGCCGCCGCTGGCCTCCGTCGGCTCGGCCGCGAGGAGGAGATCGGTTTCGCGATCCCGGTCGACGTGATGGTTCCGGCCGCGGGCCAGGGCGCCCTGGCGCTGCAGGTACGGGCCGGCGACGAGGTGACGAGCGAGGCGACCGCCGCGGTCAACGACCTGAAGGCAATGCGAGAGCTGACCGCCGAGCGCACCGTCGTCGCCCTGCTCGACGCGACCTGTTCCAGCCCACTCGGCGCCCACGCCCGCGTCGAAAACGGGCGAATCTTCATCGAAGCCTTCGTCGGACTGCCCGACGGCAGCGAGTGGGTGCGCGATCGCCACGATGGCGACGACGAACAACCGACGCTCGCCGGCGCGGAACTCGTCCAGCGCCTGCTCGGCGCCGGCGCCCGCGAGATCCTCGACCGCGCCGAGGGGATGGCGTGAGCGCGCGAGGCGGAATCGTCTACCTCGTCGGCGCGGGGCCCGGCGATCCCGGGCTGATGACGGCGCGCTCGCTGGAGCTAATCGCCACCGCGGACGCGGTCTTCTACGACCGCCTGATCCCGCCCGGCGCGCTCGACGGCGCCCGCTCCGACGCCGAGCTCGTCTATGTCGGCAAGCAGCCGGGAGTCCCATCGGTGCCGCAGGAGGAGATCGGCGAGCGGCTGGTCGAGGCCGCGCGCGCCGGTAAAGGCGTCGTCCGGCTCAAGGGCGGCGATCCGTTCGTCTTCGGCCGCGGCGGCGAGGAGGGGGAAGCGCTGCGCGAGGCGGGAATCGATTTCGAGGTGGTGCCGGGGGTGACCGCCGGCGTCGCCGCCACCGCTTACGCCGGCATCCCCGTCACCCACCGCGACGACGCCTCGGCCGTCGCCTTCGTCACCGGCCACGAGGACCCCGAGAAGGAGGAGAGCGCGCTCGAATGGGAGGCGCTGGCCCGCTTTCCCGGCACCCTCGTCTTCTACATGGGCGTCAAACGGCTGGCCCAGAACGCCGGCTCGCTGATCGCCGCTGGGCGCGACCCCGGCGAGCCCGCCGCGGCGATCGAACGCGGCACCTGGCCGGGACAGCGGACCGTCGCGGCGACGCTGGGGACGATCGCCGAAGCGGTCGAGCGCGAGGCCGTGAAGGCCCCGGCTCTGATCGTCGTCGGCGAGGTCGCCAACCGCCGCGAGGACCTCGCCTGGCTGGAGCGCCGCCCGCTCCATGGCCGGCGCGTGGTCGTCACCCGCGCCCGCGCCCAGGCCAGCGGCCTTGCCGCCACTCTGCGCTCGCTTGGGGCGGAGGTGGTCGAGCTGCCGGCGATCCGCATCGAGCCGCGGATCGACAGTGCGGAGGTGAAGCGCATCGCCGGCGCCGTGGCTGTCTATGACCTGATCTGCCTCACCAGCCCCAATGGCGTCCGCCTCCTCTTCGAGGCGATGGAAGCCGCCGGGCTCGACGCGCGGGCGATGGCCGGCGTCACCGTGGCCGCGATCGGCCCGGGAACGGCGCGGGCGCTGGCGGAGCGCGGTGTCCTCGCCGACGTGGTCCCGGAGCGGTTTGTCGCCGAGGGCCTGATCGAGGCGCTGGAGGACGAAGAGGTCGCCGCAACCCGCGTCCTCGTCGCCCGCGCCGCCGAGGCCCGCGACGTCCTCCCCGACGCCCTGCGCGAGCGCGGGGCCGAGGTCGACGTCGTCACCCTCTACGAGACCGTGCGAGAGCAGCCGCAGGACGACGAGGTCGAGGCAGCCCAAAACGCCGACTACGTCACCTTCACCTCTTCTTCGACCGTCACCAATCTCAGCGAGGCCCTCGGCGACCGCTTCCCCAGCGCGGCCCGCATCGTCTCGATCGGCCCGATCACCAGCGAGACCGTCCGCGCCCGCGGCCTCGAAGTCGACGTGGAGGCCGAGCGCCACGACATCGACGGCCTCCTAGCCGCCCTTCTAGCCGACGCCGCCGGCAGACCCCCAGGCTGAGTTGCCGGTTTGTCTCGCTATGCGTGACAAAGAGGCAACTCGGCAGTTTGGTTCGCCGCATCGGCACTTCCGTTCGACCGACTCGACCAACACGCGGGCTCGTGAGCTTGGGGCGGCAGGCGCCCCGCACGGAACCGTCGTCACCGCGAGCGAGCAGACGGCCGGCCGCGGCCGGCAGGGCCGCACCTGGACCGCCCCGCCTGACAAAGCCCTCCTCTACTCCGCAATCGTCCGTCCCCTCGAGGAGCACCACACCATGCTCCCCCTAGCTGTCCCCCTAGCCGTCTGCGAGGCAGCGGAGCAGCTGCGGCCCGACCTCGACTGCAAGGTCAAGTGGCCAAACGACATCCACGTAAAAGGCCGCAAGCTCGCAGGAGTGCTGATCGAGGCAAGGCCCCAAGATGGCTGGGCCGTAATCGGCATCGGCCTCAACCTCTACATCGAGGACCACGAGTTCCCAGCCGAACTACAGGGTCGTGCCACCTCGATCTTCACCGCGGATCGACGGACCCAGGAGAGGGGGTCCGCCGGACCCTCCCCGCTGTTGTCCGCCGGACCCCCTCTCCTGGGTCCCCTCAACCAGCGCCTGGACAAATGGATCAAGGCGGAGCCAACCGAGGTCCTCGCCGCCTGGCGTCAACGCGACGCGCTGCGGGGCCGGGAGGTCGCCTGGGAGGGAGGCTCAGGCGTCGCCGACGGCATCGACGACCGGGGCTACCTCGTCGTCGTCACCCCCGGCGGGGACCGCGTCGCCGTCGGCGCCGGTGAGGTCCACCTCACCCGCTTCTGACTCGGCTTTCTTTCGCCGCCGCGATTTACGCGCGGGTCTAGCTGCTGCGTCGCCGTTCTTCTTGGCCTTGCCGTTGGCCGCCGCCTCGGGCGGGCCGCCATTCTCGCCCTGCCCGTTCTGACCCTCTTTGCGTTTCCGCTTGCGGCGGCGCTTGCCACCTTTGGGGAAGTTCTTAAGCAGCTCGCGCGCCACCGCCGAGGGTTTCCGCGCCATCCGCATCCGTGCCCCGCGCAGCACCTCCTCACCCTCGGGGGTGTGGGAGACCGCCGCGGCCAGCAGCGCCACCGCCAGCCGCCGGTCCTGTTTGCGCGCCGCGTGGACGAGCCGGCGCGCGTTGCGCCCGTGCGCCCGGCCGGAGGAGTTGACCAGCAGTCCCAAAAGCCGCTTCGTCTCCCGCCAGCGCTGGACCGCGTACTCCTCGTGCAGTTCGCGGGTGTAGGAGGCGAGCCGCCAGACCCAGGCCTGCGCTTGATCGCGGCGGCCAATCCGCTTGTCGACCAGCGCCTGCAGCAGCGTCTTCGTCCCCGCCCGTTTGTCCTCGCGACTCCAGGTGCCGACGATGTCGATCGCGTCGTCGAAAGCGTCGGGGTCACTGAGGTCGGCGATCTCGCTCAGCGCTTTCAGCCGCAGCTGCGCGTTGCGGTTGCGCTGCACGCAGGTGAGCAGGAAGCGGCGACGCAGCTCCTTGGTGCGGTCGTTCTGCAGCATCGCCCGCGCCCGCCGCCAGCCCTGGGTATTGACCCGGGCCCCGGCCAGCGCCGCCCAGGCGTGCTGCTCGGGGTAATCGAGGTTCTCGACCGCGATCCGCCAGATCTCCCGTTCCAGCACCTCCATCCGTTTCTGCTCGACGTCGGAGACCGGGACGATCCGCCGCTCGACCCGAACCTTGCGCCCGCGCCCGCGCCGCACCGGCCCGACGACGATCGCGCCGCCGCGGTAGACGTCGCGGTCGAGCAGGCTGTGCAGGGTGATGATCGTCTCGTCGTGGGTCGTCGCCGGGTGGACGAAGTCGAGGACGATCCCGGCCTCCTTGCCCGGCGCCCGCCGGGTGACGCGGCCGACCCGCTGCTGGTAGATCCGCCGCGAGGCAGTCGGCGCCAGGTGCATGCAGATCGTCGCCCGCGGGCTGTTCCAGCCCTCGGCCAGCAGCATCGCGTTGCAGAGCACGTCGACGGTGCCGCGCTCGAAGCCGGCGAGGATCTCGGCCAGTTCCCGCTTCGGCGTTTCGCCTGAGACCGCCTGGGCGTTGATACCGGCGTCGCGGAAGGCTTTGGCGACGTTCTTCGCGTGCTGGACGCCAGCGGTGTAGACGACGCCGGGGATCTTGCGGAAGCGGGAGCGGTAGAGGTCGGCGATCGCGACGTTGAAGGGCTCCTGGTCGAGCAGGGCGGCCAGCTCCTCCTGGTCGAAGTCCTGGTCGACCTCGCCTTTGCGCAGCGGCACCTTGGCGATCGTCCGCACCCCCGGGCCCGGGGGGATCCGCAGGCACCGCAGCGGCGCGATGACGCCGCGGCGCGCGGCCTGGGCGAGGTCAAAGCGCGAGGTCTGGGTCGGGAAGAGGTCGGCGACGTGGCGCGCGATCAGCGCCCCGGTCGCAGTCATGCCGATGTAGACGGGGCCGTTCCACTGCCGGATGCAGGCGCTGGTTTTCTCCCCCAGCGCGGTGTGCGCCTCGTCGCAGATGACGATCGAGTACGCATCGGAGATTTTCTTGTGGTTGCGGACGAACCACTGGTAGGTCTCGACCGTGACCGGGCCGTCGGGGTCGTCGCGGCTGTCCATCAGCGGCGGCCGCAGGCGCTCTTTGTAGCCGCGATCGGAGATCTCGCCGATGAACTGGTCGACGAGGTTGCGGCGGTGGGTGAGGATCAGGACGCCGCCGGTCTTGGTCGCCTCGATGAAGCCGACGGCGGCGACCGTCTTGCCGGCCCCGGTCGCGTGCTCGAACCAGAAGCGGCGCTCGGCGCCGGGGTCCTCGGGCGCCTCCTCGACGACCTCCTCGTCCTCCTCGGCAAGCTGTTCTTCCCAGTCCTGCGGCTCCTCGTCGGGATCGACCTCGTCTTCGTCCTCGTCGACGGCCGCATCCGCCTCGGCGGCGGGCTCGGCGGCGGCGCCGCTGGAGTCGCCGTTGCCGTTCTCCACCTCGATGGCGCTGGCGGTCTGCTGCTGGCCCATCAGCTCGGCGAGCGTCCCGGAGAGAGCGTCGACCTGGTGCGGGTTGAGTTCGGCCCCGTCGCGCAGCTTCGGCGGTTCGTCGGCGAGGAAGCGCTCCAGTCCAAGCAGCAGGGAGAAGTCCCGGCGCCACTGGATCGAGGGGTACTCGGCACCCTCGTCGAGCTCCTTCAGCGATGCGTCGAGAGCCCGTCGCCGCGCCGTTCCCGGCGCCAGTGCTTCGGGCCCCTCGCCGTCGAGCAGGAAGGGCTCGCGGGCGAACGCCACCGCACGCTCGATGTCGGCGCTTGAAGGAACTGCCGCGTCTGCGGCAACGTCGCTGGTCTTGGCCATAGAAGGCTTCCGGGAATTCCGTCCCACCGCACAACACAGAGGTGCAGCTGGGACAAGTGAACGAGGCTGCGGGGCTCGACTGGCGTCTCCCCCCGACTACTCAGTGCGATCCGCGAGCCGCGAACCGAACGTACGTATTGTACCCGCTGAGCGGATGCCTGGGCGATTGAGACCACTCATTGCGGTAGGGGCGCTGGCCCTGGCGGTACTCGTGGGCAGCGGCTGCGGGGGCTCCGAGGGGGGCGACTACGGCGGTCCCCACCCCGACTATGCGAAGGCGCTCGCCGGCTCCCCACCCCCGCTCGCCGCCCTGCACAAGCAGGCGAACAAGCTGCTCGACGGCGGCACCGATGCCTACGAAAAGCGGATCGAAGCGCTGCGCGGCTACCCGGTCGTCGCCAACGTCTGGGGCTCCTGGTGCCTCCCCTGCCGCCAGGAGTTCCCGGTCCTCCAGCAACTCTCGGCCCGCTACGGCAAGAAGGTCGCCTTCCTCGGCGTCAACTCCGAAGACTCCAGCGACGCCGCCGCCACCTTCCTCGCGGAGGAGCCGGTGCCGTATCCGAGCTACACCGATCCCGACAAAGCAATCCTCGATTCCTTCGGCGGCTATGGCGGCCTCCCGGATACCGCCTTCTACGACCGGGCCGGAAAGCTCGTCTTCCTCAAACAGGGCCCCTACCGCGACGAGTCCGAACTCGAAGCCGACGTTCGCCGCTACGCCGTCCAGGGCGGATAATCCGAAGCGATGGAAGCGTTCGTCGTCATCGCAGCGATCGGGGTCGGCCTGCTCCTCGCCGAGCTGCTGCTGCCGACCGGCGGGGTTCTCGCCTTGCTCGGGGTGGCTGGGTTGTCGGTCGCCGGCATCGTCGCCTTCAACTCCGACAGCGACTTCGCCGACTTCGCCGGCGGGGCGCTGATCGCCCTCGGCGTCATCTCCGGGATCACCTTCTACTTCGTCACCCGCAAAGTCCTCGCCGCCCATCGCAACGAGAGCGTGCGAACCGGGACCGAGGAGATGGTCGGCGCCAGCGCCGAGGCGCGCAGCACGATCGACCCCGACGGCAGGGTTTGGCTCGGGGGCACGATCTGGAGCGCGCGGCTGGCCGATGGTGCGAGCCCGATCGGACTTGGGGATAGAGTCAAGGTCGAGGCGGTCGACGGGCTGACGCTGGTCGTGAGCCCGGATCCGCAGACCCCGGTCAACGCGAGCGAAGGAGTCGGTTGATGGACGTCGTCGCAGGAATCTTCCTCGTCCTCCTGTTCTTCGGGGCGATCGCGCTCGGCTCCTCGGTGCGGATCCTGCGCGAGTACGAGCGCGGGGTGATCTTCCGGCTCGGGCGCCTGATCGCGCAGAAGGGGCCGGGTCTGATCCTGCTGATCCCGCTGGTCGATCGCATGGTCAAGGTCGACCTGCGGACGGTCACCCTCAACATCCCGCCGCAGGAGGTGATCACCCGCGACAACGTCCCCTGCCGCGTCAACGCCGTCGCCTACTTCCGCGTCGTCGACTCCAACCGGGCGGTGGTCGAGGTCGAGAACTACCTGATCGCGACCTCGCAGATCTCGCAGACGGCGCTGCGTTCGGTGCTCGGCAAGGCCGAGCTCGACCAGCTGCTGGCCGATCGCGAGCGCCTCAACGAAGAGCTGCAGAAGATCATCGACGAGTCGACCGAGCCCTGGGGCGTGAAGGTCACCGCGGTCGAGATCAAGGACGTCGAGATCCCCGAGCAGATGCAGCGGGCGATGGCGCGCCAGGCCGAGGCCGAGCGCGAGCGGCGGGCGAAGATCATCAACTCCGAGGGCGAGTTCCAGGCGGCGCAGAAGCTCACCGACGCCGCCGACATCATCAGCACCAACCCAGCTTCGCTGCAGCTCCGCTACCTGCAGACGCTGCTCGAAATCGGCACCAACCAGAACACGACCGTGGTCTTCCCGCTGCCGATGGACGTGCTCGAGCCCTTCGTCGGCAAAGGCTCGGCGGCGCGCGCCGCGGGCACCGAGCGGCCGCCCCGGCCGCCGGCCTCCCCACCGCCACCGCCCACGCCCCCGGAGCCGGCGGCGGACGACGATCCCGACGTCGGCGACCTCCCCCCCTCCCGCTCCTGAGCGCGCCCGAGATACGCATCGACCAGCTGTCGGGGCTGAGGACGATCCTCGCCCCCGGCCGGGCCGCGCGCCCGGACAGCTTCTCGGCCCGCCCGAGCGAGCCGAAAGGTGCCGATAACTGCCCCTTCTGCGAGGGGCGCGAGGACCGCACCCCGTCCGAGCTCTACGCGACGCGCCCGGATGGCGGCGAGCCCGACGGGCCCGGCTGGACCACGCGGGTCGTCCCCAACCTCTATCCGGCGCTCGGGACGGCGGAAGGCGCCTTGGTCAACCAGGAGGCGACCAAAGCGACTGCGAGCAGTCCCGCCGCTGACCCGGGTGCTTTCGCCAGCGCCGGCGACCCGTTGCTGGCCACCAAACGGGCCGGCGAACCCGACCTCTTCTCCTCGCGCCCGGCCAAGGGTGCCCACGAGGTGCTGATCAACGGGCCGCAGCACGTGACGGCGATGGCCGAGCTCTCCGACGAGCAGTTCGCCGCAGCGATCGCCACCTGGCGCGAGCGGATGCGGGCACACTCCGAGGCTTCGTACCTGCAGCTGATCGTCAACGAGGGCGGCGGCGCCGGGGCCTCGCTCGAGCACACGCACGCACAGCTCTACGCGCTCCCGTTCGTCCCCACGGCGGTCGCCCGCGAGCGCGAGCGGGTCGGCGCTTACGGCGAACGCACCGCCGGCGGTGGTCTCTTGAGCGACGTCCTCGTCGAGGAGGTTCGGCGCAAGGAGCGGCTGGTTGCGATCGACGACGAGGCGGCGCTGGTCTGCCCTTGGGCCTCCCGCTCCCCGTTCGAGCTGCGGGTGATCCCGCGCCGGGAGACAGGGCGCTTCGAGGAGGACGAGTCCGGGGCGGCGATGATCCATACCGCGATGCGCGTCCTCGCCAAACTCTTCGATGGCCCGCCGGAGCTGAACCTCTGGATCCGCACCGCCCCCCGCGGCGCCGAGCAGTTCCACTGGCACGTCGACATGGCCCCCCGCCTGACGATCAAGGCCGGCTTCGAGCTCGGCACCGGCGTCGACATCAACGTCTACCCGCCGGAGCGGGCGGCTGCCGACCTGAGGGAGCGCCTCTAATGCAACCGACCCCGCGACCGATCCCGCGCTTCATCGCCGACACGACCCAAGAGGGGATCCCGCACGGGCGCTTCGCCGAGCGACTGCGCGAGGAGTTCGCCAAAGCTGTCGCGGCGATCGAAGACCTGCCGGCCGGCGCCGAGGTGCCGGCCGAGGTCGACTGGTTTCCCGAGCGCGCCTGGGGCGGCCGTGTTTGGATCCCCTGCTCTGCCCACACGGAGAGTGAGGAGGGACGCCTGGAGCTGTTCGGGCATGTCTCCTACGTGCAGCCGCTGGAGGGCGAGCCGGCCGACTTCGCCGCCAAGGCCGACTTCACCGACATCCTCGCCGCCGACAACCCGGACTGGCGCATCGACCTCAACGACGACGTCGTTGGCCGCTGGCGCGGGGAGAACGGCCGCGCCGGAGCGGTCACCCTCGTCTGGGGCAGGCCCCTGGTCCGCGGCGCCGTCGCCGCCACCGCCGTGCTGGAGACCGAGACCGTCGACCAGGAGCTGATCTCCCAGGGCCGCTTCACCCTGATCGCGCTTGACGCGCTCGAGGGCTACGGCGACGAGATCTTCATGGAAGTCAAGCTCTGGAGCCGTCGCGCCGACGAGCTCGCCTCCGAGACTCTCTACGCCTGACCGAGGACCTCGACGGGGACGTCGACGCCCGAACGCGCCAGCCGCGCGTCGAAGGTGAGCAGCGGTTCGCCGAGCACCAGGGCAAGGGCGATGTAGAGGCTGTCATAGAAGCTGAAGTTGTCGCGCAGGTCCCAGGCGATGTGGACCAGATGTTCGTGCTCGATGCGACGCAGCGGCAGCTCGTTGATCTCCCAGAGGGCCTCCGCCGCGGTCTCGGCATCCATCTGCCCCAAACGCACCTTGCGGCGCAGGGCATGCCCAACCTCGGCGTCGATCAGATGCGGAGCCCAGAGGATGTGTTCTTCGGCCTCCAATCGCTGATCGAGTGCAAGCGTGTGCTCATCCCCACCGAGGAACTCGACCACCACGGAAGCGTCGACGACCGCCATTCAGTCACCTCGCGCTTCGCGGATGATGTCGACCGTCTGCTGAGTGGTGCCGGTCGACTTACTCCCTCGCGCGTCCCTTCTCGCGGCGATCTCCCGGATCGTCGACTTGCGGGTCCGCAGATCGAGCTCGCGCTTGATGTAGTCGGACATGCTCATCCCCGCCGCCGCCGCCCGCATCTTCAGTGCCCGATGCAGGTCGTCGGGCACGTTCCTGATCTGAATCATCTTGGACATGTGCAGCACATTATCCCGTGTTGCGGACATGTCGAATACCTCTGCAGTCTTCATGCAAGCGATCCTGCCGGGCCAGGCCGCACCCGTGGCGCGCACTTCGGGCCAACTTCGACAAGCCTTGGCCAACTAAGCGAGAATTCAACTCCCGCCCCGATAGCTCAGATGGATAGAGCGATCCCCTCCTAAGGGATAGGCCGCTGGTTCGAATCCAGCTCGGGGCATTTTCAGAACTGCTCGCAGAGCCAAATAGCCGCCTCCCCGACTTCGACACTTCTGTCCCTACCTTGGCTCGATGCGTCACAGGGGTAGCTCTACCGAACGAAGGACTGAAGGTGGCTCCTTCAGTCCTCTCGACTTCTAAGCGGCCTGCTTCGTCTTCTTCGCCCGCTTGGACCTGGCCCTATGCGTGGGCAGATAAAGCGAAGTGATGTAGGTGGTTGAGGGATCCTCCACCACCGGCCGTTTTTTGAGGATCACGTCAAAGCGCCCGCGCCGGCGAAATCGAAGGTAATCACCGGTCGCCCTCGGCCTGACCATCTCCGCTTCGCACAACTCACGTCGGAGTCGGCGATCAGCCTCAGCCATAGAGACGCCCTTCGCGAAGCGGCGTCGATAGAAATCGATGCATTTCGGCGAGAAGGTCAGACGATCGATGAGATCGTCGTGCTTGATCGCCACGACCCCGGCAGGCTCTCGGGGTGCAGGATCCGCGACCAAATCCTCCTCGTACTGTTCTTCTGCCGCGTCTCCCTCACCCTCGAAGCTCTCTTGTTGCCGCACGACGGGAGCCAACTCGATTCGAGGAGCCTGGTACTCCTCCAGGACACCGAAAATTCTGCCCTGGACTACTGCCACTTTGGCGGCGGAGTCGTAGGTGAGCACATCAAGGCGGATATCGCCGGTTTTGCTCCACGTCACAGTCTCGCCCGGCCGTGGCTCCCAATCATCGGGGGCGATGAGCCAAAGTGCCCGCTTTGCCTTTTTCGGGGGTCGCTTGCGAGCCGCGGAGACCTTGCCTGGCAGCGGGTTTATAGAGCCGCAAAACACCTGCGCCTTTTCTCCCGCCTTAGCTCCTTCACGAAATTCGACTTCGACATATCCAGGGGTTATCGCTGCTGATTCTTTATCGAGCAGGGTCACTCGTCGCGTGCGGTGACCACGCACGACGAGGTACTGCTCACCGACGATCAGATCTTTACGCTGCACTTAAAGAACCGTAGGAACAGAAGAGGACGTAGCGGGTTGGCATGCGCGGACTCAGCGTGTGGCGCTACGACGTTGATCGTCGCTTCTAGTCCGAGTTGGTCGAGGAAATCAAGCGCGGCGGGGAGCGCCGGCAGAACTGCGGCGGGCAGCGGGCTTGCGGCGCTTGTCGGTGGCGAAATCCGATGCCGGTCGCGCCCGTCGCCAGAAGCTGGCCCGTGCCTCCTGCACGACTGCCGACAGGGGTATGACTAGGTGTCCGCGCGGACCCGGAACGGGACGGTGGATCTTGTTGAAAAGGTCCCTGGATCCCTCAGCGAGATGGGCGGCGAGCGTTTGAAGATCGACCACTAGATCGACGGGATCCTCATCCTCGAGCCCCCGGTTGGCACAGCACTGAATCACGGCGGCTTCACAGTCTCGCCAGGCAATCGCCGCCTTCGACATCGGCAGCGAGTCGCCGAGGAGCTTGAGCACGGTGACTTGGATCACGTCGTGCTCTGCATACAGACCGGTCGCGGAAGGGCTGACGTGGCCATTCTTGATCCAGCCGTTCCATGCGCCCCGGCCAACATGCGCGAGCTCAAGGAGGTCCGCCTCGCCAACAAGACGAATACTGTCTGGATCTATGTTCATAATTGCGTCTTAGATTATGTTTGGGACTCAAAAAGACATGCAAGGTTACGCTGCCGTCCGTGCCGCGTCCAAGTCCCTGCTTTCTCGATCAGATGGTCAAGGTCTCGCGTCGCGGCGTACAGCGCTGGCGCAACGAGGACGGCGACCGCTACTACGAGTGGGACGAGCTTCATGGCGAGATCGAGGTCTACGATCGGCGCGGCTGGCATCTCGGCACGCTCAATGCGACCACCGGCGTGAAGGAGAAAGATCCCGTTAAAGGGAGGCGAATCGATGTCTGAGAACTACGTTCAAGATGTCCTCTCCGGAGATGCGCTCTGGACCGAGATCGAGGACTACATAGAGCACTGGCACAGCTCTGAATCGTCAGAGACGTCGATCGCGGATTTCCTTGGGATGACCCGGGGGGAGTACGACCTCTACGTGGAGCAGCCGACCTCTTTGCGGTTCATCCTTGCGGCGCATGAGCTCGATGAACCGGTCGAGAACTTGATCCAGCGCTCCGACGAGCAGCTTGTGGCAGCGCGTGGGCTCGGCCAGCAGGAGGCCGAGAAGGTGCGGCGCTGGTTGCAGCGCACCGGACGCCTTCAAGCCGATTGAGACGAGAGGCAAAGGCCGCGGAGCGGCTGGTCAACAAGTACGCCCTTAACCCGCCGGTCGACGTTTGGGGACTTGCACGGGAGTTCGCCGAGGTTGAGGTCGACAATATCCCGACGCAGTGCGACGGCTTGGTCGTGGGGTTGGACCGACGGCGGCCGCTGGTTCTGATCGACGACACTCAGCACGAGACTCGTCAGCGATTCACGCTCGCTCACGAGTTGGGGCACATACTGCTGCCATGGCACATCGGAAACTTCGTCTGCGATACGCACGAAGGGGATTGGTCCGCCCGGGCAGACGAGCCTGAGGCCAATCGATTTGCCGCAGAGCTGCTCGTTCCCGGAGCTTGGTTGAGGGATCTAGTGACGGCTCGCTCAGATGATCAAATGGGTCCTCTGACCAAGGCGGTACTGGCAGCCGGGGTCTCGACCTGGGTCGCCTGCTTTCGGCTCGCAGAGGCTCTGCCTGGTGGACATGTTTACGCGGTCACCGACCCTGCCGGGGAGGTTCTGATCAGTGGGCAGTCCGATCTCACCTCCAGTGAAGTTCCAAAAAGAGGAGAGAAGCTGCGCCGTGAACGGTTGGATCGGTTCGCGAGTCAAGTGGAGAAAGTGCAAATGGGCACCAGGACGATCACTTGGTGGAGCTTCCGAACGGCAGAGGGGACTATTTCGGCGGTCGCGGGAGATGCGAGAGAGGTGCTACGCGAGTTGGCGGAACGCCATGCAACGCCCAACCTCAGCGTCCAAAGCATCCAGCAGAGCTTCGGAGGAATCATCGGGGTCGCTAACGATCGGGCGAAGCGGGAAGGCGTGACCGACGCGGCTGGTCTGTATGCGAGGTTCAAGAGCCGTTTCGTCCAGGATCGGAAGCTACCCAGCGAGATGCTCGAGGACCCCGACTTCGACAAATGGCTGCGGATGCGCGCGTCCGAGCTCGAGGACTAGCGCCACCCCCTGCCGCCATGATTCGCGGCTGACTGGTAGGGACGAGGGTGGGGACAGATTTGCCCGCTCGAGTCCCCAAGGGTCCGCTCCTGTCCTCCTGCGAAACCGAAGGTTCAAGCCGAAACCCCGCGTTTAAGCCAAGCAGGGGGCTTGACAAACACTCCCTCCTAAGGGATAGGCCGCTGGTTCGAATCCAGCTCGGGGCACTCGCCGAGACTGCAGGGTTTTGCCCGCGGGGCCGCGACTTTTGACCGGCCGGGGTGGTTTTACCGAGAGTGCTGATCGTGATCCGCCGCCCGACCTTCCCGGTCGCGGTGGGGCTGGCTGCCCTGCTCGCGACGCTAATGCTCTGCGGCGCGCTGGCGACGGGAGCTGCGGCGCGCACCGTCCACTTCGACGGCCGCGCTGTGCGCGTGCCCACGGGCTGGCCCGTCTTTCGCCTTGCCGACGACCCGCAAATTTGCGTGCGGCTCGATCGCCGGGCCGTGTACCTAGGCACGCCTTCCTCGCAGCAGCGCTGCCCCGCCGAGGCGATCGGGCGGCAGCGGGCGATACTCGTCGAACCCCAAGCCGCTGGCGCCTCCGCCCTGCCCCCGCTGGCGCGGCGCGCCACGGCTTCCGCCGGCGGATCGGTCTTCACCGGCCTTGGCTTCGATGCCTGCACGGCGCCTTCGTCGCGCTCGATGGCTGCCTGGGAGGACTCGCCCTACCGCGCCGTCGGCGTCTACATCGGCGGCGTCAACCGGGCCTGCTCGCAGCCGAACCTGACGGCGGACTGGGTGGCCGCGCAGACCGAAGCCGGCTGGCACCTGATCCCAACCTACGTCGGGCTGCAGGCGCCGACCAGCGCCTGCTCCAGCTGCGCCAAGCTGACCACCAGCCAGGCGACCGCGCAGGGTGTCGCAGCGGCAGTCGACGCGGTCGAAGAAGCGGGCGCGGTCGCGATGGGTCCCGGCAGCCCGATCTACTTCGACATGGAGTCCTACAGTCAGACCTCGAGCGCCACCGCGGCGACTCTCGCCTTCCTCGAGGCCTGGACCGAAAAGCTGCACGCGCTCGGCTACGTCTCCGGCGTCTACAGCAGCAGCGCTTCGGGGATCGAGGACCTGGCCGGCCAGATCGGCACCGGCTACGTCCTCCCCGACGACCTCTGGATTGCCAACTGGAACGGCCAGCAGAACACCGCCGACCCGGTGGTGCCGGCGAGCGCCTGGAGCCCACACCGGCGCATCCACCAGTACCGCGGCGGCCACAACGAGACCTACGGCGGGATCACGATCAACATCGACAACAACTACGTCGACGGCGAGACGGTGGGCTCCGCCACCCTGGTCGCGGGCGACAACCCGGTCGGCTACCTCGACCTCGCGCAGTCGCCCGCGCCGGGACAGGTCCGCGTCCGCGGCTGGGCCTTCGACCCCAACGCTCCCACCGAACCGCTGGCGATCCGCCTCTCGGTCGGCGGCAAGGTGGACACGCCGGGGGTCGCCATCTATGAGCTCGGCACCGTCGCCACGCGCTCCCGCCGCGACGTCGCCCAGGAATTCCCCGAAGCAGGTTCCCGCCACGGCTTCGACCTCAGCCTGCCGACGATCAAGTCCGGCCGACAGCGGGTCTGCGCCTACGCGCTCAACATCGCCTCCGGCGAAGACCGCCTGCTCGGCTGCAAGGGGGCGACGATCCCGGTCGCGCTGCGGCTCTCCAACCTCAAAGCGGATGCCAACAAGGTGCGGGTGCGGGTCGCCTGCCTCTGGCCGGCGGGGACCGACTGTCCAGGCCAGATCGTCCTTCGCTCGCGCTTCCGGATCGTCAACCACTCCCGGACCGGGGCTCGCACCCGGCCGGTGCAACGGATGATCGGTCGTATCCCCTTCCGCCTCACCGGTGGCCAAGCCCACACCTATCGGGTCCCGCTCAGCGCCGGCGGCCGCACCCTGCTGCGCCAACGTGGCTGGCTGAAGACTCACGTCGTGGTGGCGATCCCCGGCGGCCGGCGGATCGCCGTCCTCGGGATCCGCAGCTAGCCGCCGAGCACCTGCTCGTAGCGCGCCTCCTTCTGTCCTGGGCGCCGCGGTTGGCGGATGACCAGTTCGCGCCCGAGCAGTCGCTCCAGAGTCTCCTGCACAGTCGCGAGATCTCCGAAGCCGTGCAGGCGCTCGCTGCGCTGCTTCAGCTCTCCCGGCGTCTGCGACCCGCGCAGCATCAGCACCGCGAGCAGCGCCAATTCCCCGTCCTTCAGGTCCAGCGCCTCGGGCAGCAGGTGTCGGTACTTGCGGGCGCGGCTGCCGGCGCCGCTGGCTAGGCGGGTCCAGCCGCGCTGTGCGAGCCGGCGAAGCGCGGCGCTGACCGTCTCCTCGTCATAGGCGACAACCGGGTCGCGGTTGGTCGACTGGTTGCAGGCGAGCCGCAACGCATTGAGCGAGAGCGGGTAAGCGTCGGGCGTCGTCTTCTGCTTCTCGACCAGGCAGCCGACGACGCGGATCTCGGCGCCGTCCGGGTCCATCAGCCGCGGTCGGGGCGGTCCGGATAGATCTCGTCGATCGTCACCAACGCCCGGTACGGGGCGTCCGCGGCCGCTTCGATCTTCGCGGCGCCGCCGGCCAGCCGGTCGACGACAGCGACGACGCCGGCAACCGCGAGCCCCTCTTCCCGGACTCGCTCGATCGCGGTCGCGGTAGAGCCGCCGGTGGTCACCGTGTCCTCGACGACGAGGCAGCGGGTCCCGGCTTCGACGGGTCCCTCGACCCACCTCTGCAACCCATGCTCCTTGCGCGACCCGCGGACGAAGAACGCGACCAGGTCCTGCCCTGCGGGAACCGCGATCGCTGCACATGCCGGCGGAATCGCCGCGGTTGCGGGACCGCCGACCGCCTCGGCCCCAAGCTCCCTAGCCGCCGCGGCGATCAACTCCCCAGTCGCCCGAAACGCAGCGGGCCGCATCAAAGTCCGGCGCGCGTCGACGTAGTACTGAGCGACAGCCCCACTGGCAAGCGTGACTTCCCCAAGGATCAGCGAGTGCTCCTTCAACTCCGAAAGCAGCGTCGCCTTGGCGCCAGCCAGATCCGCACTCACCAGATGAAGATGTCCTCGCCGAAGAAGATGCGATTGTAGATCTCGGGCTGGTCGGCGATGAAGGTCCGCAGGCAGCCATGGCTTGCCGGGTAGTCCGGCACCGATTCGTAGCCGTGGACGGCGTAGCCGCCGTAGAAGTAGAACGAGTAGTACATCCCGTGCGAGTTGTAGCCCGGTTCCTGGCGGATGAACTCGTAGTGGCCGGTGACGGTGGGGGTCGAGTACTTGCCGGAGGAGATCGGGTAGATGGCGAAAGCCTTGTCGCCCTTGGCGAAGACCAGGACCTGCTTGGAGAGCGGGGCCTCGACATGCTCGCCGGCGCCCGGATGGCGAACCTCGTAGCCGCCCTTGCCGGCGAAGGCTTTCTTCACCAGTCCGGCACCGGCCCGCATGCTTCGGGTCATGTCGTTGACTTTGCGGTAGGCGAGGACGCCACGCGCGGTCTTGCCGCCGAAGCAGCGGCCGTCGTTGGCTATGTAGCCCATCTTCCGCATCGCCTTCTTGAAGCCGACGACGACGTCGCCGCATTGGCCCTGGTGCAGCGCCGGGTAGCTCACCTTCCAGCTCTTGCGGACGGTGCTGTCGGGACCCAGGTCGGGCGTCGCCACATGCTTGGCGGCGACGGCGTACTTACCGTCCTCGCGCACCTCGATGCTGGTCTTGAAGACGCCCTTGCCACCGGACTTCCGCACCGACAGGTTGCGGCTGAAGATGATCTTCCCGTCGAGGTAGAAGGTGACTTTGACCTTCTCGCCGGCGACGAAGGGCGCGAGAGTCCCGCTGACGGGAACCGTCTGCATGATTTCGGCGCGGCCCTTCTTCAAGTTTCCGACCTTGACCTTCACCGTCGCCTCGGGAACCGGGGTCGGCGCGGGCTTCGGCTTCGGGGCAGCGACCGCGGTCGCCGGCAGCATGAAGGCGCAGGCGACTGCGAGCAGGGACACGAGGTGGCGATTCACGCGCGGAATCCTACTGAGCGAGGAGGGCGACAGAGTTGTTCAGGGCGTGCAACAGCATCCCCGGGACGATCGAGCCGGTTTTCTCGTAGAGCAGGCATAAGACAAAGCCGAAGCCGATCAGCGGCGGCACCGCGCTGAGGCCGGTGAAGGCATGCAGGAGGCCGAACACCGTGCCAGCGATCAGGGCCGCCGGAACCTTCGGCAGGCGCTCGCGCAGACCGCCAAAGAGCATCCCGCGGAAACAGATCTCCTCGGCGATCGCGGCGCCGAGGACAACCAGCAGGACCTGAATCGGAATCGGCCCGAAGCTTTCGGCGATGTCTTCCTGTTCGGGTTCGAGGATGAGAACGGAGTAGGCGAACGCGAAAGCGAGATAGGCGCCCACGGATGCGGCCATCCACTTCAGGGCCGAGGGCCGGAACGGCTGCACCCCCAATCTCCACAGACACTCCGCCAGCGTGCGCGCCCCGCGAGAGTGGGCAACCGCGAGCGGCACCCCGAGGAGGCCGAGGACGAGGCCGACCTGGGCAATCACGTTGCCGGCGGTCGTCAGATCACCCGCCGAATCGGTGAAGGCGATCGCCGGCAGGCCGAGGATGAGGCCGACGACAATGGCCAGCACTGCGCCCAGCAGCGCCCCCGAAGGCCCCCAGTTAGACGGCGGAAAATCTCGCCCGGCGGCCGCTTCGACAGGCGCGGTGGCTAGGTTGCTCTCCATGTCGCCCGCAGTCTCACAGGTCTCACGCTCGACTCGGACCCGGCTGCGCATCCTCCGCCGCCTCGCTTTCCTCGTCGTCTTCCTGATCGCCGCGATGCTGGCGCTGAGTCAGTTCACCGAGCTGAAGGAGCTGGCGACCGGCGTCCTCGCCTCCACCGCGCTCGTCGTCGCGGTCGTCGGCTTCGCCGCGCAGCGGACCCTCGCCAACATGATCGCCGGAGTCCAGATCGCCATCTCGCAGCCGATCCGGATCGGCGACCGGGTCAGCTTCGAAGAGCGCGAGGGCCGGGTCACCGACATCACCCTCTCCTACACCTACGTCGACCCCGGCGACGGCAGCTCCGTGGTGATCCCCAACCAGCTCCTGACCGAAGGGATCGTCCACAACCATTCGACCGAAGACACCGTCGCCTGACGGCAACGGGCGCGAAGTACCCTTTTTGCGATGACGCAGCGCACTCGGCGACGTCAGCGCCGTCATGGGGGGATCGGCGCCAAGCTCATGATCGTCTTCGGCGGCGTCTTCGCCGTGCTCGCGATCGCCGTCATCGCCGTCACCTCGTGGGTCCTCGACGTCGCCGCCGACGCCCCCTCGCTGGCGACCTGCAAACCGATCGACAAGGGCGGCAACACGGTGATCTACGCCGCCGACGGGTCGAAGCTGGGAACCGTGGCCTCGCCGCAGGTCCGCTCGTTGGTCTCGATCGACCGCGTCCCGAAGAGCGTCCAGCTGGCGACGGTCGCGATCGAGGACCAGCGCTTCTACCAGCACGACGGGCTCGACTACGAGGGAATCCTGCGCGCCGCGGTCAAAGACCTGGAAGCGGGCGAAGCGGTCGAGGGCGGCTCGACGATCACCCAGCAGCTGGTCCGCAACCTCTGCATCGACAACCCGCAGCGGACGCTGGAGCGAAAGATCGAAGAGGCGCAACTGGCGATCGAGTACGCCGAACATCACAGCCGCAAGGAAATCCTCGGCTCCTACCTGAACGTCGCCTCATACGGGACGGTGGAAGGGACAACCGCGGTCGGGGTCGGCGCCGCCGCCAAGATCTTCTTCTCGAAGCCGGTCTCTCAGCTGAAGCTGCCCGAAGCGGCGCTGCTAGCGGGGCTGCCGCAGGCGCCCTCCGAATACAACCCGCTGCTGGCGCCGAAGGCGGCGAGGGCCCGCCGCGACCAGGTCCTCCGCCAGATGGCCAAGCTCGGGTACGTCAGCGAGGAGCGGGCGCGGGCGGTGATGGCAAGCGGCCTGCGGGTGAACCTCGACGAGGGCTACTTCGAGCACCGCGAGCCCTACTTCTTCGACTACGTCGAAAACAGGCTGATCGAGGAGTACGGAGCGAACACCGTGCGCCGCGGCGGGCTCGAGGTCCAGACCACGATCGAGCCGGAGCTGCAGGAAGTCGGCCTAGAAGCGATGCGCTCGGCGCTGCCCTACTCGACCGACCCCTCTGCGGCGCTCGTCTCGATCGACCCCCGCAACGGCCACATCCGAGCGATGGTCTCGAGCTCCAACTACGAAGCGAGCAAGTTCAACCTTGCCGCCCAGGGTCACCGCCAGCCCGGCTCGACCTTCAAGACCTTCGTCCTGACGACGGCGATCCGTCAGGGAATCGACCCCTACTCGACCTACTACACCTCGAAACCGCTCGACCTCTACCTGCCGCAGTGGGGGCACTGGACGGTGCACACCGCCGACGAAGGCTATCTGGGGACGGTCAACCTGCAGCAGGCGACGGTCGCCTCCGACAACACCGTCTTCGCCCAGCTCGACCTCGACGTCGGCCCGGCGGCAGTGGCGGCGACCGCGCACCAGATGGGGATCGTCTCGCCGCTCGACGGGATCCCGGCCGAGGGGATCGGCGGGTTGCGGATCGGCGTTTCGCCGCTGGAGATGTCGAGCGCCTACGCGACCCTCGCCGACGGCGGCCAGCACCGCAAGCCGGTCGCCGTCGCCAAGGTCGTCTTCCCCAACGGCCACGTCGACCATCCCGAAGCCTCGAAGCCGCAGAAGGTGGTCTCGCCGGCGGTCGCCTGGGAGGTGACCCGGCTCCTGCACGACAACATCACCGAAGGCACCGGAACCGCCGCCTACACCGGCTGCGCCGGGCAGGCCGGGAAGACCGGCACCACCGACGAATACACCGACGCCTGGTTCGCCGGCTACCAACCCAACCTGGCGACCGTGGTCTGGGTCGGCTACCCGGAGTCGAACGACATCTCGATGTCGAGCGTCCACGGCAGGACGGTCTTCGGCGGCACCTTCCCAGCCGAAATCTGGCACTCGCTCTACACCGGCGCGGGTGTGCCCTGCGAGGAGTTCGAGGAACCGAGCCGGCAAATCAGCTGGGCCCCGTTCTACGGGCGCTACGCGAGCTCGAGCCCAAGCGACGACGGCAGTCTCGGCGGGGGTAGTAGCAGCGGCGGGGAAGGCAACGAGTCGCCGCCGCCCGGAAGCGCCGCGGTCGGCGGCTACGACCCGAACGCCTACGCACCGGGGGCGGGGCAGGAACCGTACCCCACGCCGGCACCGCCGCCCTCGCCCTCGCAGGAGGCCGGCGGCGGCGATAACGGGGGCGGGTAGGCGCAATCGATCCCGGGCTCGCCTTCGCCCTGATGTGGGCCGGGTTCGCCGGCTACCTCGGGGTCCTTGCCCTTGCGCCGCGACTCGGTAAGCGGGTCGTCTGGGGCGCGATCGTCGCGCTCGTCAGCGCCTTCGCCATCGCCCCCGTCCTCCTCTCCCACGACGTCTACAGCTACGTCGACTACGCCCGGCTCGGGGTCCGGCACGGACTCGATCCCTACGTTCACCCGCCCCTGGCGGCGCCCGCGGATCCGGCCTACGCCAACGTCACCTGGACCGAAGCGACCAGCGCCTACGGGCCGCTCTTCACCCTCGCGACCTACCCGCTCGCCTGGCTCCCGGTCGGCGTCGCGGTGGCGGTGCTGAAGGCGGTCGCAGCGCTCTCGGTCCTGGGAATCGCCGCCCTCGTCTCCCGCCTCGCCGCCTGGCGCGGCGTCGACCCGCTGCGCGCGGCCGCCTTCGTCGCCCTCAACCCGCTCGTCCTCGTCCACGTCGTCGGCGGCGCCCACAACGACGGCCTGACGATGCTGCTGGCAATGCTCGCTGTCGCTGCCCTCCTCAGCGCCCGCGAGCTCTCGGGCGGCTTCGCCCTCGCCGCCGCGGTCGCCACCAAGGCCTCCGCCGCCCTCATAGCCCCCTTTGCCCTCCTCGGCGCACGCGGCTCGGCGCCGACGGGACGAAAAGCGTTTACAACAACCGCTTTTCGTCCCGTCGGCGGATTTCTAGCCGGAGCGCTCGGCGCGGGGGCGGCCATTGCGCTGGCGGCCTGGCTCGCGTTCGGATGGGATTGGCTGCACGGGTTCGGCCTCGCCGGTGAGAACCAGAGCCGGACCAGCTACATGAGCATCCCGCTCCTGGCGGCCCGCCTGACCAGCCTTGACCCAGACGCGACCCGCCTCGTCGCCGCGATCGTCTTCCTCGCCGCGATTGCCCACCTCCTCGCCTGGACCTGGCGTGGCGGCGACTGGGTCCGCGCCTCCGCCTGGGCCAACCTCGCCCTCCTCCTCGCCACGGCCTGGCTCCTCCCCTGGTACCTAATCTGGCTCCTCCCCCTGGCAGCGATCTCCAGAGACCGCCCGCTCCAGCTACTGACCCTCTCCGTCACCGCCTACCAGCTCGGCGCCCGCATCCCGCTCTGAGAGATAGCCACGGTCGCAGGAGGGGTCCGACCCCCTCCGAACGGCTTGTACTTCTCGGTCGAGCGAACCTCGGACCGGCTATCCACGAACCACCCGAGCCAGTTGAGAGAGGAGGGGGTCGGACCCCTCCCCCACCAGTCCCTCAGCTCGACTGCGCCGCGCCTTGCCGCTCCGCCTCTTCCTCCTCAGCGGACGGATGCAGGATCCCGGTGTCGATGCTCCAACCCTCGCGCCGCCCCAGCGCGGTCACCCCGCCGACGTAGATCAATTCGGCCAGCGTCAGCACCCCGCGCACGGCGATCGCGATCAGCGACCCGAGGGCGAAGCTCTTACTCGGCAGGGCCGACTTCATCGCCCAGGCGAAGGCGGCGTCCTTGACGCCGAGACCCGCTGGCGCGATCAGCGTCACCAGGGCTGCGACGTAGCCGATCGCCTGCGCGGCGCCGACCAGGAGGACGTCTTCGAAGGGGATGAAGGTGACCGAGCGCGCCACGCAGTAGAGGCCGAGGGCGATCACGACCCAGTTCAACATGTAGAAGGCGATCAGGGCGAGAATGCCGTGCAGGGGAACGAAGACGGGGAGGGGCTCGCGCCCGAACTTGCGCAGGGCCCAGTTGGCGAGGGGACCGAAGATCCTCGGATGCAGGACGACGATCGCCGCCGGGATCAACAGCAGCACCCCCCAGCGCCATGGCTCGCCCTGGAGGTCCGGGTGCTTGATGATGAAGTAAGAGGCGACGACGATCGCTGAGGTCGCCGAGACGGCCTGTTCATAGACGATGCTCGTGATCGTGATCCGCCGCGGGATTCCTGCCCGCTCGGAGAGCAGAAGCCGCCCCAGCACGTAGAGGACGCTGCCGGGCACGTAGCGCGCCAGCAGCGGCTGTCCCCAGGCGACCTGCGCCCGGCCGAACCCGATCCGGTAGCCCAGGAACCGCAGGGTCAGATCCCAGCCGTAGGCGCTGAGGACGAAGAAGAAGGGGAGGATGACGATCGCCGGGACCAGCCAGCCGACGTGGAAGTGCACGCCCTCGTCCTGGATCTCCGACCACTGGTCGATGACCGTGAGAACGAGGAAGCCGAAGATCAAGACGGCGAGGCCGATCTGGAGGGCGAGACGAACTTTGCGGCTGCGGGGCGGCTTTTTGCCGACCCGCGACCCAGCCTCGCCTACCCGGTGCAGGAATGGTTGGCGGCTCTCCACGTCCGTTCGCACCTTAGTGTCTGGAATAGTCGGGTGATGGGCGAGTTCGAGTTGCTGGCGAAGCTGCGCGAGCGTCTGCCGGCGGGCGGATCGAGGCTCGAGCTCGGCAGCGGCGACGACGCCGCCGTCACGGTTCCCGGCGGGGCCACGGCGACCTCAGTCGACGCCATAGTCGAGGGGGTTCACTTCCGCCGCGGCGAGGCCGGGTTGGAGACGATCGGTCGCAAGGCTATCGCCACCGCGCTCTCCGATCTCGCCGCGATGGGCGGCGAAGCAGGCGAGGCCTACGTCGCCCTTGGCGCCCCCGGCGACCTCGGCGAGGACGAATTCCTCACCTTGCTCGACGGAATGCTCGAGCTCGCGGCGGAGACGGGTACCACCCTCGCCGGGGGAGACCTGACCCGGGCACCGGTTCTTATCCTGGCGGTAACGGTCGTCGGCCACGCGCAAAAACCAGAGCAGCTCGTCAGCCGCGGAGGCGCCCGGCCCGGCGACGTCGTCGTGCTCACCGGGGAGATCGGCGGTGCGGCGGCGGGCCGGCTCCTGCTCGACGACCCAGAACTCGCGACGGCGGTTCCGACGAGCGTCGCCAATGAACTCCGCACGCGTCAGCTCGACCCCTCACCGCGACTCCTGACCGGTCGTGCCCTGGCGGCTGCGGGCGCCCGCGCGATGATCGACCTCAGCGACGGCCTCGCGGGCGACGCGGGTCACCTCGCCGCGGCGAGCGGCGTCGCCCTTGAGATCGAGTCGAGCTCGTTGCCGCTGACCACCGGGGTAGCCGAGATCGCCACCGCGGCTGGGCTAGACCCTCTGTGGCTCGCCGCGTCGGGCGGCGAGGACTACGAGCTCCTCGCCACGTTGCCGTCCGACGCGCTCGCAGACGCCTCGGCGGGAGTCGCGGCAGCCGGGGAGTCGAGCCTCACCGTGGTCGGGCAGGTGGCAGACGGAGAAGGGGTCGAAATCAGGCTGCCCGGGGGCGGACGGCTGGAGGCCCCGGGTTATGACCATTTCGCGGCGCCGTCGCGTGGATCCCGGTCAGGAGCTCGCGGATGCCGCGACGGCTGAGCATCGCCATCGCGACCTGCGCCGGGTCCGGTCTATACGTGCCGGATTCAACGAGGGATTTGATTTCCTGGGGCTGCATGGCCTTCGCGGTCATTATCGGCGTCGATACCCAGATCCTTAGTTCTTGGTACTCGCACATGCGTCCAAACTGAGGCGGTTACTACCCTGTGGGGTTGTGCCTAACGGATCCGCCCGCATCCTCCTGGTCGACGACGAGCAGTCGATCCAGACCCTGCTCAGCTATCCGCTGCGCAAGGACGGCTACCACGTCACCTCCGCGCTCGACGGCTCAGAAGCGCTGAGGCGCTTCGAGGAAGGGCGCTTCGACCTCGTCATCCTCGACCTGATGCTGCCCCAGATGGGCGGGGTCGAAGTCTGCCGCCAGCTGCGCTCGCGCAGTCAGGTGCCGATCATCATGCTGACCGCCAAAGGCAGCGAGACCGACAAGGTCGCCGGGCTCGAGGTCGGCGCCGACGACTACATCACCAAGCCTTTCTCGATGCGCGAGTTCCGCAGCCGCGTGAAAGCGGCGCTGCGCCGCTCGCGGATGGGCGGCGAGACGAGCGAGGACGGGGCGATCGAGTGTGGAGAGCTGACGATCGACTTCGACCGCCGCATGGTGACCCTGGACGGCGAGGAAGTCCGGGTCACCTACGTCGAGTTCGAAATCCTCGGCGCGCTGGCCCGCTCGCCGGGCCGGGTGCTCACCCGCGAGACGCTGCTCGAGCACGTCTGGGGGGACTCCGACTATCGCGATCCGCGCACCGTCGACGTCCACATCCGTCACCTGCGCGAGAAGCTGGAGCGGGACCCGAAAGAGCCGGAGTACCTGTTCACCGTGCGCGGGGTGGGATACCGCTTCCGGGAGTAACCGCGATGCGACGTCTCAGGCCTTCGTTCGGCAGCGGTCGAATTACGATCACGATCGCGGCTGCAACCGCCGCGATCGTCTACCTCTACACGGTCGCGATCGGGATGGCCGCCATCCATGACGGAGCGGTCAAGGCCCAGATCCTGATCGGCGGCGCGATCGTGCTTCTGCTCGAGATCCTGATCGCCCGAAGCTACGTCCGGACCTACGCCAACAACCTTAGGCGGCTCCAAGAGGCCGCCCGCAAAGTCGCTGACGGAAACTTCGAAACGAAGATCCCGGTCGCCTCGGTCGGCCCCCTGAGACCCGTCGCCCGCACCTTCAACGAGATGCAGCGGCGCTTGGCCGAGCTCGACAGCGCCCGCAAGCAGTTCATCGCCAACGCCTCGCACGAGCTGCGCACCCCGATCTTCAGCCTCGGCGGTTTCGTCGAGTTGCTCGAAGACGAGGACCCGAGCCCGGAGGAGCGGGCGGAGTTCGTCCGCACTATGCGCCAGCAGGTCGAGCGTCTGACCAAACTGACTACTGACCTCCTCGATCTCTCCCAGCTCGACGCCGGCGCAGTGGTGATGCGGGCGAGTGCCGTCGACCTCACCGCGCTTGCCCGCGAGGTCACCAGGGAGTTTGGCGCCCGCGCCGAACTGCGGGGCTCGCGCCTGCAGCTGCGCACGCCGGAGCAGCCCGCCATCGCCCTCGGCGACCCCGATCGGGTGCGTCAGGTCATCCGTATCCTGCTCGACAACGCCCTCACCCATACCCCGGAGAGAACCGACGTCACCGTGACCACCTATTCCGCCAACGGCCGTGCCGAGCTGACCGTCTCCGACGCGGGATCGGGGATTCCGCAGCGCGTGCAGAAGCGGATCTTCGAGCGCTTCTACACGGCCGACAAAGCGGGCGGGTCCGGCTTGGGACTGGCGATCGCGACCGAGCTCGCCCAGCGGATGAAGGGCGAGATCACGATCAGCTCCAGTCGCCGCTTCACCGCCTTCACCCTGGACCTGCCCCCCGGCGCCCCCCCGGTGGCCTCCCCGCGCTCCACCCGCACCCCGGTCAGGGCGAGCATGTGAAGTCCTCCCCGATCCTCCTCGCCTTGCTCTGCCTGGGCCTTCTCGCTGGTTGCGGATCGGAGGGGGAAAGCTCGAGCTCGACGGGCGGATCGCCCGCACAGGTGACGACCGCCGCCGAGCCGGAAGTTGTCATCCAGGCCTCGAGCCCGGGCTTCGACGCCACCCGCGTTTACGAGGAGGCGTCGCCGGGAGTGGTGACCATCCGCTCGGTCTTCGGCTCAGGCGCCGCAGAAGGATCGGGGTTCGTGCTCAACGCCAAAGGCGAGATCGTCACCAACGCCCATGTCATCACCGACGAATCGAGTGGCGACCGCGAGCCGGCCGAGCAGGTCTACATCGAGTTTCCGGATCGCAACGTGGTGCCCGCCGAGATCGTTGGCTTCGACCCCTTCGTCGACGTCGCGCTCCTCCAGATCGAGCCCAACGGCTTTGATCTGCACCCGCTGAGCCTGGGGGACGACCGTGACCTGCGGGTGGGGCAGCCGGTGGCGGCGATCGGCAGCCCGTTCGGCGAGCAGCAATCGCTCTCGGTCGGCGTCGTCTCCGCGACCGACCGCGCGGTCCAGTCGCTGACCCAATTCGAAATCTCCGGGGCAGTCCAGACCGACGCCTCGATCAACCCGGGCAACTCGGGCGGGCCGCTGCTCGACGCCGGCGCCCGCGTGGTCGGGATCAACCAGCAGATCGAGACCAACTCCGGCGCCAACGACGGCGTCGGGTTCGCGGTCCCGGTCTCGGCCGTCAAGCGCTCGATCGCCCAGCTGCGCGAGGACGGCGAAGCCGAATACGCCTACATCGGGGTCTCCAGCCAGCCTCTCTACCCGCAGCTGGCCCGCAAGCTCGGCCTCGACACCGACTTCGGCGGTCTCGTCGCCGAGGTCTCCTCCGACGGCCCGGCGGAGGAGGCCGGAATCCGGGGAGGGAGCGACAAACTCCCCTTCCAGGCCGGCCGCTACAGAACCGGCGGTGACGTCATCCTGCAGGTCGATGGGCGTGACATCGTCACCCCCGACGACCTGGCCGAAGCGATCGCCGACCGCCAACCAGGGGAAACCGCGACGCTGACGATCCTCCGTGACAACGAGCGCCAGCAGGTCGAGGTCACCCTCGGCAAGCGGCCCGACAACCCGCCGTCCAACTAGACGCAACGCGGCGGCTGGACGCCGTGTCGCCGCCTATCGGTGTAGAACTCCAGCCTTGCTTCAGGAAGTCGCCCTCGGCCACAAGACCCTCGCCGACTACACCCACATCGTCGGCAAAGACCTGACGGAGCAGATCCGCCAGCTCGCGGAGCCCCTGAAGGGGAAGCGGGTGCTGCACGTCAGCGCCACCGCTTTCGGCGGCGGCGTCTCAGAGATCCTCTACACGCTGGTGCCGCTGATGCGCGACGTCGGCGTCGACGCGCACTGGCACGTGATCTTCGGCAAAGAAGAGTTCTACAACGCGACCAAGCTCCTTCACAACTCGCTGCAGGGCGCCGAGGAGACGCTGAGCGACGAGCAGTGGGAGATCTTCGACGAGATCAACCAGATCAACGCCGAGGGCCTGCAGGGCGAGTGGGACGTGGTGATCGTCCACGACCCGCAGCCGATCGGCCTGCTCCGCGGCGCGAAGGCGAAGGGCGACAAGTGGGTCTGGCGCTGCCACATCGACCTCTCGACGCCGAACCCGGCGCCGATCGCGCGCCTGCTGCCGATGATCGAAGAGTACGACGCCAGCGTCTGGCACATGGAGAAGTACGTTCCCGACGGGATGGGCAAGCACCGCGAGGAGGTGCGGATCGTGCCGCCGGCGATCGACCCGCTCTCGCCGAAGAACATGGCTTTCTCGCCCGAGGACGCGGCCTTCGTCTGCCGCCAGTTCGGGATCGACGTCGACCGGCCCCTGATCACCCAGGTCTCCCGCTTCGACCCCTGGAAGGATCCGATCGGCGTCATCGACGCTTACCGCGAGGTCACCGAGCAGGCGCCGGCGACGCAGCTGGCGATGGTCGGCTCGATGGCCACCGACGACCCCGAGGGCATGGAGTACTTTCAGAAGACCTTCGAATACGCCGATGGCGACGAGGACATCAAAATCCTCAGCAACCTCAACAACGTCGGCGCGATCGAGGTCAACGCCTTCCAGTCGCAGTCGGACATCTGCCTGCAGAAGTCGATCCGCGAGGGCTTCGGCCTGACCGTCACCGAGGCGCTCTGGAAGGGCCGGCCGACCGTGGCCGGCAACGTCGGCGGCATTCCGCTGCAGATCGAGGATGGAGTCAGCGGTTACCTCGTCAACTCACCCACGCAGTGCGCGGAGCGCTGCCTGGAGATCCTCCGCGACCCTGGCCTGGGCAAGCAGCTCGGTCGGGAGGGCAAGGAGCACGCCCGGCGGATGTTCCTCACCCCGCGCCTGCTGCGCGATTGGCTCCAGCTGTTCACCGACCTTGACGGCTGAGCACCACCTCGGTACCCCATAGTCGGTACCCCTTAGTCTCTGCGGCGTGAGCTCCTCGCCGCTGATCATCGTCTCGAACCGGGGCCCGGCCCAGTTCGAGCTCGACGAGAACGGGCAACGGACCGTCCGGCGCGGCGGCGGCGGGCTCGTCACCGCCCTCTCCGGCCTCGTTTCCCACCGCGACGCGCTTTGGATCGCCTCGGCGATGACCGACGAGGACGAAGTGGTGTCGAACGAGGCCGGCGGGCCGATCAAGCAGGAGCTGGACGGGATCGAGTACCGGGTGCGGCTCGTGGGCAGCGACCCCGAGGCCTACGACCGCTTCTACAACGTGATCGCCAACCCGATCCTCTGGTTCATCCAGCACTACCTCTGGGACATCTCCAACGCGCCGGACATCCGCCAGCAGGAGATCGACGCCTGGGACTACGGCTACCAGACGGTCAACAAGGACATCGCGCAGGCGGTGCTCGCCGAGATCGATGGGCAAAAGGACCCGCTGGTGATGCTGCACGACTACCACCTCTACACCGCGCCGGGAATGATCCGCGCCGAGCGTCCCGACGCCTTCCTCCACCACTTCGTCCACATCCCCTGGTCGCAGCCCGATAGCTGGCGGATCCTGCCGACGCGGGTGCGCGGGGCGATCTACGAGGGGATGCTCGCCAACGACATCATCGGCTTCCACACCCACGCCTACTGCATCAACTTCCTCCGCTGCTGCGACGAGCTGCTGGACGGGGTCGAGGTCGACTACCACGCGGCGGAGGTACGCCACCAGGGCGGCAAGACCATCGCCCGGGCCTACCCGCTTGGGATCGACGCACAACGGCTGGAGCGGGCGGCCGCCTCGCCCGAGGTAACCGAGGCCGAGCGGGAGGTGCTCGAGCGACGGCGCCAGCACCTGATCATCCGCGTCGACCGAGCCGACCTCTCGAAGAACGTGCTGCGTGGCTTCACGGCTTTCGACACCTTCCTCACCCAGCACCCCGAGTTCCGCGAAAAGGTCACCTTCATCGCCCACCTGCAGCCCTCGCGGCAGGACGTGCCCGAGTACGCCGAGTACCTGGAGCGGATCGAGGCCCTCGTCGCCGTCGTCAACCACCGCCACGGAACCACCGACTGGATGCCGATCGACCTGAAGATCTACGAGAACTTCTACGACGCAGTCGCCCGTTACAAGCACTTCGACCTGCTGATGGTCAACTCGCTCTTCGACGGGATGAACCTCGTCGCCAAGGAGGCGCCGGCGGTGAACACCCGCGACGGGGTCTTGATGCTCTCGGAGAACACCGGCTCGCACTATGAGCTGTTCGACTACGTGATCTCGGTCAATCCCTTCGACATCCAGGAGCAGGCCGACGCGATCCACCGAGCGCTGACGATGGACCCCGAGCTGAAGCACCGCTGGGCGGAGGGCCTGCGGGAGATCATCTTCTCCCGCAACCCAGGCGACTGGGTCGACGACCAGCTGCGGGACATCGAAGCGGCGCGCTCCGCGGCCTGAGGGGGGCGAACCGTTCACCGCCGTTCCTTAAGCGGAGGTGCACAGAGTTCGAGTTCGCTGGGCCGGGATGGCGAAGTTGACGGCGGTCGCCGTCCTCGCCCTCCTCGCGCTGCAGGCCTTGCCCCACTTCCTGCGCCCACCCGAACCGCCACCGCTGGCCTCCGACGTGGGGCTGCCGCGGACGATCCCGGCAGCAGAGCCTGCGGCCCCCGAGCCCAACGATCCCCCTCTTCCCGACCGACCCGTCAAAAGACGCCCGGCAGGCGGCGAAGTCGGCCCGGGCGAAGTCGTGATCGCCAGCAAGCCGCAGCCCAAGCGTCATCGTCGATCGCGCGCGGCGGAGTCCCCCGCTCTGCCCGCTCCGCCACCCGCCGTCCCTTCCGAACCGCCTTCCCCACCGATGCCTGTCCCGCCTCCGCCGCCCCCTCTCCCTCCAGGCGACGGATCGGAGGAGTTCGCGCCGCACTGATCCCGCCGCTATAGTCCTTCGCCGTTTTGCCCGCACCACGCGAATACGAGCTGGTCCTGATGCTGGACCCCCAACTGGATGCGCCTGCCCGCGACACGCTGGCGCAGGATGCGCGTGGGCAAATCGAGGGCTCGGGAAGCCTCAAACAGGAGAACTCCTGGGGCCTGCGGAAGATGGCCTACGAGATCGACCATCGCACCGAGGCGGATTACCGCTGGATGCGATTCGAGGCCTCCAGCGAGCTGCTCGACTCGCTCGACCACAACCTGAAGATCGCCGACGGCGTCCTGCGCTTCCGCATCTTCAAAGTCGATCCCGACGCGCCGACGATCGTTCCGCCCGCCGTGACCGCCGCCCCCGGGCCGCGGGAGCGCAGCGCGCAGGGAGCCCGCGAGGATCGCGGCGACTCCTTCGACGATTCCGACGAGTAGCGCGCCGAGCGGCTGCCGCTGTTTGCGGGAACCCCTGCTCCGCGGGGGGCGAGTAGAGCCGACTGCCTCCTTAGACTGGAACCAGACAAGCGAATCCCAGAGGAGTGAGTGAATTGGCAGCTTCGAACGTGAACGTGGTGGTGATCACCGGGAACCTGACCCGTGACCCGGAGCTGCGCCATACCGGCGGCGGAACGGCCGTCTGCGACCTGCGGGTCGCGGTCAACAGCCGCCGCAAAGACCAGAGCGGCAACTGGGTCGATAAGGCCAACTACTTCGACGTCACGGTCTGGGGCGCCCAGGGCGAGAACTGCGCCAACTACTTGAGCAAGGGGCGTCCGGTCGCGGTGGAAGGCCGCCTCGACTGGAGCGAGTGGGAGGCCAAAGACGGCAGCGGCAAACGGCAGGCCGTCCGCATCGTCGCCAACACGGTCCAGTTCCTCGGTTCCCGCGATGGGGCCGGCGGTGGCGGCAACGACAACGGGGGCGGTGGCGGCTTCGCCCCTCCCCAGAGCGATGTCCCCGCCGACAACAGCGATTTCGCGCCTGCTTCTACCGGCCAGGAAGACGACATACCTTTCTGATCCCTCGTCTGCTGCCCTACAGAGCGCCGCGATGCGGCGCTCTGTAGCATGCTCCGCCGATGGCCAGAGCAAACGAGACTTCTTCTTCACGCGGCAGCGCCCGGCGCGGCGGTAGGCGCGGCGCCGACCGTGCGCGCCCGCGTAAGTACACCCGGGTCAACTCCGAGGTCGTCGACTACAAGGACCTGAACCTGCTGCGACGCTTCCTCTCCGACAAGGGGAAGACGCGCGGGCGGCGGGTCACCGGACTTTCCCGCCGCCACCAGCGACAGCTCTCGGTGGCGGTGAAGCGGGCGCGCGAAATCGCCCTGCTTCCCTACGTCGGAGAGCGCTGATGGCGCAGGCAATCCTGTTGCAGGACGTCGAGTCCCTCGGCGAGCGCGGCCACGTCGTCGACGTCGCCCCCGGTTACCTGCGCAACTACCTGATCCCACGCAAGCTCGCCCAGGCGGCGACGGCGGGGGCGCTGGAGGAAGCGCAGCGTCGCATGGAGGCCGCCGAGCGGGCTGCCAAAGCGCGGGCGGAGCGCGAAGCCGAAGCCGCCGGCCTGCTCTCCAAGACCGTGCTGACGATCCACCAGCGCGCCGGCGAGGACGGCAAGCTGTTCGGCTCGGTCGGCCCGAAGGAGATCACCGACGCGCTGCGCGAGGCACGGGACCTGCGGATCGAGAAACGCAAAGTCCGCCTTGAGCAGCCACTGCGGGAACTCGGCACCTTCATGGTCGAGATCGAGCTCGCCGACGGGACCGTCGCGGCCGTGAAGACCATCATCAGCGAGGAGAACTAGTCCTCCTTCGTCGTCGCAGGTCCGGCTGGGTTCGCTCCGAGCGGGCGACGGTCGGCCTCGCCACGGTTGCCCTGGGTGCCGCGGGAGCGGTGATGGTCGGCCAGTTCAGCCGCATGTTCGCCCGCCGGGCCAGTGAGGCGCACGATCCCGAAGCTCTCCTCGAATCTGCTCCCGCCGCCGCCGCCGACACGGTCGGAGTGGCCGTCCGCGGCTACGAAGAGGCGCCGCGCTACGAAACGGTCCTCTTCAACCTCCTCGGCGGCTTCCTCGGCTCATTCGCCTTGGTGCGCCTCTCGACCTTGGCAATCCGGGACGGGCGCGGCCCCTTTCGCAACGTCAGCATCGGCGGCCGCCACATCCACCACTTCGTGCCCGGCATCCTGCTCGCTTTCGGCTCGGGAACCGCCGCCCTCCTCACCGACGACGACGAGCTCGAGCAGTGGCTGGCGGTGCCGATGGGAGCCGGCTTCGGCCTCACCTTCGACGAGGCGGCGCTCCTTCTCGATCTGCGCGACGTCTACTGGAGCCGCGAAGGCCTGCTCAGCGTTCAGCTCAGCCTCGGCGCCACCGCGATCCTCAGCATCGCGATCCTCACTCTGCGCATGCTCCGGCGGGGGGAGCGCCGCCAAGAGCAGGAGGGCCTCATCCCTCTCGGTCACCACCACCAGCTCTCCTTCGGAACTGCCGCATAAACGTCTCCCGTCTGTGAATTCTTTTTGACGGCTTTTGCACGGAAGCCGCACGTGGGCCGGCGCCTCCTCTGGTTTGCTTGAGGCGGAGGTCCGAGCCGCCCCGGTTCCGCCGCCGAGCCGCCTTTACTGAGAACGATGCCGCAGCCCCCAACGACCCACGTCCCCCCGCAGAACATCGAGGCCGAGGAGTCGGTGCTGGGAGCGATGCTGGTCGCCGAGACGACCCTGACGCGGGTGATCGACGAGGTGAAGCTGAACGCTGCAGATTTCTACCTCGACAAGCACCGGCTGATCTTCGAGGTCGTCCACGACCTCTACGCCGCTTCGAAGCCGGTCGACGAGCTGAGCGTCAGCGAGGCGCTCTCCCAGCGCAACAAGAGCGACGAGGCCGGCGGCCGGCACTACGTCTCCGAGCTGGCAGCCAAGGTGCCCGCGGCAGCCAACGCCAAGCACTACGCGGAGATCGTTCAGCAGAACTCGCTGCTGCGCCGCTTGCTCGGTGCGGGACAGGAAATTCAGGGCTGGGTCAACGATCGCGACGGCGAACCGCGGGAGCTTTCCGAGCGAGCCGAGAAACTGCTCTTCGAGGTAGCCCACAAAGAGCAGGCGAGCGACTTCAAACTGCTCGGCGAGATCCTCCACGACGAGGTCGATCGCCTGGAGAAGCTCTCCACCGGCGAGCTCGAACTGACCGGGACCCCCTCCGGCTTCCGAGACGTCGACGCGGTAACCGGTGGCTTCCAGCCCGGCAACCTGATCATCGTCGCCGCTCGTCCGGCGATGGGCAAGAGCGCGCTGGTCGCCAACATCGCCGAAAACGTCGCGGTGAAGAAGCAGCAGGCTGTCGCTTTCTTCTCCCTCGAGATGTCCGAGGTCGAGTTGGCGCAGAGGTTCATCGCTTGCCGAGCGCGGATCTCCGGCGACAAACTGCGCAAGGGCCAGGTCTCCAAACGCGACTGGCCGAAAGTCCTGCGTGCCTGCAACGAGCTGGAAGAGGCGCCGCTGTGGTTCGACGACTCCTCCGATTTGGGAATTCTCGACCTGCGGGCAAAGGCCCGCCGGCTCCACGCCCAAGAACAGGAACGGGGCGGCCTCGGCCTGATCATCCTCGACTACATCCAGCTGATGCGCTCCGACGACCACCGGGCCAACCGGGTAGAGCAGGTCGGCCAGATCAGCCGCGGGCTAAAGATCCTCGCCCGCGAGCTCGAGGTCCCTGTAGTTGCGATCTCACAGCTCTCCCGCGCCCCCGAGCAGCGGACGCCGCCAAAGCCCCAGCTCTCCGACCTGCGCGAGTCGGGACAGATCGAGCAGGACGCCGACGTCGTCGCCTTCCTCTACCGGGAGGACTATTACCGCGATCCCGACGAGGAGCCCGACGGCCTTGCCGACCTGATCATCGCCAAGCATAGGAACGGCCCGATCGGGACCAGAAAGCTGGTCTTCCTCGACCGCTATCCCAAATTCGCCGACCACGCGCATCAAGAACCGCCAATCGAGCAGCCCGCCGGCGAAGCGCCGCCGTTCGAGGACGCCGCCGCGGCGGGGCCTGAGTTCTGATGCCGGCGATCGCCCGCTCCGAGCCCTTCCGTGAACAGGCCTGCCCACTCGGGGTCTGCGACGGCTCCGGCTGGATCCTCGGCCCGGAGGACGTCGCGCGACCCTGCGAGTGCCGGGCCGAGCGGCTCAATCGCGGTCGCAGCCGCGGCGTCGCCTCGGCGATTCCGGCGCGCTATCGCGGAGTCTCCTTCGACCGGCCGCCGGTCTCCGACATGGAGCGGGACATGGAGAAGCGGATCGCGGTGATGCACGCGCGCCACTACGTGGAGAACATCGACGAGAACATCGCCACGGGGCGCGGTGTCTGGTTCATGGGTGGGACCGGGACCGGCAAGACGACGCTCGGCATGCTGATTGCCAAGGAAGCTCTCGCGGCCGGCAAGACCGTGGGCATCTATTTCACGCCGAAGCTGTTGACGCGGATCCGGCAGACCTACCAGGAAGCCGAGAACAAAGATGCCTACGGTCAGTTCTTCAGTCGCGTCACCTCGGTCGACCTCCTCTACATCGACGATCTCGGCTCTGAGCGGCACACCGATTGGGTCGTCGAGCAGCTGTACGCCGTGATCAACGAGCGCTACGAGAACCAGCGCCCGATGCTGGTAACGAGCAACGCGGAAGGCGACGTTGACAAGGGTCAGCAGCAGTTGGAGGACCAGATCGGCCGGCGCACGGTCTCCCGGTTGATCGAGATCTGCGAAACCCCCCTCCCCCTATTCGGTTCCGATCAGCGCTACCAAACCCGCGCCGCCAGCTAAATCGTCAGAATCCCCCGCGCATGCCAGGAGTAGTCATAGTCGGCGCCCAGTGGGGCGACGAGGGCAAGGGGAAGGTCGTCGACCTCCTCGCCGAGCGGGCTACCACCATCGTCCGCTTCCAGGGCGGCAACAACGCCGGTCACACGATCGTCCGCGATGGCGAGGAGTTCAAGTTCCACCTGATCCCCTCGGGCATCCTCCACGCGGAGAAGACCTGCGTGATCGGCAACGGCGTCGTCGTCGACCCGCGGGTGCTGCTGGGCGAGATCGACGGCCTCAAACGGGCCAACATCAGCGTCAACAACCTGCGCCTCTCCGCCAACGCGCACCTGATCATGCCCTACCACGTGCTGCTCGACACGGCCGGGGAGACGAAGCTGGGGAAGCTCTCGATCGGGACCACTCGCCGCGGCATCGGGCCCTGTTACGCCGACAAGGCGCTGCGGCTCGGGATCCGCGTCCAAGATCTGCTCGACGAGAAGATCCTGCGGACGAAGATCCGCGCGGCGCTGGAGCCCAAGCAGCAGGCGCTGCGCGAACTCTCGGTCCAGCGTCGCAAGCAGCTGAAGGAGGCCGGCGAGGACGCGAAGGCGCTCGACGGCGGTGCCGGCGTTCCGGACCCCCGCCTCGACCTGCACGCGATGGTCGAGGAACACATCAACTTCGGCCACCGGCTCGAGCCCCACATCGCCGACACGGCCCGCCTCTGCTGGGAGGCGCTCGACGGCGGCGAGACGGTGATCTTCGAGGGCGCGCAGGCAACGCTGCTCGACCTCGACCACGGCACCTATCCCTTCGTCACCTCGTCCAATCCGATCGCCGGGGCAGCCACCGTCGGCGCGGGCATCGGCCCGAAGGACATCGACGAGGTCTGGGGCATCGCCAAGGCCTACGCGACCCGCGTCGGAGCCGGTCCCTTTCCGACCGAGCTGTTCGACGACGTCGGCGAGCAGATGCTGCAGAAGGGACACGAGTTCGGGACGACGACCGGACGGCGGCGGCGATGCGGCTGGATGGACCTGGTCGCGCTGCGCTACGCCGTGCGGCTCAACCGGATGGACGCGCTGGCGATCACCAAGCTCGACGTCCTCAGCGGGATCGGCCCCCTGCGGGCCGCGGTCCGCTACCGCTCCAAGGAGGGCGCGGTGCTGGACACCTTCCCCTACCACCAGTCGATCCTCCACTCGGCGACGCCGGAGTACGAGGAGCTGCCGGGCTTCGACCTTGACCTCACCTCCTGCCGCAGCGCCGACGACCTGCCCCAGGAGGCGCACGACTACCTTGGCTTCATCGCCGAGTTCGTCGGGGTACCGGTGAAGCTGGTCGGCGTGGGGCCTGACCGCGAGCAGGTCATCTGGCTCGCGAGCTGAGGTCTGGCTACTTGGTCCGTTCGACCGGGCTGGCGCTCGACACCTTCCAGCCCCCGTCTTCGTACCTCATGGGCAAAATCCAGTCGATCTGATTTGGGCCGTGCCACTGCACGAAAGCCCGATTGCCGCGCAGGCGCATGCTGTCGATAGGGCCGGTCAGCGTGTTGCCCGAACTTCCCGATGCTTCGTCGCCGAAGAACGAAAGGGTCTGCGGGCAGTTCGTGGCCTTCCCTTTCGAGACCAACTTCGCGTCTTCGATCAACCCTTTGGCGTATACCGCGGCCAGGTACTTGCAGGCCTCCTTCCAGTCTTCGGCGACACGAGCGCGCATCCAGACGTGGATCACCCGCGAGGCTTCTTCACGTTCGGCCGGAGCGGCCTCCCGACCGAAGAGCTGGACGACGTTGTCGCCTCCTGGGATCAGGAACTCGCGACTGGGGCCATGTACCCGCGGCGCGAAGCGGGCGGGCTTCGTTTCGGTCTCGCCGCTCGTACCGGAATCGCTGCCGCAACCAGCGACAAAGACGAGCAGCAATAGCAGCGCGACACCCCCAACCAACCTCCCTCCCTTTCCCATAAAGACATTTTAGGAAAAAAAGAACCTAGTGGTCGTGACCCTTGCTCTACAGTCTGTCGCGTGGCTTCCAGTAGACGCTCGACCAGGTTGAACGAGCGGCTGCCCCGGGGAAGACACGGTTTGCCGAGGGAGGCGGTGACCGAGTCCCAGCGCAACCGCATCCATCAGGCGATGATCGAGGTTGTCTCCGAGCGTGGCTACCCCGAGACGCGAGTGGTCGACGTGATCGGCGTCGCCGGCGTCTCCCGCAAGACCTTCTACGAACTCTTCGAGAGCAAGGAGGACTGCTTCCTCGCTGCCTATGACGTGCTCTTGGACAACCTCCTCGGCGAGGCGACCAACGCCTTCGAGTCGCGAGCGGGTAAGCCCTGGCCGAAGCGCATCGCCGGCGCATTAGGGGCCCTGCTCGATCATCTCGCCAGCCACCCGGACGAGGCGCGCTTCGCGATCGTCGAGGTGCTCGCCGCCGGTCCCAAGGCCCTGGCGCGACGCGACGCGGCGCTGCGCCAGTTCACCGGGTTTCTCGAGTCGGGCCGCTCGGAGAGCTCAGTCGAACTGCCGGGGATCACCTCGATCGCGGTCGCCGGCGGGATCAACGAGCTGCTCTACAGCGAGATACTCCACGGCGCAGTCGGCCGGCTTCCCAGTCGTCTTCCGGACCTGATGTTCTGGGTGACGCTGCCATACCTCGGAGCCGATGCCGCGACGGCCGAGCGGGATCGGGTTCGCCGTGCCCAACTCGACTCCTGAGCGCTGGGCAATCCGCTCCTTTCGGTGCTACGGCGGGTTTACGAATGAGGCGGGGGTGGTAGTTTGACCCGCTGGAGAGACGTTCAAGACACGTTCCGACGGCATCGGACCCAGGACGGGCAGGCCGCAAAGGAGAGATATAGGGATATGCGTAAGTACCTGATGTTGACGATGGCCCTCGCGGCCCTGATCGCCGTCAGCGTGGCTGGCATCGCCACCGGCGCCAACAAACCGGTGACGGTCGAAGCGGGCAATCTCGTATTCACCTTCAACGGCGGATTCAGCCCCACCAAGCTGCCGAAGAAGAAGCTCGCACCGATCACGCTCACCGCCTCCGGAAAAATCTCGACCAAGGACGGGACCCACCCGCCGGCGCTGAAAGAAACGATTGTCGAAACCGACAAGAACGGCGCCATCAACGTCAAGGGCCTCCCGGTCTGCAAGTCGGGCCAGCTGCAGTCGCGCGACACCAAGGCGGCTGAAAAAGCCTGCGGCAAATCGATCATCGGCACCGGTACCACGACCGTCGAGGTCCAGTTCCCGGAACAGAAACCGATCGATGTCAACAGTAAATTGCTCGTCATCAACGGCGGCTTCAGCGGCGGGACCACCACGCTCTTCATCCACGCCTACTTCTCGGCGCCGGTGACCGGGGCGATCGTGACCACGCTGAAGATCAAGAAAGTCCACAACGGCCGCTACGGGCTGAAAACCATCGCCACGATCCCGAAGATCGCCGGCGGCAGCGGCTCGGTGAAGACGTTCGACCTGAAGATCAACAAGAAGGGCGTCCTCACCGCCAAATGCCCGGACGGCAAGCTCCAGGCCAAGGCGACCGCCATCTTCTCGGATGGCACGAAAGCCTCCGCGGGGATCATCCGGACCTGCACCGGTATCTGAGGAAGCTGACCGAGGATCATCCTCGGTCAAAGAAGCGGATTGCGAGAAGGGCGGCCTCCGGGCCGCCCTTCTTCTTGCCCGAATCGCGGCTTGCGCTTCCCGAAAGCGAGTAGTACAAATAGGCGTACTCGATTAAACCCAGTTGTCTAGATTGGCGGCGATGTTCTTTGGGGAGCGACAGCCTGTCTACTGCGGTTGAGAGCGCGAAGGAGCAGGACCTGAAGCCTCTGGCTGAGGAGAGTGCCGCGGCGCTCGAGCTCGACAGTCGCCAGTTGGCGGAGATGGAGGGCTACCTCCACGACGCCTGGTTCTTCGGAATTCGGACGGGACATACGGTCATGGTCGAGACCCGCATGGGGCAGACCGATCCCACTCCCGTGATCCTCGGAATGCAGGACGAGTTCCAAGAGCTGATGGAACGCTGTGCCGAGGCCCTGAACACCAACATCGGCGCGACTATTCAGGCCTGGAACTACCTCGGCCGGGCGTGGATCGCAGGAGCCAGGTTCTGGGAAGTCGAGATCGCAGCCCGCCTCATCGAAGCCCGAACGGGAGGCTTCGATGAGCAGTTGAGGCGACTTGGCGAGGCGGACTGACGGCCGGGAGACTCGCCTAGGAACGATTAGCGGATACCTCGCTTCAGGCGAGGTTTACCCCGCCGCTATACGTATGAGGTGGGAGGCGCAGCTTTCGCGATCTCCCCAGAGATGTCGCGGAGGTGCTGTTTTGCCCTTTGAAGGTCGTCACGTTGAGGACACTCGCAGTCGTAGCGAGCACGCCTGCTGGCGTCTTCAAGGGATTCATAAACCGGAGCTATCGAACGGAAGCGCTGCCGCATCGTCTTCTTTAGCTCCGTATGGCTTCTCGGCGTCATTCCTTGATGTACGAATGCCGCCTTCGCGTAATGGAGCGCCGCATAGAAGAGAACAGTCATCGCCCAATCCGGCGTGCGAGATTGGTCCGCACCTATGTCTTCATAGAAACCTTCGTTCCCCCGAGCCTGCTCCCAGTGATCCTTGCTACTCGCCATCTGGCAGGTGATCAGAGTAGTCGCTCGCCGCGCCTAGCCCAGTCGGGCACGCATGCATTCAGGAAAACATGGAGGTCGCCTTCCTGAGGGTCCAGACGCTCCATGACGAGATCGAGGAACGTCGTGCGGATCTCGATCTCAATTGCCGCGCCCTCAAGAGCTACGGCAATTGAGAGGTCGTTCACAACGTCCGCAACCCAAACCTCGATCACCTCGGGGTTCGCACCGATGGCAGAGGCAAAGTCCTGAGCGACGCTCTTCCGAAGGGCGAGCGGGTTCGCCAGAGCGGCCCAAAGATCGATCTTGGAGGCACCTTCCTCCGTACGCCGATAGCGGCGATTGTTGATCCAGATGCCTTGGCGAATCGGACCAGCCTGTCCCTCTTTAAGTTCTAGAGCCCGCGCTATCAGGAAGCCTCCTCCTCTTCCTGCTCTATGGCGTCTGGGTCCATTGCCTCCCCTATCTCCCCGCCCACCTCTCGAATGGAGCCAACCTCAGCCTCGAAGTTCTCGATGGCATCGTTCAAGAGCAACTGGAGGATTTTCGCCTGCTCCCAACTCATGACGGCTCGGACGGGAAACGATGGCGGCGGAAAAGGGTCCGTACGGTAGCCGAGGTCGAGGGAGAGGTCGTAGGGCGACGCGATGGTGCGCACCCAGTTGACGTAGATCACGCCGTCCGTAGGCTCCTGCTCACGTGGCGCGGGCACGCCCGGAATATATACAGGCGTTCTTACGGAACGCGGAAGTTTCATTGCAGCAATGTCTACTGGCGCGTCCGAGTGGCAGACCAAACGAGTAGCTCGATTGGCATCACGGACTTAGCAGGGGGCACGGTTCAAACGCCGCGCTCGAAGGTCACCTCGACTTGCCCAAGATAGGGCAACTGGTCGAGGAGCTTGAGCTACCCGCTGGACGGGGACCCGGCTATCCGATCCGGACCATGATCGGGCTGGCGCTGGCCTAACTACTCAGCTACCGGGCGCAACCGTTTGCCAGGCGTTGCGCCAATCTCGCCTAGAGATCGCAGCTGCCGACCCCCAGGGCCTGCCCGGCCGTGGCGGTCTGTTCGAAGATCGCCTGGAGATTGTCGCGCGTTCCGAGCGGACTGGCTTCGACTTTCGCGGCGGCCTCTTCTCGCATCTGGATCCAGTCTTCGACCTTCTTCTCATTGCCTTCGGGCAAGCCGATGTCGACGATTTCGTGCGTCGTGTCCTGGACGATCGCCATCAGCTCGAGAAGGTTCTTTGCCTGGTAGCTGTCCGTCGGCGCCACGGCCCGTTCTTCGTAATATTCTTTCGCGAGGTTTTTGAGCAAGGTGCGGCGCTCTTCCCGACCTTGGACGCAAACTTCCTTGAGCTGCTCGGTGAATTCCTGCTTGGACAAGGTGTCGTCCTCGCTGCTCCCGCAGCCGACGATGGCCAGAACCGCGGCCAGAACCATCACAAGAGCCATACCCCTACGCACGATGTCATCCCCCTATAGATCCTGAGTAAAAAGGGGAGTTTAACCGATTTTCGCGCGCGAGATCTAAGCAGGCACTAAAAAGGCCCCCTCCCTGAAAGAGGGGGCCTTTTTGATTTCCTTTGGGTGCGTCCTAGGGGGCGGTTACGGCCCAGGTGCCTAAAGCGGTCTGGCCTAGATCTTTTTCAACCGAGAACTGGAAGGTCACTCCCGTCTCGTATTTTTTCAGTTTTGCGCCAATCGGAACAAAGCCGAAGGTGGGGGCAGGCTGTTCTTCCACCTCCGCGTAGACGCAGACTTCCCCGGCAGGCGCAGTCGGATTTTCGAAGTCGCCGGTGCAGTGGGTTGCCGCCACGAATTCGAAACCCGGAAGAGCCGGATTGAATACTTTTTCTTCGCCACTGGGATTCATGTAGCGAACCGCAGTCGGCGCTGCTTCCAGCGGAATGTTGAATGAGAGGGGTACGACCGTAGTGGTGTTGTAGACAGCCCACGCCCCGGTCTCCGTCTCTCCGCTTGGCAACGTTTCCGTGAAGCCGGTTTCGCCGTCTTCGCCGTTGCAGACCGCTTTTTTGGTGCTCGCTTCGCCAGCTACCTGAACGGTGGCGCCGCCTGCGGGGCATTCTGCCCCAGCGGTGCCGACTACGACACTTTTCCCGTCGGTCCCGTCGGTGCCATTGGTCCCGTTCGTGCCGTCTTTACCAGCTGGACCAGCCGGGCCCTGTGCGCCAGCCGGGCCCTGTTTGCCGGCATATTTCTTGGCGATCTTGGTGACTTCCTTCTTCTGCTTGCTGTTAAGCCCAGTCGCGGCGAAGGCCGCCCCGGTCAGCGCGACGACGAGCGCCACGATCGCCACGACCAGACCGGCCGTGCCGAACTTACTTTGAATTCGAGAGAACATCTTTCCTCCCCTTGGTATGGACAGTTGAGTCGTCGGCTGACGACATCCTGGTCGCGGAACGCTGGTGCGCTAGGCACGCCGGCATAGGACAAGCGCAACTTGTTGGGTAGCAACTCGCCTCCCACACGTTGTCCCTCCGGTCCCCCTTCATGGATCAGGTCCGAGCGCGTCCCTGGCGCGCCAGGTGATTGAAACTAGTGTACGGCGTCAACCATGTCAAGGAACCCGAGCAGTGACCAAAAGTTGCTTCCTTCGAACACTCGACGTATCTTTAGCGGATGCTCGCCGACACCCAGCAGGGCCCGATCACGCTCGTGACTCTCGGTCCCGAGGGGACCTGCCATGAGCGTGCGTGCCAGGAATACGCGGCGTTCCAGGGCATATCCGACTTCGAGTTCGAGTTCATCGGCGACTTCCTCGACGGCCTCGAGCGGATCCGGGGAAGATCCGACGCCTTCCTGATTCAGTGCAGCGCGCACCCCAAGGTCCACGAGGTCACCGAGCGCTACTGGCGCGAGGTATTCGTCGTCGACACCTTCATCTACCCGACCAAGCATCTGGTCCTGCTGAGCCGCCGCGAGGTAGAGCAACCCCGCTCCCTCGGAATCGTGCCCGCGACGAAGGGATATGTGGATCTCTCGGGATGGGAGGAGGTCGTCGACGTCGTCTCCAAGCCTGTCGTAGGGGAGGAGCTCTTGGCCGGCCGCTACGACGCCGGGCTCACCCACATGGAGCACTTCGAAGAGCATGAAGAGGAGTTGCGCCTCGATCTCGACATCGGCGAAATCGACACCACCTGGCTCATCTACGGGACCACCAAGCGTTTCCAGGGCGAGGTGATCGGTATCCCCTCCCGGGACGTTCTCCTAGCTCGAAGTCCGCTGCACCGGAACTGAGAGGAAGGCCAATGCAAAAGGAGCCGCCCCCCAATTGGGGGGCGGCTCCCAATAGCTGGTAGACCTAACGGTCTTCAGCTTTGCTGCTAGCTGACAACTCCCAGGCCGGTCGGGCTTGTGACGGAGTAGGTACCCGTCCAGCTCGCGGTGCCGAGGATGCCGCAGTTGACGGCCGCATTGATGTCGATCGTCGCGTTGCCTTCTTTGACTCCTGTGGCGGTACCGATTTTGGTGCCGGTGCCGGTTTTGCAGAGAGCCGTGGCGCCGAAGAATGTCGACTGGACTGTCACTTCAGCCCCAGACGATTTGACTTCGCCGTTTGTGCCCGAGGTCCAGGCGATCGAGAGGCTGCCGTTGGCGTCCACTTTGGTCGTGTGGGTGCATTCTTCGAACGTCAGGGTCCCGACTTTCCCGCCTACGGTAGCGCCGGTGAAGGTGCCTTCGGTGCTTCCTTTGACTTCAGATTTGAGACATGTGTCGGTCGTGGTACCGAATTCGTCTTTCAGAATCGCCGAGGTCCCAGCTTTGATGGTCGCGGTGACCGCGACTGAGCTGTTTTTCGCCGCTCCGCCGACCTCGAGTGTCGTCGCCGAGGCGGTACCCGCGGTAATCGCCATCAGGGCCATGGCCGCGACGGCCGCGAGGCCGAGCATCTTCAGATACTTCATCTTTTTCTCCTTGTAGCCCCCGACGCGCCGCGCCGGGGATCGGGTATGCCCTTATGTCTACCTCAGGGGATCCCGATAGATCAAGAAGAATTTAGTGACAGGAACCGCAACGGTTGCGGAGGCAATGGGAAAAGCGGAGTCACCCAAAGGCGACTCCGCTTTTCGTTGGATCTAAACCGATCCAGAATTAGCTACTTAGTTGACTACACCGAGGCCTGTCGGGCTTGTAATGACGTAAGCGCCGGTCCAGCTCGAGTTGCCGAGGATGCCGCAGTTGACGGTCGCGTTGATGTCAATTTTGGCGTGTTTGCCGGTGCCCGCTCCTGTGAAGGTACCGATTACGGTGCCGGCACCGGTTTTGCAGGTGGCCGTGGCACCAAAGAATGTCGACTGGACTGTCACTTCAGCCCCAAGCGATTTGACTTCGCCGTTTGTGCCCGAAGTCCACATGATTTCGAGTCCACCGTTGGCGTCGACTTTCGTGTTATGGCTACATTCTTCGAAGGTCAGTTTATTGATCGTGCCACCGAGCCATGTCGGGCTGGCCCCCGGAATCGCATTACTGGTTCCCTCGACTTCAGATTTGAGACATGTGTCGGTCGTGGTGCCGAATTCGTCTTTCAGGATCGCCGAGCTCCCCGCTTCCAGGGTCGCGGTGATTGTCTCGGCTGCTTTCGTGGCAACCCCATTTGTCTCGAGTGTCGTCGCCGAGGCGGTGCTGGCAGCAAACGCCGAAAGCGCCATGGCCGCAACGGCCACGAGGCCGAGCATCTTCAGATACTTCATGTCTTTTCTCCTTGTAGTTCCCGGCGCCGCGCGCCGGGGATTGGGTACAGGGAGAGTTTTATCGAGATATCAGCAAATAGTCAAGAGGTGTTTGTGCAATAAGACAGGCTTCGCCTCAACAACAGTCAACAGCCCTAGTGCAGCAACGGCGGGCACCCCCCAAGTCGGTGGTTTCTCCTACCTCTTCGATTTCCCGCACTGTGCCGCAATCCGCGGCTCACTGTCCTGAGAACGACCGTTCTGCGCCCGCAGGTGGATCTCTACCCGACGGCCCGTGAGGCACAGGTTCTTGCTGTTCTCAATTAGCCCTCGCTTGCCACCGAAAAGCTTCATTTCGAATCGCGTCACGGGGGCGTCTGGAACGCTCAGGAAGCGCGTTCGCACCCTGCCTTTGACCGAGTCTATGAACCCGACCAGAGTGACGCGAAGCGGGCCGCGCAGGTCGGCAACGAGGTCAGGGAGTTCCCTATCGCCGCCGTTCGAGCGGAAGTAGACGTTCCCCTTGAGGGGCTCGTCCAAGAGCGGCGTCACGGCGCTGACGGTCCCCAAGATCGATTTAGTCGGGCACGCTTCGGCCGCGAACTGGACCCGGGTGCATGGGTTGTTGATGTGCGAGTTGTCGATGAACTGGCTCCCTGGCAAGAGGACGACCGCGGCCTTGGTGTTGGCCTGGTTCGGCTTCTGGGTCAATACCGCGTTGACGCCGGGATTGCCCGTTCGCTTAGTCGCGCCCTTGAAGGAGAGCTTGAGCTTCGGCGTGTAAGGCAGCTGCGAGCACCCGCTCACCTGGAATGCCGAGCTGGGTTCGGCGACCTGACCGTTGGTGGCGGTGACCGTCGCCGTGATCTGCTTCGGCGCGCAGCTCGTCGGGTTGAGGGTGAATTCCGGTCGATTCACTTCTACATGGAGGCTGCGGTAAGTGACGGGCACCCCCTCCAGCATCTGCGGCAGCGGATCGGTCCGAATCGTCGCCAGTGCCGTTTCGGGATCGACGAAGATGCCGGCGCGGTTGATCACCAGCCCGAGGTCGAAGGGGCCCGCCTGCGCCGGAACCACCGAAACCACCGAGTAAGGAGCTCCCTTGTATGGACCAGCTAGGTAGGCAGCGGTTGGGGCCTTTCCAGGCTGGGGGATCCACAGGGGCGCGCCGCCAACGCCGGAGGAGGCGGCGATGCTGCCGATCTTGCTCCCGGCGGGGCAGGTGCCTGAAGCGGCGGCGGCGTCCGGGCAGAGCGGCACGCCCTTGAGCTTCGCCAGTAGGCCCTGTGGCATGTGCAAGGCGATCGTCTGGGGGTTAGCTTCGCCGTCTTCGCGAGTGAGGGTAAAGACGAAGGGCGAGAATTTCCCGGCTACGGGGTTGAGACTCCCGGCCGTGAGCTTGGGCGAGAACCCGCCCTTGCCGCAGCCTTGGACAACCTGCATCGGGGCATCTCCGTTAACCGCTGCCTTACCGGACCACGGAGCGAACGAATAGTGGGTCAAATACATCCCACAGGTGGGCGGCGTTGCAAGCGGCGCTCGCGGCCCACCGAAGACGCTCAATCTGAGACTGCTGAAGGGCACCTGCGGCAGACCGTTGAGGGCTTTGATTCCACTAAAGACCGTGGTCAACTGGCCCGTGACCGGGTTCGTTTCGATCTCCGCCGGCAGCTTCAGGTGTACCCCCTGTTCGTCGCTGACGACCCAGAAACGGAACAGATGCCCCGGTTCGGGAGTGCGCTGGTAGACGGCGCCATGGAGAGTGTCTTCGAGAGCAGGAACCTCGACCTCGATCGAACCGATCTTCGCCGCGCCCGGGCAGTGGGAGGGTTCGTTCTTTTCGTAGCCGACCTGCTCGGCACTGCAGCCCTCGAGGCCGTCGCCAGCCGCCGCGTTGATGGTGACCCCCTCGGGCAGAGACACCCGCGCGCTCCTCATCGTCGAGGTGGCGAGGCCATCGGGGGTTTCGTCCTGCGGAATCACGAGCTCGGTCTCGATCCCACTTGGCGCCGAGGCCTCAGGATTGGTCAGCGTCGCCGTGAAGGTAGGGGAGAACTCGAGTTTCCCGCAACCGCTGATGTCAGGAAACGGAACTTCTGCCGTCACCGGCTGATCCGGCAGCTGATAACTCCTCGCGGTGACCTTGACCTGCCGTTTCAGACTGCAGTCGGTGGGATTCGAGAGGAAAGGAGCTTCCGGAGTCTGGACTTCCCGGCCATCAGGTGGGCTGCCGCCGTTGGCTGCCTCGAAGGGGGTGATCCGGTCCTCGTTGTGGATGGGCGACGCCGGCACGCCCCAGAGGGTGGTCGTCGCTTCCGACAGTCCAGCGATCGAGGGCACTCCTTCGACCGTAGAGATGACGCTGTAGTCGACCGGGTCGATGCGGACGTTGATGAACGCCGGCCAGCCAGCCGCGATGAAGCCGAGGCGCGCGACCACGTCGCTTCCTTTGGGCGGAGCCATGTTGTAGACGGGCTCGTCATACACGCCAGGATGGGGCTGCAGGACCCGGATTTCGGTCATGCCGACCTGGGACTCGAATGGGCAGGCGCTGTCCCCGGCGCCGTTCCCGAGCTCGTTGACCGTGCACCGCGGCACGCTCTGGGGGTTGCCGATCATCCCCGGCGGTAGCTTGATTTCGATGTCCCTGGGCAGCGCATACGGGGCATTGCCTTCGCGGGTGAGACGAACGCCGATGGTGACGTCGGCGTGGGCTCCAGCCTGCCTGTTCGAAAGTTCGGCAAACGCGGATTCGATCCCAAATTTGTCGAATTCTTCGGCCGCGGCAGCGGGGGCCACGACACTGGCGAGAAGGCTCGCCGTGAGGGTGCCGAGGAGCATGATCCTGCGCAGGGTGATCATTTGCCGCCGCCCTTCTGGTTGGAGCCGGCTCGGTGCTGGGAATATTTCTTCTTCTTCACGCAGCGGACCTTCCCGTTGCGTTTCACCTTGCGCTTCCCCTTCGGGCAGGTGCGCGGCTTGACGTTGTCGCCTGGCCCGCTGACCTGCGTTTGAGCCGGAGGCATCGGCGGCGGGGGCGTCATCTGGGGACGGCATCCTTCGCCCTGACAGTCTGCTTCGACGGGTTCGGGGAATCCGCCGCCTACCCGCGCATCGTAGATGGAGGGCGTTTCGTCCTGGTCCACCGGCAAGAGCAGATCCGAGGTGAGGAAGAACACGTCATTCCCGCTTCCACTGACCGCATACAGGTATTCGTTTTTTGCGCTGTGACCCGAAGAGATCAGGTAGATACAGCCGCCTGGGGTGGCGCAGCTTCCCACTCCCTGGTCCTCCCACTCGTAGATGTCCTGCCGGTTGTCGGTATCGCCGGAGACCAGCGCTTCGCTGGACTCGAAGAACGCTCGGCGGCCGTCGGCACGCAGATTTTCGAGCGTGGCGAGTGAGAAGAACAGTGCGAAGCCTTCGCGCTGTTCGGACTGCAACTGGGCATTCGCAGTCGCTGCCGCGCCGGTGGGATTGCAGGAAAGGCAATCGAGAGTGCCCGCCGCCGAGTCGAAACGGTACACCTGCGAGTGGCCTTCCGGGTCATAGTCGGCCAGGGGTGCACGCGACTGGAAGAGCAGAACGCTCCCGTCGGGGTTGCTGCGCGACGGATCCCTACCGAAGCGACCGTTAGTTTCAGCCGCCAACATCCAAAGGCCGAGCCCATCGGTGTCTCCAGTCGAGAGGGCTTCGCCTACAACGTCCCGTTCGGTGACCGTTCCTACGAAGCTGATCTCCCCTTCCTCGGAGAGATAGAGGTTTTCGTCGCCGGGGACGGCGACGTCGCCATTCGGGTTGGGGTCGCTGGTCAATTCGCTCGTGGAGACGAAGTAAGCAGCGGACCCGTCGGCAGAGATGTTGACGGGAACGACAGGCCCGGCGCTGAAGGCGGTTCGTTCTTCGGTTGCCGCATCGAAACGCCAGAGCTGACCGCCGTCCGTGTAGAAGATGCGGTTACCGCCTTCGGAAACCCCTCCGAACCCGACATCTTCGCCGATTTCAAAAGTTTCGCTGTTCTGGTAACGGAGATAGAGAGTTTTATTTTTCACCTCGAAGGCGACACCCTCTCCGTCGAGCGATGCGCCCTGGTAAACCGCGGATTCCCCTGCTCCCAGAGGGACATCTCCGGGCAGCAACGAGACCACTTGGACCCCCTGAGGGGTGCGGTCATAGATCGCTTGGGTGCCTTCGGGGGCGGCATTGGGCTCGATCTGGACGGCCGGGAATTCTGAGCCTCCGGTACCGGTGACGAAGAGAGCGTGGTCGCCGTCTTCGCTGATCAGCTTTCCCAAAGCCGCGGGGTCGGTGTCGATACTTCCTTCCCCGAGGACCTCGGAGTGGCCATCCGGATAGCGCAGATAGGAGGTGCTTTGCCCTTCGATCAACGCAGACCCTTTGTTCTCGGCCGTCCAGAACGAATACCCCTGGTCCGGTGAGGTCCATCCGGGGGTTATCGCAACCGCTTCGGCGGCGGTGGGGCCGATGTAGTCGGTGTTCCAGCCGCTGGGGCTGCGGCTCGAGATGAAGGGGTCGCCGAGGTAGGACCCGGTTCCGCCAGATCCGGGCAGCGTGCCGCCCTCGACCCGGAATGGGAGCTTGTCCCCGGCCGGCGCAACCTGACGCGTGGTGAAGGTCCCACCCTCGCGGCCGATGCCGAGCGGCGCTCGGCCGTTCGTGTCCGCCGGGGTTACCAGCTCGTAAGCGCGGCAATCGGGCAGCAACGCTGCCAGACCGGTGCGCAGAAGCTCGTTGTCGCAATCGGGCGTTCCCGAGACATAGCTCGGGTAGGTAGAGAAGCTCCCTTCCATTTCATCGTCGCCTTTTTCGTTGGTGGCGGCGATTCGGAAGCGATATTTGGTTCCCGGCTCCAGGCCGGTGAGCGGCACGGAGGCTTCGGCATCCAAATTGCTGGCCGGAAGCTGGCCTTCGCCGGCCACCACGGCGCCGGTGAAGCCTTCCGCTTCGAATTCTTCCTGGGTGGTGTATTCGAAGGTGTAATCAGTCGGCAGGTTGCCCGGGTTGACCGACGCCAGGAGTTCGGCTTCGCTTTGAGAGATCCCCGAGGCCACAATCGATTTGACCTCGGGGGCGCGGGCGATCGATTCTTCGAACGCGTAGGAGTGACCAGTTCCCGTTTTCCCGGAGGGGACATAGAGATAATGGCCGTCTGGGTTGAGCGCGCCATTCGGGCTGAAGGGACCGTTGTCGATGCCGATCTCCGCACCCGGGGGCGCATTGAAGCCGTGTTCGATGCTGGCGAGATAGGTGCCATCGGCGCTGAACTGGTGCACGATGTTCAAGTCATTGTCGTAGACGAAGACGTTGCCGGTGTTTTCGTCGACCGCGACCGAGAGGTAATTGCCGAGATTTCCTTCCGGCGTCGCCGATGCCTCGATTGAGCCGATTTTTTCGTATTTCTCGTCGGGCGGGGTGCCGATGACTTTCGTCAGATCGAAGATCTCTATGCGTTTCTCGTTGGTGGTTTCGGTTTTTTCGAGGACGCTCACGTAAACAAGATGCCTCGAGGCATCCACCGCAACACCCAGTCCATAGGGCCAGGTCGGCAACGGGGTGGTGATCAGTTCTTCGTTGTCGTTCGCGGCCGAGTCGTACTCGACGAGCCCGCCGCCTCCGAAGTTGGCGAAGAGGTGGTCGTTGTCGGGGTTGATCGCGATGCCGGTGTAGATCGCTTTCGAGTTGAAGCCCGCCATCGGCAGCGCTACTGGGGCTTTGCCGTATTCGATTTTCCCGGCTTCCGGTTCGTAGACGCTGGGTTCGAAGCGGAGGATCGGCTTGTCGGTTCCCACCTGGGCGGCGACGTAGAGATTGCCTTTGCTGTCGACGGCGAGCGACTCGGGGCCCGTGGTTTTGAGCTCCGAGATGAAGAATCCGTCGGGGTCGAAGATGTCGATCCGGCCCTGGGTTCCGTCGGCTTTTTTCCCGAAGTTGCTGACGTAGATGTTGCCGTAGAAGTCGGTGGTGACCGCCATCGGAACCGCGAACGCGGCGGGCGGGTGAGCGCTCGGGGGCGGCGTCGTGGGACAACCGGGGTCTTCTTCGGGATCGAGCGCTTCCGGTGCGGCGCAGGCGCCAATCAGCGAGAGCCTCGGGTCGAGCACGCGTTCGTCGGCCTGAGCGCTCGAGGCGGCAAGAACCACCAGCAGCATCAGGGCCGCCAGGGCCAATCCTCCAACTGCGAAGAGCCGCCGCGCGCGAATCAAGCCCATAGTTCCCTCCCGATAGCTCATGTCCCCTGCAAGTCCGTGCTTCATCCCCAGCCCTTCTTGTTCCCTGAGCGTACTGATGCTGTTCCCAGACGTGTGAGCCTAGTCCGCGCTCGAAAAACTGTCAAGCGGTGGAGAGGCCTTCTAGGCGGATATGAGGTATTCGCACAATAAAAAACTCTCGTGTAAAGTAGCAGGTCGGCGGCTCGGTGATTGTGGGCCGATTTCGGTTCGTAGGAGGGGAATGACAACCGGTTACGCGAGCAGGGAACCGATCGCGCGGGGAAGCGAGGAGGCAGAGGAGCCGCTCGGAGAGATGCTCCGTCTGCTCAGCGCCGGCGCCGCGGGAGCGATCCTGCTGGCCCTCGACGAGGGCGCGATGCAGACCAAGGTGCTTACGCAGCGGATCCGCGGCTACACCGCCCGCACGATCTACCGCTATCTCCCCCGCCTCGCCCAGCTCGGGGCGGTTGAACGAGACGACCGGCCCGGCGGCCCGGCGCGGGTCGTCCACACACTGAGCCAAACCGGCGGCAACGAACTCTGCGACTTGATCAACCGCTTTGCCACGGCGTCGATGACTCACCTTCCCGGCGGGCAGGTCGAGCCGCAGGCCTGGTCGTCGCTCGGGCTGCTGGCCGATCTCTGGGAGGCGGGGGTGGTGGACGAGCTGAGCCAGGGGCCGCAATCTCTCGCCGAGCTTGCGCGCCGGCTCGAGGCGCTCAGCTACCACCAGCTCAACCGCCGAGCCAGTCGCTTCAAGGCCTCCGGCTTCTTCGGCGAGACGGTGCAGGCCGAGCGGCGCGGCTACGTCCTCACCGACAAGGCTCGTCGGACGATGGGCCTGATCGCAGGCCTCGGTCGCTGGCGGCGGCGTCATCTGGCCGGCGAGGGTCTCACGGTGGAGGAGATGGCGACGGTCCTGCGCGTCTCCCTTCCCCTCGCCGAGGTGCCGCACCATGCTGGCAAGGCGATGCAGGTGACCGTCAAGGAAGAGGTCGGCGAACCGCCCCGGCAGCTCTGGGCGGAGGTCGGCGCAGATGGCGTCCTCCAGATTCGGGAGGAGCAGGCTTCGCGCTGCGACTGCTGGGCCGAGGGCTCGGTGGACAACTGGATGGCCGCCCTGATCGACGGGAAGCCCCCGGCGAAGGCGGGCGATGACGTCGAGATGGTGGCCGACTGCCTCACCAGCCTCTACGAGAAGCTCTGGACCCCTAGCCCTTTCTAGCCGCAGCGAAGATCTCGAACTGGTTCTCGGTCGGCTCCTTCGGCCGGCCGTTGCCGTGGAAGACGCGCTCGAGGGTCAAGCCAACCGAGGAGTAGATCTCCCGCAGCTCGTCGACGGTGTAGAGGCGCTGGCGGAATTCGATCCGTTTGTCCAGCCCCTCGAGCACCTCGCCGAAGCGGAGCGGAATCATCGCCCCTTCCATATAGCTGTCCTTCTTGTTCCAGCGGTGCTCGACGAGTTCGATCATTCCCGCGCTCGGGATCCAGGAGCGCTGCGGCAGGCGGGCACGCGCGTAGAGGATGTTAGGCACCTGGATCAGGTTCTGGCCGCCGGGCTTCAGCGCCCTGGCAATGACCTCGAAGGTCTTGTGGTTCTCCTCGTCGGTCTCGAAGTAGCCGACCGCGCCGTCGTTGAGGTTGAGGACGATGTCGAACTCCTCCTCGAAGTCGAGCTCGCGCAGGTCGCCCTGGATGAACTCCGCCTCGAGCCCTTGCGCCTCAGCATCCTTGCGGGCGATCTCCACCAGTTCCGGTCCGATCTCGACGCCGACAACCGAGAAGCCGTGGCGCACCAGCTCCAGCGAGTGGCGACCGGTGCCGCAGGCGAGGTCGAGGATCCGCTCGCCGCCCTGCGGACGCAGCATCGTCAGCGCCCGCTTGATTTCGGACTCGGTGCGCTCGGTCCAAGCCATTTCGGCGCTCATCCCGTCGAACGCCGTCTCGTACCAGTCCTGCGGAATGTCCTTTTGAAGAACGCTCATCTCCCTCTCCCTCGCTGTGCTTCCCCCATTGCACAGGAAAGATTAAAAGATCAAGCGTTGTGGTGCTGATCTTCTCGGCGATGCCGCCTGACAAGCGGGGCGACGTACCCGATCAGGATCCCGATCGCGACCGCCAGCAGGATGACCACTATCAGCGGCGCCTGGAAGCTGGCGAAGAGGACCTCGAAGCTGACCTCCTGCGAGTTCTGCAGCGCGACGATCAGGACCAGGGCGCTGAGGGCGCCGACCAGCCAGGCGCGCCAGTTGACCGGCTTCTTCTCCTGCGGCATCGCCCGATCTTAGTCGGCCCCATCCGGCAGACTGGTGGTGCCGCCGGGCACCCACGAGCCGCCGCCCGAGCAGGGGATCGTCCTCGCCGTCGGACCGGGCCTCGACTGGTGGGCCGGGGCAGGAGTGGAGATGCCGGTCCAACCCGGCGACCACGTCGTCTTCCCCTCGAGCGCCGGGGCCTGGGTCGAAGTCGACGAGGAGCGATTGCTGGTCTGCCGGGTGACGCAGCTGCTCGGCGTGCTCGAGTCGGCCTCGCTCCAGCGCGGCTAGCCGACGGAGACGGGGCGAGTCTCGCCGCGGCGCTTGCTCTCCAGCATCCGCTGGTCGGCGGCGCGGATCAGGGTCTCGACGTCTTCGCCGTCCCCGGGGAAGACCGCCCAGCCAACCGAGGCGCTGGGGGCCGGGGTGCCGGAATCCGAGTAGTGAGTTCCGATCGCGCTACGGATCGCCTCGCCCATCAGCCGAGCGCCTTCGCCGTGAGCGCCGGGAGCGATCACCGCGAACTCGTCGCCGCCGATGCGGGCGAGGGTGTCGGTCGAGCGGAGAATCGACTGCGCTCGCTCGGCGACCTGGCGGAGGACGGCGTCGCCGATCGGGTGGCCGTGGTTGTCGTTGATTCCCTTCAGGTCGTCGAGGTCGAGCAGGAGCACGGCCAGCGGGCTGCGATCGGCTTCACGCTGTCCGGCCGGCTGCGAGCGGCGGGACAACTCTCGCTGCAGGGTCGCGTCGAACCGGCGCCGATTCGCAACGCCGGTGAGGGCATCGCGATGGGCGATGTCCCGCTGTTGCAGCTCGGCAGCCAGCAGGCGGTTCCGGACTCCGACCAGGACCCAGGTTGCGGAGAGAAAACCCACGACGAGCGCGATGTAGCGGGGGAGAAAGGCATCGTCGATCGCGTTCGCGTCGTAGATCAGCGGCGTGCCGGCGATCACAATCAGCTCGATCGACAGCGGCCATGCCCATCGGGAGGGGAAGAAGAATGCGGCGTAGAGGAGGAGGGGAACCAGCATCGGCTGGACGAAGCTGCTCGAGCCTCCGGTCAAGTAGACGGCGAGGCCGACGACCGGGATCGTCAGGACCATGCCGACGGCCAGCGCCTTCATCGAGGCCCGGTCCCACGCCAGCCAGCCGAGGGCCGACGCTACGCCGTAGGCGAGGAAGGCCCCGCTGAGAGCAAGAACCCATCCCATCGCAGCGTGCTGAGCACCCGGGAGATAGCAGCCGACAACCCCGAAGACGGCGGCGGCGATCCACAGCACTCCCGAGATCCGGCCCATCCGCGCCCGCTCCTCTGGTGCTTCGGCAAAGGCCGGCATCGAGGAGAAGGCAGGAGTTCGTTCAGGCATACCTCCATGATCGGCCGCAGCCGATCGATCTTTGAGCGCTGCCGAAAATTCGACTAACGGGCCTCTGAGAAAGCGGGCTCAGGCTCACCCTCCTGGGGCACCGGCATCTCCGCCGGGCGCGGGGCCCGCAGGACGAAGACTGCGATAGCCACCGCGATCGCCGCCAAGCCGGCACCGATCAGGTATGCAACGTGGTAGCCGGCGTTGAGCGCCTGCAGCTGTCCCTCGCCGTCGGCGAGTAGCGAGTTGGTGCGCTCGGTTGAGAGCGTTGCCAGCACCGCCAGCCCGATCGACCCGCCCACCTGCATGCTGGTGTTGACCAGGCCGGAGGCAAGCCCGGCGTCCTCGGGGGTCGCTCCCGACATCGCCAGGGTCATGATCGCTGGGAACGAGGTGCCGACGCCGATCCCGATCAGCAGGAACGGCGGCAGCAGGTCGATCAGGTAGTTGCCGTCGACCGGCGTGCGGGCGAAGAGCAGCAGAGCGACGACCACCAGGCAGACGCCGGGAATCAGGGTCGTGCGCGGGCCGAAGCGCATGATCAGCCGTTCGGACAGGCCGAGCGAGAGCGAGCCCATCACGATCGTCGTCGGCAGGAAGGCGAGCCCCACCTCGAGGGGGCTGTAGCCGAGCACCCGCTGCAGGTAAAGGGCACCGAGGAAGAACATCCCGAACATGCCGGCGACGAGCAGCGCCTGCAGGACGTTGGAGCCGGCGACGTTGCGCGAGCGGAAAAGCCGCAGCGGCATCAGCGGGTTGGCGATCCGCGCTTGGCGGAAGACGAAGGCCGCCAGCAGCGCTGCCGAAATTGCGCTGAGGATGAGCGTGCGCGAATCGCCCCAGCCCCACTTCTCGATCTGCAGGATCGTGAACACGCCGAGCATCAGCGAGCTCGTCAGCAGCACTGCCCCAGGGAAGTCGGCGCCCTCGCTGAGGCCGATCCCGTCGGGGTTGGCGACGACCCGTTTGGCCAGGAAGGCGACGGCGATCCCGATCGGCAGGTTGATGAAGAAGATCCAGTGCCAGCTGATCGCGTCGGTGAGGACGCCGCCGAGCAGCAGGCCGATCGAGCCGCCGGCGGAGGCGACGAAGCCGTAGACGCCGATCGCTTTCGCCTGCGCCGCGGGTTCCGGGAACATCGTCACGATCATCCCCAGGATCACCGCCGAGGCGAGCGCGCCGCCGAAGCCCTGGATGAAGCGGGCGCCGACCAGCATCTCCTGGTTCTGCGAAGCGGCGCAGAGCAGCGAAGCGGCGGTGAAGATCGTCAAGCCGAAGAGGAAGACGCGCCGTTGGCCCAAGAGGTCACCCATCCGGCCGGCCAGCAGCAGCAGCCCGCCGAAGGGGATCATGTAGGCGTTGATCACCCAGGCGAGGTTGTTCTGGGAGAAACCGAGGTCGTCCTGGATCGAGGGCAAGGCGACGTTGACGATCGTCGCGTCGAGGACGATCATCAGCATCCCCGCGCAAAGGACGTAAAGGGCTAGCCAACGGGTGCGGTCGTGCTCAGTTGCGTTCATACAGGTAAGGACTCCTGGGCTGGGGAAAACTCATCGCCGCCTCGTCAATCGACGTGATCCGGCAAGTCGAAGCGCCGGAAGACGGCCTCCACGCGGCTGGGGTCGGCTGCGCGGTCGGGCCACCGAGAATAGCCATCCGCAGTGTCCGCCGGTCGCACGACAAAAGCGGTCACTTCCTTGATCCTGCCGCCCTCCAGGGTGAGCACGTCGAGGGAGAACGGAACATGCGTTTTCTGCTGCTCCATCCAGGTGTAAGTCCCTACTGCGAGTTGTCCGTTGGCGACGGTCGGGCGGTGGCGCCATCGCCACTCGCCGGAGAGCGGCTTGGTGCGGAGGAAGACCTCCACCTCGTCGATCCCGCCGTACCAGCTGGCCAGCGGCGGCATCGACCAGGCGACGTCCTCGGTCAGCATCGAGACCACGCGCTGGACGTCGCCGCCGCGCATTGCCTCCATGTACTCCTCGACGATCTCCTTCATGCGGGCGTCGCCTAGGGAGCGGAGCGTGACCTGCTGGCTACGCTCGGGGAGCCGCTCGTCGACGATCTTGCGGGCGCGCTGGAGGGCGCTGTTGACGGAAGGAACTGAGGTGGCGAGCGTCTCCCCCACCTCCTTGGCGGAGAAGCCGAGGACCTCGCGCAGGATCAGGACCGCGCGCTGGCGCGGCGGCAGGTGCTGCATCGCGGCAACGAAGGCGAGCTCGATCGCCTCCCGCTCCTCGTAAGAGGCGTGCGGCGAGGCGTAGCCGTCCTCGACCTCGAGCATCTCGTCGGGGTAGGGCTCGATCCAGACACCCTCGGCGACCGGCTCGCCCGGCGGCAGATGCGGGTCGGCCTTCGGCCCGTAGTCCTCCGGGAGGAGGCGGCGCTTGCGGCGAGCGATCGTGTCGAGGCAGGTGTTGGTGGCGATCTTGTAGAGCCAGGAGCGCAGCGAACTGCGCTCCTCGAAGCGATCCAGCCCGCGCCACGCCCGCAGCATCGCCTCCTGCATCGCTTCCTCGGTGTCGTGGAGCGATCCGAGCATCCGATAGCAGTGGGCGTGCAGCTCGCGGTGGTGGGGCGCGACCAGCTCCTCGAAGGCCGCTTCGTCCTTGGTCCGCTGCATCGATCCGACGCTAGCAATCGCGGTCGCGAGTGACAGTTAGCGCGAGTCAAACGCGTCACTCAGTTTCGCTCTTTCAGTCACCGGCACGGGCGACACCGGCATCTATTGTCGCCCCGCGGTGGGGGACATTCGAAGCAGGGAAGGCCAACCGTCGACGGAGAGCGTGCTGCGTCTGCTCGGTGCCGGCGCCAGCGGGGCGATCCTGATGGCGCTGGGGGATGGACCGCTGCGGACGATGGAGCTGACCGAGCGGATCGCCGGCTATTCGCCGCGAACCGTCTACCGGTACTCGACCCGGCTGACCGAGTTCGGGTTGATCGACCGAGACGAGGAGGAGGGGGTCCCGTCGAAGGTCGTCCACAGCCTCAATGTCCCGCGGGGGCGCGAGCTCTACGAGCTGGTGTCGGCCTACGCCGACGTCGCCATGATGCGGCTTCCCGGCGGCGAGATCGGCGGAGCCGAGTGGGGGGCGCTGACGCTGGTCGCCGAACTCTGGGAGTCGGGGATGATCGACGAGCTGAACGTCGGCCCGAAGTCCCTCACCGAGCTGGCGCACGGGAAACACGGGTTGAGCTTTCACCAGGTGAGCCGGCGAGCCAACCTGTTCGCCAGGAGCGGCTTCATCCGGGAGGTACCCGACAGCGGGCGGTACCGGCGCTACGCGCTTACCGAGAAGACGCGGCGGGCGATGGGGCTGATCGCCGGGATCGGCAGGTGGCGTCGGCGCCATGTCCTGCCGCAAGGGTCGGCGGGACTCAGCACCGAGGAGGCGGCTGGCTTGATGCGGACTGCACTGCCCCTGATCTTTCTTCCCGATCACGCCGGCAAGAGCTTCGAGCTGCGCATCGCTGCGGTCGGCGAAGGAGAGGCGCGCGAGGAGCCGGTGTGGGCTGACGTCGCGGCCGACGGATCGGTCGTCAACTGTTCGGCGGCACCGGAGATCGTCGACAGTGCCGCCCGCGGAAACGTGACGGCGTGGGTCGACTCGGTCCTCGACGGACCCCACGACGGACTGGAGGTAGATGGCGACGCCGCTCTCATCGCCGATTGCCTGCGGCACCTGCACGCCTCGCTCTGGCGCAACGGAAACGGGTCAGCGACCGCGGCGGCCGAAGCTGTGGCCGGCGGGAGCGACGGCGCGTAGCTCGGCGACGGCCAGCTCGCGCGGGAGCCGGGGCGAGTTTTTCGGCGCGGCTGGGGGAGCGCTCGGCGACAGCGGGGCCAGATCGCTGACGAGAACGTTGAGCGTGCCTTCCCGGCGCTCCAACCGACCCCGAGCGCGGATCAAGGGGGCCGCGCGGACCAGGGGACGGTGGCGGTCGTAGACCGGTGGCGGGACGATCAGGTTGACCGAGCCGCGCTCGTCCTCGAGCAGCATGAAGGTGATCCCGTTGGCGGTCTCGGGGCGCTGGCGGGCGGTGACCATGCCGGCGATCTCGACGGTCGCGCCATGGTCGATCTCTATCAGGTCGCTGCTGCGAACGAGCTTCGGATCGAGGCCGGGGCGGAGCAGCTTCATCGGGTGCTTCTCGACGGTCATCCCGGTCGAGCGGTAGTCGGCGATCAGCTTGCCCCAGTCCCCGAGCGGCTCCAGCTCGGGCGGGCGCGGCGGCTCCATCGGCAGCGCCAGCTGGGTGCCGCTGCCGGTCAGCGTGCCGGCGGCGGCAACGCCGACGCGCCAAAGCGCCTCGCGGCGCTCTCCCTCCGAGCCGGCCGGGATGCCGTCGAAGGCCCCGGCCCAGGCGAGGCGTTCCAGGCTCGGCAGGCCGGCGCCGCAACGGGAAGCGAGCTCGGCGACGCCTTTGTACGGCCCGCCGCGCTCGCGCTCGGCGACGAGCGCCTCCACCTCGTCTTTCTTCACCCCCTTCACGTAGCCGAGGCCGACCCGCACGACCAGCCCGCCGCGCACGTCCTCTTCCTCGCGCGGCGTTTCGACGTGGCACAGCACCTTGCTGCGGTTGGCGTCGGGGGGCGCCACGCGAATTCCGCGCCGTTGTGCCTCGTGGACCAGCGAGTCCGGCGGGTAGAAGCCCATCGGCTGCTCGTTCAGCAGCGAGCAGAGGAACTCGGGGGCATAGTGGATCCGCAGCCAGGCCGACTGGTAGGCGAGCAGCCCGAAGGCAGCCGAGTGCGCCTTCGGGAAGCCAAAGCCGGAGAAGCCTTTGATCTGGTTCCAGACCCTTTCCGCGATCTGCTCGGAGACGCCGTTGGCGGCAGCGCCGGCGAGGAAGCGCTGGTGGTGCTCGCGGATCGCCTCCTCGGAGCGCTTGCGGCTCATCGCCCGGCGCAACCCCTCCGCCTCCGAGGAGGAAAAACCGGAGAGGGCCATCGCCACCTCGATCACCTGCTCCTGGAAGACGATCGTCCCCAGCGTCTCCTCCAGCACCGATTCCAGCAGGGGGTGCTCGTAGGGGATCTCGTAGTCGGGATTTTCGCGGCGCAACTTGCGTCTCTCTATATATGGGTGGATGGCGCCGCCCTGGATCGGGCCGGGACGGACCAGGGCGACCTGGACGACGACGTCGTCGAGGTCGCGTGGCTGGGTCCGCGGCAGCATCTGCATCTGCGCCCGGCTCTCGATTTGAAAGACGCCGGTGGTCTCGGCGGCGCGGATCGATTCGAAGGTCTCGGGATCGTCGAGGGGAATGCGCGAGAGGTCGAGTCGCTCGTCGCGGGCACGGCCGATCTCCTCGACGCAGCGCTCGACCGCCGAGAGCATCCCCAGTCCCAACAGATCGATCTTGAGGAAGCCGGCGTCGGCGCAGGAGTCCTTGTCCCACTGCACCGTCTGGCGACCTGCCATCGCCGCGGGGACCACCGGGCAGACGTCGACCAGCGGCCGGGTCGAGATCACCATCCCGCCGGGGTGCTGGGAGGAATGGCGCGGCAGTCCCATGATCTCGTCGGCGAGCGAGAGCAGCGTCCGCCAGCGTGGCTCGGCGGCGCGCTGCGGACCGAGCGCGGCGAGCAGGTCGCGCTCGATCTCGGCGGCCGTCTCATGGAAGCCGACCGTCTTCGCCACCCGGTCGATCTCCGCCGGCGGCAACCCCAGCGCCTTGCCGAGGTCGCGGACGGCGCCCTTCGGGCGGTAGGTGGGGAAGGCGGCGACGAGAGCGGATCGGTCGGCGCCGTAGCGCTGGTGCACGCGCGGGATCAGCACCTCGCGGATATCGCGGGGGAAGTCGAGGTCGATGTCCGGCATCGAGGTCGTTTCCTCGTTGAGGAAGCGGCCGGAGAAGAGGTCGGCCTCGACCGGGTCGACGTGGGAGAGGCCGGTGAGGTAGCAGACGATCGAGCTGACGCTGGAGCCCCTTCCGCGTCCCGGAGGGGACATAGATCGCGCTGACTCGGGGCCGCGCACCTCGGCGGCGACCTCGCGCGCCAACTCGAGCAGGTCGCGATGGAGAAGGAAGAAGCCGGAGAGGTCGAGCTTGCGGATCGTCGCCAGCTCCTCCTCCAGCCGCCACTGCGCCTCGAGCAGGCGGGCGCTGCCGCGGTAGCGCTCGCCGAGGTGGTGGTTGCAGACGCGCGCCAGCTCGGCGTCGGCGCCGGGGTCCTCGCTGCCGGGGTAGCGGTAGCCGAGCTGTTGGGTGAGGTCGAAGCGCAGCCGCTCGGCGAGGCGCTCGCTCTCGGCCACCGCCTCGGGGTATTCGGCAAAGCGCGCGGCCATCGCGCCAGGAGAGGCAAGGGCCGAGGTCGAGTTGCCGCGGCGATAAGGCTCGGACTCCTCCAGGGTCTCGCAGAGCCCGATCGCGACCATCGCGTCCTGCAGCGGCGCCCGGCGGCGGTCGTGGCAGTGGACGTTGCCGGTGGCGACGCAGGGGACCTCGAGCCGCTCGGCGAGCAGCGCCAGCCACCTGTTGCGAGCACGATCCCGACGCCAGTAGGGACGCTGCAGCTCGATCCGGAAGCGATCGCGCCCGAAAGCCGCCAGAAGCCGGCGAGCCAGCCGCTCCCCCTCGGCGGTATCGCCCCGTTCGAAAGCGCCAGCGGCGATCCCGTCCCGAGCGCACCCGGAGAGGCAAACAAGCCCCTCCGCATACTCCTCCACCTCCCCAAGAGTCGCCCACGCCTGAGACGAGGTCCTCCCCGCGTTATCCCGCGTATGCGAATGGGCCGCGGTAAGCAACCTGCACAAATTCCGGTATCCGGCCTCGTCCTCGACCAGCAGAGTCAGATGGGCGTTCCTGCCGGGGGGTGGCGTCGTAGGGGGGACCCCCCCTTGCCGCGCAAGGGGGGGTGGGTCCCCTGCGGCGACAGGACCCGCCGGCCTAATCCCAACCGTCAACTCCGTCCCGGTAATAGGCCGCACACCAAATCCCTTGCAGGCATGGGCGAACTCCATCGAGCCCCAGAGACCGTCGTGGTCGGTGAGGGCAAAAGCGGGATAACCGTTCGCGGCCGCGGCCGCGGCAAGCTCCATCGGCGTCGAGGCGGCGTCGAGGAAGGAGAAAGCGGAGTGGGCGTGCAGCTCGACGTACATTTGCTATCTCAAGCGCGCTGCCGATACCAGCGCTGGGCGCGGGCGGTGCGGAAAACGGTGAGGGCACGGCCGTCCCCCAACGCCAGCTCGAAGTAGTGGCGGCGCAGGGGTTGCGGCGTCCACCAGCGGTCCTCGACCAGCCACTCCTCGCGAACGGCCTCGACTGTGATCCCCTCGACCGTTGTCGGGGCGCCGCGGGGATCGGCTCGGACCGCCACCCTTTCGGGGGCGTAGAGACGGCGGAGGCCAGGCATCAGAGCTCTGGGTAGGGGGTGAGCATCGCCCAGCGCTCGGGCACTCGCGAGGCGGTGTCGACCGACAGGACTTTCAGCAGGGCCCCCGCTCCCTGCGCCGCTCGCACCTCCCGCACCGCGGCGCCGAGACGGCGGCGGCGCGGCTCGGTCCCGCCGACCGCCAGCTCGAGCTGGTCGCGCACCGGAGGGCCGAGGCCGAGCGCTCGCAGCCGCAGCGACGTCGCCGGCCCCGGCAGGTCTTCGAGCCGCGGGACCAGCACGTTGCGCAGGACGCGCGGCGAGGCGCTGGGACGGCCAAGCCCCTGCTCCACGCTCCAGCTGCCGCCGGCGGCGAGGCGAGCCCCGAGGCGAAGTGCGAGCAGGGTTCTCTCTTTCCGCCGAGGAGCCGCAAGCAGCCGGTCGACGAGCAGCTCGAGAGCGCGGTCGAGCTGACGGCCCGCGGTCCCCTCCGGCAGCTCGATCTCCTCGCTCAAATCCTCGTGGGCGCTCCGCGGCTGCAACGGTTTCTCGTCATCCCGGCAGAGCCGCAGCGCCCGCAGACCGAGCGGGCCGAAGCGGTCGGCGACCTGGTCGGCGCTGAGATGCGCGAAGGCCCGCAAGGTCTCGATCCCGAGGCGCTCGAGCGCCTCGATCAGCTCGCCCGCCTCGCGCTCCGAGACCGCGAGCCGGGTCCGCAGAGCGGCTACCGGGACTGGCCGCGGCCAGTCCCCTGCGGCGAGAAAGGCGCGGAAGCGAGTCGGGCCGATGCCGATCGCCCTTCCCTCTCCCAGTGCCTCACGCGCGGCCGTGACGACCCCGCCCGAGGACCCTCCGTGGAGGCCGCGCAACCCGTCGATCGCGAAGAAGGCCTCGCCGGGACGCTCCGACTCGACCGCGGCGCCGATGGCCTCCAGCCCCTGGGCCATCGCCTCCGTCGCCTCCGTCGCCGCGACGGGATCCTCAAGAGCGGCGCGCCCGGACCGAGGCCCCCCGGCATGGTCCGGGCGCGGCGGAGTCGCCAAGCGGTTGTCGATTACGCAGGCGATCTCCATACGAACGTATGTTCGGGTCGACGCGCAGGGATTTCAAGCCCACTTGAGGCGAACCGCAAGGTTCTTAACCTTCGCGGGCGACCTTGGCGGCCGCGGCGCTGCCGAGGTAAGGCGTCAGCGTGAACTCGACCAGATCCGGGAGCAGAGCCTCGAGCTCCTCGGTGCGGTCGGCGAAGATGCGGCGGGAGATCAGCGAGACCATGCCGCCGACGAGTGCCTCCTCGGTGGTTGGCGAAAGCCCGGCCAGCACCTCGTCGGAAAGGCCGTCGCGGCCGGCGGCGAAGTAGGGCACCAGACTCTGAATCGCCGCGTCGTAACGCTCGACCACAACCGGGCCGGCGACCAGGGCCTCGACCATGCTGAGCCGCGCGAGATGGGGCTCGGCGGCAAGGAACTCGAGCATCGCCCCGATGCCGGCGCGCACCGCCTGCGGCCACTCGTCCTCCTGGTCGAACGCCTCTTCCACCCGCTTGCGCAACTCGGCCATAACCGTGTCGTAAGCCGCGATGAAGCACTCGTCCTTGCTGGCGAAGTGCTCGTAGAAGGTGCGTCTGGAGACTGCCGCGTTGCGGGTGATGTGGGCGATCGTCGTCCCCGCGTAGCCGTTCTCGGCAACCGCCTCCGCGAGACCCGCGATCAACCGCTCTCGCTGGTTGTGACTGACGAACTCGCGGGGTAGACCGTGCCGCCCAGGAGGCAAGCGGGCCAGCTCGGGCGGATACTCGGGAGACTCGACAGAAGGGTTGGCAGGATCTCTCAAGAGAACCGAAGATACCGATCCAGACGGGTCGAGCCCATTTTGGCTAACTGGCCAGTTTTTTGAACCCACGGCTCAAGACTCGGGGGTCGAGGGGGCGTTCTCGCCGGCGCCGGTGCCTACCTGACGAGCGGCGTCCGCACCCAGGTAAGGGGTAAGAGCGAACTCGACCAGCTCCGGCAGCAGAGCGGGGATCGCCGTCACCTCGCCGACGGCAAGACGCTGGTAGACGATCCAGAAGACGCCGCCGATGATCGCTTCCTCCAGGGTCTCCGGCAATTGCGTGCCGTGGGGAGAGACATCGCGTCCAAGTTTGAAAAGGGAGACGAACGCCTGCTGGGACTTCTCGTAGTACTCGACGGCCGCCGGCCCGGCCGAGAGCGCCTCGACCATGCAGGTCCGTGCCAGGGCAGGCTCTTCGGCGACGTAATCGAGGAAAGCCGTGAGTCCCCCTCGCACCCGTTCCGGCCAGCTGTCCAATGCTCCGCCCGCCTCGACAACTCGCTCGAGCGCTGCTGACATCGCGTACTCCTGGGTTGCCAGGAAGCAATCCTCCTTTGAGCGAAAGTTCTCGTAGAAGGTGTTTCGGGCGATTCCGGCGCGGCTGACGATGTCGGCGACTGTGACCTGCTGGTAGCCCTGCTCGGAGCTCTCCTGTGCCAGCGCCGTGATGATCCGCACCCTCTGGTGCTGGGCAACGAACTCCCGCGAAAGCTGCTGCCGTCCCGGAAGTGGACGCGTTGTTGACTTAGGAGCCACGAACGAAAGAGTACCTGAGTCGAATCTCGCAGCTCCGGACCCCTCCGAACGGATACCGTTTAGGTACCGAAAGGTAGACAAGCAGTTTTACTAATCAATTCCGACCCGGGCGGGGACTTTGACCGGAAAGCGGCAGCGCATTCTCAGAGGGATGCTCGAAGCGGTAGGCACACAGGGCTACGAGCAGACCACCGTGCAGGATGCGATCACCAACGCAGGGCTCTATCGACAGGCCTTCTACGACAACTTCGAGGACAAGGAAGACTGCTACCTGCACGCAATCGACGCCGGCTCGGCCTGGATCGAGCTGGCGATGCGCCTGACCGCAACGGGCGAGTCGCGCTGGCGAGGCCAGTTGCGTGGCGCCCTGGGAGGGCTGCTGTCCTTCCTCGACGAGCAGCCGGGGATCGGACGGGCCCTACTCGTCGAAGTTCATGCGGCCGGAGCGCGGGCGGTAGAAAAAAGGACAGAGGCGATGGAGCGGGCGGCGGAGATGATGGACCGGGCGCGCGAGGAAAGCGAGGATGTCGCTCCGGCGATCTCGGCGGAGGCGGTGGTCGCGGGAATCCTTGCGGTCCTCCACACCCGGCTCGCCGCCCGCCAGACGGAGGGCTTCACCCGCCTTTTGCCGGAGTTGATGTACCTCGCCGTGCTCCCTTATTTCGGAGCCGAGGCCGCCGCCGCCGAGATGCGCGTTTAGCCGGGCACCAGCTAGACGCCCTCGCCGTGCCGGCCGTCGCCGGCCGCGAACCGAGCCGCACCGCGGGCCGCGACTTCGAGGACGTCTCGCCCGAGGCGGTGCTCGAGGCGAAGACCGTCGGCAAGCGGGAGCCCGGCTCCCTCGAGCGCAGCGCGGCGATCGCTCAACATCGTCTCCTGCGGGAAGGCGGCGAGCCGTTCGGCCAGCTCCAGCGCCCGCTCCAGATGCTGCCCCGGCTCGACCACCTCGGTGACGAGGCCGATCTGCTGCGCCTCTTCCGCGTCCACGGCGCGGCCGCTGAGGATCATGTCCAGTGCTCGGCCGAGGCCGATGATCCGTGGCAGCCGCTGCGTCCCGCCGTCGATCAGCGGGACTCCCCAGCGACGCTCGAAGCAGCCGAAGGTCGTGCGGGGGGTGGCGATCCGCAGGTCGCACCAGACCGCGAGCTCGAGGCCTCCGGCAAGGCACCAGCCGTCGATCGCCGCGATCGTCGGCTTCGACGGCGTCAGCCGGGTGAATCCCATCGGCCCGCCGGGATGATCGACGTCGAGGTCGATCGCCTTCAGGTCGGCGCCTGCGCAGAAGGCCTCGCCCGTTCCGGTGAGGATCAAGGCGCGCGCACCCTCGTCCGCCTCGAATCGCTCCAGTCCCTGGCGCAGGGCCACGGCCGTCGCTGCGTCGACGGCGTTACGGCGCTCCGGGCGATCGATCGTCAGCACCGCCGCCGCTCCCCGCCGCTCGTAGCGCACCTCGTCGCTGCTCATTCCGCGGATGGTTCCACAGGTCGATGCCGCTTGGAGAAGAAGGGAGCGGGCGGGCTAGTCGCGGCGCGAGTCACGGGGTTCGCTGCGACGCCCGGCTCCCAGAGTGTGCGCCCCGGTCGCTGGCCTGGGAAGGGCAGGTCTCCCAAGGGCCGGTTGCAACGGTAGGAGCCAGCGCGGACGAGAAAGCGCCAACGAAAACACGACCGGTGGAGACGCTCGTTGCCTGCCTTGCGCGTAGCCTTCGCGCTCAGAAGCTCGTGACGTCGCCTTCGAGACTCGCTCCCGCATGGCTTCCGCGGGACCGGTCTCTGCCGGTCGCAGAACGAACTTAGCTCGGCCCGCCGCGCGGCGCTAGGGGTGGCGCGGCGACGATCCCGCAAAGAGCGATGGAAAGGCCCCGGCCTCGCCTCTCCGGCTACCCTCAGCGGATGCGGATCGAAGAGATCATCGCCGAGCGGCAGCCGACCTTCTCGGTCGAGTTCTTCCCGCCGAAGACGGCAGAGGCGACCGAGCACCTCTACGAGACGGCTCGCGAGCTGCGGGCGCTGGAGCCCGATTTCGTCTCGGTGACCTACGGAGCTGGCGGCTCGACCCGCGACGGAACCGTCGAGATCACCACCGCGCTGAAGGACGAGATCGGGTTCGAGACGATGGCCCACCTCAGCTGCGTCGGCGAGACCAGCGAGGGGCTGGCGACGACGATCGACCGGATCCAGGCGGCCGGGATCGAGAACGTGTTCGCCCTGCGCGGCGACCCGCCGCGGGGGCAGGAGGACTTCGTGCAACCGGAGGGCGGGCTCGGCAGCGCTGCCGAGCTGGCGGCCTTCATCGACGCGGGCTGGGACTTCGGGATCGGCGGCGCCTGCTTCCCCGAGGTGCACCCCGAGGCCCCCGACCTCGACACCGACCTTCGCTACCTGAAAACCAAGGTCGACTCCGGCGCCGGTTTTCTGATCACCCAGCTCTTCTTCGACAACCAGGTCTACTTCGACTTCGTGCGGGCGGCGCGCGAGCGCGGGATCGAGGTGCCAATCCTCGCCGGAGTTATCCCCGTCGCCAGCTTTGCCCAGACGAAGCGGATCTGCGACCTCTGTGACGCGACCATTCCGTCGCGGCTCGAAGCCGCCTTCCAAGCCGCCGGCGGCGACCCGGAGCGCGAGTTCGAGCTCGGCATCGCCTTCGCCGCGCAGCAGTGCGCGGAGCTGCTTATCGCCGGCGCGCCGGGGATTCATTTCTACGCGTTAAACCGCGCGCCCGCGACCCGGGCGGTGCTCGGTGCACTGCGCGCATCCCGGCCTTGGGAGCGGGCGCGGGACGACGCGGCGCAGCTCGGGACGATCTAGGGCCCGACGCCGTGCAGAGAGCGTTGGCAGAATAAGCTGCGCTGATGGGTAAGGGAGAGCGCGAAAGAGACCGGCTCCGCCAGGAGCGGATCGAAGCCGAAGAGCGGGATTCCCGCGGTGGGAGCAACCGGCTGATCCTCACCTACGCGATCGTCTCGACCGTCGTGATCGCGGTCGGGGTCCTGATCTTCATCCTCGTCAGCGGTGGCGGTGGCGACGAAAGCGGCGACGCCCACATCAACGTCAACCAGGAAATGGGCAACACCAACGGGGTCCAGCCCGACGACCGGGCGGGGGTCGCGCCGGCGCGGACCAAGGTGTTCGCCCTCGACCAGGCGGCCAAAGAAGCCGGTTGCAAAGTCGAGCTGAAGCTGGAAGACGAGGGGCATACCCACCTTCCGCAGAACTCTCCCCTGCCCAACTACAAAACCAACCCCCCCACCTCGGGCAACCACGTCGAACCGCCCTTCCAGCAGGCCGACGGCGCCTACAGCGAGGAACCGAGCGAGCTCGACGTCGTTCACTCGCTCGAGCACGGGCGGATGGCTATCCAGTACTCGCCGGACTTGCCGGAAAAGGCCCAACTGGAATTGATCGGCCTCTACGACACGATGTACGGGGCAACGCTGCTCTTCCCCAACGACAAGATGCCCTACGAAGTCGCGGCGACGACCTGGACCAACCTGCTCGGCTGCAAGACCTACAAAGGGCAAGCCACGTTGGACGCGATCCGCGCCTTCGGCCGCGAAACGTGGGGCAAATACGGCGGCGAGCCGGTGGAAGCCTTCACCTTCACCGGGCCCACGCCGGCGAAACCGAACGAACCGAGCAGCTAGCGGTCAGCCGCGGTAGGCCGGGAAGTAGCCACCGGCCTCGCGGCCTGCGCTGAGCTCCGCGTACCTGCGCTCGTCGCAGACCAGCTCCGAGGTGGTCCAGGCCAGCTGGCGGTTGGCGAAGCCGCGCTTGAACTCCTCGAGCGCGTCGCCGGGGGAGATGCCGCCGCCGAGGTTCAGCGGCAAGCCCAGCTCGGCGGCGTGTTCGACCAGACGGGCGACGACGCTCTTCATCGGCGAGTCCCGCAGGTGCGCTTCGGTGCTGCCGCTCAGGTAGTAGTGGAGGTAGCCGTCGCTGACCGTCGCGATCGAGGCGGCCGCGAGCTCGCCACCGGGGGCCAGGGCGAGGGCGAGCCAGGTGCGGTCGGCGGCGAGGATGCGGTCGAAGTAGGCGGCGCTGAAGAAATAGTGCGGAGCCGCATTGGTGCGGCGCATCGTTTCCTCGTAGGCCGCGAGGAAGCCGGCTCGCTGCGCGGCGCGGGCCTCTATCCCGGGGACGAGCTCGAGCACATAGCCCGCTTCGAGGTTGCGGCGTACCTGGCGGCGGTCGCTGGGCCGGCTCTTCGGCGGCAGCTCCGGGTCGGCGATCTGGACGATGTTGCGCTCGGTGGCGCCGGCTAGCGGCGAGCGTCCCAGCGCGTGACGGATGAAGACGCTGACAAGGCCGGTGGCACTCCAGTCGATCGGGGCGGGATCGTTGGGGGGAGGGGTGGGGGGGGGGGGGGGGGGGGG
>JAWVFA010000044.1:0-72669 GCA_033856415.1 Solirubrobacterales bacterium | reverse complement strand
AAGGGGATCGAGAAGGTGATCTCCACCATCGGGATCCACGAGGTCCGCGGCTACGCCCGCCAGTTCTCCTCGATCGGGATCAAGCCCGAGCTGGCCGAGATCTTCCAGACCGAGGCGTTCGCCGCCTCCGACACCGGGGGCACCGGCTTCTCGAACCTCGACGCCGACACCGATGCGCGCCACAAGATCCTCAGCGGCGCCGAGGAGGCGAAGCCCGCCAAGACCTTCCGCTTCTACCCCAAGGTCTACAAGGCGGCGATTGCGGCGGCCAACGGCACCTCGTCATTCGAGGAGTACTCGCAGAAGGTCCGCGACCTTGTGTCCCAGAGCCCCATCTCCATGCGCCCCAGCCACGGGCTGAAGGGCGACCGCGAGCCGATCGACGCCTCGCAGGTGGACGCCTCCGTCGGCCACCACGACTACCCGGACGTGATCAGCTCGATGAGCTTCGGCTCGCAGTCAGAGCCGGCCTTCCGTGCCTATGCCGAGGCGGCGAAGCAAATCAACATCCTCTGCATCAACGGTGAGGGCGGGGAGATCCAGGACATGTACGGGAAATACCGCAAGTGGCGCGGCCAGCAGGTCGCCTCGGGCCGCTTCGGCGTCTCGGCCGAGATGCTCAACTCCTCCTACGTCGCCGAGATCAAGATCGGCCAGGGCGCCAAGCCCGGCGAGGGCGGCCACCTGCCCGGCAAGAAGGTCTCCGAGAAGGTCGCCGCCGCGCGTAACGCCGCGCCCGGCACCGACCTGATCTCGCCTTCGAACAACCACGACCTCTACTCGATCGAGGACCTGGCCGAGCTGATCGACGAGCTGAAGACCGTCAACCCGGACGTGCGGGTCTCGGTCAAGGTGCCGGTGGTGCCGAACATCGGCACGATCGGGCTTGGGATTGCCAAGGCCGGCGCCGACATCATCACCCTCTCGGGCTTCGAGGGCGGGACCGGAGCCGCGCGGCAGCACGCGCTGCGCCACGTCGGCCTGCCGAGTGACATCGGCACCCGCGCCGTGCACCGGGCGCTGATGGAGGCCGGGCTGCGCAACCGGGTCGAGATCTGGGCCGACGGCGGCTACCGCACCGGCCACGACATCGTCAAATTGCACTGCCTCGGCGCCAACCGCGTCGGCTTCGGCACCCTGGCGATGGTCAGCCTCGGTTGCACGATCTGCCGCGGCTGCCAGCTCGACACCTGCCACGTTGGGATCGCGACGCAGATTGAGACCCCGGCCGAAGCGGAGGCCCACGGGCTGAAGAAGTTCACCCCGCAGGAGGTCGATCGCGCCGCCGAGAGCTGCGCCCGCTTCTTCTCCTCGATGGGGGAGGAGGTCAAGCAGGTGGTCGCCTCGCTCGGCTACGAACGCGCCCAGGACCTGGTCGGCCGCTACGACCTGCTCGAGCAGGTGGCGGCCAAGGACACGATCGACCTGACGCCGCTGATCGAACCGCTGGAGGAGCACCTCGACCTCGAACCGCTCGACCTGCCGGTGGCCGAGGAGGCCGAGGCGCGGGCCGAAGCCGGCCTCGTCGTCGCCCGGCCGATCCGCATGGAGGCGAAGGAGGCCTCGAGCCAGATCGCCGCGCTGGCGCCCGAAGTCTGCTCCGGCCACACCGTCCGCAGCCAGTTCCCGCGCGCGACCGACGCCAACGACCGCGTCCTCGGGACCGAGCTCTCCGGTGCGATCGCCCGCTCGCGGATCTTCGAGGACGGCCCGGAGTCCAGCGACGAGGTGCTGGCGAGCCTCGAGTTCAACGGCGGCTCGGTCGCCGGCCAGGGGCTCGGCGCCTTCAACTCCTACGGGGTGAACATTCGCGTCGAGGGCGGCGCCCAGGACGGCGTCGGCAAGACGATGCTGGGCGGGACGATCTCGATCCTCAAGGGCAAGGGCACGAGGGGCAAGCGCGTGAACGGCTCGGTCGGCAAGTCCTTCGCCTACGGCGCCCAGCGCGGCAAGCTCTATGTCCAGGGAAGCGCCGATTCGCGCTTCTGCATCCGCCTTTCCGGCGCCGACGTCGTAATCGCCGGCGAGCCCGAGGGCCCGATCGACGACAGCCGTGGGTCCCTCGCCAACCGCGCCAACATCAAGGGCTTCGCCTTTGAGTACATGACCAGCGGCCGGGCGCTCGTCCTCGGCGACATCGGCCCCTGGGCCTGCGCCGGCATGACCGGCGGCCGCGTCTACGTCCGCCAGAACGCCTTCGGCATCGATCGCGCCGCGATCGAGCGCCGCCTCGGCCGGGGCGCCAAAGTTGAACTCAAAGACCTCGATGCCGAGGCGCTGATCGACATCGACGACCTGCTGAACGGCTACACGAAAGAGCTCCGCGCCACCGGACAGGACGAGGAGGGCGACCGCGTCCTCGACCTGGCCGCTGACGCAACCAGCAACTTCCTGATGATCGTGCCGCTTAAGGTCCAGGCGGACCCGAGCATCTCGACGGAGTGATTGGGACCGGGGCTTTCCCCGGTCCCAGGACCTACCACTGCGTGCCCCTTCGACGGTGGGCTAGCTGACAACCCCGAGACCTTCGGGACTTGTCACGAGATAAGTGCCCGTCACGGTTGCGGTTCCGAGGATGCCGCAGTTGAGTTTGCTGACGATGTCGACGATGGACTTGCCCGATGCGAGGCCCTTGATAATCCCCCAAGCGGTCCCAAATCCGAATTTGCATAAGGCCGATGCGCCGAAAAATGTCGACTGGACTGTTATTTCTACCCCCGAGTAGCGAACTTCTCCATTTGTACCGCTGGTCCACGTGTGGGAGAAGCCGCCAAGGCTGATGGTCACCGTGATGTGGGTACATCCGGTGAGCGTGAATTGTGAAAGTTTCCCGCCTACAGATGCACCGGTGAACGTCCCTTCAGTCTGCCCTTTGATCGTCGAGCCGGTGCATGTGTCAGTCGTGGTGCCGAATTCGTCTTTGATAATTAGCGAGGTGGCGGTTTTGAGGGTTGTGGTCATCGCGACCGAGCTGTTTTTCGCCACCCCTCCGACCTCCAATGTGGTGGCCGCGGCGGGCCCTACTCCGGCAAATGCGATCAGGGCGAAGACCGCTGCCGTGGTGAGACCCAGTTTTTGCAGGTAACTCATTTTCTCCTCCTTGGAGCGAAGTGCATCGTGATGGGCACCCTTCCTTGATACCGGCTCGGTGAAGTTAAATCAAGAAAGATTGAGCGGTGCCCTGTGACTTGTTTGTCAGCGTGACCAGGAACATTGCCGATCGTGACGCTCGAGGTCCGGGGATCCGAGACCTCGATTGAGTGAGGCTGGGCCGGGAACTAACTCCCGGCCCAGGTATCTACCGGGAATAGCTGCCGGCTATTTGACGGCCCTTAGTCCTTCCGGGCTTGTGATGGTGTACTGACCCGTCCAGTTAGCGGTGCCAAGGATGCCGCAGTTCATTCTGGCGTTGTAGTCCATTTTCGGCCATCCCCACCACACGCCTGTGAAGGTGCCAATGTGAGTCCCGGTGCCAGTTTTGCAGAGCGCCGTGGCACCAAAGAATGTTGACTGAACTGTTACTTCAGCTCCTGTCGAGTAAACTGTGGCGCTGTCGGTAATGGGAAGCCAGAGATAGTCTGTCGTTCCATTAGCATCAACTTTCGTAGTGTGAGTACAATCTTCGTAGGTCAGGGTGCTGGCTTTGCCACCGACTTTTTCGGCGGTATAGGGAGCTTCGGTTTTCTCTTTAAATTCGGATTTGGTGCATGTGTCGGTGGTGTTTCCGAATTCGTCTTTTAGAATCAACGAGCTTCCCGCGGTAAGGGTCCCGACGATTTCGATGGAACTGTTTTTTACGGTTTCGCCGATTGCGAATGTGGTCGCAGAAGCAGCGCCCGTCCCGATCGATGCCGTTAATGCCAGGGCCGCGCACGCCGCGAGGCCCAGCGTCCTGAGGTATCTCATTTTTAACTCCCTTCGAAGGCCGCACGTGAGGGCGCGGTTTGAGTACGAGGGGAGTCGTAACGGCTAGGAGACTTTAAGTCAAGAGAAGTTGAGCATTATGAACCGGTCCCCTCGAGCCGATCCGCGATCGCTCGCACCTCCTGCAGCAGCCCGTCGAGCATGCGCTCGGTGTCGGAGTGGATGCGCCACTCGGTCATCCGGCGCTCCGCGTCCATACTCTCGAGGCGTTGCTCGAGGGCGAAGGTCCGGTCCTCGAGACGGCCGACGCGGCGGTCGGTGCGCTTCTGGGACTTGCGGATGCGGGTCTTGACGTAGCGGCGCAGGTCCTCCTGCATCGTGTCGAGCTCTTGGCGCAGGTCGCTGTTGAGGGGGGCGTTCTGCTCGTCGAGCATCTGCTCGACGCCACGGCGGACGCGCTCGATCTCGGTGTGGAGCTCGGCGCGGGCCCGCTCGGCCGAGGCCGAGATCGACTCCTCTCCCGAGGGTCGGTTGGGATCGTCCGGGGGCGTAGCGCTCACCGTTCCGCATCGTAGGGACGGGGGTGGCCGGATTTCGCGTCCTGACGACCGCGAGACCGCAGAAACGGCCCCTCAAGAACCGTTTTTGCGGTCTCGGCGTTCTAGGCGTGGAGGAGGTAGAGGCGGAGGCGGCCGATGGCGAGCTCGTCGCCGGGTTCGAGTTCGGCGACCTCCACCTTGCGGCCGTTGACCGTGATGCCGTTGAGGCTACGGTCGTCGAGGAGGCGCGGGTTTCGTCCCTCCTTGTTGTTGACGATCGCGTGGCGGCGGGAAACGCTCGGGTCGTCGAGGCAGATCTGTGCCGTGGAACAGCGACCGATCCGGGTCCAGCCTTCGCGCAGGGCGAAGGTCTCGATCTCGCCCCGCTCGCGCATCGCCAGGTGGTAGCCCGATCCGCTCAGCAGCCGCTGGGCTTCGTCTAGCCAGGGCGGCGGCTCGCGCTCGGCGGCGACGGCGAATTCGACGGTGAGGGAGCCGTGCTCCTGCAGCGAAGAGAAGATCGAGTCGCGGCGGAAGCGGGAGGCGCCGCAGCGGGCGCAGGCCGGCAGCGCGTCGGTCTCGTGCAGCGAGACCTGGGTGCCGCAGAGGAAGCAGAAGTACGTGCCCTCTCCGGGCATGGTGCCGGTGGCGAATGCCTCGCCGGCCGGACTGGTGCCGGCAGTGTTGAAAATCTGACTCACTCCTTCCCGAACCGCTTCCCTGACTGGTCTCCTTCGATACTAGTCTGGCCCCAGGTAGATAGCACTCAAATCTTTCAACGTGGTGGCCCTCCAGGCGCGGCATCTAGACTCCGCGCCCGATGGGACCGATCAGCACCGAGATCGAGATCGATGTGCCGCGTGAGCGAGCCTTCGCGGCGCTCGCCGACCTGGCCGCCCGGCCCTCGTTCACCGACCACTTTCTGACCGACTTCCACCTCACCCGGATCGAGGCCACCGGGGTGGGCGCTGGCGCCAGGTTCCGCGCCAAGGGGCCCCTGCGCAGCGTCTGGATGGACACCACCATCGTCGCCCTCGAGGAGCCGTTCCGGATCGTCGAGGAAGGCCGCGGCGGGCGGGCCAACCGGATCCCCAACCACACCGTCTGGGAGCTGACCGAGGCGGCTGGGGGCCTGACCGCGGTACGTGTTTTCCACTGGTCCGAGCCCGGCGCGATCGACCGCGGCCTCGAGCTGCTGAGCGCCGGCTCGCTGTTCCAGGCCCGTGGCTGGCGCGAGGCGCTGCGTCGCCTGCGCGACAACCTCGAGGCCGAGCGGCCCGCCGCCGTGCGCATCGCCGTCGCCGGCGGCAACCGGTACGCGACGGGCATCCCCTAAAAGCGCTGCGCAGATATATAGACTCCGCGCCGCCGATGTCCCCGCACCGCCGCCCATTGCTGTCGCTGCTCGCGCTCCTGGCGCTGCTCCTGCTGGTAGTAGGGGTCTCTGCCTGCGGCTACGAGAGCGACTCCACGCACGTGACCGAGGGCGAGTCGGTGGAGCTTGGCGAGCTGAAGTACATCGTCACCTTCTCGCGCTACCTCAACCCCAACGACAACGAGGACGAGGCGTACCTGGTCGGCCAGAAAGAAGCCCCGAAAGGTGAAAGCTACTTCGGGGTCTTCTTCGAGATCCAGAACGAAAGCGACAAGCCGCAGGTGCTGCCCTCGACGCTGACGATCACCGACGTCGACGAGAACGAGTTCGAGGTGCTGCCGAGCGAAAGCATCTTCGCCCTTCCGTTCGACGGCGAAGTCGAATCCGAAGAACAGATTCCGCGCCTCGACACCGCCCCCCAGCTGGGCCCGATCGAGGGCTCGCTGGCGATCTTTCTGCTGCCCGAATCGGCCTCCGAGGACCGGCCGCTGACCCTCCACATTCCCGGTGCGGAGGGCGAAGAGGGCGCCGAAGTGACCCTGGACCTCTAGGTCCGCCCGCTCAGAGCCCGGCGGCGAGAACTTCGGAAGCGATCGGGGCGGCGACTTCTCCGCCCGCCGCTTCCGCTTCGATCAGCAGCACCCCGACTGCGAGCCGCGGCTTTTCCGCCGGCGCGAAAGCGGTGAACCAGGCGTCCTTGATCTGAACCGGGTTGTCGGAGTCCTCTTCGCCCGGTTTCGGGCCGAGCTCGGCGGTCCCGGTCTTGCCCGCCACCTGCGCCTCGGCGATCGCTCCGGCGGTGCCGGTCCCTTCGGTGACGACGCCGATCATCAGTTCGGTCAGCTCGCCGGCGGTCTTCTTCGACATCACCCGCACCGGCTCGGCGTCGGGCCGCAGCTTTTTATTGAGGACGATCGAGTTCGGTAGACGGACGCCGCCGTTGGCAACCGTTTGGGAGACGCTCGCCATCTCCAGCGGCGTCGCCAGCACTTCGCCCTGGCCGATCGCCGAGACGCCGAGGTCGATTTCTTCGCCGATCTCGGTCGGGATCGTCGATTCCTCGGGTTCTACTTCGCTGACGATCCGCGGCGCGTACAGCGTCGGCGGCGAGTTGAAGCCGAAGGCTTCCGCGGTTTCGACCAGCTTGTCGTTGCCGACCGCCGGCCCCAGCGGCGCGAAGACCGCGTTGCAGGACTCGGCGAAGGATTCGCGGAAGGTGCCGCCGCAGAACTCGCCGTTGGCGTTGTTGAGGAAGCGGCCGCCGACGTTGACTCCGTCGCTGATTTCGAATTCGTCGTCGAGGCTGACCTTGCCGGCCTCCAGTGCTGCGGTCGTGGTCACGACCTTGAAGGTGGAGCCGGGCGGCTGGGGGGCCGAGAAGGCCTGGCCGGCGAGGGCCCGCACGTCGCCGTTGCGGGTGTCGAGCACGGTGACGCCACCCGAGCGGCCGGCCAGCGCGGCGACCGCGGTCTCCTGCAGGTCGGCGTCGATCGTCGTCTTCACCGGCGCCCCTGGCTGCGGTTTCGATTTGGCGAGCGTGCGGACCGAGGAGCCGTCGTCGGCGACCGCCAGCAGCGAACCGCCGGGCTTGCCGGCGAGCCGGTCGTTGAAGGCGCGCTCGAGACCGCTGATGCCGACCGGCGTTTCGGGCGGGAAGCCGTGCCGGGCGAGTCGAGTCAGTTCTTCTTCGGAGGCTTCGCCGACTTCGCCGGTGACGTCGATCGCGGCGCTGCCGATCGGGTGTTCGCGTTCTTCGGCCGGGCCTTCGGCGAGCGGCGTCCCGTCACGGGCGAGGATCGGCGCCCGTTCGGCCAGCTCCACGTCCGCCGCCAGTTCTTCGCCCTTCTTCAGCCCGGGGAAGGTGAGGCTCGCGTCCCACTCGACGCCGCCGTCGGCGAAGGGCAGTTCCAGGTCGGCTCCGAGGCTGCCGAAGGCGACGGTGGCGACCGCCATCTTCACCGGCACCGTCGTACCGATGTCGGTCTGCTTCGGATCGCCGGCCGGGTCGGCTTCCAGCGTGCGCGCCGTCGAGATCTGCTCGGCTTCGCGGTAGGCGGCTTCGAATTCCTTGCGGTCGACCCGCGCCCGCGAGGCTTCGTTCAGCTCCGCGTACATCGCCCTGAAGTCCTCCGCTTCCCAGGCTTCGGCGAAACGGTTGGCGGCGTCCTTCTCGGGAGAGCCGGGGGCGCCGGTGGCGATGCCGATGACAAAGGCAACGAGGGCGACCAGCGCCAGCGGCAGGCTGCGGGTGAGGAGGCGGCGGCGGCGCTCCGCCTCGTTCCGAGATGAACTCACCGGCGAAAGGTAAACGAGCCCTTCCCGGCATGCTTCTATTCAGCGGGTGACTGTGTTGGACTGGGCAATTCTGGCCTTCACCTTCGCCCTGGCTCTTTGGGGGTACCGGCAGGGCCTGATCGTCGGCGCTCTGACGCTGCTTGGCTTCAGCGCCGGTGCCTTTCTCGGCAGCCGGGTCGGCCCGCTGCTGTTGACCAAGGGCTCGCATTCGCCCTACGCGCCCCTCTGCGCGGCACTCGGGGCGCTGCTGATCGGGGCGCTGATGGCGGTAACGGTCGAGAGCTTCGCCCTCGGCCTGCGGGAAAAGATCGTTCGCCGGCCCTTCCTCAGCGCCGCCGACGGGGCCGGGGGAGCCGCCCTGATCGCCTCCGTCGCCCTGGGCCTGGCCTGGGTCTTCGGCGCCGTCCTTCTCCACGCGCCCTCGACGGCGCGGTTGCGGGCCGACATCCAGCAGTCGCTGATCCTCCGCAGCCTCAACGACGTGCTGCCGCCGACCGGGCCGCTGCTGAACGCGCTCGACCGCGTCGACCCGGCCCCGACCGTGCTCGGCCCGGCAGCCCCGGTCGCTGCGCCGGATGACGAAATCGCCTCCGACCCCGACGTGCTCCACGCCGGCGACTCGGTCGTCCGCGTCCTCAGCACCGCCTGCGGGCTGGGGATCGAGGGCTCGGGCTGGGCGGTCGAGCCGGAAATCGTCGTCACCAACGCGCACGTGATCGCCGGCTCCGACGACACCACCGTGACGACCCAGGACGGGGTCGAGCTGGAAGCGACGCCGATCTACTACGAGCCCCGCCAGGACCTGGCGCTGCTGCGGGTGGGGGTGGCGCTGCCGACGCTGCCGATCAGCGACAAACGGCGAGAAGGGGAGGACGGCGCCGTGCTCGGTTACCCCGAAAACGGCCCCTACTCGCTCTCGCCGGCGCGGATCGGCGAGACCCGTGAGACCGTCAGCGAGGACTCTTACGGCAACGGCCCGGTCGAGCGGACGATCGTCGCGATGAGCGGTGCCGTGCGCAGCGGCAACTCTGGCGGGCCGCTGGTCGACCCGCGCGGTCGCGCGGTGGGGACCGTCTTCGCCGCCACCACCAGCGGCCCGCGGGGCGGCTTCGCGATCCCCGCCGAGGAGGTTCGCCGGGCGCTGAAGCGCACCGACGAAGAGGTTGAAACTGGTCCTTGTACCGGTTGAGCCAAAAAGGCCGCCACTTACGTTCAGTAAGCTCGGGTGCGATGGAACAGGTCAGCTCGACCCAGGTCCAGGAGGGGGCAGCCGGGGCGGTCTGCCCCCATTTTCACCATGCGATCGAGCTGATCGGCAAGCGCTGGACCGGCGCCATCGTCTGCGCCTTGACCGAGCGCTCGATGCGCTACGCCGAGCTTGGCAAGGCGATCCCCGGGCTCTCCGACCGGCTGCTCTCGCAGCGGCTGCGGGAGCTGGAGGAAGAGGGCCTGGTCGAGCGCCAGGTCGAAGCTGGGACGCCGGTACGCGTGACTTACTCCCTGACCGAGGCGGGCCAGCAGCTCGACCCGGTCCTCAGTGAGTTGAAGAGCTGGGCGAGACGGTGGAAGAAAGCCGGTTAGCCCCGCGGGGGCGGGCGACGCCGGACCTCCCCGGGCCCTTCGCCGTCGGCACCTACGCGCGCAAGCTGCAGGGGTGGATGCGCGAGCGGGCGCGGGTGCAGTTGATCGGCGAGGTGACCGGCGTCGGCCGCAGCAAAGTCCAGGCCTACTTCGAGCTGCGCGACGGCGAGGGTGCGATCCCCTGCGCAATCTGGCTCAACGACCTCGAGAAGGCGGGTCTGGACGGGGCCGGGCTGCGCGACGGGGCCGAAGTGGTGATCTCCGGCGGGCTCGATTACTACCCAGGCGGCGGCCAGGCCTCGCCCAACTTCTGCTTCCGCGCCACCCACGTGCGGCTGGCCGGCGAAGGCGACCTGATCGCGCGCCTGGAAGCGCTGCGCAAGCAGATGCGGGCCGAGGGCCTCTTCGGGCTGCAGAAGCAGCTGCACCGGCCGGTCCTGCCGAAGGCGATCGGGGTGGTCACGGCAGAGCGCGGCGCGGCGCGGCGCGACCTCCTCGTCGCCCTCGAGCGTCGCGGCTGGGGCGGCTCTCTGATCTGGGGGTTCGCGCCGGTGCAGGATCGCCACGCGGCGCCGGCGATCGGGATGGCGCTGCAGGATCTGGCGGCGCGGCCGGAGGTGGAGGCGATCGTCGTCAGCCGCGGCGGCGGCAGCCTCGCCGACCTCTGGGCCTTCTGCGACGAGACGCTCTGCCGCACGGTGGCAATGCTGCGGGTGCCGGTGATCAGCGCCGTCGGCCACGAGCGCGACAGCACCCTCATCGACGACGTCGCCGCGGTCGCCTGCTCGACCCCGACGCACGCCGCCGAGGCGGCCGTGCCGCTCGACTGCCTGGCGGCGCGCGAGAGCCTCGAGCGCTGCGTGGTCGCGCTGCGGCGGGCGGGGGAGGGGGCGATCGGGACGCGGTCGCGTCACCTCGGCGCCCTGGCGCGCGGCCCGGCGCGGGCGCTGCAGCGCGAGCGCGGCAAGCTGAATCAGAAGATCCGCGAGATTCGCGCCGCAACCGAACGTGGCCTGGCCGATCGCTCCGCCTCGCAGCGGCGGATCGGGACGGTGGTGCTGGAGCGGGCGCGGCGGCGCGCGGTCGGCGCCGACATGGACAAGCGCCGCGCCGCCCTGCACCGGGCTGCTGTCGCGCTGCGCGCCCACGAGCCCGAGCGCACCCTCGAGCGGGGCTACGCCCTGGTTGAGGGTGAGGGCGGCGAGCCGCTGACGAGTGCGGCGGAGGCCGGCGCCGCGGAGCGCATTAGCCTTCGCTTCAGCGATGGACGAGTCCGAGCAAAACCCGAGCCCGACGACGCAGCCTGACTCCTACGAGGCCGCGGTCGAGCGGCTGGAGGAGATCATCGACCGGCTCGACTCCGGTCAGGCCGGCCTGCGCGAGACCCTCGACCTCTGCAGCGAGGGCAAGCAGCTCGTCACCTACTGCGCTGGGGAGCTCGACGAGGTCGGCGCCGGGCTCAAGGAGCTCCGCCTTGACGATCTGGCGGCGAAGCTCGACACCGCCTCAGACGCCGGCTGACTCGGGGCCCGAGCAGAGGCCGCGGAGGGCAGGGCAGCCACGGCAGAGGTCCCAGCTGCGGTCCTCCGGCGGCGCCACCGGGAACTCCCCTTCGCCGATCTGTGCGATCGCTTCCTCCAGGGCCTGTCGCGCAGCCACCATCTCCGCCGGCCCGACGGTCGTGACGACCGGCTCGTCGGGGCACTCGAGGAAGACGTAGGCGACCTCCACCTCCGGCGCTTCCAGCGCCTCGGCGACCGCCAGGGCGTAGATCGAGCGTTGCACCTCGTAGCGGGCCGCGCGCTCGGCGGGGTCGGCGCCGCCGAGGCGGTCGGTCTTGTAGTCGATGACCAACGGCGGCGCCCCCTCGCGCTCGGCCAGCAGGTCGATCGAGCCGCGCAAGACGGTGTCGCCGATGCCAAGGAGGAGCGGGACCTCGGGCCGAGTCCGCGTCGCCTCAGCCCCAATCCGCTCCCGCAGCGGAGACCCGATCCACTGCCGCACCGGCTCGAGTAACTCCTCGCCGAGACCGCAAGCGACGTCGTTTATCGACTTCGTTTGCGGTTTCGGCGTCAGGCCGGCGGCCTCGGCGTGGCGCAGAGCGAGGGCTTCGGTTGGCTCTGCCCATTCGTGTTCTTGGCTCCACTCGAGCAGCGCGTGGACGGCCGCGCCGCGCGCCGTCCGCTCTTCCCGCGCCGAGGGTGTCGCAGCCTCGTCGGCTTCTACTGAGTTGCCGGTTTGTCTCTCTATTGCCGACAAACCGGCAACTCGGCCGGGGAGGCCGAGGACGCGCTCCATGTAGAAGCGGTAGGGGCACTCCTTGTAGGCGGAGATCGCGGTGTAGGAGAGCGGGCGGCTGGGGACGATCGGGGGGTCGCGCTCGACCAGCGGCGGCGGGCCTTGCCCCAGGTCGCGCTCGGTCGCCTCCCGGCGCCGCAGCGCCCGCAGCTCCGGCGCGCGCTCGGGCGAGGGGAGGTTCGCCCGCACGGCGATCTCCGAGGGCTCGAAGACCGCCTCGAGGCCCGGTCGCGGCGCCGGCGGGGCGACCGGTACGGACCCCTCGGCGTCGCGCGCGATCCCGAGCGCGTCGACCAGCCGCTCGATCACCGGTGTGCTCGGCCTCGTCTCCTTGCCGGGCTCCGGTTTGACGACGCCACTGAGGATCAGGTGGCGCTTGGCGCGGGTCGCGGCGACGTGGAAGAGCCTCAACCCCTCTTCGGAGTCGCGCTCCCGCGCCTCATCCAGCAGCTCGCCATATCCGAAGATGTTGATCGAGGCGCTGCCGAGCCGGCGCAGCTGCAGTCCCACCCGCGGTTCCTCCCCGCGCCCGACTGCCAGCAGCGGTGCCCGGCCGCCGGCCAAGAGGCGGCGTGCCAGGTCCGGGACGGCGACGACCCCGAACTCGAGCCCCTTGGCGTTGTGGACGGTCATAATCCGCACCCCGTCGTGGCCCTCGGCGGCGGTCGCGGCCTGCGCCTCGGCTTCGCCCTCCGCGCGGGCGGCGAGGAAGTCGAGGAAGCCGCGCAGATCGCGGCCCTCGCGGGACTCGAACTCGGCCGCCAGCCGCGCCATCTTGCGGACGTTGGCGAAGCGCGCCTCGCCGGCCGGGCGCGAGAGCACCGCCAGGTCGTACCCGGTCTCGGTCACCGCCGCCTCGATCAGCGCCGGCAGCGAGAGCCGCGGCCCGCGCTCGCGCAGCCCGGCGATCCGCGCGGCGAAGGTCCGCAGCAGCGCCCGCTCGTCGTCGGGGATCGCCTCCAGCCGCTCAGGCTCGCTCAGCTCGGAGTCGCCCAGGCCCGCGGCCCGCTCGACCGCCGGCCAGACGTGGCGCCGCTTGCCCGCCGCCGCGCGCAGGAGCCAGAGCGTGTCCGGGGCGGTGCCGCAGGCGGGCGAAGCGAGGGCGCCGAACAGCGCCTGGTCGTCGAGCGGGTTGGCGATCGTCGCCAGCAGGGCGCAGACGTCGGCCACCTGCTGCTGGGACCAGTACCCGCGGCCGCCGACGACATAGGGGCGCAGCCCCGCCCGTTCGAGTGAGTCCTCGTAGGCGTCGAGGTGGGTGAAGGCGCGCAGCAGCACCACCATCTCGCCGCGCGGCACCCCCGCCGCGGCCAGCTCGCGCAACCGCTCGGCGACGTACCGCGCCTCGGCCAGGCAGTTGAGCGGAGTCGCCCCGTCGATCGCCGGCTCCAGCTCGATCCCCTCGCCGTCCCAGCCGTCACGGGCGGTAAGCAGCAGCTCGACGGCTGGTTTCGAACCAGCGTTCTCTCGCGTCTCAGGCGAGGGCTCCGGCGGCACCGACCCGACCCGCAGCGGCTGGTAGGTCTCGCCGAGCAGCGCCTCGCCGAGGAGGTTGACGGCGCCGACGAGCGCCGGCCGCGAGCGGAAGTTGCCGCTCAGCCGCATCAGCTCGGCGTCGGCGCGGCGCTCGACGTCCTCGCGCGCGCGGCGGAAGACCTCGAGGTCGGCGTGGCGGAAGCCGTAGATCGACTGCAGCTCGTCGCCGACCGCCACCAGCTCCGTTTTCGGCCCGCGCAGCGCCTCGATCAGCCGCAGCTGCAGCCGGTTGGTGTCCTGGAACTCGTCGACGAGGATCTGGCGGAAGCGGGAGCGGTAGTGCTCGCCGATCTCCGCCCGCTCGAGCAGTTGCGCGGCGAGGATCTGCAGGTCCTCGAAGTCGATCCCCGCGCGGCGTTCCTTCGCCGCCTCGAAGCGCGCCGCGAAGAGCTCGAGCAGCTCGGCCAGGTGGCCGTATGCGACCGCGCCCTCGCCGGCCTCGGCGACGCGGCAGATCGCCGCCTCGATCGCCTCGCGGTACGGGCCGAGCGTCTTCGCCCGGCTGGAGGTGGCGAGCGCTCGCAGTTCGTCGAGGTTCGGCGGCGCCCCCGGTGCCGTGAGCCGGGCCAGCGCCCGCTCGAGCAGTTCGCGTTCGGCCTCGGTTCGCTTGCCGTTCTTCTCCTCCAACTCCGCCAGGCACTCGCCGGCGGCTTCGATCGCGCGGGCGATCGCCGCCTCCGGGTCGGGGCGCGGCGGGTCGGGCAGGCGCGGCGCGGCGACGCCGCGGCTGCGAAGCTCGGCGTGGACGCCGGCGATCGCCCCCCGCAGCCCTTCGACGTCGAAGGCGGCCACGGTCTCCTCGCGCGCCGGATCGCCCGCTTTTAAAAAGTCGACCAGGGCGTCGTCGAAGGCCTCGCGCGCGGCGCGGCCGGTCTCCGGCGCGTCGAGGACGCGGAAGCCCGGGTCTACCCCGGCGGCGACCGGATGGGCGGCGAGGACGCGGTTGCAGAAGCCGTGGATCGTCGTCACCCAGGCGCCGCCGATCCCGGCCAGCACGCTCGCCGCCCGCTTCGAGCCGCGTTCGGCCCGGCGCGCCAGCTCGGTTCGGATCCGCTGCCGCAGCTCGGCCGCGGCCTTGTCGGTGAAGGTGAAGGCGAGAACTGCGTCGGGGGAGAGGCCGCTGTCGCAGACCAGGCGGCAGTAGCGCTCGACCATCACCCCCGTCTTGCCGGTCCCCGCGCCGGCTTCGAGCAGCACGTCCTCGCCGCGGGCGGCGATCGCCGCGGCCTGCTCGGGCGTCGGCTCGCGCGGCGGCGCGGCGCTGGTCTGCTCGGAGCTCACCGCTCGTCCCCCTCGTCGTCTTCCTCGTAGCGCGGCGAGCGGTCGCGGCGACAGATCGGCGCGAAGGTGCAGTAGGCGGGGCAGACGTCGTGACCGCGTAGTCCGGGACGGGGGCCGGGGTCGCGCCGGATCTCGCCGCCGCGGATGCGGCCGACGATCGTCCCGGCCCGCTGGCTTGAGTCCTCGAGCACCTCCTCGAGCCCCTCCGGGTCGACGACGTCGCCGCCATAGAGGTCGTAGCCGGAGAGCTCCTCGGCGACCTCGCTGGAGACGACCCCGCGCGGTCGCCGCACCGAGGTCCCGCGCAGCGGGTGGTAGAGGGCACCGACTCCCGGCGCCCCCCAGTGCTCGGCGACCGCCAGCAGGTAGAGCGGCAGCTGCAGCTTCGCCCGCTCCTCGAACTTCTCGCGCGGCGTGACCTGGCCGGCGAGCTTGTAGTCGATGACGACGGCGCGGCCGTCTCTCGAGCGGTCGACCCGGTCGACGGCGCCGTGCAGGCCCCAGCCGCCGAGGTCGAGGGCCGGCCGCTCGGCGTCGGGGTGCTCGCCGAAGCGGGCCTCCAGTAGCCAGGGCTCGAAGCCGCCGGTCTCGCGCTCGGCCTCTTCGGCGAGGAAGCGCTCCAGCAGCCGTTCGACCCGCCGCGCCATCGCCCGCTCCGCTGGATGGTTGCCCAGCTCGCGCTCGGCGACGATCTCGGCGACCAGCTCGCGGCCGCGCTCGCGCCAAGCTTCGAGGCTGCCCGGCCGCGGCAGCGCGTCCCCGCCCGGCCGCTCCCGGTAGAGGCGGTCGAGCGCCTCGTGCATCAACCCGCCCTGGACGAGCGGGTCGGGGGCCGGTTCCAGCAACTGCGGGTCGAGCTCGTGGCCGGCGAACCAGCGGTAGGAGCAGACGTCGAACTCCTCCAGCGTGGTGCCGCCGTAGGCGGGCACAGAGGCGAGCGACGCCAGCACGGCTGGGTTGGTCAGCGGGCCGGGGGCACGCGAGGCGGCCTCGGCCCGCCGCGCCTGCGCCAGCCGGCTCAGCAGCCGCGCCGCCAGCTCGCCGCCGACCCCGACCTCATCCAGCAGCCCCGGCGCGTCGGCGGCGGGACCGTGGGCGGCGAGCGCCCGCGCCAGCTCGTCCTCGGAGGGAGCTTCGGCCAGCGGCGCGACTACCTGCGCGAGATCGTGGCTGACGGTGATCGCCTCCTCGACCGGGTCGGGGCTGGCGCCGCTCGGCGCCGGCGCCAACAGCGCCCGCACGTCGTCGAGCAGAGGCGAGCGCGCCGTCGCGGCACCGTCCTCGTCGCTGTCGCGGTAGGAGAGGACGAGGCTGCGCCGGGGGAGGGCGAGGCAGGTGTAGAAGAGGTAGCGCTCCTCGGCCTCGCTGTCGCGCCGGGGGTCGAGCCCGAGGATGTCCCGCTGGGAGTCGGAGAGGAAGGGGTCGGTGCCGCGATCGCGGCGCGGAAACTCGCCGTCCTGCAGGGAAGCGACGACGACGTGGTCGAAGCGGGCGGCGCGCAGCCGGTAGGGGTCGGCGATCCGGACCCGGCCTTCGACCGGTCCGGACCAGGCGCGGAAGCGCAGTTCGGCGAGGATTCCGGCCAGTTCGTCGGATCGCGGCGCCAGGTCGCCGAGCTCGGCCAGCTCGTCCAGAGCGGTGGCAATCGCCCCGGCGGCGCGCAGCTCGAGCCCGTCGCCGCGCCGCAGCTGCGGTCCGTCCTCCTCGTCGCGCAGCGGTCGGGAGGCCATCGTCGCCGCCAGCGCCCCGACCTCGGCGGCCAGCGCCCGGGCCGAGCGCTGCGCCGCCTCGCGCAGGCGCTGGAGGTCCCGCGGCGGCTCGCCGTCCTCGCCCTGCCACTGCAGCAGTGCCGTCTCGGCGTCGCGCACGCGGCGGCGCCGGATCCGCCGCTCGAACCAGTCGACGTGTCGGGGCGAGAAGCCGGAGGGGCCGCGCAGGTAGCGGAGGAAGTCGGCGGCGCGGCGGCTGCCGAAGGCCGTCTCGAGCAGGGCGACGAGGGCGCCGCCGACGCCGGTGCCGGCCACCGGCAGCTCGGCCTCCAGGGCGACGGCGATCCCGTTCGCCTCCAGCGCGGCCGCGATCTCGGGGCCGCGCCGGGAGGGATCGCGGAGGGCGATCGCCATCTGCGCCGGGTCGGCGCCGGCGTGGATGAGGCGGGAGACGTGGGCGGCGATCGCTTCGGCTTCGGCGCGGGTGCCGGCCGAGCGCAGCAAGGTGAGGCTGCTGTCGGGCTCCAGCCGGGGCGGCCGGGCGGCGCCGAAGGAGCGGGTGAGGTGGAAGAGCAGCGGGCTCTCGGTATTAGCGGGATCCGCCGCGATCGGCTCCTCCGCAGCGGCCCCGGTCCGCTCCCGCAGTTGGCCCAGGAGGCGGCCGCGTGCCTCCAGCGCCGCGCTGCCCTCCTCATAAGGGAGGGCGACCGTCACCTCGGTCTGCTCGGCCAGCGCCGCGACCAGCGCGAGCTGGTTCTCGGTCAGGTCGTCGAACCCGTAAAGGAGGACGGGGCGGTCGCCCCAGAACGATCCGTCCCGGCGCAGCTGCGCGATCGCCTCGCGGGCGATGCCGTGGGCGTCGGGGCGGCAGCTGCGCCGCCGCACCTCCTCGTAGCCGCTGTAGAGGGTGGCGAGGTCGGTGAGGTAGGCGGAGCCCTCGAGGGTCGCGGCGCTGGCCTCGACCTCCTGCGGCTCGACTCCGGCCGCCTGCAGCTCGTCCAGGAGGCGCTCCAGCGCCGCGGCGAAGCGCGGACGCGCGGCGGAGCGCCGCAGCGGCCCCAGCCGGTTCTGCCGAGCGGCGATCGCCACCGCGACTGCCCGCAGCCGCTGCGCGGCGGATAGTTCGGCTCCGGGAGGCGCCCCGGCGGCGGTGGCCACGGTGCGGAAGAGGGCACCGAAGGTCATCGCCGAGCCGCCCAGGATCGCTCCCAAAAGCGCGCCTCCGGCGCAGAGCTCGCGCTCGAAGGCGAAGACGTCGTCGACGTTGGGCACGACGAGGACCGGATCGCGCTCCAGGTCCGCCATGAAAGCGCGGCGAACGACGCCTGCCCGGCCCGAGTTGGGCGGTCCGTGGATCAGTTTCAGGGGCACCCGCCCGAGCCTACGGACGGGTCCGGCGTAGGCTCCGGGCCTTCCTCCACGACCCCGCAAAGTGGGGGGTTAGCGGGCATCTTTTAGCGTCATCGGCCGTCTCTAGATTGCTCGGCAGCCGATGTCCCTCTGCTTTGTAGACCCAGCCGACGCCATCCGGGCCATTGCCGACTCCGTCGGCCGTGAGGCTCGCCGCCAGCTCCTCGGTGAGGCGGTGCGCGCCTGGGTGGACGAGATCCCCGAGTCCGAGCTCGAAGTTCACTACGCGAAGGCGATCTCCGAGCTCGACGAGCACGACCTCTCGATGCTCGCCGCCTGGCACGGCTCCCTTGAGGCCGGTCAGCCGGTCCCCAACCGCGATTTTCTCATGGCCGCTTTCTCCTCCCTCGGCGACAACCGCCGCGAGGCTCTCAAGCTTGCCGCAGGTTTCCGCGGCGAGGAGGCGGTCGACTCCGGAGTCACCGAGGAGGACGCCCTCGAGCTGGTCCTCGGCCTCCTCGGCCCACCACGCCTGATGGAGCTCGCGGCAGAGGCGCTGGAGCTCTACGTCTGGGACCGCGCCGGCTCCGACAATTAGTCGAAGCCGACGCTTACTCGCCAATCGGAGTGGAAGCAGAGTCGAATCGACTGCTAATCCCGCCTTTTACTGGTCAGGAAACTTGCATGCAGTTGTACCCCATTGGCTGGCTGGCCAGGAAAACCCTGGAAAACGCCACTCAAATGCTGTAGTGTCTGCCCCCTCGCTGCGACATGGGAAATCGCTGCGCATCTTGTACGTAGGCACGCTTGGACGCAGTGTCTGATTCTGCCCCTCGGGATACCGCGGGTGTTTCTTGACATGCTCGTCGTGCTTCCGTAGCATCGGCTTTACAGCTTCCGCCGGGGAAACGCGGGAGCCGAGGTGTCGGTGACGGAATGGGAATCCGCGGCCCTGAAGGGACGCGCCTTGGGAGATGGGGGAGTTAGCCGCTGAGGCAGATTACGCAGCTGGAAATGGTCAAGAAACCTTTCAATGATGCCACCTCCTGTTTTGCTGGAGGCGAGCAAACTAGGGAGTTCTCAACTCCCGCGTAATCAGGAAAGGCCAGCCCCTACCGTCTCGCTGCCAAACACACGTACTGGAGCAGCGATGCACGTTGGTCCCGCTCAAACTCAAGAAGCGTTTTGTATACATCCCCGAATGGTGCTGAGGGAACGTTGTTGCCGAGTTCGGTCTCCCTTGGCCCGCAGCATCCATCACTGGTCTCGGCCCAAAGGGACGCAGCCGTAATGGATATCTCCCGCTCCCCTGCATTGATCGGCGAGGCCCGGGAGAGCGGGCATGTAGAGATCGTGAGGCGCCCGATTGGGATGCTGCCCCGGCTGCCGAACACGGTCAGAGTCAAAGAGGAGAACCGAGAGCTGGTTCTCGACATCGCGGAAAACCTCTTCCCTGGGACTTATGCGATCTCTGACTTGAAGAAAGGGGAGCGCGAGAAATGGATCATTCTCTCTTGCGACATCTTGCGAGAAAACAAGGCGGAGCTCTCCGCCTCCATCGAGGCGATCGCCAAAGTCCTTGATCCGGCGGTTCAGGCTGAGATCGAAGACACCCTGCTGAAACGGAACTTCTTCTTCGAGCAGGAGGAGAAGCGCTCGGAGATCGAGGAAGAAGAACGGGACGATCGCAAAGAACGCGAAAAGGTTACGCATACCGAGAACCTGCTCGATCGGGCCCAAGCGCGACGTCTGGCCGATGAGCGATGGGCCCTGGAAAAGAGAACCCAGGAAAAACAACTCGACATGGAAGAGAGCGAACGCCGGACGCGGCTCAAGAACACCTCGTGGCGGGAACGAATTGGAATGGCCATGGCCGTGATCGGTTTCTCGGCCGCACTCGCGCTGCTTGCTATCGGGGTAATGAGCGGCGATGGCTATGTTGCCGGTAGCTCGGGGGCTGTTGCAGCAACCATTCTCGGCGTGATCCTTCGTCTTCTATTTCTGGAGCAGAGGCAGCCGCCTTCGCCACCGCCGGGCGATCCCGCTACCTCAGCCAGCGGCTGAGCGTTGCGCCCAAGGGGTTTTGTTTTTCCCCCAGCGGGCTAACCTCGTCCTATTGACGTTCCTCCGCAAGCCATAGTCATTTTCGGCGCCACCGGCGACCTGGCTCGCCGCAAGTTGCTGCCGGGGTTGCTGCGGCTCTTTCAGGCTGGGCTGATGCCGCCGTTCCGGGTGATCGGCGTCTCGATGGAGGAGATCAACGACGCGCGCTTCCGGGCGATTGCCGAAGAGGCCTGCCGCGAGCACGCCCGTCACGCCTTCGGCGGCGAGGAGTGGCACGAGTTCTCCTGCCGGCTCTCCTACGTGCCGCACTCGCAGGCGCCGGAGGGGCTGAAGCGGGCGGTCGACCGCGCCGAAGAGGACCTCGGCCCGGAGATGCACCTGCTCCACTACCTGAGCGTTCCGCCGACCGCCGCCCCCGACGTGATCCAGATGCTGAAGACGTGCGGGCTCTCTAGGCGCTCGCGGGTGATCATGGAGAAGCCGTTCGGGACCGACCTTGCCAGCGCCCGCAAGCTGAACGAGATGGTCCACGAAGTGCTCGACGAGGACCAGGTCTTCCGCATCGACCACTTCCTCGGCAAAGAGGCGGCGCAGAACATCCTCGCGCTGCGCTTCGCCAACGGCCTCTTCGAGCCGATCTGGAACCGCAGTCACATCGACCACGTCCAGATCGACGTGCCGGAGACCGTTGGGGTCGGCTCGCGCGCCGCCTTCTACGAGAAGACGGGCGCCTTCCGCGACATGGTCGTCACCCACCTGTTCCAGATCCTCGCCTTCGTCGCGATGGAGCCGCCGACTTCGCTGGCGCCGGGCCCGATCACCGACGAGAAGAACAAGGTCTTCCGCAGTCTGCAGCCGCTCGACCCCGCGCAGGTCGTGCGCGGCCAGTACGAGGGCTACCGCGAAGAGGAGGGGGTCGACCCCGGCTCCAGCACCGAGACCTTCATCGCCCTGCGCTGCGGGCTCGATAACTGGCGCTGGAGCGGGGTGCCGTTCTACCTGCGCACCGGAAAGCGGATGGGCGAAAGCGCGCGGATCATCTCGATCGCCTTCCGCGAGCCGCCGCACGCGATGTTCCCGGAGGATTCGCGGGTCGGCCGCTACGGCCCCGACCACCTCACCTTCGACCTCGACGAGTCCTCGCGCGTCTCGCTCTCCTTCTACGGCAAGCGGCCGGGGATGGGGATGGTTCTCGACAAGGCGAGCATGCAGTTTTCGCTCGAGGAAACCCACTACGGCGGCGAGACGGTCGAGGCCTACGAGCGGCTGATCCGCGACGCGATGATCGGCGACCGCACCCTGTTCACGACGGCTGAGGGCATCGAGCGCCTCTGGGAAGTGTCTGAATCGATGCTCGGGGACCCGCCGGCGGTGAAACCGTACCCGCAGGGTTCCTGGGGCCCATCGGAGATCGGCGCTCTAATCGCACCCCACAGCTGGCGATTGCCGTTCGCCCGCCGCTGGCGGGAAGCGCCGTCGCGGGCACTCGACGCCGTATGAAAAACGCACCGGCTCCGGTGCGTACCGAAGCCGGGGCGATCGGAGTGGGTCAGGTGACTGTCGCTTTCGTCCAGAAGCCGATCTGTTCGCCCTCTGCCCCGCCTTTGTCTGCATATGCTTTGACTGTATATTCGCCGAGGATAGAGAGTTCACCGGCCAATCCGGCTATGAGGCTGCAGGCTGCCCCAATTTTCGTGTATTTGGTGTTCGTCATTGTCACTTTGAAGTCGACGTCCCTGGTTTTGCCGAATCCTGTGTTGGTGTAGTGGGTGCCCTGTTCGGGTGTCTGCGACCCGATTTCAATCGTGCAGCCGTTGACTGTTATTCGTACCGAGGCTTCGTTTGCGCACTCAATGTGCACCGTTCCGTGTTCGAAGGCGGTTGTTTCGCCTGTGAACAGGGTGTTGCACGGTGTGTCCACGGTTGCCGCGAGTTCGTTCAAGGTGCAGTTTCCGTAGGTCGGCTGCAGTGTGACCGACGAGGCGGGACTCGATGACACTGTCCCGTTGAGGCCGTTTGCTGCGCACGTGACCGCGGCGCCGGAGCTGAATTTGAATACGGCTTCTTTTCCAGGCGTTGCGCCTGTGAGGATGTAGGGGCTGGATTCTGCTTCGAAATCGTGGGTAACCGCCGCCTGTGCGGGGCTTGCCACTGTGCTCGCGACTGCGGTTAGCACGACTAAGACGGCGCCGAGGCGCCTGAGCTTGAGGAACATGCTGATCCTTTCTCCCAGACCCGCGCCTATCGCGGGTCCCGGGATTAGACTGTCCCCCTCTTAGGTACGTGTCAAGTTTCTTTTAGAAAACTCTGTATCTCAGCGATCGCCTGGGCGTTGTCGCGAAAGTGGACGGCGCTCATCCCGGCGGCTTCGGCGCCCTCGATGTTCGGCTGCAGATCGTCGATGAAGAGGCACGCCTCGGCGGGCATCCCGATCCGCTCCAGGGTCAGCTCGTAGATCCGCGCTTCCGGCTTGCGGCAGCCGACGAAGGCCGAGTCGACGATCTCCTCGAAGATCTCGTCGACGGGCAGCATCGAGCGCCAGAGCGGCTCCCACTCGCGCACGTTGTTGGTCAGCATCGCCATCTTCAGCCCACTCGCCTTCAGCTCCCGCATCAACCCGATCATCTCCTCGTTGGGATCGAGCGCGCCGAAGAACTGGCGCCGGAAGTGGTGCAGGTGGGGGCGGTGGCCGAGGATCTTCTCCAGCCCGTCCTCGAGGCGGGCGATGAACTCGTCTTCGCTGATCTCGCCGCGCTCGAGCCGGAAGAGTGGGATCTCCTCTCCCTCCTCGAGCCCCTCGCGCATCGCCAGGCCGAGGTTTTCCGGCGAGATGCCGCTGTCGTCCTGGAAGGCGGCGAAGGCGGCGAGTAGCGGCGTGGTGAGGACGCCGCCGAAGTCGCAGACGATCGCTTTGACTTCACTCATGGGCGCTGCGGGCAACCTCGTAGGTGCCGAGCCCCTCGCGGCCCTCGACCGACCAGCGGAAGAAGGCGATCTCCGAGTCCAGCCCTCGGCGGCGCACGTTGACCGAGTTGATCAGCGTGCCGGCGCCGCGCAGCGGCCGCATCTCCTCGACGTCGGGCCACAGCTCCAGCGTCGCCCGGCGCTGCACGCCGTCCTCGCCGTATTCGGTCGAGAGCAGCGATTCCTCGAACTGCAGCGGGGCGCCATCGGGGTCACAGAGGACCGCCGCGACCTCCTCTTCGCCGTGCGCCTCGGCGCCGGCCGGCAGGCTCGAGCTGAGCGCCAGCAGGCCGCCGTCGGAGAAGACGATCCCGATCGACCGTCGCACCACTGGGCCGCTCTCGCTCATGCCCGGCAGCCTAGTGATCGGGAAAGGGCGCGGTAGAGCTTATGACTGCTATGGGCCCATAACCTCTACCGCCCTCGATGTCAGAGCTACGGATCCGAGATGCCGACCCCGCCAGCGACGCCGCCGTCTGCGCGGCGATCTACGCGCCGCACGTCGAGGGCAGCGCCGTTTCCTTCGAGGAAAGCGCCCCCGACGCGGCGGAGCTGGCGGCGCGGATCGAGCGCTACGGCGCGAGCCACGCCTGGCTCGTCGCTGAGCAGGAGGAACGGGTGGTCGGTTACGCCTACGCGACTGCCTTCAACGAGCGTCCCGCCTATCGCTGGAGCGCCAGCGTCTCCGTTTACGTCGCCGCGGAGGCCCGCGGCAGCGGCGTCGGCCGCGCCCTCTACGAGGCGCTCTTCGAGCGTCTGCGCCAGCGCGGCTTCCGCATGGCCTGCGCCGGCATCACCCTGCCGAACGAGGCGAGCGTCAGCCTGCACGAGAGCCTCGGCTTCGCGCAGTCTGGCCTCAACCGCGAAATCGGCTGGAAGCACGGCGCCTGGCGCGACGTCGGATGGTTCCAGCTGGAGTTGACACCGGCGGGGGAGGGGCCGCCGCCGGAGCCGAGGTAGCGCCCGGCTACCATGGGGGCATGTCCGATAACCCCGCAGCAGCGTCCGACCAGGCCCCGACCACGCCCGACACCCAAGACGAAACCCTCACCGAGGAGGACGTCTACGAGGTGCTCGAGGAGGTCATCGACCCCGAGCTGGGACTCGACTTCGTCTCCCTCGGCCTGGTCTACGACGTCAACATCGAGGGCTCCGACGTCTACGTCACCTTCACCCTGACGACCCCCGCCTGCCCGATCGGCCCCCAGGTCTCCGAGCAGATGCGCGAGTTCGTCGGCGACCTCCCCGGCGTCACCGGCGTACATCCCAAGATGGTCTTCGACCCCGCCTGGAGCCCGGAGATGATGACCGAGGACGCCAAGTTCGCTTTGGGCTTCTAGGCACGGTTTCCGGGGTCAGAGAGGGTCAGTCGGGGTCAGTTCTGTCCCCATCCCGTCCCCACGGATGTCCCCACGGCGCCGAGGCTGATGTGTCGGTCCCGCAGAAAAAAAAGGGGCCGCGGATGCGGCCCCAGGTCACTCTTGGTTGTCGGGGGAATCAGGTATCCGCTGCTGACTGCTGAACCCCCGCGGAGAGCCGGGCTTGTTCGGCCCTCGCCCACCGCCGGCCCCTAGAACGGGGCTTCGAAGTTTGAGGCGAAACGATGGTCCCTTGATCACTACCTCGACTTCGATTCCGCGCCGTGGCGCCATTCGGCACAGCGTCACCCCAGCGACGGAAATCGCGACCAGGTAGAGAAAGAAGCCGGTCGCAAGCCATAGGCCTGCGTCGGCTGCCATCGCCTAGGCCCCGAAGGTCCTCTTGCTCATGGCATCTACTCCTTCTTGATTGCCAGGAATTGGCTACTACAGACACAACGAGCAGGGTTGCGCACCGACCGGATGGCAATCTCCGGCTTCTTATGCATCGAGGTAGGAGTCGAGGAGCGCGCGCGCTTCATCCTCGCTGCCGGGCATCAAGTGGCCGTAGCGGTCGAAAGTGATCGTGATCGTTGAGTGGCCCATGTAGGTGCTGAGCGTCTTCGGATTCAATCCCGCCGCGATGGCGATGCTCGCGTAGGTGTGCCGAGCCTCGTGGAACCCGAGGCTCGTGAGTCCGGCGTCCTCCCAGCGCTTGCGCGTGCGCCGCCGGAGAATGCCCGGGTCCGTCGGCCAGTCCGAGCGGTTCGCGCTCGGGAAGAGGAGCCCCTCCACAGGGTCGCCGAGGAGACCGAGATGGTTTCCGAGAATATCCGCAAGCTTCTCGATGATCGGAACCTTGCGGGGCTTCCGGTTCTTGACCGACACGAATTCCTTAGCACCGCGGTCCCAGCTGCGGTGGACGTGCAGCCAGCCTCCCTCCAGATCGACTGGGGTCACGTCCAGAGCCAGTAGCTCTCCCAGGCGAAGGCCGGCGTAGACGGCGCATCCCAGGGCGGCTCGATCCGTCGAGCGCATCGCCTCGATCAACTCCCCAGCTTCACTGGCAGAGGCGATGCGGTCGCGCTGCCGCTCGCCAGTGGGAAGCCGCAACCCATCGCTCGGATTGACATGGACCCATCCTCGAAGCTCTGCGAATGCGATCAGCGCTCGCAGCGAGGCCACGATGTTGCGAACGGTCGACGGCGAGCGATCGACCGTCAAGCCGTCAGCCCAGCGTTGGAGTTCGGGTCGCTGAAGGCGGGCGAGATGCTTCCGCCTGAACTCCGGAACGACCTGCTTATCGAGCACGCGTTGGTATTCGCGCACCACGCTCGGCTTGTAGCTGTGTCCGTTCCTCTGTCGGAAGGCGCCTGACCCGATGCTCTCGATGAATATCGCCGCCGCCTCCTCGACGGTGGGGCCTGCGACAGCCGAGAGGGTCCCTGCCTCGATCCGGGCGCGCGTCTATGCGCCAAGAGCGGGCGGCTGCCAGGGATGCCGTCCAGGGTCCCTTGAGGTGCCTGCCCGCCGACCTGTCTCGGGCGGTGCCTCGATAGCGCTTGCGCCCTTTGGCGTCGGTTCGTACTTCGATGCCCTGCAGCGCAGGGCTACGCTTCGCGTTGCTCATGGAGTCACACCTCCGTGGGCCATGCCCCCGGCCGCTACAACGGTGCGGGGGCGCTTTATTGATCCGTTCATCTTACGCGGCCTCCGGGCGAGCCGGCGAAGGTGGCGTTTTGCTCCAGCCATTGTTCGATCTCCGAGAGGGGAATGATCCGCAGGCTCCCCCGGCGGACGATTCGAAGCTCTGGCTGAACATGACGCTTGAAGGACGACTCACTCATCCCCACTGCCTGGGCAGCCTCGGCGACCGTCAACCCGAGGCGCGGAGGTGACAGTCGCTGCTTTGCGCGGGCCGGGGTGGAAGACCCCTGATCAGGCGCGAGTCTCGGTTGCGCATCCATCACTTGCCACCGAAGCGAGGCCGGATGCCGCGGTCGCGGGTGTGCCGGGGCCGGCTCACAGGCTGATCCCCATCCCGCCGCGCTCGATGTGGCGGTGGTGCGCAAGCTGATGTTGAAGCTGCAACTGCCGTTGGGCGTTCTCGACCCGCCGCTGGGCCTGAGCGTGCTCATTTGCCTGGGAGTGATCGCGCGGCTTCGCCCCCAATGCGCTGTCTCTGTCCCCCACGTTGTTTCTGAGTCGGTAGCTCTCGATCCCGTGGACAGCCTTGTCCCACTCCCGAGCCTTCGCCGGGTCGCTCGGGCGCTTGCCGAGTTCATTGGTGATGTAGTCGGGAGGGGAGAGTCGGGCGGCGGTGGTGGCGGCGCGCTCGCGCTCGGCGAGGAGGGCTTCGGCGACCGAGGCTTTGGCGCGGACCTGGTGGCCTACCTCGGGCAGCTGTTCGCGTTCGGTTCGAGCCGCTGCCATCAGCTCCAGCGCGCGTTCTTCGTTCGAGGGATGCACGGAGTGCGAGGCCGAGCGGTAGCTCTCAAGCTGCTCACTTTGGCGCTCGATCTCCGCCGCGACCCCTAGATGCCGCTCTTCGTTGTGGCGCTCGGCCCCGGCCTCGGAGCGAAGCTCGCGGACGCGGCCGGCAAGCTCGGCCGGTGAGAGCTGACCTAGCTCGGCCCGCAGGGCGGCGTCGTGGGCTGAGACCTGGGAGCCGTCTCGCTCCGCGGCCTGGGCGATGTGGTCGAGGCCCTCGCGCATCTGCGAGCGCGGCGCGTACTCATCGCGGTCGAAGTTGATCTCCGGCGTGGCGTAGAGGTAGGTCTGCTCCCTGGTCCGCGAGGTGGCGACGTAGAACTCCTGGCGGTCCATCGAGGGATCGGCCATCACAAAGGCCGAGTCCACCGTCGCGCCCTGGGCCTGGTAGGTCGCCGCCGCATAGCCGTGTTCCAGCGCAGGCCCTCCGTCTCTCTCCCTAACCCGCCCCAAGTAGTCGGAATCGACACACACCCGCCCCCGGGTGTCGATTCCGACCAACACCGCGCTCCCGGACTCCGCATCCACCTCCGCCACATGCCAGCGCTCGCGGTTGTAGATGTTCTGGCGCTGGTCGTTGATCCGGGTGACCACCTGATCGCCGGCAGCGAAGCGGGTCTCGCCGACCGCGATCTCCTGCGCTCCGAGCCTTTGCGCGGCGCGCATCTCCTCCCGCGCCAGGGCGTTCAGCTTGGCCACCTCGGCATTGCGCTTGGCGATCATCAGCGCGTCCTCGCCCCGGCGGAAGCTCTCCCACCAGTCGGCCACCATCGCCTCGCGGCGCGCCAGCGGATCGTCGGAGACGGTGACCCGCTCCGCGCCCCGGTAGACGGAGAGCGCCTCGCCGCCTCTGCCTTCGCGGGTCATCTTCGCCGCCTCGCGCTCAAGCTCGTGGCGGTGGCGGATCACTTCTCCGAGGACGACCGGCTCGCTTCTCGCGACGATCGCGCCGAAGAGACCGCCCGCCTCGATCTCCCCGAGCTGGGCGGGGTCGCCGATCAGGACGAGCTTGGCTTCGGCTTCGGCCGCGTGGTGAACGAGCCGGGCCATCGCCCTGGAGTCGACCATCCCGGCCTCGTCGACCAACAGCACCGAGCCGCGGGTGAGCGCCTGTTCGCCCGCAGCGGTGCCGCGGTCAAGTTCGGCCAGCAGGCGGGCGACGCTGGTGGCGTTCAGCCCCTCCGAGCGCAGGACGTTGGCCGCCCGCCAGGTCGGCGCGGCGACTCGCAGCTCGAGATCCTCGGCACCGTCGCCGAGCCACTGACCCGGCGCCTCACCCTCGCCGGAGTAGTAGTCCTCGGCGCCTTCGGCGACCTTTTCGAGGTAGTAGCGTTCCTGGCCGCGCCCGAGCTTTCCGGCGGAGAGCATCAGCGCAGACCTCGGGGGTGCTCCATGCCCCTGCTGTCCTGCGGGGAGATGCGGTGCATCGGCTCCATGTCTTGACTGCCACCGCGGGCGCGATCTGCACCGGGTGGATTCGGTGAGCCATACGGGCGGTATGCCTCGCGGCTGCCCGCGATGCCGTCTTTTCCCCTGCGCGTGCCATGCCGCAGAAATGCCTTCTGCGGCGCGAATGCCCCTGGCGATCTCGGGGCGCTGCGGGGAGTCTGGTCCGCCGGCATCGGCGGAGAGGTCACTAGACAGTGATAGTGGGTGAGGGGTTCTGCTGTTAGGGCTCCGCTTGGAGGGGACGGTCCTGGTTCGGTGCTAAAGGGGGCTGGATGTGACTGGCGGTCACGCAGGAGGATGCTGGTGAAGAGGCGCTTCGAGGGAGAGGCGGAGGAGTGCCTGGCAGAGGTCGGTGGGAATTGAGAAAGACGGCTAGCGGGTGCCGCAGACGACCAGTCAGCGACCGCGACGCCCGCTAGCCCTCTTCTACCTCTTCGATTGCCTTTACCAGCTTGGGGAGGGAGACCCCGAGCCCGTGAGCGAGGCGCCTCATGGTGCCGTAGGTCGGTTCGTGCTCGCCGGACTCCACTTCCCCTATCGAGGTTGGAGTCAGGCCCGCCTTTTGCGCGGGAGCGGCCTGAGATAGCTCCGCCTCCTCCCTGGCCTTGCGAACTGCTCGCGCAATCGCGTCGAGCTGATAGTCGGCCATGCGACTCATGACACCGGGAGGTAGTAGACCTCGGTCGCCCCGCGCGCTTCTCGGTAGGCCGCCTCGACCGTCAGCCCCATCCTCTGGAGGGTTCTGGCGTGGTAGGCGAGAGCCTGGTACTCGGTCTGCGTCGTCATGTCGAGGATGTACCAAAGCTCCTTCGCCGAGAGCGGCTGGCCAATCCAGTCCAGCGCTTCGGCGATGGCGACCTTGAACTCATGGACATATCTGTCGACCAGGCAGGCCCAGTCGAACGGCGCCAATTCCCGATCCTCGATCTCGGGACGGGTCGGAGGCCGCAGCTGGGGCGGCAGCTGCGTGTAAGCCGGCGCGGTCACTTTGCGATGAAGAGGAGCCAGCGGGGGGGCAATACGCCGTGGGAAGCGGGTCGTATTGCCGCCGCTGGCTTTCGCCTCCCCCTCGTCGGCCAGGAGCAAGGAGGGCAGTGCTTGGGGGCGATGTTGGGGACCGTCGAGATTCGCATAAGGATCTCGACCGACAGCCCAGAGGGGAAGATCCCCGTGCTCTTGTCATCGCGGTGGGTGGTGCCGGACAATCCGGGAAACGGCACCGATGCTTCCTACTTCCCTCCTGGGCAGCCGCCTCCGGGTGAACGTGAGAGGCGGTTTATGTCGGTCGAGTGGTGCGAATCCTCTTGGGTGAAAGGTGCGGGGTCAATCGCCCGGTGCGCCTCGATCACCAAACGGCGACCTTCCGAATCGGAACGCGCGGGACAGACCCTTGCGAGGGCGTTCAAAGAACATGTTGTGAAGCAGCATCGAGGTGGTCTCCTCACCGCTGCTCGCAGCACGGTTCGTGGATTCGACCTCGATCTCGCGCAGCTCGTTGAGGTAACGAAGATTGAGTTCCTCCGCGGCGAGCCGACCCGTGGCATCGAGGTTGTACCAGTCCCAATAGCAACAAGCCCGTGGATCGGCAAGGTTGCCGGTGTAGAAACCGGCCATGACCTCGGCCGTTCCCGATTGAAGGATCGCCCCAGCGATGTTCTGTCGATACGCGAAGGGAAGTTGTTCAAACTCCTCTTGCGAATAGCACTGGGTCTCAACTGCGCGATACCAATACCGGGTGATGTTCCCTTCCCGCTCTTCTCGGGCAATCTCAACCGATCCGTCTTCGAGCATCTTTCCGAGATGCTTGTGGACGTTGTTCAGCGGCTCGTCCATCATCGCGGCGAGTTCTCCAGCCGTGTAGATCCCCTCGTTCAGGAGTATCAAGATGTAGACGCGGGTTTTATGGCCTAGCGCGTACTGCACGACATCCTCGATTCGCCGCTTTGCCCGTTTGGCCCTGCTGGCCATCGTCTTCACCAAGGGGGGTCCTCCCTGCTCGTTGCTGGTCGCTTTTAGTCCACTCAATCTCAGCAGAGCATAAAGACCTTCTCCCGATAAACCCAAAGAGCGTCTATCGCTAAGTGGCGACCGAATACCAAACGGTAAAAGCCGCAAAGTCTCCTTAGCATTGGGATTCCACCTGGCGTCCGGGAATGCCAGGGCTCATCTGGAAAGGGGGTGACTGCCGATGAAGGTCGAGACCGTGGCTGCCGTTACGGCAACGCATCAGATCCACAAGGGCGCATAGCTCTTAACGGGGATTTGATCCCTGGGCAGAAGGCCCGGGGGTCAGTCCCCGAAAGCCTGTGGATGATTTCAGGTGAGAAATTTCGGATGTTCTTCCTCCTTGGACCTCCAGGTCGGGCACCAGAGGTGGACACGTCGCCCAGTCCTCCCCAGGCGAGTGCTAGCTCGGTAAAGGCGCCGTGGCGTCTGGCGAACTCACAGAACGGGGTCGATTGGAGCGGGAAAAGGCGGACGCCGCGTCTACCGGTAAAGCGCGGTCGGAGAGATGCGTACCAATTAAGTGCGCCTCGCTAAATAGGGCAAATAGTAGGTAAGTGCTCAGGGGTGAAACGTGTATAGGGTGCCTCGCTGATCAGTTGGCCGCATCTTTGGGTTCGGCCGGATCTGACCATTTCTCAAACGGAGGCCCTGTGAACTCATACGCTCGCGCGCTTGACCGACGTCTACTTGGTGCTGTGGCGCTCTGCATGTTGGTCGGCTTCCTGCTGATCGGACTTGATGCGGCGAGTGGTGACGACTCCGACGAAGGGGAAGGCGCCTTACCGGCAGCCGCGCCCGTGGTGGTCGCAGAACTGCCACAGAAGCGCACCGCGACTTCGGATACCTACGAACTTCCCTCCGGTCTGCTGGAAACGAGGATCTACGGCACCCCCATCAACTACCAGGACGCGGACGGGGATTGGCTCCCGATTGAGGAAGGACTGGAAGAAACCGATAGCGGCGAACTCGTCAACGGCGCGAACTCGGTGGAGGTCAGTCTTCCGTCCGAACTTCAAGCAGGTCCAGCCCGCTTGGCCGTTGGAGATGAATGGGTCGCGTCGAAGCTACTGGCGACTGAAACCGAAGCGGCCGAACTCGTCGATGGCGCCGCCGTGTACGACAGTCCCGAAGCCGATACCGCTTTTGAATACACGACCCTCGCCTCAGGGATCAAGGAGGTAATCGAACTCCAGAACGCCTCCAGCCCGTCAACCTTCCGCTATCGGCTCACCGCCTCCGCCGGCGTCTCCGCTGATCTCCTCGAGGACGGCTCGGTGATCTTCAAAAACCAGGCGGGCGAGCTGGTTGCATCACTGCCGGCGCCGACCGCCGCTGATGCTGGATCTCTTGCACCGAGCAGCGAGCACGTCAGCTACCAGCTCGGCCCTCGGGAAGGAGGGGCATGGATATTAACGATTGCGGTCGACGAGAATTGGCTTGCGGCGGCAGATCGCTCCTGGCCTGTCCGCATCGATCCGACGGTGATCGCCGAGAAAGCCGACCTCGACTGCACGATTGGCGGCAAGAAAGGCGAAGAAGGCTGGATCGACTGTGCCAGCTGGGGTCGCCCGTCCCATCTCGCCGGCTACAACGCCGAATTGGAATCGGCGAAAGATGGCTGGTACCGCGCGCTGATGTACCTGCAGACCGGAGGAATCCCCGAAGGAGCGGACATCTCCGCCGCGAGCCTGGAATTGCACTCCCCCGAAGCCGCCCAGAACACCAGCGGTATTGCCGTCCACCGGGTCTTGAAGCCCTGGACGTGGCAGGCCAACTGGAAACGCTACACCGAAGGCCAAAACTGGGCAGCAGAAGGCGGTGACTACTCCTCCGAAGCCCTCGGCAAAGTCGAAACCGCGGCGCGGGGGAGCGGCGCGGGCTGGTGGAGCGTGCCGATTCAGACCTCCAAGGTCAAAGAAAAAGCCGACAAAGGCGAAGACATGAGCGTGATCGTCAAGCTCATCGACGACAAAGTCCGCTCATGCACGAGCACCTCCTGCACCCACCGCCTGTTCAAGTTCGACTCAAGCACCGCGCCTGTCGCCGAAAACCGGCCCTACCTGAAGATCCTCTACGAATTTCGCAAAGCGCCATCGACCAACAAGCTGAGCTCGCCCGAAGAGGGGCGGAAGACGAGCCATTACCTGACGCTGCAATCACAATGGGCAGGAACGGGCGTGACCGGAGTCAGCTACCAAATGCAGCTTCCGGGCTGGCACGAATTCCGCACCATCTCGGGGCAATACTTCCGCGACGGCAAAGGTAACTCCGTTTCATGGCCGCTGCCGGTTTCAAATGAACAACAACGCTCCGAACCGATCTACCTGGACTACCCGGTGGCGTCCAAGGCGATGGAACCGCAGGTCACCCACCCCACCGAAGAAGGGATCAAGCTCCGCGCAATGTTCTTCGGAGGTGCGAGCTCGCGCGGCGCGAGCGAACCGGTCAGCGTCGAATACACCGGCGACACCTCGGGCATCGGGGCGCCCACCGATGCCACGGCTTCCGTCGGCCCCGCCAACGTCGACCTCCTAACCGGGGAGATCACGATCTCCAGGACCGACGTCTCGATCCCAGTGCCGGGCTCAGAATCGAACCTCGAATTCACCCGCACCTACGAATCGAACTTCCACGGTGAAGCTCCGAAGACCTTTGCCCTCGGCGGGCCGTGGCAGCCATCCTCGCCGGTGGAACAGGGATACGAAGGCGAAGCCTGGACGCGACTCGTCCAGCGCCACGAAAATGAAGTACCGGCCTACTACGACCCCGAATGCATCGAAGAAGGGTGGCCAAAAGCGGAATGCATGGTCGAAGAAGCGATCCCGGCTGCGGACTGGATCGAACTCTATGACAGCGAAGGGCCTGCGGCGAGCTTTGAAATCGTCGGCGGCAGCTACATCGCCCCCGAATACATGAAGGGGTGGGTCCTTGGCAAAGAAGGGGAAGCCTTCACCCTTACCAACCCCGAAGGCGTCCAGACGAGTTTCGCCAGCAGCGGCTATGGCGACGAATACGTTCCGTCGACTGTCTCCTGGCAGGCGTCGAAAAAGTCGGCACGAATGGTCTACAAAATCGAATCGAACCCGTACCGATTGAAGCTCGTCAAGGAGATATCCCCGCCGCCCCCGGGGGTCTCCGCCTGTGGCGAAAACAGCTCGACGACCACCCCGGGATGCCGGACGCTGGTATTCAACTACTTCTCCTGCTCCTGCTGGCAGGGCTTCCGCCTCGGCTCGATCAGCTACTACGACGCCAGCGGCTCGAGCACTGGCCCAGCCGTTGCCGAATACAAATACGACTCCGAATATCGCCTGATCGAAGAGTGGGACCCCCGCATCTCTCCGGCAATGAAAGAGACCTACACCTACGAAACGGCGAACGACCCGACCTCAAAGACCCTGGCAAGCCTCACCCCACCGGGCCAGGAGACCTGGCAGTTCGGCTACTACAAACCGTCGGAATTCAGCCGCGAAGGCTCGCCCCTCCACTACAACTGGAACGACGAAATCATGTTCGGGCGCCTGAAAACGGTGAGCCGAGCGAGCTTGGACAAAGCGACGCCGACCTCGACCTCGACCGTGGCCTACCAAGTGCCGATCGCAGGCAGCGGCGCGCCCTATGACATGAGCCCGGCGACCGTCACCACCTGGGGCCAAAGCGACTACCCGGTCGACGCAACGGCGATCTTTCCGCCCGATCAGGTCCCAAGCGAAGCCCGGCCGAGCGACTTCTCCCACGCAACCGTCCACTATCTGGACCCTGAAGGCTACGAGGTAAATACCGCATCCTCCGCTCCGCCCGGTGCATCGGGGCCCTCGATTTCGACCGCAGAAACCGACCAGCACGGAAACGTGGTCCGTGAACTCAGCCCACAGAACCGGCTCACGGCACTGGAAGCGGGCTCGAGCTCGGCTTCGCGCGCCAAGGAACTCGATTCCCACTCGAGCTACTCGGGAGATGGCACCGAGCTGTGGGCATCATGGGGTCCCACGCATCCGATCCGGCTTGCCAACGGCGAAACCAAAGAAGCGCGGGCTCACACCGTCTATCAATACGTCAACCCTGCGCCGCCTGCGGGTCAGCCGGCGTATCACCTGCCCACCAAAGAAACCATCGGGGCTTCGATCGTTGGGCAAGGCGAAGTGGAACAGAAAAGCACGGAAAGCAATTACAACTGGAATCTCCGACGTCCAATCGAAACGACTATCGATCCGGGGGCCGGTCACCTGGCGATCAAGTCGGTGACGGTATACGACGAAGCGACCGGCTCCCCGCTCGAAGTGCGCCAGCCGTCGAACACTGCAGGAGGCGGAGCAGGCACCACTAGGTTCACCTACTACACGGGCGCAGCCACGGGAGCCAACATCCCAGCCGAGTGTCTAGGTAAGCCGGCCTACGCCGGATTGCCCTGCAAGACGCTGCCGGCGGCTCAGGCGAGCGGAAGCGGCCGCCCGGAATTGCTCGTCAAATATTTCAAGAAATATAACGGGCTCGACGAGCCGACTGAAATCGTCGAAAGCCCCGGCGGGACCGGAAATCCACGCACGACGCTTCTCACCTACGACAACGCGGGTCGCCAGACGACGAAGAAGATCGAAGGCGGCGGCGTCCCAGTCCCGAAGCTCGAAGTCGAATACAGCGGATCGCTGGGCATGCCGATCGCAGAGCGCTTCAAATGCGAGGCGGACTGCGAAGGCCCCCAGTACCGGACTTCGTTCGGATTGGGGAGCCCCTCCCACACCGCCCTGAAAAATCCGACCGACACGGCTATCGACGCGGCGGGCAATGTTTGGGTGGTAGACAGCGGCAATGACCGCATCGTTCAATACAACGAAGAAGGCGAATTCATCCGTGAAGCGGGTGGCAAAGGTTCTACTGGGGGCAACCTGAGCTCACCTTCGGCGATCGCGATCGACTCGGCCGGCAGCATCGACGTCACCGACACCGCCAACAACCGGGTTGCCCGGTTCAACTCCTCCGGTGCCTTCATCTCGGTGATCGGCTCCAACGTGAATAAAACGAAGGTCGAAGCCGGAGGCACCACGCTCGAAAAGAACCTCTGCACGGCTGCATCGGGCAACGTCTGCCAAGCGGGCACCGCCGGCAGCGGCGAAGGCGAGATCTCAGAACCGATCGGGATCACCACCACCGGAGGCCAGAACTTCTTCGTCGTCGAGCGCGCCACCAACCGGGTCGAGAAGCTGAGCCCCCAAGCAGAAGTGCTCGCGAAATTCGGCTCGCTGGGCTCCGAAAATGGCCAGCTGAAAGAACCGACCGCGATCGGCTTCCAGGGCTACCTGCTCTGGGTCGCAGACACCGGCAACAACCGGATGGAGGCATTTACCACCTCCTACGTCTACTCCCGCAAATTCGGTACTCCGGGTTCGGGGGGTGGCCAGCTCAGCAAACCGGCCGGGGTTGAGACCGATCCCAGCGGCAACGTGTGGGTGTCGGATCAGGGCAACAATCGCGTCCAGAAGTTCTCTGAATCCGGAGCGTTCTTGCTCAAGTTCGGGACCTCGGGGAGTGCTGAAGGCCTACTCAACGGCCCCTCGGGGTTGGTCGCGGACGCCAAAGGCAATCTCTTCATCGCGGATAGCGCTAACAACCGCATCCAGAAATGGGCTTCCAACGGATTCGACTCACAGGAAACCAAGACCAGCTACGACACGCTCGGGAGGGTCACCGCCTACGAAGACGCCGACGGAAACGAAACGAAAACGACCTATGACTTTGAGTCAAGGCCGGTGAAAGTGACCGACGCCAAAGGAAGCCAGACCGTACGCTACGACTCGGTTTCCGGCATCCCGATTGAACTCGAAGACTCGGCTGCAGGCATCTTCTCGGCGAGCTACGGCGCCGGCGGCGAACTCCTCAAACGGACCATGCCGAACGGTCTGACCGCGGAATACACCTACGACTCAACCGGCGCAGCCTCGCACCTGTCCTACACGAAGGCTTCCAATTGCGGCGCGAGTTGCCTTTGGCTCGACTTCGGCGTGGAACGCTCGATCCTGGGTCAGGTGCGACGGGAAACGGGGACGCAAGGCACCGAGCGCTACGAATACGACAATGCAGGTCGCCTCGTGTCAGCTGACGAAACGCCCACTGGCGGTCAGTGCACCACCCGCATCTACACCTACGATCAAGACTCGAATCGGAAATCATTGACGACGCGCGCTCCCGGCGTCGGCGGCGTCTGCGCCACCTCCGGCGGAACGGCGCAGACCTACGAATACGACGCCGCCGATCGCTTGACCGGTCCGACTTACGATGAGTTCGGCCGGATCACCAACCTTCCCGCTGTTTACGCAGGGGGCAAATCTTTAGCGACTAGCTATTTCGCGACCAACATGGTCGCGAGTCAGTCGCAGGGAGGTGTCACCAACTCGTACCAGCTCGACGCTTCTCTGCGCCAACGAGTGCGGCTGCAGGGAGGAGGCCTGGAAGGCACGGAAGTGTTCCATTACGACACCGCCTCGGATTCACCTTCGTGGACTGAGCGTGGGTCGACCTGGACGAGGAATATTGGCGGCATCAATGGCGAATTGGCGGCCGTGCAGGAAAGCGGCAAAGAAATTGAACTACAGCTGACGAACCTGCACGGCGATGTGTCGGCTACCGCTGCCTTGAGTCCGACCGCTACCGAACTCAAAACGGCTCCCAGATTTGACGAGTTCGGAAACCCGACCGGGAACAGTGCTGGGCGATTCGGATGGCTTGGGGGTAAGCAGCGCCGGACCGAACTGTCTTCTGGGGTAATCCAGATGGGCATCAGGAGTTACGTGCCGTCGCTCGGGCGCTTTTTGACCCCCGATCCGGTATTCGGGGGCTCGGCCAATCCGTATGACTATGCCAATCAGGATCCCATCAACGACTTCGATTTGGAAGGAAGCTGCTCCACGAAGAAGGGGTGTAAGTCGAGGCAGCGGGAAAAGAGGGCAAAAGTCCTCGGTCGCGTAGATCGCATAAGGGAGAGAATGGAGAAAGCCCGGGAAAGGCGGGCGCATGGTGGCGCCAGTGCAAGTAGCGGTTTCGTCCCCCCGATCAGGCTTCCTTGGGAAAAGACGGCCGAAGATGCCTTAAATACGGTGGAAGACAAGGTCAAGGGCCTATTGGATATGTCCTGCAAGGAAACGGCGGCACATCTTGGGGCTGTGGCCGGCACTGCAGGGGGGGCGGGATTCATATTGAGTCAAGGCGGGCCTTTATCGGCGGTGATAGGCGGTGCGCTGCTGCATCTCGGTGCCTATGCTGGTGTTGGTGCCGGAGGTTTCTACTTCGCTGATAAGCTCGGTGTCTGCTAGCGCAGAGGTCGAATGTAATGGTTGAGGCAATCACGCTCCCAAGAGTTCTCCTGGTTTTCGGCATAGTGTGCCTGGCTCTGGCTGGCTGGTCCTTGATCCACGGGGAAGCTTGGGATGCCCTTCTCGGCCTTTCTCTAGCAGCCCTTCTTTTGCTTTATTGGCGTTGGGCGTCTCGACAAGTGGGGTGAGCAGGCACTGTCTAGGCACCGTTCCGACGGGTTCGCTTGGGCGCAAGGGTCACCAAGATTGGGGCAAAGAGGTGGTCGCCTAGCTCATTTAGCGCAAGCGGCCCGTCAGAGTCCGCAAAGAAATAACAGCGGGGTGAGATCTGCTTGTAGCTCTTGTCCTCGCCTACCTCAAGCGATGCGCCAGTTATGCGCCAGTCGGCCACTCATCCAACCGGATTCAACGGGCGATGTTTGGGCCTAATTTTCTTCGCGCCCCCATGGCTGTCACCATGAGTCTTCGGAGACCCCGATTTGCGGGGCTTTCCTCGGCGGCTCCTCGATGATGATGACCGAGGACGCCAAGTTCGCTTTGGGGTTTTGACGTTTGGTGAGTTAGGGGGCCTATAGCGCCCATAACTCACCAGTCGCAGGTCAGGCGAGGCGCAGGCGGAACAGCAGGTGCGGCAGGCCGGCGTGCTCGACCTCGCTGGTTTGCTCGCACTCGAGCTTCTCGGCGACTCGCCGCGAGGCGACGTTGCCGGGCAGCACCAGCGCCACCAGCTCTTCGAATTCCAGCTCGCGGGCCCACTCGATGGCTGCGTTGGCCATCTCGGTCGCGTAGCCGTTGCCGTGCAGGCGCGGCTCGACGCTCCAGGCGAGCTCGACCATGGTGATGTCTTCGACCGTGGTCCAGTGCAGGCCGCCGCGGCCAGCGAAGGCTCCGGACTTCCGCTCGATCAGGACCCAGGGGCCGAAGCCGTGGTCGGACCAGTGGGCCTGGTCGCCCTCGACCAGTTCGTCGAGCGCGCCGGAGTTGAAGGGCGGCAGGGGGGAGGGACGCAGCCAGCGCTCGATCTCCGGCTGGGTGAAGTGGGCGTGGTAGAGAGAGCGGTCCTCGGGAGTCGGCGGGCGGAGGAGGAGCCGCCCGGTCTGCCGCTCCCCTTCCAAGGTCAACCTTGGTCGCTGCGCGGCAGGCGAGGCTCCCCATTGCTCTGCGGCGGCACCTCTTCGGCAGTTCCCTCGACGTCGTAATCGCGGCTCGCGCGGGTGGGGTCGCGACTCGGCGGGCCGAAGGGCCCGAAGCCGCCGCCGGAGACGCCGACCACCGCAAAACGCCCGATCGTCAGCCTTTTCAGCAGCCGCCGCGAGATCGCCCGGGTCGGCGGCAGCAGCAGGAAGAGGCCGAAGATGTCGGTGATGAAGCCGGGGGTGAGCAGCAGGGTGCCGCCGACGATGATCAGCGCCCCGTCGGCCACCTCTCGTCCGGGGAAGCGGCGCGCCGCCAGCGCCTCGTTGAAGCGCCGCCAGGCGCTCCGTCCCTCGTGTTTGAGCAGCAGCGAGCCGAGCACCGCGTCGGCCAGCAGCAGGATCAGGGTCGGCACGACGCCGATCGTCTGGCCTACCTGGATGATCACGTAGAGCTCCGCGATCGGGACGACGATGAACAGAAGGATCAGAAGTAGAGGCATGGGGAAAGCCTAGGGAGGTGCCGGTGTCGGCTAAGCGGCCTTGGCGGCTTTGCCGGCCGCGGCCTCGAGCTCGGCCAGGGATTCGCTGAGGCCGTTGCTGACGACCTCGATGTCTTCCATGCAGTCGTAGTCGGCGAGCAGGCCGAACCCGACTTTGCCGTGGTAGCTCATGATCGCCACCGCCAGGCAGTGATTCTGCGGCAGGAAGGCGACCGGGAAGACTTCCTCCAGTTCCTTGCCCAGCACGTAGAGCGGCATCTGCGGTCCCGGCACGTTGGTGACGATCAGGTTGAAGAGCCGGGTCGAAAAGTTAATCCGCGAGGCTTGCGCCAGGAGCGTCGGCGGCGCGAAGTCGTTGAAGCGGGAGATCACTTCCGCTCCCAGGGCTTGTTTGGAGCGCTTCAGGCCGGCCATCGCGTCGCTGATCGTCCGCAGCCGCCGCACCGGGTCCTCGATGTAGACCGGCAGCGGACCCCGCATCAGCGCGATCCGGTTGCCGAGGTTGCCGCGCTCGTCCTCGCTGCGGATCGAGACCGGCACCAGCGCCCGCAACTCAAGTCCCTCGGTGCGGACGCCGCGGCCGTCCAGCCATTTGCGCAGGGCGCCGGTGACGACGGCGAGGACGACGTCGTTGACGGTCCCCCCGAGGGCGTCCTTGATCCCCTTGAAGGTGGCCAGCTCCGAGCGCGCCCAGACGTAGCGGCGGTGCGGCCCGATCGCCTCGTTCAGAGGTACGTCCGGCGCCGGGTCGGCGAAGGCGCTGACGATCTCGCCGACGCCCTCCAGCGCCTCGACCGCCTTGCGCGCAGTCGACTCCGGGTTGCGGACGACGTCCACCGCGCGCTCGGCCAGCTTGACCGGCGCGGCGACGAAGTCGGCGACTCCGCGGGCGACCAGCTCGGTCGTGCCCGGTTCGGGCTGCGGCACCCAGTCGTCCTCCAGCTTCGTCGGCTGCGCGTCGCGCTCGAGGTCGAAGAGGACGGTGCCGATGTCGACGCCGGAGACCCCGTCGACCATCGCGTGGTGGGTCTTGGTCAGGATCGCGAAGCGGTCGCGCTCCAGGTTCTGCGCCAGCCACAGCTCCCAGAGCGGCTTCGAGCGGTCTAGCTGCTGGGAGAAGACCCGCCCGGCGAGCTGTTTCAGCTGCGCCTCGCCGCCCGGTTCGGGTAGCGCGGTATGGCGGATGTGGTAGGTCAGGTTGAAGTTGACGTCGTCGGCCCAGAGCGGCCGGCCGGCCTCCAGAGGCGGCACCACCAGCTTCTGCCGGAAGCGCGGCACCAGCGGCAAGCGGCTGCGGACGTGCTCGACCAGATCGGTGTACTTCGGCGGCGGGCCCTCGAAGATCAGGATCGCGCCGACGTGCATGTGGCTGCTCGAGCTCTCGTTGGTGAGGAACGAGGCGTCGACGGCGGTGAGGCGGTCGAGGTGGCGTCCGGAGGTTGCCATCCAGCAAGGCTACTTATGCCGCAATTTCGGGGCAATCCCAACGAGCGTTTCGCAATTCGCCCACCGTGTCTGAGTTCCCGGGTCCTATCCAGACCCTCAGCTCAGACACGTCCCTCGGTACCCTGGGGGCATGGCAGCCACCGCCACCGCCCCGAAGCGGGTGCTCCTCGCCGCGCCGCGCGGCTACTGCGCCGGCGTCGACCGCGCCGTGCAGACGGTCGAGCGCGCGCTCGAGCTCTACGGCGCCCCCGTCTACGTGCGCAAGGAGATCGTCCACAACAAGCACGTGGTCGAGGAACTGGCCAAGCGCGGGGCGATCTTCGTCGAGGAAGAGACCGAGGTGCCGGAGGGCGCGATGGTCGTCTTCTCGGCCCACGGCGTCGCCCCGAGCGTGCACGAGAACTCCGCCGCCCGCAAGCTGCAAACGATCGACGCGACCTGCCCGCTGGTCACCAAGGTCCACGTGTCCGCCCGCCGTTTCGCCGCCCAGGGCTACACGATCATCATGATCGGCCACCAGGGCCACGAGGAGGTCGAAGGGACGACCGGCGAGGCGCCCGAGAGCATCGTCCTGATCGAAACCGCCGACGAAGTCGAGAGTCTCGAGGTCTCGGACCCGGACAAAGTCGCCTTCATCACCCAGACCACGCTCTCGGTCGACGAGACCGCCGAGGTGATCGCAGCGCTGCGCGCCAAGTTCCCCGGCATCGTCAGCAGCAAGTCCGACGACATCTGTTACGCGACCACCAACCGCCAGATCGCCGTCAAGCAGCTGGCCCGCGAGTGCGATCTAGTCCTTGTAATCGGCTCGACCAACTCCTCCAACTCCAACCGCCTGGTCGAGGTGGCGCGCGAAAACGGCGCCGCCTCGCACCTGATCGACAACCACGGCCAGGTCGAGGAGGAGTGGCTCGAGGGAGTCGAGACCGTCGGCATCACTTCCGGCGCCTCAGCCCCCGAGGAGCTGGTCGAACGCCTCGTCTCCTTCTTCCGCGAGCGCGGCGCCGACGACGTCTCCGAGCTGCGAACCGTCCACGAGGACGTCCGCTTCATGCTCCCGAAGGAGATCCGCGACGAGGTCGCGGCGCGGGCCTGACGATTGGTGAATTAGGGGGTCTATAACCCCCCAACTCACCAAACGCTCACTCGTACGGCGCGTAGCGGTTGTGCAGCATCAGGTCGTTGCCGTCGGGATCGGTGAAGAGCGCCATGTGGCAGACGCCGGTGTCGAAGGTCTCGCCGTTGAACTCGACACCCTTGGCCTCTAGCTCGGCACGGGCGGCGGCGACGTCGTCGACGTGCAGGGCGGGGTGCGCGTTTTTCTGCGGCGCGAACTCCATTCCCAATTTGGCCGGTTCCCAGATGCCGAAGCAGGTGTCGCCCGCCCAGCACTCGAAGCGGCCGTTCTCGTCGGGGCGCAGGCCGAGGATCTCGACGTAGAAGGCGCGCGAGCGCTCGGCGTCGGTGGACGGGATGCCGATGAAGTCGGTCTTGGTGATCATGGTTCCTCCTTTAGGGGATGCCGGCGGCGAAGCTGATCGACCACACCCTTATACCCGGCGCCGGGCGCAGGATCAGGCTGTGGGCTTCGTGGCTTGGGTGCTCGGCCAGAGTGCGCAGGCCGGGCGTCGGGTCGGACGGGAGCATCGTCCACTCGCCGTCGATCTCGACCTCTATCTCGCCTCCGCCCTCGACCGTCGCGAAGGCGCCGCCGGCCTGGTAGTCGATGGCCAGGTCTTCGCCGTCCTCTCCGGCGACCCAGGGCCGCTGCCAGGATCCGCCGGGAAAGATCTCCGGCGTGGGGGGGATGACGCGGGCGTCGGGGGCGTCGGTCGCGCGCAACGGCGCCATCGGCTCGGGCAGCTCCTGCAGAGCGTCCATCTCCCGCAGCTCGGCCTGGATCGCTTCCTCGGTTGCCCGGTATTCGCCCTCCCCGAAGTGGGCCCAGGAAAGCGACCCGCCGAGGCTCCAGAGGAAGAGGCTCGGCCAGCCCTCGCAGCCGTAGGCGCTCCAGAGCTCGTGGTCGGCGTCGATCGCAACCGGGAACTCGACCCCGAGCCTCTCGAGGCCGGCGGCGACGTGCTCGGCTTCGGCGGCAAAAGGGAAGCGCGGCGATTGCACGCCGATCACGCTGAGGCCCGCCTCGCGGTAGCGGCGCTGCCACTCGGCCAGGTACGGAAGGGTGCGGACGCTGTTCAGCTGCGCGTATTCGACGAAGTGGACCAGCGCCGGGCCGCCGGCGGTCAGCGCCGGCATCGACTCCGGTTCGACGCCCACCCAGGCGAGGCCGGCGGGCAGGTCGGGGGCGGCGATGTTGTCGCGTCCGGGGCGCACGGAGGCCGGACAGTATCCTGAGCGGGTGACCGAGTTCGTCACATTCCTGCTGCCGGCGCTGCCGCTGCTGGGTCTGCTGCTGACGCTGGTCCTCGGCCACTACCCCGGCTGCGAGGCAATCGTCCGCCTCTCCGAGCGGATCGCCGGCCGGCGTCGCACCCGCGACGCGGTCCGTCGTCTCGCCCTGCCAAAGCCTCCGCGCGCCTCCGCGCCGGCCGGCGGACTCCTCATCGCCCTCGGGCTCGCCCAGCGCCCGCCGCCGCTCGCTGCCTGAACCAGCGAACGGAATGCGTGGCTATCCACGCACGGCTTTAAGGAGCGAGAAATGAACACGCGAACCGCATTGATTGGCGTAGTGCTGGTCGTTGTCGCCGTCGTTCTCTTCATCGTCCTCGGCGGCGGAAACGACAGCGGCAGCGACACCACTACCGGCGCGAACACCCCGAGCAGCGAAGCCAGCGATCCCGGCAACGGCAAGGAAACCGAAACGGAATCGAAGCCCGATGTGACGACGATCGTCGTCGGCAAGGACGGTAAACCGGTCGGCGGCATCGCCGAAATCACGGTCAACCAGGGCGACGAGGTCAGCTTCAAGGTCGAATCGGCGATCGCCGAAGAGATCCACGTCCACGGCTACGACCTGATGAAGGACGTTCCCGCCGGCGGCACGGTCAGCTTCGAATTCCCGGCGGAAATCGAAGGCATCTTCGAGGCCGAGCTCGAGGGCCGCGGCGAACAGATCCTGGAGCTCAAGGTCGAGCCGTGAGCTTCATCCCCTTCGCCCACGCGCTGGCGGCCAGGCAGGATCTCCCGATCCCTGCCTGGCTGTTCGCCTGGGCGGCCTCGATCGTCCTGATCATCTCCTTCTTCGCCCTCTCGGCGGCCTGGCGGGAGCCGAAACTCGAGGACGAACGGCCGCGGCCGTTCGGCGAGCGCCTCTCCGCCGTCCTCCTCGGCCTGCCGGTGCAGGTTCTCTGCGGCGCGATCGGCGTCTCCCTGTTCGGCTTCGCCGTCTACGCCGGCCTCGAAGGCACCGCGGCGCCCGACCGCAACTTCGCCCTCACCTTCCTCTTCGTCACCTGCTGGCTCGGCTTCCCCTTCTTCTCGGCGATCCTTGGCGACGTCTTCCGGCCCTTCAACCCTTGGCGCGCGGTCGGCCGCGCGGTCGGGGCGGGCTTCCGGGCGATCGCCGGTCAGAGGGCGGCGCACGCCGCCTATCCCGAGAAGCTGGGACGTTGGCCCGCCGCAATCGGGCTGCTAGCGGTGGTCTGGCTGGAGGTGATCTACGGCGCCAGCGGCGGCGTCGCCGTCGGCCTCGACCCCCACGCGTGCGCCGTCGCTGCGCTCGTCTACAGCCTCTACACGCTGGCGATGATGGCCGTCTTCGGCGTCGAGAAGTGGTGCGAGCGCGGCGAGATCTTCTCGGTCTACTTCGGGATGTTCGGCCGGCTCGGGATCTTCGGTACCCGCGACGGCAGGCTGCAGCGCCGCCTCCCCTTCTCGGCGGCGACCAAGTGGGCGACGGTCCCCGGCTCGGCCGCCCTCGTCATCGCCTCGATCGCCTCGACCAGCTACGACGGCGCCTCGGAGGGCGCCTTCAAGGACGGGATCGAAAGCCTCTTCAGCCGGCTCGCCGACACCGGCATGAACCTGACCACGGCGCTCCGCCTCACCGACACGATCTTCATGCTGCTCTGCTTTGCCGGCGTCGGGCTCGTCTACCTGCTCGGCGTGCGTGGGATGCGGACCGTCCCCGGTGCCCCTTCGTTCACCAAGCTCCGCGTCGGTTTCGCCCACACCCTGATCCCGATCGCCCTCGCCTACCTCGTTGCCCACTACTTCAGCCTCTTCGTCTTCCAGGAGCAGGCCCAGTTCGGCTACCTGCTCTCCGACCCACTCGGCACCGGCCACACCGACCTCCTCGGCACCGCAGGCTCGGGCATCGACTTCAAAGTCCTCAGCGCCAACGCGATCTGGTACGTCCAGGTTGGCGCCCTGGTCGTCGGTCACGTGATCGGGCTGATGCTCGCCCACGACCGTGCCCTCGTCTACTGGCCCAACTACCGGCGCGCCACCGCCTCGCAGTACTGGATGCTGGCGGTAATGGTCGCCTTCACCTGCTTCGGGCTCTACCTGCTCTCGGTCTCCAACGGGTAGGAGCGGGGAGTGCTGCCGCTAGCCCACGCCGGTCACTACGCCCTCTGGATCCTCTACGTCCTCCCGGTCCTGATCATCGTCGGCGCGATCCTCCGCAGCGCAATCGCGGTGCGGAGGGAAGACCGGAAGGGAGGGGAGCCGGGCTAGAGGATCTCGGCGAGGCGCGTCTCCAGCGCCTCGGAGATGCTGTCGCGCACCGGACCCTCGGCGAGCCGTTCGACCAGGGACTCGAGGAAGCCTTCGATGATCAGCGCCTTGGCCGCCTCGTCGCCGAGGCCGCGCGAGGTGAGGTAGAAGAGCTGCTCCTTGTCAACCTGGGCGATCGCGGCGGCGTGGGTGCAGCGGACGTCGTCGGCGAGGATCTCCAGCCCCGGGATGGCGTCCGCGTGGGCCTCGGGGGAGAGCAGCAGGTTGCGGCTCTCCTGGAAGGCATCGGTCTGCTGGGCGCCGGGGTCGACCTTGATCATCCCGCGCCAGACGGCCGTCGCGCCGGCGGCGAGGACGCCGCGGAAGGCGAGGTCGGAGTTGGTGTTCGGGGCGGCATGCTCCTGCAGCGTGTCGAAGTCGAGGTGCTGGCCGGCGCCGCCGGCGTAGCCGCCGGTGACCCGCGCCTCGGAGCCCGGGCCGGCGAGTTTGGTCTCCATCCGCACCTTGCCACGCGCCGAGCCGAAGCCGAGTGCGGCCCAGTCGAGGCGGCCGTCGCGCTGCACCTCGGCGCGCTGGGTGGCGAAGATCCAGGCCCGCTCGGAGATGTCCTGGGTGTTGACGTAGCGCAGGGTCGCGGCCTGGCCGACGGCCAGCTCGACCACGCTGTTCAAGACCGCGTCGACGTCGTCGGCGGGGGAGGACCAGTGCTCCCAGACCTCGGCTTCGGCGCCCTCCTCGAGCACGATCAGCGTCCGCCAGTTGATCGCCGCCCCGTTGGCATCGATGGGCACCTCGACGCGGATCGGTTCGGTCAGCTGTACGCCGGCCGGGACATAGATGAGGACGCCGTTGCGCTCGGCCGCGTCATTGCGGGCGACGAAAGGGTCATCGCTGGGCACCAGTGCTCCGAGCCGCTCGACCAGCTCCGGCTGCGACTCGGCTGCCTCGGCGAGGTCCAGCACCGTCGCCCCGCTCCCACCCTCGATCGATGCCACTGCTTCCGCTGCCGCGTAGGAGTCGAAGTCGAGGGCGGAGATGTCGGTGAATTCCCACCCCTTGGTCTTCGCATCGGGAAGCGGAGGGAGGGTTTGAGTGGAATTCATCAGACTTTCGATCGGTGATTTGGCGTGGTCGAGGGTGTCGATGGCAAGGACGCAGCGGTGGGGGACAGTGCTCTGCACGGCCCCCACCCGAGGACGCCGCCAGCGGCACCCTCGGTCCGCGAAATCATCCGATCGAGCCCTCCATCTGCAGCTCGATCAGCCGGTTGAGCTCGACCGCGTACTCCATCGGCAACTCCTTGGTCACCGGCTCGATGAACCCGTTGACGATCATCTTCGAGGCCTCCTCCTCGTCGAGCCCGCGGCTTTGGAGGTAGAAGAGCTGCTCGTCGCCGATTTTGGAGACGGTCGCCTCGTGGCCGATGTCGGCGTCGTTCTCGTCGATCCGGATCGTCGGGTAGGTGTCCGAGCGCGAGTCCTCGTCGAGGAGCAGCGCGTCGCAGACGACCTTCGAACGCGATTCGCTTGCTCCGTCGGCGACTTCGAGCAGGCCGCGGTAAGTCGCGCGGCCGCCGTCTTTGGAGATCGACTTGGAGAAGATCGAGGACGAGGTCCGTGGCGCCGCGTGGATGATCTTGCCGCCGGCGTCCTGGTGCTGGCCCTCGCCGGCGAAGGCGATCGAGAGGATCTCGCCGTGAGCTTCGGGGCCGAGCAGGTAGATCGACGGGTACTTCATCGTCAGTTTCGAGCCGAGGTTGCAGTCGACCCACTCCATCGTCGCCTTCTCGTGCGCAACCGCGCGCTTGGTGACGAGGTTGAAGACGTTCTGTGACCAGTTCTGGACGGTCGTGTAGCGGACTCGCGAGCTCTTCTTGGCGACGATCTCGACCACGGCCGAGTGCAGCGAGTCGCTGGAGTAGACCGGCGCCGTGCATCCCTCGATGTAGTGGACGTCGGCGCCCTCCTCGCAGATGATCAGCGTCCGCTCGAACTGGCCCATGTTCTCGGTGTTGATCCGGAAGTAGGCCTGCAGCGGCATCTCGACCTTGACTCCGGCGGGGACGTAGACGAAGGAGCCGCCCGACCAGACCGCGCTGTTCAGCGCCGCCAGTTTGTTGTCGTTCGGCGGGATGATCGTCGCCCAGTGCTCGCGCACGAGGTCCTCGTGCTCGCGCAGGGCGGTGTCCATGTCGGTGAAGATCACACCCTGGGCCTCGAGCTTCTCATTCACCTGGTGGTAGACGACCTCGGACTCGTACTGGGCGCCGACCCCGGCGAGGAATTTGCGCTCGGCCTCGGGGATCCCGAGGCGGTCGAAGGTGTTTTTGATGTCGTCGGGGACCTCGCTCCAGTCGCGGCTGTTCTTCTCCGAGGCGCGGACGAAGTAGTGGATGTCGTCAAAGTCGATCTGGTCGAGGTCGCCGCCCCATTTCGGGGTCGGGCGGCTTTCGAAATGCTCCAGCGCCTTCAGCCGGAAGTCACGCATCCATTTCGGCTCTTCCTTGAAGTCGGAGATCGTTTCGACCACCTCGCGGGAGAGGCCCTTCGGGGCTTTGTAGGCGTAGCCGGACTCCGAGTCGTGGAAGCCGAACTTCTCTTTGTAGTCGGCGTTGATGCCGGCCAGCTCGCGTTTCTCGGCGAGTACCTCGGGCGTTGCCATTTCAGTCGACCTCCATGGTGATGGTGTCGTCCTCGATCTCTACCGGGAACGTTTGCACCGGCTGGAAAGCTGGGAGCGTCTTCGGCCTACCGGTGCTGAGGTCGAAGAGGGAACCGTGGCGCGGGCACTCGACCGTGCAGGAGGCCGCGTCGAACTCGCCCTCGGCGAGCGGTCCGTTGTCGTGGGAGCAGCGGTCCTCGATCGCATACAGCGTCCCGTCGCAGTTGAAGACGCCGATCTTCTTGCCGTCGTGCTCGACCAGCCGCATCTCGCCCGGGGACAGCTCGGCTGCCGGGCACACGGAGATCTTGGTTCCTGCGGTGTCGGTCAAGAGGGTGGGTGCTCCATCTGCCGCGTCAGCGGCCTAGTGCGGATCGAGACTTAATCCTACTTCCAAGGTCGGATTTTAGCGGGGCGCCCTGCCGGGCAATTCACATCAGGGCGATGAGTTCGGGCCCCGGGTCTGGTCTTATCTACAGAAGACCCGCGACGAAAGGATTCTGAGGATGAGCGAGAAGACCAGTTACGCGCCCGGGACGCCCTGCTGGGTGGACCTGGCGACGCCGGATTTGGAGGCGGCGGAGAAGTTCTATGGCGCGGTTTTCGGCTGGGAGATTCCAGAGCTGCCGAACTCGGCGGAAATGGGCGGCTACCGGCGGGCCAAAAAGAACGGCAAGGACGTCGCCGGTGCAATGCCGTTGATGCGGGAGGGCCAGCCGCCGGCCTGGAGCACCTACATCTCCGTCGACGACGCCGACGCGATCTCCCGTGCGATCCAGGAAAACGGCGGCACGATGGTCGCCGAGCCGATGGACGTGGCCTCTTACGGCCGCCTGGCGATCTTCACCGACCCCGAGGGCGCCTTCTTCGGGATCTGGGAGCCGGCTGACTTCGCCGGCGCCGAGCTCGTCAACGAGCCCGGATCCTTCTCTTGGAACGAGCTCGAGACCCGCGACCCCGCCGCGGCGAAGGAGTTCTACGGCCGTGTTTTCGGCTGGGAGTTCGAAGAGAGCGAGGCGCCGGGCGGGATGGTCTACACCGTCATCAAGGTCGACGGCGAGCGCGCCGCCGGGATGGCCAACATCGCCGGCCGCATCCCCGATGAGATCCCCGCCCACTGGATCACCTACTTCAGCGTCGACGACGCCGAGGGGGCCGTGGAGCGGATCCAGTCCGGTGGGGGGCAGGTCCAGTTCGGCCCGATGGACCTGCCGGTCGGCCGTTTCGCGATGGTCACCGATCCCTGGGGCGCCGCCTTCGCCGTGATCAAGCTAAGCGACGACGTCGAGGCACCGTAGAACCCTAAATCTGGCCGAGGTCGGCGACCGCTTCGCTCGGGTCGCCGGTCTCGCCCTCGTCCTCCCATTCGGCCGACTGGCCGAGTGAGGCGCTCTTGACGATCTTCAGCCCGAGCATCGCGCACTTCATCCGGGTGGCCGAGATCTCGATCCCGAGCAGCTCGAGGACGAAGTCTTTGGGCAGGCGCAGCAGCTCCTCGCGGCTCATCCCGACCAGCTCGTCGGTCAGCAGCGAGGTCGCCGCGGTGGAGATCGCGCAGCCCTTGCCGTCGAAGGCGATCTCCGCAACCTTGTCGTCCCCGTCGAGTTTGATCGTCACGTGCTGCTCGTCGCCGCAGAACGGGTTGGTGTCCTCGAACTCGAGGTCGGGCTCGTCGAGGCGGCCGAAGTTGTGCGGCCGCTTGTAGTGCTCGAGGATCTGGTCGCGGTAGAGCTCGTCCATCAGAGACCAAACACCTTACGCGCGTCTTCCAGCCCCTCGGCCAGCCGGTCGATCTCCTCGGGGATCGTGTAGACGCCGAAGCTGGCGCGGGCGGTGGCGGCGATGCCGAGCCGGTCCATCAGGACCTGGGCGCAGTGGTGCCCGGCGCGGACGGCGACGCCGTGGCGGTCGAGGATCTCGGCGACGTCGTGAGCGTGGATGCCCTCGATCTCGAAGGAGACCGGCCCGAGCCGGTTGTTCCCGCGGGGCGGGCCGAAGACGCGCAGGCCCGGAACCTCGGCGACGCGCTCCAGGGCGTAATCGGCGATCTGTTCCTCGTGTTCGCGCGCGGCCTCCATCCCGATCATGTCGAGCCAACGGAAGGCGGAGGCCATGCCGATCGCCTGCGCGATCGCCGGCGTCCCCGCCTCGAAGCGGGCCGGTGGGTCGGCGTAGGTGGTGCCGTCGCGGCTGACCTTGCGGATCATCGAGCCGCCGCCGAGGAAGGGCGGCATCTCGCGCAGCAGCTCGAGCCTGGTCCAGAGGACGCCGATCCCGGTCGGGGCGTAGAGCTTGTGGCCGGTGATCGCGTAGAAGTCGGCGCCGAGCTCGACCGCTTTTATCGGCATCTTCGGCGCCGACTGGGCGCCGTCGACCAGCACCTTGGCGCCGGCCGCGTGGCTCAGCCGGGCGAGCTCGGCGATCGGGTTCTCGGTCCCGAGCACGTTGGAGACATGGGTGACGGCGACGAGCTTCGGGCGGCGTTCCAGCAGCGCCGCGAAGGTCTCCATGTCGAGTTGCCCCTCGTCGTCGATCGGCGCCCAGTCGATCTCGGCCCCGACCCGCTCGGCGAGCTGCTGCCAGGGGACGATGTTGGAGTGGTGCTCCATCTCGGTGAGGAGCAGGCGGTCGCCGGCGCCGACGTTGGCGTCGCCCCAGGCCCGCGCCACGAGGTTGATCGCCTCGGTCGCGTTGCGGACGAAGACGACCTCGCGGCGGTCGCCGGCGCCGATGTGGTCGGCGACCGTGGCCCGCGCCCCCTCGTAGGCTTCGGTCGCCTCGGCCGAGAGGGTGTGGGAGCCGCGGTGGACGTTGGAGTGGTGGCGCCGCTCGTAGCGGTCGACCGCCTGGATCGAGGCCAGCACCCGCTGGGCGCTGGCACCGCTGTCGAGGTAGGCGACCGGCTTGCCGTTGACCTCGCGCTCGAGCGCCGGGAAGGAGGCGCGAACCTTCTCGATGGAGAACGGCGCCGCGGTCGGGCTCTTGGCGCTTACCGGCTCCATGGCGGAGAGGTCAGGCGGCGGCGCCTGCCTCTACCTCCTCTGCGATCCAGCCGTAGCCCTTCTCCTCGAGGACGCCGACCAGCTCCGGGCCGCCTTCTTTGACGATCCGCCCCTGGTACATGACGTGGACCGCGTCGGGTTTGACCATGTGGAGGATGCGCTGGTAGTGGGTGATGATCAGGACACCCATGTCCGGGCCGGCGAACTTGTTGACGCCCTCGGCGACGGTGCGCAGCGCGTCGATGTCGAGGCCCGAGTCGGTCTCGTCGAGGACCGCGATCTCGGGTCGTAGCAGCGCCAGCTGCAGCAGCTCCATCCTCTTCTTCTCGCCGCCGGAGAACCCGTCGTTGAGGTAGCGGCTGGAGAAGTCTTTCGGGATGTTCGCCAGCTCCATCGCCTCCTGGGCGGTGCGGGCGAAGTCTTTGATCTTGATCTGGTCTTCGCCGCGGGCCTCGCGCTGGGCGTTGATGATCATCCGCAGGTACTTGCTGACCGAGACGCCCGGGATCGCGACCGGATACTGGAAGGCCATGAAGAGCCCGGCCTGCGAGCGATCCTCGGGGGCGGCCTCGGTGATGTCCTCGCCCTTGAAGACGATCGTCCCCTCGGTCACCTCGAGCGCCGGGTGGCCCATGATCACGTTGGCGAGCGTCGACTTGCCGGAGCCGTTCGGCCCCATCAGCGCGTGCACTTTCCCCTTCTCGACGTCGAGGTCGAGGCCTTTGAGGATCTTCTTGTCCTCGACCTCTACGTGCAGGTTGCGTATCTCCAGCTCAGCCAATTTCGCTCCGTTTCTGGGTTTGTGAAGTTCTTACGCCGCGCTGCCGAGGGCGGCGGCGCGTTTGGGGGCGCTGTGGTTGGAGAACTCGACCAGCTCGGCGAGGGTGGTGCCGGCGAGCGCCTTGGTCACGCCACCCTGCACGCGCATCCACAGCAGCTTCGTCGAGCAGGCCTGGTCGCCGTCTGACTCGTGCGAGCAGAGGACTTTGCCTTCGGGAGCGTCGTGGAAGCACTCCATCGGCGCGATCTGCCCTTCCAGCGCCTCGACCACCGCGTCCATCGTGATCTCCTCCGCCGGCTTGGCCAGGCGGTAGCCGCCGTGGGCGCCGCGGGTGGAGGTGACGAGGCCGGCCTTGCGCAGTTTTGCCACCAGGTGCTCCAGGTAGGAGAGCGGCAGGTTCTCCGCTTCGGCGACGGAGCCCAGAGAGACAGGTTGCGAGCCGGGCTGGCGGCCCAGCTCGACCATGAGGCGAACTCCGTACTCGGCTTTGGTCGAGAACAGCATCGACTTCAAATCCTACTGAAGAGGTCGGTTATGCGATCACGGCTCGATCAGGCCGCGGCGGATCGCGTAGCGGACCAGCTCGACCCGGTCGCGCATCCCGAGCTTGCGCATCGCGTTGGCGCGGTGGTTCTCGACCGTCTTCTCGGAGAGGTGGAGGACCTCGGCGATCTGCTTCGTCGTGTGGGCCTCGGCGACGAGCTTGACGATCTCCTCCTCGCGCGGAGTCAGCTCCTCCTCGCCGCTGGAGCCGCGCTCGAGCACGTCCTTGATCAGCGTCCGCTGCGCCTCGGGGGTGAGGAACGGCTCGCCGCGCTCGACCGCGCGGATCGCCGCCAGCAGGTCGGTGTCGGCCTGCGCCTTCAATACGTAACCGGAGGCGCCCGCTTTCAGCGCCTCGAACAGGTAGCGCTCATCGTCGTGCATCGAGAGGATCAGGACCGAGACCTCGGGCGCCTGCTTCTTGATCTCCCGCGTCGCCTGCAGTCCCGTCAATTTTGGCATTTTCACGTCGAGAATCGCCAGGTCGGGCCGCTCCCGCACCGCCAAATCCCGCGCCTCGGCCCCGTCGCCGGCCTCGGCGACGACCTCGATGTCCGGCTGGCGCTCCAGCAGCAGCCGCAGTCCGGAGCGGACGATGCCGTGGTCGTCGGCGATCAGAACGCGCATACGCGCCCACTATCGCCGATGGGCCGAAAACCGGTCTGTGTAAGCGGAAATCGTCCCGTCGGCATTAGGCGGAGACGTCGAGGCGGACAGTGGTGCCGCGGCCGGGTCGGGACTCGATCGTCAGCTCGCCGCCGACCATCAGCGCCCGCTCGCGCATGCCGCCGATCCCGAGGCCGCTCTCGGACTCGTCGAAGGCGAAGCCGCGGCCGTCGTCGGCAACCTCGAGGGCGACGCCGCCGTCCTCCGCCCGCCGCAGCCGCACCTCGACGCGCTTGGCGCCGCTGTGGCGGGCGGCGTTGGAAAGGCCCTCTTGGGCGACCCGGTAGACGACCAGCTGGGCGTCGTCGCCGAGGTCGGAGAAGTCGCCCTCGACCTCGAGCCGGGCCTCGATCTCGCTGCGCCCCAGCTGCTCGACCTGACCGCCGATCGCCGCCGCGAGGCCAAGGTCGTCGAGCGCGGTGGGGCGCAGCTGGCGGGCCAGGGAGAGGAGCTCGGTCATCGCCTGGTTGGCGAGCGCCTTGGTCTCGGCGATTTCGCTCTCCAGCTCCGGCGGGGCCGCCTCGCGGGCCGCCTCCAGCCGCAGCAGCAGCCCGGTCAGCGACTGGTTGACCTCGTCGTGGAGGTCGCGGGCTACCCGCGCCCGCTCCTCCTCTTGGGCGTGCAGCGCCGCGGAGCCGGCCCGCCGGCGCTCGGCCTCCAGCCGCCGCATCATCCGCAGGAAGGCGAGCTCGATCCGCTCTACCTCCTCGGTCTCGCCGATCCCGTCGATCGAGGGGGGAAGGTGGAGCCGCGGGCTGGAGAGGTCGACCTTCTCCATCGCCTCGACCAGATCCTCGAGCGGCCGCAGCCGCCGACGCTCCCGCACCAGGGCGAGGGATAGCGCGACGACGACCAGCGCGAGCCCGATCACCAGCAAGGTCATGGCGCAAGCCTAGGGGTCAGCCGCGGGCGAGAAGGGGGTTGGCCCCTATAGGCGAATTCGTGCTTGCGCCGCATACTTCGCTGACACCCTCGACTCTCAGGAGCGACTACTCGATGACCACCACCAAGCAATCCACCTGGGGCGCGACCCTGCGGACCACGATCCTGATGGCATCGCTCGGCGGCCTGCTTGTCTTGATCGGCGCCTTGATCGGTGGCCCGAGCACCGCGGCCACCTTCCTCTTCATCGCCCTGGCGATCAACTTCTTCGCCTATTTCTTCAGCGACAAAATGGCGCTGAAAATGAGCCGGGCGCAGCCGATCGAGGAGTCCGAGGCGCCGCGGCTCTACCAGATCGTCCGCGAACTGACGACGCGGGCGGACCTGCCGATGCCGCGCCTCTACATGATCCCCCAGGATCAGCCGAACGCCTTCGCCACCGGCCGCAACCCGAAGCACTCGGCGGTGGCGGTGACCCGCGGGATCACCAAGCTGCTCTCCGAGGACGAGTTGCGCGGCGTCCTCGCCCACGAGCTCACGCACATCCGCAACCGCGACATCTTGATCCAGTCGGTCGCCTCGGCGATCGGCGCGGCGATCACCTACCTCGCCTACATGCTGATGTGGTTCGGCAACGATGACAACTCGCCGCTGAGCCTCGTCTCCGCGCTGGCGATGGTCCTGCTGGCCCCGATCGCGGCGAGCATCATCCAGCTCTCGATCTCGCGCCAGCGCGAGTACGCGGCCGACGCTGGCGGCGCCGAAATCTGCGGCAACCCGGAGTCCCTGGCGAGCGCGCTGCTGCGGCTCGAGCAGGGGGCCGAAGCGATGCCGATGCAGGTCAACCAGGCGGCCGAGCCCCTCTACATCGTCAAGCCCTTCAAGGGCGGGGGAATCGCCGGCCTCTTCTCGACCCATCCGCCGATCGAGGAGCGGGTCCGCCGCCTGCGCCAGATGCGCCCGACTCTCTCCTAACAGCACCTTCCTCCGATGCGAAAGCGGCCTCGGGACCTTTCCCTGGGGCCGCTTTTGTGCGGCTGGCGGAGTCTCGCTATACTTTTTGAAGTAAAGCTGATCGGGATTAGGGGATTTCTTTCATGGCCATCGACACCACGCGCGTTCAGACGATCGAGGAGATCGAACCCTTCGAGGCTGCCGAGGAGATCAACGGCGGCAATGTCGTTCTGATCGATACGCGCGAGCCGCACGAGTACCAGGAGGCCCACCTCGAGGGCGGCAAACTGGTGCCGCCCGGCCTGCTCGGCGACGAAATCGCCACCGCGGCGCCGGACAAATCGGCCCGCACGATCCTCTACTGCCGCTCCGGCAACCGCTCGGCCATCGCCGCCGGGCAGCTGCAGCAGATGGGCTACGAGAACGTCGCCTCGATGAGCGGCGGCATCCTCGAGTGGCAGGAGCAGGGGCTGCCGGTCGTCGCCGCGCACGGGATGACCCCCGAGCAGCGCGAGCGCTACTCGCGCCACACGCTGCTGCCCGAGGTCGGCGTCGACGGTCAGGTGAAACTGCTCAACGCCAAGGTGCTGCTGCTCGGCGCCGGTGGCCTCGGCGCGCCGACCGCCCTCTATCTCGCCGCCGCCGGGGTCGGGACGATCGGCCTCGTTGACGACGACGTGGTCGACGCCTCCAACCTGCAGCGCCAGGTGATCCACAACACCGAGCGGATCGGGATGCCGAAGACCACCTCGGCGCGGATTTTCATCGAACAGCTCAACCCCGACGTCAACGTCGTCGAGCACAACGGCCGGCTCGACGCGAGCAACATCCTCGACGTGATGAAGGACTACGACATCGTCGTCGACGGGGCCGACAACTTCCCCACCCGTTACCTGCTGAACGACGCCTCGGTGCGGCTGCGCAAGACGGTCGTCTCCGCCTCGATCCTCGGCTTCGACGGGCAGATTTCGACCTTCGCCCCCTTCGAGGGCCCGTGCTACCGCTGCCTCTACCCGACCCCGCCGCCGGCCGAGCTGGCGCCGAGCTGCTCCGCCAACGGAGTGCTCGGGGTGATGGCCGGGACGATGGGCACGCTGCAGGCCAACGAGGTGATCAAGCTCGTGCTTGGCGCCGGCGAGCCGCTGATCGGCCGCTTGCTCCTCTACGAGGCACTCGGCACCACCTTCACCGAGCTGAAAGTCCGTCGCGACCCCGACTGCCCGATCTGCGGCGAGCACGGCGAGGAGATCCCGGAGTCGGAGATGGGCCAGTTCCCGGACTACGACGCGTTCTGCGCTGGCGCCGGCGGCGACCGCTAAGCCGCGAATACCGGCGCATCTCGGCGTCCTCAGTCGGTCGTGTGCAGAGCACACTTCCCTCCCTGCGTCCTTGAGCTGCTTGGTCTTCGCGGCTTAGTAGGATCACCGATCTCATGGCAACCGTCCGCATCCCCCCGGTGCTGCGCCCGAAAACGGGTGGCCAGGCCGAGGTCGAGGCCGCTGGCTCTGACGTCGGCGAGGTTCTGCACGCGCTGACCGGCGAGTACCCCGACACCCAGGCCCAGCTATTCGGTGAGGACGGCGAGCTCAACCGCTACGTCAACGTCTACCTCAACGACGAGGACGTGCGGGTGCTCGACGGCCTCGGTACCGCCGTCAAAGACGGCGACACGGTTGTCATCCTGCCGGCGATGGCCGGCGGCTGAGACGCCTGCAAACCAGCGCCTGCCTGCGTCCTCGGTCGCTCGCGTGCAGAGCACGCCACGCTCCCTGCGTCCTTGGCAGGCTTGATTTTCGGCGTCTCAGCGGTCGAGGACCAAACCCAGAAACTGCTTAGTTCGCTCTTCCTGTGGGTTCTCCAGCACCTCGGCGGGCGGGCCTTCCTCGACGATCACGCCGCCGTCCATGAAGACGACCCGGTCGGCGACCTCGCGGGCGAAGCCGAGCTCGTGGGTGACGACCATCATCGTCATCCCTTCCGCGGCCAGCTCGCGCATCGTGTCGAGGACTTCTTTGACGAGCTCGGGGTCGAGTGCGCTGGTCACCTCGTCGAAGAGCATCACGTGCGGGTCCATCGCCAGCGCGCGGGCAATCGCCACCCGCTGCTGCTGACCGCCCGAGAGCGTTTCCGGATACTGGCCCAGCTTGTCGCCGAGTCCGACCCGCTCCAGCAGTTCGCTCGCCCTCGTTCGCGCCTCCTGCTTGGAGCGGCCGAGAACGCGTTCCTGGGCGAGGGTCACGTTTTGCAGTGCGGTTTTATGTGGGAAGAGGTTGAACTGCTGGAAAACGATCCCGACCCGCTGGCGGACGAAGTCGAGCTCCCAGCTGTCGGCGCCGGTCCCAGAGCCCGGGCCCCTGCAGATGTCGTGGCCTTCGATGAAGATCTCGCCCGCCTCGGGCGGCTCGAGCAGGTTGACGCAGCGCAGCAGCGTGCTCTTGCCGGAGCCGCTGGGGCCGAGGATGCAGACGACTTCGCCTTTGGCGACGTCGATGTCGACACCTTTCAGCACCTCGAGGTCGCCGAAGCGCTTATGGATGCTCTGAAGCTTGACCATTGCCTCGGTCATCAGGCGACCTCGATGTGGGAGCCGCGCGCGATCTTGCCCCGATTCCGTTTGATCAAGTAGTCGACCAGCCTTGCCATCGGCAAGGTGATCACCAGGAACATCGCGCCAGCCAGGATGTAGGCCGAGCTGTTGAAGGTTTCGGACTGGATTTCGCGGCCGATTAGCACCGACTCGCCGAGGGCGATCACCCCGACCAGGGTGGTGTCCTTGAGCAGGGAGATCAATTCGTTCAGCATCGGTGCTGGGATCTTGGTCACCGCTTGGGGGACGACGATGTGTCGCATCGCCTGGCCGTGGCTCATCCCCAGCGATCGAGCCGCCTCAACCTGGCCCTTCGGCACCGCTTCGATCCCAGCCCGGTAGACCTCGGCCATGTAGGCGCCGTAGACGAGGGTAAGCGCCATGACCCCGTACCAGTAGGGATCCGGCTGCCCGAGCCAGTTGGGGATGCGGATCGATTTGGGAAGGAATTCGAGAAACGGCAGGCTGCCCGAGATCAGCAGGATCACGATCAGGATCGGGATAGCCCGGAAGACGTCGATGTAGGCGATCGTGATGCCGCGCAGAGGCATGAATTTTTTCCCGGGCAACTGGCGGATCAGGGCCAGAATCAGTCCCCAGATGAGGGCCAGAATTGCGGCGACGACAAAGACGAATAGATTTTTCACGAAGCCGTCCAGGACTTCCCCGAAATGGTCGCCCATCACCGTGAAGTCGAAGTACTGGTGGAAGAATTCGCTCATCGCCGTCTCCTGATTGCTCTCCGGAAAAACGAAGGGGCGCCATCATGGCGCCCCTTGCGTCTCATCTCAAATCCTGGCTTCGCGGCTATTCCGCTTCGTGGCTAGCCGAGAAGATCGCCTGCGGCGGTTCGAGCTTGAACCACTTTTCGTAGATCTTCTTGTAGGTCCCGTCGTCGAGGACTTCTTCGAGGCCGGTATTGATTTCTTCAAGCAGCTCGGATTCGCCCTGGGCGACGGCGATTCCGTACTCTTCTTCGGTCGGGACTTTTTCGGCGATTTCGACACCGCCGGATTTTTCGACCGCATTCTGAGCAACCGGAGCGTCGATGATCACGCCTTCGACGGTCCCGGATTTCAGGGCGTTGACCGCGTCGGGTCCTTCGGGGAAGGGGCGGATTTCGCTACCGGAGAGTTCTTCCTTGGCGAGTTCGAGCCCAGTCGTCCCCTGCTGGGCGGCGACCGTCTTGCCTTCGAGGTCTTCTAAGGATTTGATCTCACTGCCCTCTTTGACCAGCACCGCCTGTTCGGAGAGGTAGTACGGGTTGGAGAAGTCAACCGCTTTCTCGCGTTCCTCGGTGATCGTCGCGGCCGAGATCACCGCGTCGAACTTGCCCTGGGCAACGTCGCGGAAGATCGTTTCGAACGAGGTGTCCTGGAATTCGGGCGCGCGGCCGATCTTTTCCCCGATCGCTTCCATCAGTTCGATGTCGAAGCCGGTGTATTCACCCGATTTTCCCTGCTCGAAGGGGGGATACGGGATGTCTGAGCCGACGGTCAAAGGCTCGCCCCCGCCTCCGCCGCCACCAGCGGTCGAGTCGTCGTCGCTGCTTCCGCAGCCTGCCGCAACCGAGGACGCAATTACCAGCAGGAAGACCGCAAGCAATGCGGCCAGCCGGGTCGTTCTCATCGAATCTCCTCCGATCCAGGATGGACAGACGCCCGCGTAGATATACAGGCTCCAGTCACCTCCCCGCCAGAGGACTTTTTAATCGGTTGCCCGACCCTCGCTACACTTTCTGAAGTAACGGGTGGGCGATATGGCGCGCGAGCAACTACTCAACAAACCCTGCGGAGGCCGCTTCGGCAACATCGTCGAGTCCATCGGCAACACGCCGCTGGTCGAGCTGCCGCGGCTCTCGCCGAAGCCCGAGGTCCGTATCTACGCCAAGCTCGAGGGGCATAACCCGACCGGCTCGGTCAAGGACCGGGTCGCCAAATCGATGATCGAGGCGGCCGAGGCCGAGGGAGCGATCGAGCCTGGCCACACGATCCTCGAACCGACCTCGGGCAACACCGGCATCGCCCTGGCGATGATCTGCCGCCGCAAGGGCTACCCGCTGAAGGTGGTGATGCCCGACAACGTCACCGAGGAGCGGACCCAACTGCTGAAGATGTACGGGGCTGAGATCGTCTACTCCGAGGGCGCGAAAGGCTCCAACGGCGCCGTCGAGGTGGCGCTGGAGCTGGCCGAGGACCCCGGCTTCTACATGCCCTATCAGTACGGCAACGAGGCCAACCCGCTCGCCCACTACAACGGCACCGCGGTCGAGATCCTCGAAGAGCTCGACGAGGTGACCGCCTTCGTCGGTGGCCTCGGCACCGGTGGCACCCTGATGGGCAACGGCCGCCGCTTCAAGGAGGCCAACCCGGAGACGCTGATCGTCGCTGCCGAGCCCAAACAAGGCGAGCTCGTCCAGGGCCTGCGCTCCCTCGACGACGGCTTCATCCCGCCGATCATCGACCTCTCGCTGCTCGACCGGAAGATCATGGTCGACAACCGCGACGCGATCGTCTGGACCAAGAAACTGCTCGACGAGGAGGGCGTCTTCGCCGGCGTCTCCGCCGGCGCGATCGCCGCGATCGCCCACCGCATCGCCGGCGAGCTCGAGTCCGGCAACGTCGTCTTCCTGATTCCCGACGACGGCTGGAAGTACCTCTCCTCCGGCGTGTACACCAAGCCTCTCGAGGAGATTGAGAACCTGGACACCACCGTCTGGTGGTAGGACGCACGTGGCACTGCGCATCCAGCGACCGCAGGGAGCGGTGCGAGTGCGAAGCGCGAGTTCCTCGGTCGGTCGTGTGCAGAGCACACTTCCGTCCCTGCGTCCTTGACCTGCTTGGCCACGTACGCCCTACCAAATGAAAATCGCAAAAAAACTGATCGACGAGATGGTCGCGCACGCGCGCGAGGACCTGCCGAATGAGTGCTGCGGGATGATCGGTGGCCGCGGTCGCGAGGCGACCAGCGTGGTTCGGGTGGTGAACGCCGCGGCTAGTCCGCTGCGCTACGAGATGGATCCGCAGGGGCAGTTCGACGCGCTGAAAGCGATCGAAGACGGGGGGGACGAGCTGATCGGGATCTACCACTCCCACACGCGCAGCGCCGCTTACCCCTCGCAGACCGATGTCAACGAGGCGAGGATGTGGCCCGAACAGGCCTACCTCATCGTCTCCTTGGAGAACGAAGAGGCGCCGGACGTGAAGGCCTACGACCTGGCGGACCTGAAGATCGCCGATGTCGACCTCGACGTCTCATAAGCACGGTCCCAGCGGGCACCAGCGCGGCGCCCATGGCGGCGGCGGCTCCGGCCACGGCGGCGACGAGGGCGGCGGCGGCGGTGGTGGCGGAGGCGGTGGCGATCTTGTCAAGGTCGCCTTCGCTCGTAACCAGGCAGAGGCGGAGATGCTGCAGGGACTGTTGTCCGAGGCCGGCATCCCGAGCGTGCTGAAGCGCAGTTTTGGCTTCGACAACCCCGACTTCCTCTCGAGCGGGCCGCGCGACGTGATGGTCAACGCCAACGACGCCCAGCGGGCCAAGGACGTCCTCGCGGAAACGATGGTCGAGGACGAGCAGGACGAGGTGGCAGAGCTGGAAGGCGAACGGCGCCTCGCCCGAGGAGAAACCGGCGACCCGTCGCCGGCTCGGCTCGCGTTCTGGGTCCTCGCCGTAGCGGTCGGCGGATTCCTGCTCCTCTGGCTGCTCTACGAGCTCACCTAGCCGCGACCGGGCCGCGGACCGTCTCGCGGAGGTAGTCGCGCCAGGCGTCCTCGATCTCGCGGAAGCGGGCGTCGAAGGCATCTTCGAGCTGGACCTCGGGGCCCTGCGGCAGCAGTTTGGCGACCAGGCGCTCGCAGGCCTCCGGGCCACGTTCGTTCTCGAGCAGGTCGAAGATCGTGCCGCCGAGGATCACCGCGTCGCGGCGCGAGGGCGGGAAGGAGGGGCGGGCGCTCTCGCGTAGGCGGCGGATCGTCGCGGCGCGATAGAGGCCTACCTGGCGGGAGAAGTACTGGGCGCCGCCTTCGACCAGCCACGCCCAGCGCAGGTAGCGGGCGAAGCGGCGCGGAGTCCACGAGGGGGGGAGGGCGGTGTTGTTGGCGGCGATCGTCATCTGCGCGTAGAGGCGCTCGGCGGTGCCGCGCAGGGCTTCGTAGGAGTCGTCGCCGGCAGCGCGCCGCTCCATGTGGAAGTCGTTGAGGACGTGCAGCTCGGTCGACATCGGCCAGCCGGCGAGGTAGCGGCGACCGGCCGGTGCTGCCGACCAGCGGGCGGCGGGGAGGAAGGGGTGGGCCGCGGTTAGCCAGACCGGGTTGGTATGGACCACGATCGTCACCTCCTCCGGCACCGTCTCGAAGCGGTCTTCGAGCCGTAGCCGCAGTTCCTCGAGCCGGTCTAGCGTGCGCTCCGCGAAGGCGGAATCGTCGGAGTCGTGCCGCGCGGTGAAGCTCAGACTCTCGGTCTCAACCCAAGACATCTAAGGCCACGTTACCGGCGCATGCCGGCGTCCTCGGTCGCTCACGTGCAGAGCACGCTTCGCTCCCTGCGTCCTTGGCCTGCTTGGTACCGCGGCCTTAGACCAGAGCAGGTTCTGGGGCGCCCGCGCGATTGCGAATCTCTTCGCGGGCGCGGTCGAACTCTTCGTCGGCCATCACCGGCGTGCCCTCGAAGGGCAGTTCGCGGTCGATCTCGACCCAGGAGCGGCAGCCGTGGTACTCGTCGCGGACGCGGACCGTGACCGGGCGCGGGATCCGGTGGACCCGCAGCAGCAGGACGTGGAGCGGGTGCCGGTGCTTCCAGGTAAGCCGCTTTTCGGCGTAGTCCGGGGTCCAGATGTAGTACGGCGAAAGAGCGTCGAGACTGCGGCGGTCGTTGATCGTCACATGGTCGACCACCTCCGCCCAGGCGCGCAGCCGGACGCGATCGGGCTGGGGGATGCCGCCGTCCTGGAGCAGCGCTTTCGGCGGCGGCTCCTCGTCGGGCCAGACACCCTCCTCGAGCGCGCGGCGCAGCTCCGGGTGGTGCGATTCGCGGACCAGGTTGTTCCGCTGGTGGTCGAAGGTGGGGTAGAGGAAGAACCGCTCGTGCTCGAGCTCGAAGTGCTTGTTCTCCTCGCGGATGCCGCCCTTACGCAGAGTGAGCAGCTGCTCGCCCTCCGCGAGAGCGCGGACCGTTACAGCCCATTCCTTGAGAGCGATCGGCATTGAAGTAAGTCCAGAGAAGTTCGTTGATTCGAAGTCGGGGCTGGACGCGTTGAACATGGCCTACAAGGCCGTTTCCGTCCGCCCGGAGGCGCGCATTCTAGAGGAGTGCAGCGAAATCTCAACTAAAAAACCGCGAAATTTGCGAAATGTGACCTACGTCCACCCGCCGCCGCCCGGAGTTTCGACCCGCAGACAGTCTCCCGGGGCGAGGTCTCCTTCGGTCTTGCCCGGCAGCGGGGAGCCGTTCAACCGGTTGACGCCGGGGGCGCCGTCCTCGCCGCCGCCGACCCCGCGCGGCCGGTGCCGGCGGCGCTCGGTGATCAGGCTGAAGCGCATCGGCGCCAGGGCTTCGATCTCGCGCACGATCCCGTCGCCGCCCCGGTGGCTGCCGGCGCCGCCGCTGCCGTCGCGCAGCGAGAGCTCGCGCACCCGCAAGGGGAATTCGGTCTCCAGCGCCTCGGTCGGCGTGTTCAGCGTGTTCGACATCGCCACGTGGATCGCGCTGGGCCCGGCGGCGTCGGGGCAGGCGCCCTGTCCGCCGGCGAGGGTCTCGTAGTAGGTGAAGTCATCGCTCGCGAGGGTCAGGTTGTTCATCGTCCCCTGGCCCTGGGCCGGCCCCGGCCGCGCTTGGGAGAGGGCGGCGAGGACGAGGTCGGCGACCCGGCTCGAGGTCTCGACGTTGCCGGCGACGACGGCGGCGGGGAAGCGGGCGTTGAGCAGCGAGCCGGCTGGGGCGATGACCTCGATCGGGCGGTGGGCGCCAGCCGAGGGCGGGGCGTCGGGGTCGGTGAGGACGCGGACGGCGAAGAAGGCGGCCGACTTCGTCACCGAGAGCGGGCAGTTGAGGTTGCCCTCGACCTGTGCCTCGCTGCCGCCGAAGTCGAGGCGGAGCTCCTCGCCGGCGATCGTCGCCTCCAGCCGCAGGCGCAGGTCGCGCTCCTCGTCGTTCCAGTCGGCCTCGAGCACGTCCTCGGCGCGGTAGCTGCCGTCGGGCAGCTCGGCGAGGGCGGCGCGGGTGCGGCGCTCGGTGTAGGCGAGGATCTCGGTCATCCCGGCCCGCAGCGCCTCCGTGCCCATGCGCTCGCGCAGCTCCTCGAGGCGCAGCCCCCCGACCCGGTTCGCGGCCTGCTGGGCGCGCAGATCGGCAAGCCGCTGGTGCGGGGACCGCATCTGCGCCGCGAGTCGTTCGAGCGTCTCGGGGTCGGCGACGGTCGGCGGGATTACTACGCCCTCTTCCTCGAGGGTGCGCGAGAAGGCGGGCATCGATCCCGGCGTCGGCCCCCCAACGTCGGCGTGGTGGGCGCGACTTGCCGCGAAGCCGAGCAGCTCGACGCCGGCGAAGACGGGAGAGACGAAGGTGATGTCCGGCAGGTGGGTGCCACCGCGAAAGGGGTCGTTGAGGATCCAGCTCCGGCCCGGTCGTTGCTCCTCGCCGAGGACGGCGGCGACCGCGTCGGGCATCGAGCCGAGGTGGACCGGAATGTGCTCGGCCTGCATCACCAGCTCGCCGGCGGCGTCGAAGAGCGCCGTCGAGCAGTCGTGCCGCTCCTTGATGTTTGCCGAGTAGGCCGAGCGGATCAGCGTCGCGCCCATCTCGTCGCAGGCGGCGCGCAGGCCGCCGACCAGGACTTGCAGAGCGATCGGATCGAGGTTGCTCACCGGCGCCTCGCGACGATCGTTCCGTGGTCGTCAACCGCGGTCGTCCACCCGGGCGGAACGACGAAGGTCGCCTCGGGGAGCTCGAAGACGACCGGGCCCTCGGCTTCGCTCCCAGCCGCTGGCTCGCCGCGAAGGACCGCGGTCTCGACCCACTTGCCGTCGAAGAAGACTGGCCGGGAGACGGGCTCGACCGCCCCCTCCCCCGCCGCGACCGGCTGCGGAGCGGGCCCGGGAACGACCAGCGCCAGGTCGACGTCGACCAGGACGACCTCCCCCTCGGGGTCGCGGTGGCCGTAGCGCTCCTCGTGGGCGTGCTCGAACCCCTCGACCAGCTCGGCGGGGTCGGGGTCGACGGGACCCGGGACCGGCAGCTCGAAGGCCTGGCCGGCGTAGCGGAGCTTGTAGGTGACTTGCGCCTCGGCGTCCTCGCCGAGACCCGCGCCGGTCGCCTCGACCATCGCGGCGACCTCGGTCGCGATCCCCTCGGCGCTCAGCTCGGCGCCGCTCAGCATCACCGTCCGCGCCGTGTCGCGGCGGCGCTCGGAGGCGCAGAGGCCGAGGGCGGAGAGGACGCCGCCGGCGCGCGGGCAGAGGATCGTCTCGATCCCCAGCTCTGTGGCGATCGCCGCGGCGTGCATCGGGCCGGCGCCGCCGAAGGGCAACAGCGCGAAGCCGCGCGGGTCGATGCCGCGCTCGACCGTGACCACCCGCAGCGCCCGGACCATCTCCTGGTTGGCGACGCGGAGGATCCCGGCGGCGGTCTCCAACGGGTGGAGGCCGAGGGAGCGGGCGAGCTCGCCGACCGCCCGCTCGGCCGCTTCGGCGTCGAGGTCGACTCCGCCAGCGAGCTGCGAATCCCCGGCGAGGTGGCCGAGCAGGAGGTTGGCGTCGGTGACCGTCGGCTCGGTGCCGCCGCGCCCGTAGCACGCAGGCCCGGGATCGGCGCCAGCCGACTGGGGCCCGGCGCGCAGGGCGCCGCCGGGGTCGCGCCACCCGATCGATCCGCCACCGGCGCCGACCGTGTGGACGTCGACCATCGGCAGCTGGATCGGCCGGCCGTCGATCTCGCGCGAGTCGGTCCGCCGCACCTCACCGGCTTCGACCACGCAGACGTCGCAGGAGGTGCCGCCCATGTCAAACCCGAGTGCGTCGCCGTCGCCGCTCAGCTTCGCCAGCAGGCCGGCCCCGACCGCCCCTCCGGCCGGGCCGGAGAGGACGCTCCAGGCACCCGCCTTCGCGGCCTCCTCGGCTGGGGCGAGACCTCCCGAGGAGCGCATCACCAGCGGTTGCGGCAACCCGGCCTCGCCGGCTGCCTCGCCGAGCTTGTCGAGGTAGCGGCCCAGTAGCGGGCTGAGGTAGGCGTCGATCACCGTGGTCGAGCAGCGCTCGTACTCGCGAAAGCGCGGCAGGACCTCGTGCGAGGCGGAGACGTGGACGCCGGGAAGGCGGCGGCGCAGGTGCTCGGCGATCCGCCGCTCGTGCCCCGGGTCGAGATAGGAGAAGAGCAGGCAGATCGCGACCGCCTCGGCGCCGCTGGCCTCGATCGCCGCGGCGAGCCGCTCGGGCTCGGAGTCGGCGAGGGGCTCGACGACCCCCTCGGGGCCGACCCTCTCGTCCGCCTCGAAGCGCAGCTCCGGCTCGACCAGCGACGCCGGCTTCGGGGCGCAGAGGTGGTAGAGCTGCGGGCGGTCCTGACGGCCGATCTCCAGCAGGTCGGCGAAGCCCTGGGTGGCGACCAGCGCCGTGCGAGCGCCCCGCTCCTCCAGCAGCGCGTTGGTGCCGACCGTCATCCCGTGGGCGAAGACCTCGACCTCGGCGGCGCCGGCCCCGGCGCGCTCCAGCACCGCTTCCACCGCCCGCATCACCCCGACCGACTCCTCGCGCGGCGTGGTCGGCACCTTGGCGGTGTGGACTGCGCCGCCGTCGAGCAGGGCGGCGTCGGTGAAGGTCCCGCCCACGTCGACCCCTAAAAGCATGCGCCGACGCTAACGCCTAAAGCCTTACCGCCACTCCTCCTCGCGGACGCTGCCATCCGGGGAAACGACGACATGGATGCCGTCGAGCGCGTGGTCGGTGTCCGGGCAGTCGCGGCGCAGGTGGCCGCCGCGGGACTCGCGGCGGTCCAGCGCGCTGGCGCCGACCGCCCGCGCCAGCGGATAGGAGTTGGAGATCAGCTTCGCCAGGTCGTCCGGGTTGCGCATCGGGCCGGCATAGCGCCAGACCGCGTCGCGGGTCTTGTCCGTCGGCGGCTCGAAGCGCCACGCGGGCGGCTCGGGACGATCTCCGCTCGCCTCCTCGGCGATCGCCGCGGTTGCGGCGCGGCCGCCGAAGACGAAGCACTCGCTGAGCGAGTTGGAGGCGAGCCGGTTGGCGCCGTGCAGGCCCGTGCAGGAGCACTCGCCGACGGCGTAGAGGCCGGGCAATGAGGAGCGGCCGTCGATGTCCACCGCGATGCCGCCCATCGTGTAGTGCGCGGCGGGGGCGACGGGCACCGGTTGGGTCTGCGGGTCGAGGCCGGCCTTGGCGAGCGATGCGAAGACGTTCGGGAACCGGGCCGGATCGATCTCCCGCAGGTCGAGCTCGACGGTGGCGGTCCCGTCGGTTCGCATCCGCTCGAGGATCGCCGCCGTCACCGCGTCCCGCGGCGCCAGCTCGTCGGTGAAGCGCTCGCCGGTCGCGGCGAGCAGCTTCGCGCCCTCGCCGCGGATCGCCTCGGTGATCAGGACGCCGTCGTGCGGCGTCCCCGGCAGCGCCAGCGCGGTCGGGTGGAACTGGCAGAACTCGAGGTCGGCGAGGTCGGCGCCGGCCAGCGACGCGAGCACCGGTCCGGCTCCGATCGCGCCGCGCGGGTTCGTCGTCCGCCGCCATAGCGCCGCCGCGCCCCCGGTGGCGAGGATCGTCGCCGCCGCCACCACGTCGCCCGCGTCGGTGACGACGCCGTGGCAGCGCTCGCCGTCGCTCCACAGCGCCAGCGCCGAGGTCCGCTCCATCACCTCGATCCCCTCCTCGGCGGCGACCATCGCCGCCAGCTTCGAGGTGATCTCGTAGCCGGTCTGGCTGCCGCCGGCGTGGACGATGCGGCGGTGGGTGTGGCCGCCCTCGAGCCCGAGCGCCAGTCGCCCCTCCTGGTCGAGGTCGAAGACAACGCCGCGGGAGATCAGGTCGCGGACCGTCGCCGGCGCCTCCTCGACCAGGATCCGGACCGCGGCGGTGCGGCAAAGGCCGCGCCCGGCGGCGATCGTGTCGGCGGCGTGCAGGTCGGGGGAATCGTCTGGTTCCAGCGCCGCCGCGAGGCCGCCCTGCGCCCAGTAGCTGGCGCTCTGCGAGAGGGGAGTGCGGGAGACGAGGACGGTGCGAGCGCCCTGCTCGGCAGCTCGCAGCGCGCTCCAAAGGCCGGCGGCGCCGCCGCCGACCACGGCGACGTCGAACTCACCGACTGCCGCTATCGGCCCTCAGCCTCTCGACGGATCGAGTCGAGCTGCGACTGCAGCCAGCTGGCCGCGCCCTCACGAGCCCGGGCCAGCTCCGCGGCGATCGTCTCCTCCGCCGAGGTCGCCCGTTGCTCGGCCGCCTCGACCTGGGATTCGATCTCGCCGAGGCGCTCCTCGGCCCCCGCCAGCGCCTGCTCCTTCTCCTCGCGCTCCCGCTCGAGGTCGGCTTCCAGTGCCTTGATCTCGGCCTCGGCTCGCTGCTCGGCCTCGGCGGCGAGGGTCGCGGCCTCCTCCAGCCGGCGCTCCGCCTCGCGGATCCGGCTCTCGAGGTTCTCGTCGGCAGCACCCGGTTCGACGCTCATCCGGTCCAATCTAATACCGCTCCGGCAGCTTCGTCGGCACCGCGCCGTCCAGGACCGCGCCGTAGGCCTCGATGACGCGCTCCGCCATCTCTGCGGCTGAGAGGGTCGCGGCCCGCGAGGCGCCGGCGACTCGGGGGTCGGGGGCGTCCAGGTGTCGGCGCGCCACCGCGGCCCAGGCGGCCGTGTCGAAGGGGGCACAGAGGCAGCCGTCGACGCCGCGCAGGGCGTAGGGGGCGATGCCGACGTCGGTGGAGAGAACCGGGACCTCGCAGGCGAGGGCCTCGACCGCGGCCATCCCGAACCCCTCGTAGTCGGAAGTGACGAGGACGGCGTTGGCGGCGTTGAGCCAGAGCGGCATCTCGTCGGGCTCGATCGAGCCGCCGGTGAGGAGGTCGGCGCCGCAGGCCGCCGCCACCTCGGCCGCGCGGTCGTGGCGCTTCTCGGGTCGCGCGGGATTGGCGGGGAAGAAGAGGTAGCGGCGATCGGGGTCGAGCCCCAGCTCGCGCCGCGCCCGCTCGCGGGGGATCGGCTCGAAGCGGCGCAGGTCGGGCCCGCAGGGGAGGACCGCCGAGCCCGGCACGGCGGGGAGTCCCGGTCGCCCGTCCTCGGCTTCGAACAGCGCCCGCGAGACGCCGGCGACGAGGTCGAGCCGCCAGGCCAGCCGCCGCGAGAGGTGGCCGACGAGGCGGTGACGGACGTCGGTGCCGTGGAAGGTGACGATCAGCGGCTTCGCCCCCGCCAGTTGCGCCACCCAGCCGGCCAGCCCGTAGTGAGCGTGAACGAGGTCGAAGCGCTCGCGCCGCAGCAGCGAGCGCAGGCGCCTAGTCGCGGGGAGGTACTCGTTGCGGCCGCGGGCGAACTCGAAGACGTCGACGTCGATTCCACGACGGCGCACCTCATCGACCTGGTCGCGGACCCAGCGCCCCCGCTGCGGAGCCGCGGCGTCGGGCATAAAGTTGGTGACGACGAGGACCCGCACCGGCGTCAGGGTAACCGCGGCGGAGGCAGCCGATAGGTAACCGGCGTCTTCGAGAGCTTGATCGGGCTGCGCGGGAGGCGGACCGGCGGGCCGTCGTGGCGGGGGACCTCGGCGATCGGGTCGAGACCGATCTCCGCGGCGAACTCGAAAGCGGCGCCGACGTCGTTGACGACCCCGGCGGGGACGCGGCGCGCGCGCAGCATCTCGACCCACTCGGGCGCGGCACGGGTGGCCAGCGCCGCCTCCAGTCTTGGCCGCAGTTCCTCGCGGTTCTCGACCCGCGCCGGGTTGGTCGCGAAGCGCTCCTCCGCGGCGAGCTCCGGCGCTCCCAATACCGCGCAGAGCACGCCGAACTGACGGTCGTTGCCGACCGCGAGGACGATCGCGCCCTCGCCGCAGCGCAGCAGTTCGTAGGGGGCGATGCTGGGATGGCGGTTGCCCATTCGGCCGGGTACGACCCCGGCGACGGTGTAGGCGGAGCTCTGGTTGACGAGCGCGGCGAGCAGGGCTGAGAGCAGGTCGACCTCGACAAGCTGCCCCTCGCCGCTTTCACGGCGGTGCTCGAGCGCGGCGAGAATCCCGACTGCGGCGTAGAGGCCGGCGATCACGTCGACGAGGGCGACGCCGACCTTCAGCGGCTCGCCGTCGGGCTCGCCGGTGATGCTCATCAGGCCGCCGAGCGCCTGCACCAGCAGGTCGTAGCCCGGCAGCTCGGCCCCGGCGCCGCTGCCGCCGAAGCCGGTGATCGAGCAGTAGACGAGGCGGTGGTTCTCGCGGGAGAGTGTCTCGTGGTCGAGGCCGAGCTTTGCCATCAGGCCGGGGCGGAAGTTCTCGACGACGACGTCGGCCTCGAGCGCGAGCCGGCGAGCCTCGGCGAGGTCGCCAGGGTCCTGGAGGTCGAGCACGACGCTGCGCTTGTTGCGATTGACCGCTTGGAAGTAGGTCGCCTCGCCGGCCTCGTCGTGCGGCGGTCCCCAGGAGCGGGTGTCGTCACCGCTTCCGGGTCGCTCGACCTTGGTCACCTCGGCGCCGAGGTCGGCGAGCGTCATCGTCGCCAGCGGGCCGGCGAGGACGCGGGAGAAGTCGAGAATCCGCAGGTTTCCCAGCGCCGAGTCGGCCATTAGGTCACGATCTCAGATACGAGCCACCGACCACGAGGACGCCGATGTCATCCACCACCGCCGCGCCGCCGATCCGTCCCAGCGACTACCTCGCCCTGGATTCTCTGCTCTCCGACGAGGAGCGCGATATCCGCGACACCGTTCGCGCCTTCGTCCGCGACAAGGTGATGCCGAACGTGGGGGAGTGGTTCGAGGCGGCAACGGTCCCGATCGACGAGTTGGCCCCGGAACTGGGCAAGCTCGGCGTGCTCGGCATGCACCTGGAGGGCTACGGGTGCGCCGGCGCCAGCGGCACCGCCTACGGCCTCGCCTGCATGGAGCTGGAGGCCGGCGACAGCGGCATCCGCAGTCTTGTCTCGGTCCAAGGCTCGCTGGCGATGTACGCGATCTGGCGCTGGGGCTCGGAGGAGCAGAAGCAGGAGTGGCTGCCGCGGATGGCGGCCGGCGAGGCGATCGGTTGCTTCGGGCTGACCGAGCCCGACGCCGGCTCGGACCCGGGTTCGATGCGGACTCGGGCGCGGCGCGACGGGTCCGACTGGATCCTGCACGGCCAGAAGATGTGGATCACCAACGGCTCTGTCTCCGAGGTCGCGGTCGTCTGGGCCCAGACCGACGAGGGCGTGCGCGGCTTCCTCGTCCCCAAAGGGACCAAGGGCTTCACGACGCAGGACATCCATAAGAAGCTCTCGCTCCGGGCCTCGGTCACCTCCGAGCTGCTGCTCGACGACGTGCGGCTGCCGGCCGACGCGGTGCTGCCCGAGGTGAGCTCGCTCAAAGGCCCGCTCTCCTGTCTCAACGAGGCCCGCTACGGGATCGTCTGGGGCGCCGCCGGCGCCGGCCGCGCTTGCTACGAAGCGGCGCTCTCCTACGCGCTGGAGCGGGTCCAGTTCGACCGCCCGATCGCCTCCTTCCAGATCCAGCAGCAGAAGCTGGCGGAGATGGTGCTGGAGGTAAACCGGGCGACGCTGGTGGCGATCCACCTGGGGCGGATGAAGGACGCCGGCACGCTGCGCCCCGAGCACGTCAGCCTCGGCAAGCTCGGCAACGTCAACGGGGCGCTGAAGGTGGCGCGGGAGGCGCGCCAGGTGCTCGGCGCCAACGGCGTCACGCTCGAGTACCCCGTGATCCGCCACATGAACAACCTCGAGTCCGTCGTCACCTACGAGGGGACCGCCGACGTACACGCGCTCGTCATCGGCCAGGCGCTGACCGGCATCGACGCGTTCCGATGACGATCACCCGCGGCCCGGACACGACCCAGCAGCACGCGGTCGACTGGCTGCGCCGCGCGATCGTCGCCGGCGACCTGCGGCCCGGACAGCGCGTCAACCAGGAGGACTGGGCGGCGCGCATCGGTGTCAGCGTCGCGCCGGTCCGCGAAGCGCTCCGCGTCCTCGAGCAGGAGGGGCAGGTCGGGTACCTGCCGCGGCGCGGCTACTTCGTCACCGAGCTGCGGATCAGCGACCTGGAGGAGATCTATGCCCTGCGCAGGCTTCTCGAGGCGCGTGCCGCCCGCCACGCGCTGCCGCAGCTCGACGACGATGCGCGGGCGCGGATCCGGAGCGCCGCGGCCGAGTGCGTCGAAGCGGCCGACAAGGGCGACGTCGCCACCGAGCTGGCCGCGAACCGGCGCTTTCACTTCGCGATCCTCGAAGCACCGGATCAGCCGCACGTGATGCGTCACATCCGCCTGCTCTGGGACTCGACCGAGGCCTACCGCGCTCTGTACTACAACTCGCCCGCCGAGCGGAAGCGCTCGATCGACGCGCACGACCGGATCCTCGCCGCGCTCGACAAGGGGAACGCCGATCGCCTGGTCGCGGCGCTCGACGATCATCGCGACGAGGCGCTAGACGTGCTCCGCCGCGTGCTGGCTTGACAGGGCTATGTAGAGCGACGCGATCGTCGACGGATCCTTGAGCGACTGCCCGATGAAGTCCTCGACGCGCGCGAGCCGGTAGCGCAGCGAGTTGTGGTGCAGGTGCATCGCCTCGGCGGTGCGCATCACGTCGAGGTTGTGGTCGAAGTACGCGGTAACCGCCTCGAGCAGCGGCGGGTGCGACTGCAGCACGTCGAGCAGCTCGTCGACCTTCGGGCGCAGCCGCTCGGGCGGGGCCTCGGTGACGGCGAGCGTCGCCAGGTCGAAGTCCTCGAAGGCGACGACGCTGCGCCCGCCGGCGGCCGCCCGCCGGAGCGCGAGCTCGGCGTCGCGCAACGAGTGCGGCACCGCAGTGGCATCCGACACCGCGCGTCCGATGCCGATCGTGCCGGCGCACACCTCGGCGACGAGATCGGCCAGCCCGGGACGGTCGGGAACGAGAGCGGCGCGCTCGCTGACCAGGTTCGGAGCGGGCAGTGCGTCGGTGTCCGCCGGTCCCGAGAACAGGACGACGCGGAACGGCGTCGCGAAGTCCACCCCGCACGAGGCGACGCGCGCGGCCAGCACACCCTCGTCGCCGTGCCCGTCGAGCAGCTCGTCGAGCAGCGCGCCGCGGATCGCGCGCTGCTGCCCGTCGGCCATGTGCTCGAGCCGTGCCAGCGCCGCCAGCACCGGCGCGGTCGCTCGCGCCGCGGCCCGCGTCACGCGCGCGGTCGCCTGACCGTCGCGCTGGGACACCGCCAGCCACGACACGGCCCCGTCGCCCGCCGGCAC
>JAWVFA010000043.1:0-3098 GCA_033856415.1 Solirubrobacterales bacterium | reverse complement strand
GATCAGTTTGCGGTCGATCAGTTTCTGGAAGGCCAGCTTCAGCGCGACGAAGCCGCCGGTTATCGACGCGCAACGCGTCCCGCCGTCGGCTTCGAGCACGTCGCAGTCGACGTAGACGCTCCGTTCGCCGAGCGCCTTGAAGTCGACGACGACGCGCAGCGAGCGGCCGATCAGGCGCTGGATCTCGACCCCGCGCCCGTCCTGTTTGCCCTTCGAGATGTCGCGCTGCTTGCGGTCGCCGGTCGAGGCGGGCAGCATCGCGTACTCGGCGGTAACCCAGCCTTTGCCCTTCCCCGTCATCCAGCGCGGTACCTGCTCCTGGATCGAGGCGGTGCAGATCACCCTGGTTTTGCCGATCGAGATCAGCGCTGAGCCGTCGGCGCTTTGCACGAACCCGGCGTCGATCGTCACCGGCCGGAGGTCGGCCGGTGCCCTGTCGTAGCTGCGAGAAGCTGGCATCGCGCGAGTCTCTCATGCGAGGGCAAGCAAGCGGCGGGTGGCGCTTTTGTGGACGCAGGGGCCACAAAAGCGCCACGGCCTCGATCCCTATTTGAAGGCGACCTTGTCGACCGCCTCCTTGATCTTGTCGACGATCACGTCGGCCAACTCGGTGCCTTGCTTCCCTTGAAACCCCTTCATCCCGGCGACCATCCCAACCATTAGCAGCGAGACGAGCAGGATCAGGCCGACGTACTCGACCGTCCCCTGCCCCGCCTCCCCCGCCAGCCGGCGGATCTCCTGGACCCGCCGGGTGATGGCCGCGTGGGCGTAGCCCATCAGCGCGTAGAGCATTGACTGCCTCCTTTCTCGGTTTCGGAGGAGCGATGCTCGGAGGCGCCGACGCACCGAACAAGACCTGGGATTCACGAATTCGCGACGGAAAAGAAGCGGCTTCAAAAAGTCGCCCATTTACCGCAACGAGATCCGCGGATCAGATCAGCGGTGGATTTCCTCGCGCTCCAGCGCCTTGACGACCGCCTCGGTGCGGGTTCGAGCGTCGAGCTTTTCCGTCGCGTTGCGGACGTGGGTGCGGATCGTCTCCGGTGAGAGGACCAGGCGCCGGGCTATTTCCTCGCCGGTCAGGCCGTCGGCGAGAAAACCCAGGATCTCCGACTCCCTGGCGCTCAGCGTCTTCTGTGGCGATCCCCCGTTGCCGTTCTTCTGGCCGAAGCTGCGGTCGAAGTAGCGGCCGCCGCGCCAGACCTCGCGCAGCGCATCGACCAAGGTTGAGAGTCCCGCCGGCTTGGCGACGAGGCCGCGGGCGCCGCTGCGGTAGGCGGCCTCGAGCAGGTCGGGGTCGCTGAGGCCGGTGTAGATGACGAACTTCGGACAAGGCGGATGGTCGCTCATCCGCCTGACCAGCTCGGTGCCGCGCTCGTCGGGGAGGTCGACGCCGACCACCGCCACGTCGGGGTGGCGCTCGGCGATCACCTCCTCGCCGCGCGCGGCGGTCGTGGCGCAGCCGCGGACCTCGAAGCCGCGGCGTTCGAGCAGCACCGCGAGGCCGTCCCTCAGCGCCTCGTGCTGCTCGACCAGGACCAAAGACGGGCTGCCGCTCTCCTCCTCCACCTTTCCCTCCTACCTCGGGATGCCGCCGGTGACCGACGAACGGTCAAATACCCACGCGGCAATGGAGAGAAACCGGCGCCGCTAACGGAACGCTTGAATCCCCGTGACGGCGCCGCCGATCACGAGCGCGTGCACGTCGGCGGTTCCCTCGTAGGTGACCACCGACTCGAGGTTGTTCATGTGCCGCATCACGGGATACTCGAGCGTCACGCCGTTGGCTCCGAGCACCTGCCGCGCGCTCCGGGCGACGTCGAGTGCCGCGTTCACATTGCCGAGCTTGCCCATGCTGACCTGCTCGGGCCGCAGGCGGCCGGAATCCTTCAGCCGGCCCAGGTGAAGCGCGAGCAGCGCTGAGCGACTCACCTCCAGCGCCATGTGGGCGAGCTTCTGCTGCACGAGCTGAAATGACGCGATCGGCTTGTCGAACTGGATGCGGGACGCGCTGTAGTCGAGCGCGGCCTCGAAACAGGCGCGGCCCGCGCCAGCCGCGCCCCACACGATCCCGTAGCGAGCCTCGTTCAGGCATGAGAGCGGCCCGCGCAGCGACGTGGCCTTCGCCAACAGCGCCTCCGCGGGCAGGCGCACGTCCTCGAGCACGAGCTCCGAAGTGATCGACGCGCGCAGTGAGAGCTTTCGCTTGGTGTCCTGCGTCGTGAACCCGGGAGTGCCCCTGGGGACTAGGAAGCCCCGTACGCCTTCGTCAGTGCGGGCCCACACCACTGCCACGTCGGCTGTCGAGCCGTTCGTGATCCACATCTTCTGGCCTTGCAGCACCCAGTCGCTTCCCTCGCGACGCGCCCGCGTCCGCATCGACCCGGGATCCGAGCCGGAATCGGGCTCGGTTAGGCCGAAGCAACCGATCGCCTCTCCCGCGGCCATCCGGGGCAGCCACTCGTTCTTCTGGTCCTCGGAGCCCCAACGGTGGATCGCGTACATCGCGAGGGACCCCTGGACCGAGACGAGGCTGCGAACGCCGCTGTCTCCAGCCTCGAGCTCCATGCAGACGAGGCCGTACGCCGTGGCGCTGGCGCCGGCGCACCCGTAGCCCTCTAGATGCATCCCGAGCACCCCGAGATCCCCCAGCTCCCGGGCGAGCTCATCCGGCGGCAGCCCGGCCTCGAACCAGTCGGCCACATGCGGCGTCACTCGTGCGGCCACGAATTCTCGGACCGTGTCCCGGATCAAGCGCTCGTCGGCGTCCAGCAGTCCGTCGAGGCCGAGGAAGTCGTTTGCACGAGGCGCGGCTGGCGCGTGGACAGACATTCGATTTTATAATATCCAGAACCGACGGCGCCTCATAGATCGCTGAGGAGGAAATCGCCCCCTCCGTGCCCGGCCCGTCCAGTCGTCCTCAGAGCCTTCGCGGAACACGAGGACGGGGTCGGCCGATTCGCTCACCAGCGGCGGTCCCGTCCGCGCACGCGAAGGTGTCCTCAGGCACGACGACGGTCTTCGTGCGGGCGCTGGCATGCAGCAGCTGGCAATCGCTCGCGCGACACGGCTGCCCCTTGCGGATGTCACCGACATCC
>JAWVFA010000042.1:0-10925 GCA_033856415.1 Solirubrobacterales bacterium | reverse complement strand
CGGCCCGCCCGTTGGACCCCATGCCCACTGACTGCTCGTTCTGCAGCTTCTTCCCCTCGCTCATCAGCGCCGGCGCGACCATCACCTCGGCCCGCTGGAAGGAGCGGATGTCCTCGTAGCCGCAGGTGGCCATCGAGGTTTTCAGCGCCCCCATCAGGTTGAAGGTGCCGTCGTTCTCCTTGGCCGGCCCGAGGAGGATCTCCTCCATCGTCCCGTCCTGCTTGGTCGAGACCCGGGTGCCGCGCGGCAGCGAGGGATGGAAGGTCGCCATCCCCCAGTGGAAGCCACGACCAGGCGCCTCCTTGGCCCGCGCCAGCGGCGAGCCGATCATCACCGAGTCGGCGCCGGTGGCGATCGCCTTGGAGACGTCGCCGCCGGTCCGCATGCCGCCGTCGGCGATCACGTTCACGTACTCACCGGTCTCCAGCATGTGCTGGGCGCGCGCCGCAGCCACGTCGGCGATCGCCGTCGCCTGCGGGACGCCGATGCCGAGCACACCGCGGGTGGTGCAGGCGGCGCCGGGGCCGACGCCGACCAGGACGCCAACCGCGCCGGTCCGCATCAAGTGCAGCCCGGTCGAGTAGGAGGCGCAACCCCCGACCACCGTCGGCACCGGAACCTCGGCGATGAACTCCTTCAGGTTCAGCGGCTCGACCGTGGTCGAGACGTGTTCGGCCGAGATCACCGTGCCCTGGATGACGAGGATGTCGAGGCCGGCCTCGACCGCCACCTCGTAGTACTCGCGGACTTTCTGCGGCGTCAGCGAACCGCAGACGACCGCGCCCCGGGACTTGATTTCCTCGATCCGCTTGGCGATCAGCTCGGCCTTGACCGGCTCGGTGTAGATCTCCTGCATCAGCCGCGTCGCTTCGTGCTTCGGCGCGGCGGCGATCGCCTCCAGCCTCTCCTCGGCGTTCTCGAAGCGGGACCAGATCCCCTCCAGGTTGAGCACCCCGAGGCCGCCCAGCTCGTTGACCAGCACGGCGGTATCGGGCGAGACGACGCCGTCCATCGCCGAGGCGACGAGCGGCAGCTCGAAGCGGTAGGGGCCGAGAGTCCAGCTGATGTCGATGTCGTCGGGGTCGCGCGTCCGGCGGGAAGGAACGATCGCGATGTCGTCGAATCCGTAGGCGCGGCGACCCTTCTTGCCGCGGCCGATTTCGATTTCCAAGTTAGTCCTCCAAGGGCTGGCGTTGAACTAGCCAGCCTACACTTCCGCGGGGACCTCCAAATCGTGCACGGAGACCTCACCGAGCAGGCGCTCGACCTGGTTGCGGTCGACGGTGCCGGCACCGAAGTGCTGAGTGGACTCCGCCCCGCAGGCGACACCGTAGGCGAGGCAGTCCTCCGGCGAGCGGCCGTCATAGCGAGCGGCGACGTAGCCAGCGAGGAAGGCATCCCCGGAGCCGACGGTCGAGACCGGCTCCAGCGGCTCGGTGTGGACCTCGAGCAAGCGCCGCGAATTGCCCTCGCCGACGGCGGTGACGCAGCCGTCGGGACGGGTGATCGCCGCCTCGCTCGCCCCCAGGCGCACCAGTTCCAGCAGGCCCTGGGCGAGGTCGCCGCGGTCGGCGAACTCCTGCCCGACCAGCTCCTCCGCCTCGGTCTCGTTCGGGGTGACCATCGAGGCCCCGGCCCGCACCCCCGCCAGCATCGCCTCCCCCTCGGCGTCGAGGACAACCGGGACGCCGCGGCGGGAGAGGTCGTCGATCAGCCGCGCGTAGAGATCGTCGCCGGCGCCGGGCGGAACCGAGCCGGCGAGGACGCAGATCTTTGCGCCGCTCGCCAGGTAGCCGATCCGGTCGAAGAGCTTCTTGACCTCCTCGGGACTGACCGCCGGCCCGCGCTCGTTGATCTCGGTCTGCTCGCCGGAGGTCGGGTCGATCACCGCCAGGTTGATCCGGGTCTCGGCGGCGATCCGGGTGAAGTCGGTCAGCACCGATTCTTCGTGCAGCTGTTCGAGCACGCGGGTCCCGGTCGGGCCGCCGACGAACCCGGTCGCGATCACCGGGCGGCCGAGCAGGCTCAGCGCGCGGGCGACGTTGATTCCCTTGCCGCCGGCGACGGTGCGGCTCTCCACCGCTCGGTGGCGCCGCCCGAGGCGGAAGTTGGGAACCGCGACCGTGCGGTCGATCGCCGCGTTCAAGGTCACCGTGAGGATCATCCGGCCTTCACCCCGATTAGCTCCAAGAGTCGTGTCTGCGGGTCAGCCAGCGCGCCACCACCAGCGCGAAAATGAGTATCACGAACGCCACGATTCCGATAGGGATCGAGTTGTCAGCGACGGTCGCGCGGGCGCGGTCGAAGAGGCTGGCCTCCGGCACCGCACGGCTGGACCGCAGGGAGACCGCGCCAACCCGGCGACCGTCGACGAAGACGACCGCCTGGCCGAGCTTGGCGCCGCGCTCGATCGGTCCTTCGACCTCCCCCGGTGCCCGCACCCGCAGGTCGAGTTGCTGGCCGCGGCGGACCCCCACCTGCAGCGAGCTTGGGGCGCGCAGCGGTAGCTGGCCGCCCGACCAGCGGATTTCGGGTTCGGCGAGATCCTGCCCGCGCCGCACCGGGAACCGTTGGCGGTACTGGGAGAAACCCCATTCGAGCAGTTCGAGGTTGTCGGTGGTGCGGGTTTCCTCGGTCGGCGCGCCGATCGCCGCCGAGACGAGTTCCACCCCCTGTTTGCGGCCGGAGCCGACGAGGACGTAGCCGGCGTCGAAGGTGTGGCCGGTCTTCACCCCGGTCGCCCAGGGGGCGAGGTAGAGCAGGTCGTTGAGGGTCTCGATCCGGCGCGGCGGGCGCAGGCTGCGCAGCAGTGCCGTGCGGGAGTCGGCGATCTTGGCGAAGGCGGGCATCGCCAGCAGGCGACGGGCGAGGGTCGCGAGGTCGGCGGCGCTCGAGTAGTTGCCCTGCTGGTCGAGTCCGACCGGGTTCGCGTAGTGGGTGTCGGCGAGCCCGAGGGCGGCGGCGTGGCGGTTCATCTGGCGGACGAAACGGGCTTGCGACCCGGCGGCCGCGACGGCCAGGGTGTGGGCGGCGTCGTTGCCACTGACCAAGATCAGGCCGTAGAGGAGGTCGCGCACGCTGACCCTCTCCCCCGTCTTTAGGCCCAGCAGGGACTCGCCGTAGATCGGCTCGTAGGGCGCGGCGCGGACGATCTTGCCGAGCGGCAGCTCGTGCATCGCCACATAGGCGGTCATCAGCTTGGTCGTGCTGGCGATCGGCAGGTGCCGTTTTGCCGCGTGCGAGGCGAGCACGTCGCCGCTGCGCCCGTCGACGACGATCCAGGATTTCGCTTCGATCCTGGGCGGGCCGGCGGCCGGTGCCGCGGTCGCGGTCGCGGTCGGAGCGAGCAACAGGGCGAGCGCCAGCACAAGCGCCGGCAGTACCGCCAGCGCTCGGGCGCCGTGGCGCCAGCGCCTCATCGCAGCTTCAGCGTCTGTCCGGCGATCAGGATCTGAGGATCGACTTCGGGGTTCAGCGCCAGGATCTCGGCCACCGGGACCCCGGTCTTGTGGGCGATCGCGGTCAGGGTGTCGCCCGATTCGACCGTGTAGGCCTTGGCCTTGATCCGGTGCTTCTTTTCCTTCTGCGCGTGGCTCTTGTCGCGATGCTGGGGCGAGGACGAATCGTCGCTCATCGTCGCGGTGAGGACCACGACCACGACGAGGACCGCCACGATCAGAGCGAGGGCGGCGGCGATGCGGGCGGCGGCGGTGGAGCGTTTTTCCATTGGACCGGGAAGGGCAAATCGTTTGGGGCGGGCTGATCGTAGTCGCGACGGGCGTCCTCAGGCGGTCGATATCTCCCAAACCGCCGTCCGCAGCCGCTCGGCCGCGGCAGCCGGGTCGGGGTCGCCGGCGATGCCGCGGGAGGCGGCGACGAGGCCGGCGGCGCGACCCGCCGAGAAAGCGGCGCCGAGCAGCTCCGGGCGACCGCCCTGAGCACCGACGCCGGGAATGAGGAAGATTGCCCGCGGCATCAGCTCTCGCATGCGGGCGAAGTGGCGCGGCTCGGTGGCGCCGACCACCGCGCCCATCCCGCTCAGCCCCGACTCGCCGGCCAGACGGCTGGAGAGCTCGTCGACGATGCCAGCCAAGCGCTCGTGCAGTGGCGCCTCGGGCGCGGGTATGTCTTGCAAGTCGGCGGCCCCGGGGTTGCTGGTGCGGACCAGCGCGAACACTCCGGCCCCGGCCTCGGCTGCGGCGGCGACCAGCGGCTCGAGCGCGTCCCGTCCGAGCAGGGGGTTGGCGGTGAAGGCGTCGGCGCCGAGCCCCGGCACGATCCCCCAGGGGGTCGGGGTCTCCCCGACCAGGGCCTGCGCGTAGGCGGCGGCGGTCACCGGGACGTCGCCGCGCTTGCCGTCGGCGATGACCAGCAGGCCGGCTTCCCGGGCCGCGGTGCAGACCTCTTCCAGGGCGAACCAGCCGGGCGCGCCCAACCGCTCGAAACAAGCGAGCTGCGGCTTCACCGCGACGCAGGATGGGCCGGCTCGGTCAATCAGGTCGCGGCAGTGCTTGGCGACCGCGACGGCCGCCAGCTCAGCGGCCGGCGCCTCGGGATCGCCGGGGCTCGCCCCCTCCCCAGCCAGCTTGGCCGGGTCGGGGTCGAGGCCGAGGCAGATCTGGCTGCGGCGCTCTTCGACGAGCGCCGCGAGCCGATCGGAAAAGCCAGTCAGCGAATCAGCCGCCCTTGACTTTGGTCTTCAGAGCCGAGCCGGCGGAGAAGCGGGGAACTTTGCCGCCGGGGATGGTGATCCTTTCGCCGGTGCGCGGGTTGACACCCTGCCGCGGGCCACGCTCGGCAACGTGGAATTTGCCGAAACCGGTGAAGGCGACCTCCTCGCCCTTGCTCAGAGCACCGGTAATCGTGTCGAGAACAGCGTCGACGGCGTCGCTGGCAGCTTTTTTGCTGCCGAGGCGCTCGTCGCCTGCAAGTTGGTCCAGAAACTCAGCCTTGGTCACGTCTTGATTCCTCCTCGGGGTTTGAAGACGGGCGCAATCTAACAGTGGCTACGGCGTAAGAACTTGCGCTATGGAGCCAAATGTCACGAGCCGCTGATTGCCATCTCCGCAATCAGCAGCGGCGGAGTGCTGACCGAGCCGCCGAAAGGAACCCAGCGGGTCTCCGCGCCGGCGGCGCTGACGGCGCCCAGCATCGCCACCAGCTCGCCGGCAATCGTGAACTCGCGCACCGGCTCGGCCAGCGCTCCGTCGCGGATGATCCGGCCCGAGGCCCCGACCGAAAAGACGCCGGTCACGGGGTTGACGCCGGAGTGGAGGCCGGCGACATCGGTGACCAGCACCCCGTCACCCGCCTCCGCCAGGAGCTGCTCGAGCGAGAGGTTGCCGGGGGCGACCATCAGGTTCGACGCAGAGACCGAAGGCAGCGAGCGGTAGCCCTGACGCGCCGCCGAGCCGGTCGAGGAGACGCCCTCGCGGTTGGCGGTGTAGGTGTCGTAGAGGTAGGAGCGCAACCGGCCGCCCTCGATCAGCGCGGTGCGGCGGTGCGGAACGCCCTCGCCGTCGAACGGCGCCGAGGCCGGTCCCTGCGGCTCGCGGCCATCGTCGTGGAGGGCAAAAGCCTCGCTGGCGAGCGCCTCGTCAAGACGGCCGGCGAAGGGCGAGCGCCCCCGCTGCACGGCTTTGGCGCCAAGGCCGCCGCCGATCAAGCCGGCGAAGCTGGCGGCGACGGTCTCGTCGAGGACGACAGGACAGGAGCGCGAGGCGGGCTTGCCGGCGCCGATCATCGACAGCGCCCGCTCGGCCGCCTCAGCCCCGATCGCCTCCGGATCGAGACCGCGCGGGCCGCGCGCAAGGCCGAAGCCAAGGCCGGTCTCGCGGGCGCCCTCGCCTTCGGCCAGCGCTTGCAGGTAGGCGTAACAGCTGGAGGACTCGTACTCGCCGGCGACCCCGGTCGAGGAGGCGATCGCCGCTTGCTCTCCCGCGTCGGCGTAGACGGCGACCTCGACGCCGACCAAGCGCGGGTCGGACCCCAGCGCGGTGCGCTCGACGGTGAGGGCGAGGTCGACCACGCGCGGGGTCTCCCATTCGGCGATCGAAGGGTCGCTCAGCCCCGGCAGCGCCTCGACCTCCGAGGGCTGCGGCGGCGCCGCGAACTCGTCCTCGTCGGCGACCGCGGCTGCTTCGGCGGCACGGGCTGCGATCGCCGCCACTCCCGCCTCGGAGAGATCGGTTCCGTAGGCGTAGCCGACCCGGTGGTCGCTCCAGGCGCGGACCCCGACCCCGGTCTGGGTCGCCGCGGTCAGGCTCTCGACCTCGCCGCCATGGACCCGCACCGTGCGGCCGCTCTCGCGGGACACGTAGGCCTCGGCGTCGCTGGCCCCGGCGCCGGTCGCGGCCTCGACCGCCCGGCGGGCGACCGCGCTCAGCTCGCTCACCGCTCGGTCCCTCCCACGGTCATCGCCCGCACCCGGACGTGCCCCTGGCCGGTCCCCACCGGGACTTTTTGGCCGCCCTTGCCGCAGATCCCGGTCTTCATGAAGAAGTCGTCGCCGACCGCGTCGATCGCGGCGAGGGCGTCGAGGCAGTTGCCGATCAGGGTCGCGCCGCGGCAGGGACTCGTCACCTTGCCGTTCTCGATCAGGTAGCCCTCGGAGACGCCGAAGACGAAGTCCCCGGTGGCGGGGTCGACCTGGCCGCCGCCGAAGGAGACCGCGTAGAAGCCGCGAGGCAGGTCGGCGATGATCTCCTCGGGGGTGGCCTCGCCGGGGGCGATGTAGGTGTTCGTCATGCGGGGGATCGGCAGCTCGCGGAAGCTCTCGCGGCGGCCGTTGCCGGTCGAGTCGACGCCGTCGCGCTCGGCGGTCAGGCGGTCATAGAGGAAGGAGGTAAGCCGGCCGCCCTCGATCACCTGCGTCTTCTGCGTCGGCTGCCCCTCGTCGTCGATCGCATCGCTGCCCCACTCCCCCGGCAGGCGGCCGTCGTCGTAGGCGTTCAGCAGCGGCTCGGCGACCCGCTCGCCGAGCTTGCCGACGTAGACGCTCGCGCCCTTCTGGATGTGGTCGGCCTCGAGGCCGTGACCGGTCATCTCGTGGAAGAGGACGCCGCCGAAGCCGCCGCCGACGACGACCGGCATCGAGCCGGACGGAGCCGGGACCGCGTCGAGCAGGGTCAGCGCCTTGGCCGCGGCCTGCTCGGCGATCTGGCCGGGGTCGTCTTCGAGCAACTCGAAGCCGCGGTGGGCGCCAAGAGTCTCGGCCCCGGTCTCGACGGTGCCGTCGCGACGGGCAACCGCCTGGACGCCGATCCGCACCCGGGTGCGGTCGTCGCCGGTGAAGAGGCCGTCGGAGTTGGCGACCGTCACCTCGCGACGCGCCTCCCCGTAGGAGGCGTTCAGCTGGGCGATCCCGCCGCCCTTGGCGCGGGCCCGCTCGTCGAGCTCGCGCAAGAGCTCGGCCTTGCGCTCGGCCGGCACGTCTTCAGGTCGGCGCTCGATCGGCAGCGGCGCCGTCTCCTGCGTCTGCAACGGTCGCGGCTCGCTGCGCTCGGCGCGGAGCGCCGCGGCGGCTTCGTCGGCGGCGCGTTCGACATCGGCGGGATCAAGACCATCGACATGGGCGAAGTAGGTGGTGTTGCCATCGACGACGCGGACGCCGGCGCCCTCCTCGGCGCCGGACTGGACCGACTCGATCCGGCGCTCGTCGATCGCCAGCGTCTGCCCCCGGCGGCGTTCGGCGAAGACCTCTGCAAAGCGACCGCCGTTGGCGAGCGCCCGCCGCAGGGCTCGCTCGGCGACCGCCTGGTCGATCAGGCCGCTCATCGCTTCTGCTTCTTCCCGGCGACCTCGATCAGCCGCCCGGCGGCGACGAAGAGCTCGGCTCCGGCGCGCGAATCCTGGGCGTGGTCGGCACTGCGCCCGTGGGGGTAGTAGAGCCGGGCGAAGGGACGGCGCGCGACGCGGCGGCGGCGCATAAAAGCGGCGGCTTCGTCGGCGTAAACGGAGACTCGGTCGAGGAGGATCCGGTGCGGCTTCGCCGGCATCAGCGATCCTCCTTACGAGGCTTTCCTCGCTCTGGCAAGGAAAGGTTCGGAGTCGCCAGCTGGCGTAGGATCGAGCGCAGGTCGAAGAGCATCAGCGAGGCCAGCGCGAAACGGTCGGTGACCGAGACCGCCGCCAGACCGGCGTTGCGAATCGCGAAGACCTCACCCTGCTCGGTGGCGATGTGGACCTGCTCCACCGGCACCCCCTCGGCCTCGTCGGCGGCGGCGAAGAGGGCTGCCGCGTCCTCTCCCCAGCGCTCCCGCTCCTCGCCGGTGGCGGCAAGGACCTCGCCCTCGGGGCCGAGGATCGCGGCCCCGCGCAGGTCGGGGGACATCTCCGCGAGGAACTCGAGCGCGGCCTCCGCGGACTCCCCGGAAGGAGGGGCAGCGGTTGAAGCGTCGGCCATGTCGGCGAAGATACCGACCGTGACCCTCGCCCGAGCCTCCTGGATCACCACCGTCGTCATCTGCGCGGTCGCCGCAATCCTCTTCGCCTTCAGCGGCTACACCGGCTACGCGATCACCCTCGTCGCCGTCGGCCTCGCGGCGGCAGTGAATCTGCTGCCCCCTGCCTGAGGCCTCATCCCGAGCGGTAGGGACCGCTTTCGCGCTCGCGATAGGAGGTCTCCGGCTCGGCGTGGATCAAAACCTCGGCCTGAGGGATCTCGGCCTCGATCGAGTCGCGCATCTCGTGGGCGAGCTCGTGGGCACGCTCCAGGCTGGTGCCGGAGCGGTACTGGACGTGGAAGTCGATGTGGCGGCGGCGGCCGGCGCGGCGGGCGCGGAGCTTGTGGTAGCCGGCGACCTCGGGGGTACGGGCCGTGGCGATCGCCTGCTCGATCCGGTCCATCTCGGCGTCGGGCAGGGCTTCGTCGACCAGGACGCCGGAGGAGCGGCGGATGATGTTGATCCCCGCCGAGACGATCGCCGCGGCGACGAGGAGGGCGGTGATCGAGTCGAAGGCGACGGCGCCGGTGATCTCGACCAGGGCGAGGCCGATAAGCACTCCGGCCGAGGTCAGCGCGTCGGTGCGGAGGTGGGCGGCGTCGCCCTCCAGGGCCGGCGATTCGTGAGCCCGCGCTTGGCGGTAGAGGACCTCGGAGACGACCAGGTTGGCGAGAACCGAGAATCCCATCACGGCGATGCCGACGCCGAGCGTTTCGACCGAGGAGCCAGCGGCGAGGCGGTGAGTTGCCTCGTAGACGATCACCGCCGCGCCGACGAGGATCAGGATTCCCTCGATGTTGGCGGCGAGGTTCTCGACCTTCTCGTGGCCGTAGGGGTGCTCCTCGTCGGCCGGCTCGTCGGCTTTGCGGACCGAGATGAAGGCGATGACCGAGGCGACGAGATCGATCAGCGAGTGGATCGCCTCGGTGATGATCGCGATCGAGCCGGTGATCGCGCCGGCGGCCAGCTTCAGCGCGATCAGGATCGAGTTGGAGGCGATCGAGAGCGCAGCGGCGCCGCTTTTGGTGCGGATCATGGCGCCGCCTCGGCCTCCAGGCCCAGGTGCCGGACCAGCATCCGCGCCGCCTTGCCGCGGTGGCTGATCGCGTTCTTCTCCTCGGGGCTGAGCTCGCTCATCGTGCGCTGGTCCTGGTGGCCGGTCTCGTCGGGGACGAAGGCGGGGTCGTAGCCGAAGCCGCCGGTCCCGCGCCCCTCACGCAACAGCGTCCCCTCGCAGCGCGCCTCGAAAACGTACTCGTGCCCCTCCTCGTCGATCATGGCGATGGCGCAGACGTAGGCGGCGCGGCGCTCGCCGCCGGCCGCGTCGACCTCGCGCAGCAGCTTCTGGAGGTTGGTCTCGTCGCTGGCACCCGTGCCGGCGTAGCGGGCGGAGTAGATCCCGGGGGCGCCGCCGAGGTCGGCGGCCTCGATCCCCGAGTCGTCGGCGATCGTCGCCTCGCCGGTGGCGGTGTGGGCGGCGCGCGCCTTGATCAGCGCGTTGACCTCGAAACTGTCCCCGGTCTCCGGCGGCGAGGGGACCTCGTCGGGCAGCGGCCGCAGATCGACTCCTGGCAGCAGCTCGGCCATCTCCCGCACCTTGTGCTGGTTGCGGGTGGCCAGAACAAACGCCTGCTTCGCCGTCGCTTCGCGAGGCTTCACGAAGCGGAGCGCTCCTGCACCTCCCGCAGGCGGCCGATCCCCAGCTCGGCGAGGCCGAGCAGCTCGTCGAGCGAGGCCCGCGAGAGCGGCGTCCGCTCCGCCGTCGCCTGCACCTCGACCAGGCCGCCGTCGCCGGTCATCACCACGTTGGCGTCGACTTCGGCGTTGGAGTCCTCGCCGTAGTCGAGGTCGCAGAGGGCACGGCCGTTGACCATGCCGACGCTGACCGCCGCCACCGAGCCGGTCAGCGGCAGGGCGTCGAGGGCTTTCTTGTCGACCAGCTTCTGAAAGGCCTGGCGCAGGGCGACAAAGCCGCCGGTGATCGCCGCGCAGCGGGTGCCGCCGTCAGCTTCGAGCACGTCGCAGTCGACATAGACGCTGCGCTCCCCCATCGCCTTGAAGTCGACGACGACCCGCAGCGAGCGCCCGATCAGGCGCTGGATCTCGACCCCGCGGCCGTCCTGCTTGCCCTTCGAGATGTCGCGCTGCTTGCGCTCGCCGGTCGAGGCGGGGAGCATCGCGTACTCGGCGGTGACCCAGCCTTTGCCGCGGCCCTGCATCCAGCGCGGCACCTGCTCGGAGACCGAGGCGGTGCAGATCACCCTGGTGCGACCGACCGAGATCAGCGCCGAGCCGGCGGCGCTTTCGACGAAGCCGGTGTCGATCGTCACCGGCCGGATGTCGGCCGGGGCGCGGTCGTAGCTGCGCGAGGCGGGCATCGCGCGATCTTGTCATGGCGCGGGCCGGCGGCGCACGCCGCGAGCCGACGCGGCCCGTTTTCTAATCTCCTCAGATGAGCCCGGTCCACGAGAAGAAGATCGG
>JAWVFA010000041.1:0-33695 GCA_033856415.1 Solirubrobacterales bacterium | reverse complement strand
GATCAAGGCGATCGCCTTTGCCTCCGGCACGGGGCGGGCCGCTCGCCGCTTTCGTCGCCGCAGCAGCTCCGAGGACTGATGTTCAAGCGGCTGCTTTGGTTGATGATCGGGGTCGGGTTCGGCGTCGGGGCGTCCTTCTGGATGACGCGCGTCGTGCGCGAGACGATGCAGCGCTACACGCCCGAGCGCGTTTCCTCTGACCTGGCGGGCGCCATGAAGGGCCTCGGGGCCGATCTGCGGGCCGCGGTGGCCGATGGGCGAGAAGCGATGCGCGAGCGAGAGGCCGAGATACGAGCGGAGCTCACCAGCAACCGCAGATAGCCTCGATGCTTCTATGAAGTCCGACGAGTTGCGCCGCGCGTGGAACGACTTCTGGCGCGACCGGCAGCACACGATCGTCCCGTCCGCCGGGCTCATTCCGCACCATCCGACGGCGCCGATGTTCGTCAACTCGGGGATGATGCAGTTCGTCCCGTACTTCCTCGGTGAGGAACCGGTCCCGTTCAACCCGCCGCGAGCGTCGTCCGTTCAGAAATGCGTTCGACTCGCCGGGAAACACAACGACATCGACGAGGTCGGGCGCACACGCCGGCATCTCACCTTCTTCGAGATGCTCGGCAACTGGAGCTTCGGCGACTACTTCAAGGCCGAGTCGATCCTCTGGGGCTGGGAGCTCTCCACGCAGGGCTTTGGGATGGACCCCGAGCGGATCTGGGTCACCGTCTTTGGCGGCGACGAGGAGCTCGGCCTCGGCCCCGACGAGGAGGCGATCGAGATTTGGCGGGCGACCGGCGTCCCGGAGGAGCGGATCGTCCGCCTCGGCCGCGAGGACAACTTCTGGCAGGCCGGCCCGACCGGGCCCTGTGGCCCCTGCTCTGAGCTCTACCTCGATCGCGGCCCCGAGTTCGGCGCCGAGGGCGAGCGCCCCGGCGACGACACCGACCGCTTCCTCGAGTTCTGGAACCACGTCTTCATGAGCTACGACCTCGCCGAGGACGGCTCTCTGACCGAGCTGCCGATGAAAAACATCGACACCGGCATGGGCCTCGACCGGATGGCGGCGATCCTCCAGGACGTCCCCTCGGTCTTCGAGACCGACCACGTACGGCCGCTGGTCGACCTCGCCGAGGAGCTCTCCGGCCGCCGCTACGACGAGGGCGGGGCGGTCACCCGGGCGATGCGGATCGTCGCCGACCACAGCCGCGGCGCCGCCTTCCTGATTGCCGACGGCGTCGTCCCCTCGAACGAGGACCGCGGCTACATCCTGCGCCGGATCATGCGTCGCGCGATCCAGCAGGGGCGCACCCTCGGCCTGGAAGCGCCCTGGCTCGGCCGCTTCGCCGCGCGCACGATCGAGCTGATGGGCGACGCCTACCCCGAGTTGGTCGCCGAGCAGGAGACGATCGGGCGCTGGGTCGGCGACGAGGAGGAGAGCTTCGGCCGCACGCTGGAGCGCGGCACCGAGCTGCTCGAGCGCCTGGTCGCCGAAGCGAAGGAGCGCGAGACCTCCTGGATCGAGGCAGCGGACGCTTTCAAGCTGCACGACACCTACGGCTTCCCTTACGACCTGACCAAGGAGCTCTTGGCCGAAAACGGCCTCTCGGTCGACGACCAGGGGTTCCAGGAGCTGATGGAGGAGCAGCGCCAGCGGGCGCGGACGGCGAGCGCCACCGCCCACGGCTCCGAGAACACCCACGAGCGCGTCCTCGCCTTCGCCGAAGCGGCGCCCCCGACCCAGTTCGTCGGCTACGAGACGCTGCGCGCGACCACCGGCCTCGCCGCGGTCGAGTCGGTCGACGGGCGGGCGCTGGTCAAGCTCGAGGAGAGCCCCTTCTACGCTGAGGGCGGCGGCCAGGTCGCCGACTCCGGGGTGCTGCGCTGGGGCGGGGAGGAGGCGCGCGTCGTCGACGTCTATCGCCTCGGCGAAGACCAGGCGCTTGAGGTCGAGCCGAGCGGCGCCGAGATCGAGCCCGGCGTCCCGGTCGAAGCCGAAGTCGAGGCCGAGACCCGCCACGCGACGATGCGCAACCACACCGCGACCCACCTCCTGCACGCCGCCCTGCGCGAGCGCCTGGGGACCCACGTCCGCCAGGCGGGCTCGGCGGTGCGCCCCGACAAGCTTCGCTTCGACTTCACCCACGGCCAGGCCCTGAGCCAGGAGGAGCTGCGCGACGTCGAGGAGCGGGTCAACGAGTGGATCAAGGCGAGCCGCCCGGTTCGCTGGATGAACATGAACCGCAGCGACGCCGAGCAACTCGGCGCGATGGCCCTCTTCGGCGAGAAATACGGCGAGTGGGTCAGGGTGGTCGAGGTCGACGCCGTCTCCCGCGAGCTCTGCGGCGGGACCCACGTTGCCAACACCGCCGAGGTCGGCATCTTCAAGGTCGTCTCCGAGGGCTCGAGCGCGGCCAACGTGCGTCGCGTCGAGGCGATCACGGGTCCCGCAGCCATTGACTTTTTCCGCGAGCGCGAGGCGCAGCTGCACGAGGCCGGCGAGCTGCTCGGCAACCCGCAGGACCCCGTCGCCGCCGCCCGCCGTGCCGCCGAGCAGCTGAAGCAGGCGAGCGCCGGTGCCGAGAAGGCCCAGCGCGAGCAGCTGGGGGGCGCCGCCGACCGGCTCGCGGGTGAGGCGAGCGATCTTCCGGGTAGCGGTGGCCGCATGGTCGTGGCCGCAGTCGATCCCAGCCTGCAGGCAAACCCGAAGCAGCTGCTCGAGCTCGCCAACCGGGTGCAGTCGAAGCTCGGCCCCTCGGTCGTCGTTCTCGGCGGCGAGTTCGGCGGCAAAGCCGGCCTTGTCGCGCTGGTCTCCAAGGACCTTGCGGGCGACGGCCTCTCGGCCGGTTCGATCATCCGCGAGATCGCCCCGATCGTCGGCGGCGGAGGAGGCGGTCGCGACGACATGGCCCAGGCCGGCGGCAAGGACCCCTCGAAGCTGGACGAGGCGCTCGTCGCCGCCCGCGCGGCGATCGAGCGGGATCTCACCTGAGGACATGCGGGTGCTCGCGCTCGACCATGGCACCGTCCGAATCGGCTGCGCGCTCTCGGACCCCAGCGGCACCCTGGCGACGCCACTGCCGGTGATCGAGCCGCCGGAGGCACGCGCGGTCGCCGAGCTGGTCGCTGAGCACGGGGTGGAGAAGGTGGTCGTCGGCCTGCCCCTGCACCTGAGCGGCGAGGAGGGCAGCCAGGCCGGCCTCGCCCGCAGCTTCTGCCGCGAACTGGAAGCGATCCTCCCGGTTCCGGTGGACACCTACGACGAGCGTTTGACCTCGCGGATGGCCGACGTCAGCCGCCGCGGCGGCGCTTCCGCCGCGCGCGACTCGCTCGCCGCCGCGCACCTGCTCGAGTCCTACCTGGAGAGCAGGGCATGAGCGAAGACTGGCTTCAGGACGACCCCTTCGCCGACCCCCAGGATCCGGCCGCCCGCGAGCGCGAGCAGCGCCGCCTCGAGCGGGAACAAAAGCGTGCCAAGCAGGCGGGGAAGAAAGCCGAGGCGGAGCAGCAGGCGCCGCCGCCCCCAGCGCCGGAGCCGGTGCAACCGCCGCCCCCGCCGCGGACGCCCGAGCAGGAGTTCTGGGACGAGGAGCCCGAAGAGCCCGGGGGCCCTGAGACGCCTGCGGCGCAGTCACCGCCTGCACCGCCGCCACCGCCCCCGCCGAACCCCGCCGTCTCCGGCAACGGTCGCCCCCGTGAGCCGCGCCAGCGCCCGGCGTTCCTGAAAGCGCTCGGCCGCCACCCGTTCCTGATCTTCGCCGTGGTCGCGGCGCTCTTTTTCCTCTACTTCCTGAACGCGCTCTTCCAGCCCTTCCACGGCGACGGCTCGGGGAAGGTGCAGGTGACGATCCCGAGGGGCTCGAGCGTCAGCGAAGTCGGCGACCTGCTCGCCGACGAAGACGTGATCGACAACTCGACCCTCTTCCAGGTCCGCGTCACCCTCGCCGGCAAGCGCTCGGAAATCTATTCCGGCAACTTCACCCTGGCCAGCAACATGAGCTACGGCGCCGCGATCGACGCGCTCTCGGTCCCGCCCGTGAAGCGGACGGTGACGGTGACGATCCCCGAGGGGTACACCCGCTCGCAGGCGGCACAGGTGGCCGAGGAAGCCGGCGTCCCCGGCGACTACACCAAGGCGACGCTCAGGTCTAAGTACCTCGACCCGGCCGAATACGGCGGCAAGAACGCCAAGGATCTCGAAGGCTTCCTTTTTCCCGACACCTTCGAACTGAAGCCGACCGCGCCGGCCGCCGATTTGGTCCAGCTTCAGCTCCAGGACTTCAAGCGCAGGATCAAGGGCGTGAACATGAAGTACGCGAAGTCGAAGAACCTGACCGTCTTCGACGTGCTGACGATCGCCTCGATGGTCGAGGACGAGGCTGGGGTCGACAGCCAGCGCGGCCTGGTCGCCTCGGTGATCTACAACCGCCTGCATGAAGGTATGCCGCTGGGAATCGACGCCACGATCCGCTTCGCAACCGGCAACTACACCGAGCCGCTGACCGAATCCGAACTGGCGATCGACTCGCCCTACAACAGCCGCACCAACGTCGGCCTGCCGCCCGGGCCGATCAGCAACCCGGGCCTGGCCTCGATCGAGGCGGCCGCGCACCCGCCGAAGACCGAATACCTCTTCTACGTGACCACGCCCGGCGCCTGCGGCAAGCTCACCTTCGCCAAGACCGAAGCCGAATTCGAAGCCGCGGTAGACAAGTACAACTCGGCCCGCGAAGCGGCCGGCGGCAGCTCGCCCGACAGCTGCGGGGAATAGTCGCGATGCCAAAGCTCGCGGTTCTCGGCCATCCCGTCTCCCACTCGCGCTCGCCGGCGATGCAGAACGCGGCGCTGGCGGCGCTGGGGCTGGAGGACTGGCGCTATCAGGCGATCGACGCCGCCCCCGAGGCCTTCGAGATGACGGTGCGGGAGCTGGCCGACGTCGGCTACGCGGGTGCCAACGTCACCGTCCCCCACAAGGAGGCGGCCCTGGCGCTGGCCGACGAAGCGAGCGAAGCCTCGCGGCAGATCGGCGCCGCCAACACGCTGGTCTTCGACGGCAAGCGGATCGAGGCCCACAACACCGACGCCGACGGCCTGCTCGCGGCGCTGCCGGACCTGCCGCGGGACCGCCGGGCGCTGGTGCTCGGGGCCGGCGGCGCGGCCCGGGCGGCGATTTGGGCGCTGCGCTGGGAAGGCGCGACGGTCGAGGTCTGGAACCGCACCCCGGAGCGGGCGGAGGCGATCTGCGCCGAGCTGGGGGGGACTGCAGTGACCGTCCCCCGGCAGGAGGGCTACGACCTGATCGTCAACACCAGCTCCGCCGGGCTCGGCGGCGAGGACCCCTTCGATCACCTGCCGTTGACGCGCGAGGGCTTCGCCGAGTCGCAGACGGTCGTCGACATGGTCTACGGCGAGCGGCGCAGCCGCCTGCTGAAAGCCGCCGAAGGAGCGCGGGCCGCCACCGTCGACGGCCTCGAGATCCTCGTCCAGCAGGGGGCGCGGTCGCTGGAAATCTGGACCGGACAGGTGCCCGACCTCGACGTGATGAGGGCCGCGGCACGCGATTGGTGAATTTTCACCCCTATAGCGGGGCTAACTCACCAATCGTCCCCCGATAGCCTTGCCGCGATGACGGCGTTCCGTTTCACCACCGCGGGGGAGTCGCACGGGCCGGGGCTCGTGACGATCGTCGAGGGCCTGCCGGCGGGTCTGGAGCTCGACCGCGAGGCGCTCGACCGCGATATGGCGCGGCGCCAGCTGGGCCACGGCCGCGGTGGCCGGATGAAGATCGAGACCGACACGGTCGAGGTCCGCAGCGGCGTCCGCCACGGCCGCACCCTCGGCAGCCCGATCGCGCTGCTGGTCGCCAACCGCGACTACTCCAACTGGGAGGAGCGGATGAACCCCTGGCCGGTGGAGGGCTTCTCGCCCGACGAGGTCCATCTGCCGCGGCCGGGTCACGCCGATCTCGTCGGCGCCCAGAAATACGGCCACGCCGATATCCGCAACGTCCTCGAGCGCGCCAGCGCGCGTGAGACCGCCGCCCGCGTCGCCGCCGGAACGATCGCCCGCGCCTTCCTGAAAACGCTCGGGGTCGAGATCCACAGCCACGTGCTGCAGATCGCCTCGGTCCGGGCGCAGGAGCGGGCGGACCTGCAGCCGGCGGACTTCGCCGCGGTAGACGAGGACCCGGTGCGCTGCCTGGACCCGGAGGCGAGCAAGGCGATGGTCGAGGAGATCAATCGCCTGCGCAAGGCGAACGAGAGCCTCGGCGGCAGCTTCGAGGTGCTCGCCTTCGGTCTCGTCCCCGGGATCGGCTCCCACATCTCCTGGGAAGACCGCTTGGATGGCCGGCTGGCTGGCGCCGTCGCCTCGATCCAATCGATCAAGGGCGTGGCGATCGGCGAAGCCTGGGACGTCGCCGGCCGCCCCGGCTCCGAGGCGCACGACGAGATCTTCTGGAGCGAGGAGCGCGGCTACTACCGCGAGACCAACCACGCCGGTGGCCTCGAGGGCGGGATGACCAACGGCCTGCCGCTCTCGGTGCGGGCGGCGATCAAGCCGATCTCGACCCTGACCAAGCCGCTGCGCTCGGTCGACACCGAGACCAAGGAGCCGGCGCAGGCTCTGCGCGAGCGCACCGACTCCACCGTCGTCCCCGCCGCCGCGATCGTCGCCGAGGCGATGGTTGCGCTGGCTCTCGCCCGGGCCTACCGCGAGAAGTTCGGCGGCGACCACATCGACGACGTCGTCGCGGCGCTCGAGGCCTACAAGCAGCGCATCGACTTCCGGGGCTGAGCCGATGGCGAGACCGGCGATCGTCTTTATCGGCTTCATGGGGGCCGGCAAGAGCACCGCGCTCGCTGCTGCCCGTAAGGCGGGGCTGGAGACGGTCGAGATCGACGAGCTGATGGAACGCGAGTTTGGCAAGCCGATTCGCCAAGCGTTCGAGGAGGACGGGGAGGAGGCCTTCCGGGCGCGCGAGGCCGAGGTCGTCGGCACCTTGCTGGGAAAAGCCGACGGCAACGCAATCGCCCTTGGCGGAGGCAGCGTCCTCTCCGAGCGGGTGCGCGAGGCGCTCGACCGCCACATCGTCGTCCTGCTGGAGATCGACGCGGCCGAGGCCTGGAAGCGGATCGAGGGCACCGACCGGCCGCTGGCCACCAGCGAAGCCGACGTCGAGCGCCTGCTGGCCGAGCGCCTGCCGCTTTACGAGGAGCTTGCCGACGCGGTCGTGCCAATGGCCGACAAGGGCGTGGTCGAGCGGGCGCTGCCGGCGATCCAGGCGCTGGCGGAGATGCCGGAGGGAACGCGGTTGTTATGGGCGTCGAGCATTTCTGGGGATTACCCGGTGTTTGTCGGTGCAGGAACTCTCGAGACGGAGTGGTGGCCTTTGCAGGGAAGGGTTTTCTGCGTCACGGATCGCAATGTTGCCAAGTACGCGAGTCGACTTAGGTTGCGCGACAAGGTTCTCGAGATCGAGCCCGGGGAGAGGTCGAAGACGCTGAAGCAGGCGGAGGAAGTGATTCTGGAAATGGCAGCCCTCGGAATGACCCGGGAAGACCACGTGGTTGCGGTCGGCGGCGGGGTGGTGGGCGATCTAGCGGGCTTCTGCGCGCACGTCTACCAGCGTGGCGTCCCGGTCGTGCAGGTGCCGACGACCGTGGTCGCCCAGGTCGATTCGGCCTATGGCGGCAAGACCGGCGTCGACGTCGATGAGCTGAAGAACTACGCCGGCGCCTATCACCTACCGGCCGCGGTGCTCACCGACATCTCGACCCTCGAGTCGCTCCCGCCGCGAGAGCTGGCGGCTGGTTTCGTCGAGGTGATCAAGACGGGACTGCTGGCCGGCGGGTCACTTTGGGACCAGGTCCGAGCGATGGAGGCAATCGACTCCAGCGGACTCGAGGAGATCGTTTTCGCCTGTGCTCGCTACAAGTGCGCGGTCGTCGCCTCCGACGAGCGAGACGCCGGGCTGCGCCATGTGCTGAACCTCGGCCACACCGTCGGCCATGCGATCGAGGGAACCTCTGCCTTCTCCTACCTGCACGGAGAAGCGATTGGGCTTGGTTTATTGGCGGCGCTGCGACTCTCGGATGCGCCGGAGCTTCGCGAGGAGGTAAGACAGATCCTCGTCCGCCACAACCTGCCGACCAAACTCGACCCGGCGATCGAGGTTGACGAGGTGGTTGCCGTCCTCGAACGCGACAAGAAGCGCACCGCCGCCGGCGTCGGCTTCGTCCTCCTCTCCGAGCCCGGCAAGCCGCGCACGGGACAGCTGGTTGATCCGGCTAAGGTCCGGGCTGCCGTGGAGGAGCTCTACTGATGTCGACCTTTCGGAATCGCGTCGCCGTTTTGCACGGGGCCAACTTCAACGTGCTGGAGCGGCGCGACGCCGCCATCTACGGCGGTATCTCGCTGAGTGAGCTGGAACACCGGATCTCCGACTGGGCTCATGAGCTGAGTCTGGAACCGATCTTCTTCCAGACCAATTCCGAGGGTGAGTTTTGCGAATACCTGCACCGCTCGATTGAGCTTGCCGACTCGGTGATCGTCAACGCCGGCGCCTGGACCCACTACAGCCGGGCGATCGCCGACGCGCTGGAGCTGACCCGGCTGCCGGCGGTCGAGGTCCACCTCTCCGACGTCGAGGCTCGCGACGACTGGCGCAAGCTCTCGGTCTTCGACGGCCTCGTCCTCGCCAAGGTCTCGGGCAAGGGGCCTGACGGCTACCGCGAGGCGCTGGAGCTGCTCGCCCGCGAGCTGGACTCCGCCTGATGCGCGGCCGCGGCGACCGGCTCGAGGAGCTGGTGGGCGAAGCCGAACTCGACCGCTTCCTGGTCACCGACCTGACCAACGTCCGCTACCTGACCGGGTTCACCGGGACCAACGGCGCCTGCGTCTGCGGTCCCGGCGTCCGCCTCTTCCTCACCGACTTCCGCTACACCGAGCGCGCCGCCACCGAGGTCGAGGGCTGGGAGACCGAGACGCTGGCAGGTGACTGGCTGAAAGGGATCGCCGAACGGCTCGAGGGCCGGGTCGGGTTCGAAGACGACCAGATGTCGGTCCGCCTGCTGGAGAAACTGAAGGAGAAACTCGCCGAGGGGACCGAGATGGTCGCCGCCGGTGGCAAGGTCGAGAACCTGCGGCGGGTCAAGGACGCCGAGGAGCTGGCGGCGATCGACGAGGCTTCGAAGCTGGCCGACGAGGTCTGGCGCTGGACGCTGGAGCGGGGCCTGGCGGGCCGCCGCGAGCGCGAGGTCGCCCGCGCCACCGAAGCCCGGATCCGCGAGCTCGGCGGCGATCCCTCGTTCCCGGCGATCGTCGCCGCCGGCCGCAACGGCGCGCTGCCGCACGCCGAGCCGGGGGAACGGGAGATCGGCCGCGGCGAGCTCGTCGTCTTCGACATGGGCGCCAAGCTCGACGGCTACTGCTCCGACGGCACCCGTACCTTCGCCAGCGGCGATCCCGGCGAGGAGGGCGGAGCGGTCTACGAGATCGTCCGCCAAGCCCAGGCGGCGGCGCTGGAGGCGATCCGTGCCGGTGTCAAGGGGGAGGACCCCGACACCGCCGCTCGCAAAGTCATCGACGACGCCGGCTACGGCGAGCACTTCGGCCACGCGCTCGGCCACGGGGTCGGGCTCGAGGTGCACGAGGGTCCGCGTCTCTCGCAGCGCTCCGACGACGTCCTCGCCCCGGGCGAAGTCGTCACCGTCGAGCCCGGCATCTACCTGCCGGGGAAGCTGGGGGTGCGGATCGAGGACCTGGTGGTCGTCACCGAGGATGGGCTGCGCAATCTCAGCTCGCTGCCGAAAGAGATTCAGATAGTCGACTGAGCTCCGCAGCAGCGGCGTTCATCATTCAAATTCAAGCCAAGCTTTCGTCCGGTCGATGCCCGGCGCATGGGTAAGAACCGGGACACGCTGGTCTCGATCCACTCCGAAGCGCGGCGCGAACGTCTCCTCGACATGGAGGAGCGTCTGCGTCGCTACCGCTTCGCCTGCTTCGCGATCCTTGCCCTGGCCCTTGGGGTCGGCGGCGGCAGCTCGATCGGTTACTGGTGGATCGCGCTGCTCGGCCTCGGCCTCCTCGGTTTCGCCGTCGCCGACCGCTTCATGCGCCAGAGCGCCCACCCGGCGCTCTGGGTCGCCGGCGCCTGGGCGGCGCTGCCGGCTCTGCTTGGCGCCTCGGTCCTCGTCACCGGCGGCGCCACCAGTCCCGTCCTCGTCTGGTTCGCCCTTCCCGCCGTAACCCTCGGCTTCCGTTTCGAGCCCCGCGGCATGATCGCCGGAACCGTCTACGTGATTTCGGTCTTCCTCGCCGCGGCGGTCCTTCCGGATCCGCAGGCGGCCTGGGACGAGAGCCAGATGCTGATCGCGGTCGGCGCCCTGATCGTCAGCACGGTGATCCTCAGCGGCGCCCTGGTCGAGTCCGACCGAGCCCACCGCCGCCGCTCGACGCTTGACCCGCTGACCGGGCTCTTCAACCGAAACGCGCTCGAGCAGCGCCTCTCCGAGCTCGACGGGCAGCCATGCGAACCGGTCGAGGGCCTCTCCCACTCTTTCCTCCTCTGCGACCTCGACCACTTCAAGCAGGTCAACGACCGGTTCGGGCACGCCGCCGGCGACGCGGTCCTACAGGACGTTGCCTACACGATGCGGGCGGCCCTGCGGGCGGGCGACTCCATCTACCGGGTCGGCGGCGAGGAGATCCTCGTGATGCTGCCCGGCGCCGGCCACGCCGGCGCGATGGAGATCGCCGAACGCCTGCGCCTTGCGGTCCGCGAGCGCCGTCCGGTGGGGGTCCCGGTCTCACTCAGCATCGGGGTCGCGGTGGCGGAGCCTCGCTTCGTCGACACCGAGGACCTGCTGGCCCGTGCCGACGCGGCCCTCTACGCGGCCAAGGCCGGCGGCCGCGACGTCGTCTACATCGACAGCGAGATCGGGTTAACGGCTGAGGTCCCAGTCGCTGCTGAGCCGCTCGCCGAACGCCGCTAGGAGCTTCACGGTTGCCTCGACGTCGCGCAGGTCGACCATCTCGACCGGCGAGTGCATGTAGCGCAGCGGAATCGAGACGAGCCCGGTCGGGATGCCGGCGCGGGAGATCTGCAGAACGTCGGCATCGGTGCTGGTGCCGCGGCCGCTGGCGCTGACCGAATACTCGATGCCCTCCGCCTCGGCGGTCTCGACCAGCAGCTCGAAGACCTTCGGCGAGAGGGTGGAGCCGCGGCCGATCGCCGGGCCGGAGCCGAAGGGGTGGCTGCCGATCTCCTTCTCGTCGACGCCCGGCGCGTCGGTCGCGTGGGTGACGTCGACGGCAATCGCGATGTTGGGCTGAACCTGGAAGGCGGCGGTGCGCGCACCGAAGAGGCCGATCTCCTCCTGCACGGCGGCGACGGCGGCGAACGAGCCGCCGGGCCCTTTGCCGTCGGCGCAGCGGCGCAGGCTCTCCAGCGCCACGTAGGCGCCGAGGCGGTTGTCCATCGCCCGCGAGACGAGCCGGTCGCCGGCCACTGCCATCGGCTCGGCGGCGATCACCACCGGATCGCCGACCCGGACCAACGTCTCGGCCTCCTCGCGATCGGCGGCGCCGATGTCGATGTGCATGCTCTTCAGCTCGACGACCTTTTTGCGCTGGTCGGGCTCCAGCAGGTGGATCGGCTTGCGGCCGGCGACGCCGGGGACGAGGCCGTCCTTGCCGCGCACCTCGACCCGCTGGCCGACGAGGATCTGCGGGTCCCAGCCGCCGACCGGGGCGAACCAGAGGAAACCCTTCTCGTCGACGTGGGTGACGATCAGCCCGATCTCGTCGATGTGGCCGACGACGGCAAGCAGCGGCGAGGCCTCGCCGACGCGGGCGATCGTCGAGCCGATTCCGTCGGTGCTGACCTCGGCAAACGAGGCCGCGTCACGCCAGACCTCGGCGGCCGGCCCCTCGTATCCGGAGGGCGCGCCGGCGCGGAGCAGCTTGTCGAGAAGATCTGGAGTGCTCAAAAGGTGCGGGGAGTATGCCTAAGAATGGGCGGCGTTTGCTTCGCGGCGGAGCTCGTCGCGCCGGCCACCGTAATTGCGGCGCTCGAAGACGATCAACGTCCACATCAATACGACGGCGATCGCCACGGAGATCAGCGCCGGCATCGAAGTCGCAACCGGGATCAGGAAAACGAGGACGATCGCCAGTCCCAGCCGGCGCCGGTTGAGCGAGTGGACGTGGCGGTAGCGGAAGGCGACCAGGCCGATCAGGTAGACCGCCAGGCCGCCGAGCAGGGCAAAGGCGGGGACGTCGTGGAGGTCTTCGTCGTGGTGGCCGATCGTCACCTTCATCCCGTACGCCATCAGCACGATGCCGGTGACCATCAGCAGGTGGACGTAGGAGTAGGAGTCCCGCGCCAGCTCGTTCTGCGCCCGGCCGACCTCCGCTTCGCCGAGCCGCCGGGCCGAGATCAACGCCACGACGTCGAAGTAGGTCCACCAGAGCGCCGCGGCGAGGAAGACGCCGAGTACGGCCGCAGTCCCGATCCCGAGGTCGAGGGCCCCCGAGGCGCCGACCCCGATCGCGACGATCGACTCGCCGAGGGCGATGATCACAATCAGGCCGTGGCGCTCGGCGAAGTGGCCCGGGACGAGCTTCCAGCCCTCGGCGCCGAAGAAGTAGGGACCGGCCATGTCGAGGAAGATCGCCAGCGCCCAGAGCGCGCCCTGGGCGAGACCGTCGAAAAAAGAGGCGATGATCAGGATGCCGACGCCGATCGCCGTGCTGACCGCGAGGCCGATCACCGAGCGGCGCAGGTCCTTGTCGTCTGCCCCGGCAAGCCAAAAAAGGGCGATGTGGGCGGTGCGGAAGACACCGATTGCCAGCGCGAAGGTGAGGGCGAGGTTGCCGAAGGCCTCCTGGACGCAGAGCGAGACGATCAGCATCGCCGCCATCGCGACGAAGATGACGAGGCGAACCGCCCCCTCCTCGGGGTCGATGACGCTGGTCAGCCAGGCGTAGCCGACCCAGGCCCACCAGAGCACGCCGAGGATCAGGAGACCCTGGGCAAGGCCGGACCAGGTCTGGTCGTGGGACATCAGCGCCGTGCACTGGGTGAGAGCGAGGACGAAGACGAGGTCGAAGAAGAGCTCCAGCGGCGTCACCCGCTCGCCTTCGCGGCGAACCGCGCTCAGCCGTGAGTGATGGGGCGTTCCCTCCACGGCCCCCATCCTCGCAATAAGGTTCACCCGATGGGAGTCGCGGTAGTGACGGGAGCGTCGACGGGAATCGGGGAGGCGACCGCAGTTCGGCTTGCCCGCGATCCCGGGGCCGAGCTCGTCCTCGTCGCCCGTCGCGAGGAGCTCTTGCGCGAGCTGGCGGAGTCGCTCCCGTGCCGGGCGACTTACCTGGCGGTCGATCTCACCGACGAGGACGCACCCCAGCGGGTCCGCGCCCACCTCGAGGCCGAGCACCGCGGCGCCCTGCACCTTCTCGTCAACAATGCCGGCGCCGCCTGGCGCGGCAGCTTTGCCGAGAGCGGCTACGCAAACGTCCGCCGCCATATGGAGCTCAACTTCGACGCCGTGGTGCGGCTCACCGAGGCATTGCTGCCGCTGCTGCGATCTTCCGCCCCGAGCGCGATCGTCAACGTCGCCAGCACTGCCGGCCGCGTCTCGCGTGCCCGCAGCGGCGCCTACTCGGCCAGCAAGTTCGCCCTGATTGGCTGGACGGACTCGCTCTACGCCGAGGAGAAGGAACACGGCGTCCACGTCGGCATGGTGCTGCCCGGCTTCGTCCGCACCGAGGGCTTCCCGGCGACCGAGCTGCGCGAAAAAGCTTTGACCCGCTGGATCGTCTCCGAGCCCAAGACGGTTGCCGAGGCGATTCACCAGTGCGGTCCGGGCCGCAGGGCCGAGCGCTACGTCCCACGCCCTTACTGGCTCGCCGCGGCGCTGCGGATCCTTGCGCCCTCTCTGGTGCGCCGGGTCCTCAGCGGCGGCGGGGCATCGAGCCTCACCACCAGCACCGGCGCCGACCGGGGCCAGGGGGCGGACCCAGGCTGATGCCTCTCTTTGCCGACGTCATCGTCGCGCTGGCCCTGGTGATGGTCGCCGTGGTCGCCACCGTCTCGACGAGGAAGGTGCGCCAGACCAACCGCCGCTTCCGGTTGCTCGACGAAATCTCCCGCGTGGCGGATGGCGGTTTGCCCCTCGACGAGACGCTCGACGCTATCGCCGAGATCATCGTCCCGGAGCTGGGCGACATCTGCGCGATAGACGTGATCGAGGACGACTCCGTCCGCCGCGCGGCGCTGCGCGCCGACGGCCCCGACGCCGCGGTCATCGCCGCCCGGCTCAAGGCGCGCGGTCCGCGCATGCAGGAGCAGATCGCCAGCGACGCCAGTCGCAAGCGACAGGAGCCGCGTCGCTTCGAGCTGCGCAGCGAAGAGGATCTGCGCGAGTTCGCCTCCGACGAGGAGGACCTCGAGTTCCTCCACAGCCTCGGCGTGCGCTCCGGGGTCACCGTCGAGCTGCGCGCCCGCGGCCGCCCGACCGGGGTACTGACGATCAGCGTCGGGCCGTCCGGGCGCCGCTTCGGCGACTCCGACGTCCATTTCGCCACCATCCTCGCCGGCCGCGTCGCCCTGGCGCTCGACAATGCCGGCCTCTTCTCGGTGCTGGAGCGGACCGAGCGGGAACGGGCCGAGATCGCCGAGACCCTGCAGCGCGGCCTGCTGCCGCCGCCGCTGCCGCACATCCCGGGCTGGTCGGTGGCGGCCACCTACCGGCCGGCGGGGGCGGAGAACGAGCTCGGCGGCGACTTCTACGACGCCTTCCGCATCGCCGGCGGCTGGATGGTGGTGATCGGCGACGTCACCGGGCGCGGCGCCAAGGCCGCGGCCGTGACCGCCCACGCCCGCTACACCCTGCGCACCGCGGCGGCGCTGACCGGTGACCCGGTGGTCGCCCTGCGGACCCTCAATCGTGAGCTGCTGGCGCGTCAGGGCGCGGCCCTCTGCAGCGTCGCCGCGATGGCGATCTCCGAAGATCCCGCCGAACCGGTCCGCCTCGCGGTGGCCGGCCACCCGCCGCCGCTGCTGGTTGACGGCGCCAGTGTCACCGAGGTCACCAGCCCGGCGCCCGTCCTCGGCGCCTTCACCGACGAGACCTGGTCGCTGGAGTCGACCCCGGTCGCCCCCGGTCAGCTTCTGGTCGTGGTCACCGACGGCGTCACCGACGTGATCGGGGGCGGCGAGCGCTTCGGCGAGGAGCGCTTGCACGCCCAGCTCGAGGGGGTGAGCAGCCCCGCCCTCGCGGCCCAGCGGATCGAGGGCGCCCTGCATGAGTTCGCCGGCGGCACGCTCGACGACGACGCCGCGATCCTTGCCATCGCCCCGGCTTCGGCCGGGATCGAGCTGGCGCCCGAGCGCGAGCGCGAGCTGGTCGAGCGTCTGTATGAGGCCTTCAACCGCCGCGACCCCGACGAGATCGTCGCCGTCTGCGACGAGAGCATGGGCTTTTTCCCGGTTGGGACTGCCGAGGAGATCGGGCGAACCGCCCCCTACGTCGGGCCGCAGGGCCTGCACGAATACCTTCTTGACGTCGACCAGGCCTGGGACGAGCTGCTGATCAGCCCCAAGGTCATCGAGCGCCGCGGCGGCTCCCTGCTGGTGCGGGGGAGGGCCTACGCCCGCAGCCGCCACCTCGGCATCCGCGACGTCCCCGTCGCCTGGATCTGGGACCTCGACGGCGACCGCTTCATCCGCGGCGAGGTCTTTCGTGACCTCGAGGAAGCGGTCACCCGCCTGACCGCCTCACCCTGAGGCACCCTCTAGGATTCGCCGCCGATGACGATCAGCACCAACCAGTTCAAGAACGGGACCCATATCGAGATCGACGGGAAGATCTGGAAGATCATCGAGTTCCAGCACGTCAAGCCCGGCAAGGGTGGGGCCTTCGTCCGCACCAAGCTGCGGCGGATCGAGGACGGCTCGGTGATCGACAAAACCTTTAGGGCGGGGGAGAAGTTCCGCCCGGTGCGGACCGAATCGAAAAAGATGCAATACCTCTACGACTCGGGCGACGCCGCGGTCTTCATGGACTCGCAGGACTACGACCAGATCGAGATCCCGCGCGAGTCGCTGGGCGACTCGATGCAGTGGGTGCTGCCGAACACCGAGGTCGACGTGCTCTTCGTCGACGAGCGGCCGAGCGACGTGCAGGTTCCGAGCGCGATCGAGATGAAAGTCGTCCAGACCGACCCCGGCCTCAAGGGCGACACCGCCTCCGGAGGCGGCAACAAGCCGGCGACGCTCGAGTCGGGCGTGGTCGTCCAGGTGCCGCTCTTCATCGAGGAGGGCGAAACGGTCCGAGTCGACACCCGCAGCGGCGATTACATTTCCCGCGCCTGAGCGGTCCAAACGCGGGCGCTGACAGAATGTCCGCATGCGCAGATCCGACCAGCGGCGGGACGCCGTCTTCGCCAACTACCAGCGCGACGTGACCGGTCGCCCGCTGGAGGAGCTGTTGGGCGAGGCGCGGGCGCTGACGCGTGAGCTGGCCGAGGGGGTCGACGTCCACCGTGAAGAGCTCGACGACACGATCGCCGCGCACGCAAAGGGCTGGACCGTCGACCGGATCGCGCCGCTGGACCTGAACGTGATGCGCGTCGCCCTCTACGAGATGGACTTCATGAACACGCCTGCGGAGGTGGCGATCGACGAGGCCGTCGAAATCGCCAAGGAGTACTGCGGCGCCGAGGCGCCCGGCTTCGTCAACGGCATCCTCGGCGCGGTCGTGCGCGAGCGGGAGCCGGCCAAGTGAGCGCCCGCCTGCGCGAGATCTCGGCCCGGCTGCAGGAGATCACCGGGCAGCTGCAGGCCGACGAGGTAGCCGACGACGTCGCCGCCCAGCTCGCCGCCGAGGCGGCCGACCTCGCCGCCGAGGCGGTCGAGGAGGCCAACCGCGAGGCGCGGCAGCAGGCGAGCGCCGAGTAGGCCTTGAGCTACCCCGAGGATCTGCGCGGGCTCGTCGACGACGCGCTCGCGGAACTTGGCTTCTCCGCTAGCGCCACGACCGGCGGCCTCGAGGAGGCGATGCGCTACTCGCTGCTCGCCGGCGGCAAGCGGGTGCGCCCGGTGCTGGCCCTTGCCACCGCTCGCGCCCTAGGCGCCGATCCCGAGCGGTTTCTGCCGCTCGCTTGCGCGATCGAGCTGATCCACACCTACTCGCTGATCCACGACGACCTGCCGGCGATGGATGACGACGCGCTGCGCCGCGGGTTGCCGACCTCGCACGTCAAGTTCGGCGAGGACGTCGCGATCCTCGCCGGCGACGGTCTCTTCGCCGAGGCGGTGCGGCTCTTCTGCGAGCAGCCAGGGGAGCCGGCGCGGGTGCTGGCGTCGCTACGCGAGCTGGCCGGCGCGACGGGGGTCGACGGGATGGTCGGCGGCCAGTACGTCGACGTGATTGGGGCCGAGTCCGACGCCGAGGGGCTGCGCGCCCTGCACGCGCTGAAGACGGGCCGGCTGATTGCCGCCAGCGTCAATACCGTTCTTTTGCTCGAGGGCGCGGCGGAACCTGAGACAATGCCCTATCGCCGTTTCGCCGAGGAGCTGGGCGTGTTGTTCCAGATCGTCGACGACATCCTCGACGTGACCGAGTCAGACGAGCAGCTCGGCAAGCCACATGGAAGCGACGAGAGACATGGCAAACTCACCTACGTCAGCCTTTTCGGCCTCGATCGGGCGCGAGAGCTGGCCGCCGAGTCGCACGCGAAGGCGACGGCGGCGCTGGCCGAGGCAAGCGGCGAAACCCAAGACCTGAGGCGCGTGGCCGACTACATCTTCACGAGGAACGAATGAGCGAGAAGCCCCCCACCCAGGGCAACGAAGACGAGAACAGAGAGCAGCTTCTGCCGGGGATCGACGGTCCCGAGGACCTGCACGGCCTCGATGAGGAGCAGCTGCAGCAGGTGGCGCAGGAGATGCGCACCTACATCATCGACACGATCGGCGAGATCGGCGGCCACTTCGGCGCCAACCTCGGCACCTGCGAGCTCGCCGTCGCCCTCCACAGCCTGATGGACTCGCCGTGCGACAAGGTTCTCTGGGACGTCGGCCACCAGTCCTACCCGCACAAGATTCTCACCGGCCGCCGCGAGAAGCTGCCGACGATCCGCCAATACGACGGCCTGGCACCGTTCTGCTCGATCGCCGAGTCCGAGCACGACATCATGGGCGCCGGCCACGCCTCGACCTCGATCGGCTACGCGGTCGGGCTGAAGGAGGCGATGCGCAAGGGGATCGGTACCGACGGCCGGGTGGCAGCGGTGATCGGCGACGGCGCTCTCACCGGCGGGGTCGCCTACGAGGCCCTGCACGCGGCCGGTGGCTTGCAGACGCCGATCGTGATCGTCCTCAACGACAACGGCATGTCGATCTCCCCGAATGTCGGCGCGCTCTCCCGCTACTTCAACCGGATTCGGCTCAACCCCCGCCTCTGGCACGCCCGGGAGGGCGTCGAGGACCGGCTGACGAAACTGCCGCTCGGGCTCGGCCGGCGAATCGAGCGGCTCGGTCCGGAGATCAAGGCGGCGATCAAGGCCTACTGGGCGCCCGGCCTTTTCTTCGAGGAGCTCGACCTCGCCTACATGGGCGTGATCGACGGCCACGACGTGCACGCGCTGCGGGAGGCGCTGACCGAGGCCTTCGAGGCCGACCGCCCGGTCGTCGTCCACATCCACACCGTCAAGGGCAAGGGCTTCGCGCCGGCCGAAGAAGGCGGGCTGGAGTCGATGGAGGAGTGGCACGCGGCGAAGCCGAAGTCGATCGTCAACGGCGAGCCCGCCGCGGCGAAGCCGGTCCCGGTGACCGAAACCGACTCGCCGGAGGGGATCGAGGTGCTCGAGAAGCCGCCCGCTGCCGGCTCGCCGCCCCAATACACGAAGGTCTTCGCCGGGGCGATGGTCGCCGAGGCCCGGGCCGACGAGCGGGTGATCGGGATCACCGCCGCGATGGCGGGGGGGACCGGCCTGCAGCAGCTCGCCGACGAGGTTCCCGAGCAGTACTACGACGTCGGCATCGCCGAGCAGAACGCGGTCTTGCTCGCCTCCGGCCTGGCGCTGCAGGGCGCGAAGCCGGTCTGCGCGATCTACTCGACCTTCCTCCAGCGGGCCTTCGACCAGATCGTCCACGACGTCTGCCTGCAGGACCTCGACGTCACCTTCGCGATGGACCGGGCCGGTCTGGTCGGCGACGACGGCCCGACTCACCACGGCGCCTTCGACGTCTCCTACTTCCGCCCGATCCCGAACGTCGTCGTGATGGCGCCGCGCGACGAGGCGATGCTGGTCCACATGCTGCACACCGCGATCGCCCACGACGGGCCGGCGGCGCTGCGCTATCCGCGCGGGGCGGCCGAGGGCGTCGGGCTGCCGGCCAAGCCGGAGGTGGTTCCGATCGGAAAGGGCGAGCTACTGGCCGAGGGCGAGCGCGTGGCGCTGCTCGGCTATGGCTACGGCGTCACCGTCGCCCGCGAAGCGGCGGCGATCCTTGAGAAGCACGGTCTGAAGCCGACCGTCGCCGACGGTCGCTTCGCCAAGCCGATCGACGGCGAGCTCGCCGAGGGCCTTGCCCGTGAGCACGAGTTGGTGGTGACGATCGAGGAGAACGTCCTGCCCGGCGGCTTCGGCTCCGCGGTGCTGGAGCACCTCGAGGACGCATTTGCCGAGTCCCCCGGGGAACGGGCGCGGGTGTTGCGGGTCGGCCTGCCCGACTCCTACGTCACCCACGGCAAGCCGGCGCTGTTGCGGGCCGAGGTCGGCCTCACGGGCGAGTCGGTCGCCGACCGCGTGCTCAGCTCGATCTCCAGCGCACAGCCGGCTCTGACCTAATCAGGCATCCTCAATTTTGACGATTGAATCAATTGGCGCAATCGATTAGCCTGCCCCAGTCTCTCCCGGTGAAGGAGAAGCAGGCATTTGAGAAGCCAGCGCTTCTGGGGGAAATCACCAAGGGGAGGAGAGGCGCGCATCTCTATATGTGTGGATCCGCTTGGGGAAGCGGATCTCTCGCGCCCGCCTCTTAGGCCGGGGCGCGAGGCGCGCGGGTGAAGACCCGTGCTGCGCCTTCGCTGGTTCGCTTGACGGCAAAAGAAAAGCGCCCGCCTTTCGGCGGGCGCTTTCGGGTACTTCCCTGCCGGACGAGCTATTCGCTGGCGCGAACGGCTTCGGGCTCGGCGAGCTGGATTTTGGTTTTTTCCAGGATCGCGGTGTTGGTCCCCGCCGGCGACGGAACGCCGACGATCGAGTTGACGAACGGATCCACGAGCCAGGAGAACAGGAATCCTCCGCAACCGTTGGCACCAGGCGTCGCGAACGAGTTGTCCACCAGTTTCGCGTCGGTGAACGAAATGATCGTGAACGCGCTGTTCTGGGCGAACGTGCCCGTTTCGCCGCTGATCGGCGTGTTCGGCGCCGGCGGTGCAGTGGTCCCGGTGGTCAGGTTCAGCGTAATCGGGCTCGAATTGGAGCCGATGTAGCAGTTGCTGCCCAGGAACGGGTTGCTCAGCTTCACTTTCACGGGCATGATCAGCGCAGGGCCCGTTCTTTGGATCTGATTGCCCGGATTGACAATCACCGAGCTCGCCGGACCGGCCAGCTCCATGGTCGCGGTGACTCCGGTGAAGCCGTTGTTGATCGTTTCGTTGAAGAGGTCACGCAGGATCGACGGCCACCAACTGGGGGCAACGATGCCCGTCAGCCCGCCGGGTACCGGCTGCGGCGTTTTGACCAACGTGTTGCCGTCCTCAGCGGCGATCAGCTGCTTGGGTCCCAGAAGGCCGCTGTATTCGAGCCCACCCTGCAGGACGACCGGAGTTTTAACCGGAACTGATTTTTTACCGGTCGTGATGACCCCTGCTTTGGTTTCCGAGTGGAAGCACGCCGTCAGGGTGGCACGGCTGAGGGGGCAGTCGTTGAACTGCGCGTATTCCCCCGTGGGGTTGTGCGGTGCGGCGAGCGCCGATGAAGCCGGCACCAGCAGCGCCGTGAGCGCAGCCAGGGCTAGAAATAGCCTTCTCATTGACTGGTTCCTTTCTATAGCGAGATTGGTCGGACGAATCCGAGTGTAGAAAGACTCTTGTAGCAGACAACTTCTTTCTGCGCATCCGCAAAAATACGCATACACCGATCAGTGCAACCGACTCAGCGCCACCACGCGGCCAGCGCCCGCCGCCAGTTATGCCAGCAAATCGCCTCAATTTCGGCTTGGCCGAAGCCCTCGCTTTCCAGCGCAGCCAAGAGGCGCGGAATTCCGGAAACGTCGCCCAGGGCGGCGGGGATCGTCGCCCCGTCGAAGTCCGAGCCGAGGCCGACATGTGCCACCCCGATGCGGTTGGCGACGTAGCGGGCGTGCTCGGCGATCAGGGCGAGGGGCGTAGTGGGGTCGTCGGCGAAATCGGGCCGCAGGAAGGGGGTGGCGAAGACAATGCCGACTAGGCCGTCGCTGTCGCCGATCGCGTCGAGCTGTCGATCGGTGAGATTCCGCGATGCTGGGCAGAGCGCGTGTACCCCTGAGTGGCTCGCGACCAACGGTCCCGGTTCGAGGCGGGCCACGTCCCAGAAGCCGGCTTCGTTCAGGTGGCTGAGGTCGACGAGGATTCCGAGCTCAGCGCAGGCGGCGACGAGAGCGAAGCCGCGGTCGGTCAGCCCCGGGCCGGTGTCGGGAGACGAGGGGAACCGGAAGGGCACCCCGTGGGCGAAAACGTTGGCCCTGCTCCAGACCGGGCCGAGCGACCGAAGCCCGCGCTCGTACCAGTCGCCGAGTAGCTCGAGGTTGCCGTCGATCGCCTCCGCGCCCTCGAGGTGCATCACCGCGACGGGCGGCGAACCGTCGTCGCGAGCTGCGTCGACCTCGGCGATCGAGCGAGGGACCACGACTTCTCCGCGGCGCTCCAGCTCAAGCAGGCGCTCGGCGATCTGGCACGCGTGGGCAGCCGCCTCCTCGTTTCCAACCGATTCGGCCAGGGGCTCGGAATAGGAACCACCCGCCCCGAAGCTGACTTGGCGCGAGGGTTCCCCGGCGGAAGGGGTGAAGATCGCGAAGATGCCTCCCCGCACCCCGCCTTCGCGCATGCGCGGCAGGTCGAGGTGGCCGCGGTCGGTTCGGCGCGAGAGGTCCTCGGCGTCCTCCCGCGTCAGCGCGTCATTGTGGCCGTCGAAGACCGGGATCATTGGATGAATGTAGGAGACTCACCGATGTGTCGACTGAGACCGCAGCCAGCGACCCCTCCGAGCGGGCGGCGGCCGGCAAAGCATCGCGGGCCGACTGGCCCCGATCGAGCCACGCCGAGCTTGGCGACGCATCGCGCGACCCGGTCGCCATCCTGACCCGTCAGGACGAGAGCCGTGTCACCGAGCTGGTGCCGATCCGCTACGCTCGGATGCTGGCTTCGCCCTTCGCCTTCTTTCGGGGCGCGGCCGCGGTGATGGCAGCCGATTTGGACGCGACCCCGTCCACTGCGTTCACGGTGCAACTCTGCGGCGACGCTCACCTCTCGAACTTCGGCGTCTTCTCCGCGCCCGACCGGCGCCTCGTCTTCGACTGCAACGACTTCGACGAGACCTGTCCCGGCCCGTTCGAGTGGGACGTAAAGCGGCTGGTCGCCAGCGTCGCGATCGCCGGCCGCCAGCGCGGCTTCGGCAAGAAGGATCGCCACCGGGCGACCGTTGCCACCGCGGCCGGGTACCGCCAGGCGATCCGCGAGTACGCGGCGATGCGAAACCTCGAGGTCTGGTATTCGAGGATTGACGTCGATACGGCGCTCGAATCGCTGCCCACCGAGGCGGACGAGCGGCGGCGCCGCCTCGAGCGCAATCTCGACAAGGCGCGGGCCAAGGACAGCATCCGCGCCTACGGGAAGCTCACCGAAGAAGTGGAGGGCCAGGTGAGAATCGCCGGCGACCCGCCGCTGATCGTCCCGATCGAGGAGCTGGCCGGCGGCGCCGACGTCGAGCGGCAGCTGCGGGAGGTGGTCGCCTCCTACCGCGAGTCGCTGAGCCCGGACCGACAGCACCTGGCGGCCTCGTATCGATACATCCACGCCGCCAGGAAAGTGGTTGGGGTGGGGAGCGTCGGCACTCGCGCCTGGATCGTCCTGCTGCTCGGCAAGGACAAGGGCGACCCACTCTTCCTGCAGGCGAAGGAAGCGGGACCTTCGGTGCTCGAGCCCTACCCCGGGGAGAGCCGGTACGCACACCACGGCCGCCGCGTCGTCGAAGGGCAGCGGCTGATGCAGGCGGCAAGCGACATCTTTCTCGGCTGGGTGACCGTGATCGGGGTGGACGGCGAGGAGCGCTGCTTCTACATACGGCAGCTTTGGGACGGCAAGGGCTCTGCTGAGGTCGAAGGTTTCTCGGAGCCGGAGCTGGCGACCTACGGCGCCCTCTGCGGCAGGACGCTGGCGCGCGCGCACGCCCGCTCCGGCGATCGTGTCGCGATCGCCGCCTATCTCGGTGGCGGGGAGGCCTTCGATCAGGCGCTCGCCCGCTTCGCCGAGAACTACGCCGACCGGAACGAGAGCGACTTCGAGCAGGTGCGCGAAGCCGCCGACAGCGGCCGGATCACGGTTGGGGAGAGCCACAGGTGAACCTGGCGACGGTCCGGCGAGGGATCTTCGTCCTTCTCCTCGACGCCGGGATCCTGCTGCTGCTCTCCGAGGCGATGGACGGCTTCGTCCTCGACGGCGCCGCCACGGCGCTCGGCGCGGCGGCGATGATCGGTCTCCTCAACGCTTTCGTCTGGCCGCTCCTCGCTCGCTTCACGCTGCCGCTGACGGTGCTCACGCTTGGGATCGCCGCCCTCGTCCTCAACGGGATCCTCGTCACCTTCGCGCTCGACCTCCTGCCCGGCGCCAAGGTCGCCGGCGTGGGGGAGGGGGTCGTGATCACCGTGGTCGTCGCCGCTCTCACCTCGGCTGTCTACTCGCTGCTGGCGATCGACGAGGACGACGCCTGGTACCGCAACGTCGTCCGCCGCCAGGCGCGACGGCGCGGCCAGGCGATCGAGAGCGAGGTCCCGGGCGTGCTCTTCCTCGAGATCGACGGCCTCGCCCACGACGTTCTGCTGCGGGCGCTGCAGGACGGCAGCGCCCCGACCCTGGCCTCGTGGGTGCGGGGCGGCTCTCACCGCCTGCGGTGCTGGGAAACCGACTGGTCCTCGCAGACCGGTGCCTGTCAGGCGGGCCTCCTGCATGGCTCCAACGAGGACATGCCCGCCTTTCGCTGGTGGGAGAAGGAGCGCGGCGCGGCGATCGTCACCAACCACCCGCGCGACGCCGAAGAGATCGAGCGGCGGCACTCCGACGGGCGCGGGCTGCTCCACGCCGACGGCGCCAGCCGCGCCAACATCCTCTCCGGCGATGCGCCCCACTCGATGCTGACGATGAGCACCGCACTGCACCGGCGGCGCCCGATCGGCAGGGACTACGCCGCCTACTTCGCCCGGCCCTACGCGGTGGCGCGGACCTTCGCCCTCTCCCTGGCGGACATCGGCCGCGAGCGGCGGGCGGCGCGCAACCAGGTCCGCGACGACGTCCGCCCGCGGATGCACCGTGGCCGCAGCTACGTCTTCGCCCGCGCCTGGGGGACGGTGGTCCAGCGCGACCTCCAGGTCGCCACGGTGATCGGCGACGTGCTCGCCGGACGCCCGGTCATCTACACGACCTTCCTCGCCTACGACGAGGTTGCCCACCACTCCGGGATCGAGCGCCACGACGCGCTCGCCGTGCTCCGCGACCTCGACCGCCAGATCGCCCGGATCGCCCACGCCTGCGCAGACGCACCGCGTCCGTACCGGCTCGTGGTCCTCTCCGACCACGGCCAGTCGCAGGGGGAAACCTTCCGCGACCGCTACGACCAGACGCTCGAGGAGCTGGTCCAGGGCGCCTGCAAGGCCGACAGCGTCGTCGCCTCCGAAGCCGGTGACGACGACGCTCTCTCCTACCTCAGCGCCGGTTTGACCGAGGTGGCGCGGGACGACACGGTGGCCGCCCGCACCGTCCGCGCCGCGACCCGCGACCGCCTTGCCGACGGCGCCGTCGCCCTGGATGCCGACGCCCGTCGCGAGGTCGAGGAGACCCACGACGGCGAGCTGCCGGAGCTCTCGGTGATGGCCTCGGGCTGCCTCGGCCTGATCAGCTTCCCGCGCGAGCCCGGTCGCGTCTCCCTCGAGCGGATCGAAGCGCTCTACCCGGCATTGGTCCCCACCCTGCGCGACCACCCCGGCATCGGCTTCGTCCTCGTCCGCTCCGAGCGCGACGGGGCGCTGGCGATCGGCGCCGGCGGCACCCGCTTCCTCGCCGACGACCGGGTGAAGGGGGTTGACCCGCTGGCCCCCTTCGGCGAGAACGCCGCCGACCACCTGCGGCGCACCGACGGCTTCCCGCACTGCGCCGACCTGATGATCAACAGCACCTACTGGGAGGACTTCGGCGAGGTCGCCGCCTTCGAGGAGCTGGTCGGCTCCCACGGCGGCATGGGCGGGACCCAGAGCTTCCCCTTCGTCCTCCACCCGAGCGAGCTCGAGTGGCCGGCCGAGGAGGTCGTCGGCGCCGAACGCGTCCACCGCGTCTTCCGCGGCTGGCTCGCCGGGCTCGGACAGACGGCCTACGCGATCGAGGCTGACTCGCCCGGCGAGAGCACCCGCGTCGTCACCTGAGGCGCGAGCTGGTGCGCGCGGGCGGCGAACTCCTCCGCCGGCCGCGAGAGCCGGCCAGGGCGCAGCCGGGCCAGGCCGAGGGGGTAGAGCGTGCCCCAGTGGATCGGCACGGCGAGGTGGGGCGAGAGCATCGCCGCCGCCCGCGCCGCTCCGTCGGGGTCGAGGTGGCCGGGACCGAGCGTCGGGCCCCAGCCCCAGACCGGCAGCAGCGCCAAGTCGAGGGAGGGGGCGAGGTCAGCCATGCCCTCGAAGAGGTCGGTGTCGCCGGCGAAGTACACGGTGCGGCTGCCGCCGATCAGAAAGCCGATCGCCTGCGCGTGGCTCGCGCCCCGGCGGCTGCCGCCGTCGTGACGGGCCTCGACCGCGGTCACGGTCAGGCCACCGACGCTGCTCGAGTCGCCCGGCCCCAGCACGGTCAGATCCCGGAAGCCGTGGCGCTCGAAGAAGCCCCGCGAGCCCGCCGGAATCAGCAGCGGCACCTCGCGGCCGAGCCGCCGCAGCGAGGCGAGGTCGGCGTGGTCGTGGTGGAGGTGGGAGATCAGCACGGCGTCGAGGTCGATGGTCTCCTCGGGCCGAGGCGCCGCCCCGTGCCGCACGAGGGGACCGACCCGCCGGCCCAGCACCGGGTCGGTGAGGAGGCGGGTGCCGTCGAGGTCGACGAGGACGGTCGCATGTCCGACGTAGGTGGCACTGTCCGGTTTCCTCATGCCCCGTCGAGTATGGCTCCGTCGAGAGAAAGGCACTGCCGCGGACGAAGTCATCGAGGTTGAGCCCGGCGAGCTGAGCGGACTGTTCGCGGCCCCGCAATGGCTGCGGGACCTCGGCTTCTCGGCCTGGCTGCTGGTGGGGGTCGGGGCGGCCCTGGTGGCGGCAATCTGGCTTCTCTCCCTGACGGAGACGATCGTGATGCCGGTGATCACCGCGGGGATCATCGCCGCAGTGGCCTCGCCGCTGGTCGATCGGCTGCGCGGCATCGGCATCCCCCGCGGGATCGGAGCCGCCCTCGTGCTGCTTGCGATCGCCGCCGTCGCGCTGGCCGTGGGGACCATCGTCCTCGCCGGCATCGCCAGCGAGGCCGGCGGCCTCTCCGCCCGGCTGCAGGAAGGCGCCGGTGAGATCGAGTCATGGACCCGCAATCTCGGGGTCGATGCGCCCACGGCGGCTGACGCCAGCTCGGAGGCGAGCGCCTCGATCAGCGCCGGCTTCCAGGCACTGACGCACGGGGTACTGGGCGGCATCGACAAGCTCGCCTCGATTGCCGTCTTCCTCTCGTTCACCGCGCTCAGCCTCTTTTTCCTGCTCAAGGACGGGCCGCAGATCGGCGCCTTCGTCGAGCGCCACCTCGGCGTCCCGGCTCCGGTTGGCCACTCGATCCTCGGCCGGGTCGCGGGCAGCATGCGCGGCTACTTCCTCGGGGTGACGATCGTAGCCGCCTGGAGCGCCCTCCTGGTCGGGGTCGGTTCGCTGATCATCGGGGTCCCGCTCGCCGGCACGATCGCTGTGGTCACCTTCCTCGGCGGCTACGTCCCCTACATCGGCGCCTGGACGGCGGGCGGCTTTGCGGTCCTCATCGCGCTCGGTGGCTCCGGGCCGGAGGCGGCGGCTGCGATCGCGGTCATCGTCCTGCTCGCCAACGGCGTTTTCCAGCAGCTGGTCCAGCCGATCGCCTACGGCGCGGCGCTGAAGCTGCACCCGCTGGCGGTGCTGATCGCGACGATCGCCGGCGGCTGCCTGTTCGGGACGGTCGGCCTGGTCCTGGCGGCGCCGCTCCTCTCGGCCGCGGTGAAGATCTCGGCGGACCTCACCGCGGCCGTGGAGGCCGAGAGCCCGGGCTAGACGCCCTGGTCTCGGCTGATGGCTATTCCTCCCAGCGGGCGGTCAGCTGGTAGATGATCGTCACGTCGAGGATGATCATCAAGAATGCCCACAGCGGTGCGGCGGGGAACCAGACGACCTGCGAGATGGCGTTGATCATCACGAAGAAGATCGCCGCCCAGCGGGCCCACCCGGCGCCGGCGAAGAGGCCGAGGCCGGTAACGGCGATGATCGATCCGAGGACCAGGTGGATCCAGCCCCAGGTCGTGACGTCGGCGATTATCACTCCCTGGCCACCGACGAAGACGATTTCGTCGTTGAGAATTCCCGCCAGCCCCCAGAGGGCGTCCAGCGATCCGACGATGAACAGGAGGACGCCGGCGAAGACGGTCCAGCCCGTCGGCTGACGTTCCTCGACTCTGTGCCGCTCAGCGGCTCTGCTGCTCTCCATGTGACTCTCCCTTTGGTTCGGTCTCTTGGTTAGGCAGACAGCGCCTTGACCGACAACAGCACGCTGGGTGCATAAAGACCATAGAACCCGCCCCGTTCCGAAGCAATTACTTCTCGCCCGTTCGGCCGAGGGGTCCCGTGCGTCACTTTGGGGTACGTCTTTCATATCCACGGGCCAACGATGAAACGGATCGCGATCTGCCTGGTCGCTTTGGTGGCTGGCGTTGCCCTGGTCGCCGTGTTCTCCGGTGGCGGCACCGAGGAACGGCAGACCAATCCCGGCCCAAGGGCTGAGGCGCGAAAGCCAATCGCCCTGCCTCCCGACTTTCCCTCGTGGCGATTCGAATCGCTGCGGCCGGCTCCTCCTGGCCTCTTCGTGGTCACCCTCTCGGACCCGGCCGACGACCGTCCGTGGGTGATCGTCTTCGACGACGAGGGAGTGCCGCGCTGGTGGTACAACCCCGACACGCGGGCGCTCTGGGGGCAGATCCTCGCCGACGGCGACCTTGTCTGGGCGCGCTCTTTCGGCGACGGCTACGGCCTCGATCCGCGGATGGCGCACGAGGTGCGATCGGAGTCGGGGAAGCTCCTGCGCCTGGTCAGGACCGAGGGCTCGATCGTCGACGGCCACGAGTACCGCGAACTTCCCAACGGCAACGTGCTGCTCGACACCTACGTCCCGGAAACCGCCGACCTGCGCCGCTTCGGCGGCCCGAAGCGGGCGGCGATCGCCTCCGCCGAAGTCCAGGAAGTCGACCCGGCCGGCAGGGTTCTCTGGCACTGGAACTCGCGCGGCCACATCGCGCTGCGGGAGACCGGGCGCTGGTGGCACAACGTGCTCAGCAACCCCCGCCGCCGCCTGCACCGCGAGATCTTCGACCCGGTCCACATCAACTCGATCGAGCCCCGCGGCAACGGCGAAGTGGTGATCTCCACCCGCCACACCGATGCCGTCTACGGGATCGACCGGGCCAGCGGCGAAATCAACTGGAAGTTGGGTGGCACCCAGACGGGCCAATCGCTGCGGGTGACCGGCGACCCGGCGAACAAGCTGCTCGGCGGCCAGCACGATGCGCGGATCGACCGCCGCGGGCGCCTGACCATCTTCGACAACGGCAAGGACCGGCCGCGCCGGCCGCGGGTGGTCTTCTACCGTCTCGATCTCGAGCAGGGGAGGGCGCTCTACCGGGGTCAGCTCAACGACCCGGAGGTGAAGCGCAGCCATTGCTGCGGCTCGGCTCGCGAAATGAACGGCGGCGGCTGGCTGGTCAGTTGGGGCGACAACCCGCTGGTGACCGGCTTCGACCGCGAGGGGAGGATCGCGTTCCGGCTGCACCTGCCGGCCTCCACTTTCCGGGCCGTTCCGGCCCCGGCCGGGGCGACCAGTGTGGCGCGGCTTCAGAGGGGAATGGCCGCTATGCAGGCCGGACGATGAGCGGCCGCGTACGGCGCTGACCCTCGCCTGACCGCGAGGGAGGAAGAAGCAGGGCGGAGATGCAGACAAGGCCGAAGGCGGTCGCCTGCAGCCCGATGCCCACCGTTCCGCTTGCCATCGGATCGCCGAAGACGATGACGCCGCTGAGGATCTGTGCGGCGCTTGCGACCAGGCCCATCAGCCCGATCGTCTCGATCGCGCCACCGCGCTGCAGGGCGGACACCGCCGAATACTGAGCCAACGCGCCGCAGGCGACGATCAGGGCGATCCACGGCGCCAGGATGAGCGGGGAGAGGTCGCCCTCTCCCATCAGCGCCTTGATCGCCACCCCCGCGAAAGCGAAGAGACTGCCGGCGATGACGGCCTGCAGGGCGCCGCGACGAGCCGAGAATCGCCGGTAGCCGAAGGTGAGCGTCAGGATGAGCAGCCCGAGACCGCCCTCGAACCCGAGGATCGCCGCGAGGGCGAACTGGGAGTGGCTGCCGTCGATGCGCGGCAGCGTCAGGGCGAGCAGAGCAAGCCCCGCTCCGCCCAGCAGCAGGGCGAGCCACTGGCGTGGCTCGACGGCGTGGCCGAAGAGCCGTTGCGAGAGGACGGCGAGGCTGACGGCCCCGCCGGCAAGCGCGGCCTGCACCAGGGAGATCGGCGCCAGCGAGAGGGCCGCGACGTGCATCAGCCAGGCTGCCGCGGCGATGCCCCATCCGGCGGCGAACCACGGGGAGGCGGCGAGGCGGCGAGCGCTCTGCAGCGGCGCCTGGATTCTCACCAGCGGAACCTGCTGACAGCCGCGGTGCTTGAGCAGCGAGGCGAAGTTCGCCATCACCGCGCCCACCAGGGCCAGCGCGATTCCGGCTTCAACCGACCCCACCGCTGGGGTCATGACCTGCCCGCGCCCTTGCGGCCGCGTCGGCGGCCCTTGGGAGCAGGTCGCGAACTGATCTGTTTCGGGCGGCCACCGTGGGCCACCTCGAACTCCCGGACCAGGCCGAGGTTCCCCGCCATGCGGCGAACGTCGTCTGCTTGGTCGGCGAGGACGAAGCTGACACCGGTCCCGCGGCGCCCGGCCCGGCCGGTGCGGCCGACCCGGTGGACGTAGGCGTCGTGGTCGTCGGGGGCGTCGTAGTTGATTACGTGGGTGATGCCTTCGACGTCGATGCCGCGCGCGGCGACGTCGGTGGCGACGAGGGCTTCCACCTCGCCGTCCTCGAACCGGGCGAGGGCGCGTTCGCGCTGCCGCTGGCTCTTGTCGCCGTGCATCGCGACCGCCTCGACCTTGCGTCCGCGCAGTCGCTTGACCAGCCGGTCGGCGCCGCGCTTGGTGCGGACGAAGACGATCGTCGGCCCGCACTCGTCTTCACCTAGCTGGGCGACGAGGTGGTCGAGCTTCTCGCCCTGGCTCTCGACGGGGAGGAAGCGATGTTCGATGTCGGCCTTGGCCTGCTTGGGCGCGTGGGTGTGGGTGCGGGCGTCGTGGGTGTAGGCCTTGGCGACCTTCCCGGTCGCCCCCTCGAGCGTCGCCGAGAAGAACAGGGTCTGCCGGTTGCCAGGCGTCTGCTTGACGATCCGGTCGACGGCCGGCTTGAAGCCCATGTCGAGCATGCGATCGGCCTCGTCGAGGACGAGCACGCGGACGTGCTTGAGGGAGACGACGCCGCGTGCGATCAGGTCCTCGAGGCGGCCGGGGGTGGCGACGACGATGTCGGCCTTGCCGACGGCCTTGATCTGGGGGCCGAATCCGACCCCGCCGTAGACGGCGGCGATCTTCAGACCCTGGGTCTCGGCGATCGGGCGGAGGTCGTCGACGATCTGGCCGGCGAGCTCCCGGGTGGGGGCGAGGACCAGGGCGCCGATGCGACCGTGCTCGGGCGAGAGGCGCTCGACCGTCGGGATGCCGAAGGCGAGCGTCTTGCCCGACCCGGTCGGGGACTGGACGAGAAGGTCGTGCCCGGCGAGCGCGTCACGGATGACCAGCTGCTGCACGGGGAAAGGATGAGTGATCTCACGGTGCGCGAGCGCACGGATCACAGGCTGAGAGATGCCGAGATCGGCAAACGAAACGGTTATGGAAGTGCTCCTTATTTGAACGTCTAGGGAGATCCTGCGACCCCTAGGCGCCAACGGCACGCGGAGGAAACGGAACCTCTCGGGCAGGCGAATTGGCCAAACCCGACCCGATCACGGTAGCAGGCACCGTCGAGATGCCGGCGGACCGAACCGCTCAGTGGATCTTCTCCACCCGATCCCATCTGTTCGATTGTCCGCCCCGCCCAACAGAAAACGCCCCGCCGGGGGAGGCGGGGCGCTTCTGGGGTTACTGCAGGGAGGAGACTGGGAGAGGGGAGAGGCCAAGCCAGATTTGGCTTGCCCATGCGGAGGCATGTCCGGCTATCTCCGGTTGAATCCGGCCGAAAAGGTGGGCGACTGGCGCATCACTGGCGCATCGGAGGGCATCGCCTAAGGGCACTTCGGCTATTTGGCTCTCTTGCTTAGGGTCGCATTCGCCGGATAGGGCCTGGCCCGTTTGAGCTTTCGTGGATCGGAGACCTCGTGCGAGGGGCTAGAGTTGGCGGGCGGCGGCTCGGGCCTTGCCGGACGAGCAGCGGACGGGCTACTGAACTTGGTTCCGGGTCAATCTCTCTCTTTAACGGAGGTAGTCCCGCGTCCATGGCTCCAGTGTCGGTAGAAATAGAACAACGCCAGCGCAATTAGCGCCACCTGAAATACTGCGTAAAGCGTCCAAGTCACGTTTGCGATTATGTTCATGGCGCGACTTGGCTGGGTTTGTTGCCAATTATACGTTGCGGTGACTAATATGAGTAGGCCCAAGGTGCAACAACCAGTTCTTATTAGGAGTGAGCGATAGCGACCCGAATCCAACGGTTTCGCTTCCTTTACTTCGGCTTCCCAGCCTCCGAAATAGGCTAGAACTACGTACGGAAACTCCCGAGCCTTTTCGAGCCAGCCCGACCTAGGAGATTTGAATCGGGGACGCCGGTGCTTTTGATGCCAGACGTAGCGACGCGACGACGGCATAACCAGACACACAGCCAGCAATACGCTTAGCGAGTCCGCCCATCCGAGGCTGTTAGTGACTAACGCTTCGATCGGCTGACCGATGGCGCCAATCAAACTGCCGACCCAAGCCACTCTGCTGCCGCGTAGGAGAAACACCGTCAGTAGGCCCGCAAGGACCAATGCAAGAGCGCGGTCAAGCTGCGGATCCAACGCCATAGGCACGAGCGTCAAGGCGATCAGCACAACCGCGGCGACATAGAGCCAGACGGGCACTCGCTCTTGCATATTCAACTCGCCATCTCCTCGTGAACAGGATACAGGGCTATTCGAGATTCTTAACGCCGTAGATCGTTCCCTCAACTGATGATTGCGCCGATCACGCATCGCGTGCCAGAGTAAAGAGCAGAAGATAAGAGCCCAGCCGGATTTCCTCGAGCTCCAGCCGTTTCATTCCATCCTTCGACTGCTGCTTTTGCACAGCCCACAGCTTTTCTGCCGGCAGGGCTAGAAACTGCGCCATAGGTGGTTTCTACATAGTCGCGAAGCGAGGTCCGCGTTAGACCCGGATCGTTGATGAGGTGGTCGATGACATCGTTAGCGACCCCTGCAATGAAACTGCTGACGGGATCTGCCCCGCCCCCCCGTGTGGCCACCCGAGCCTGCAAGCAATGGCGGTGCATCTTCTAGTAATGACAACAGCGTGACGGATGTGATGCCTGTCGGCCATTCTGGCAGCCCGTCGAGCCCATTTCCTAGACGCTTTGGTAGATCTACCGTCGCCAGGGTCGACGGTTTCGCCGCTCAGATCGAAGAGGTTGATCGGATCCTGGTTAGCGTAGTCGTACGAATTGGCAGATCCTCCTAGGACCGGATTGGGCGATAGGAAGCGCCCGAGCGACGGCACGTAACTCCTGATGCCCATCTGGATTACCCCAGAAGACAGTTCGGTCCGGCGCTGCTTACCCCCAAGCCATCCGAATCGGCCAGCACTGTTCCCGGTCGGGTTCCCGAACTCGTCAAATCTGGGAGCCGTTTTGAGTTCGGTAGCGGTCGGATTCAAGGCAGCGGTAGCCGACACATCGCCGTGCAGCCGAGAGGGGCGTCAAGGTCGAGCGGGTAATGACCGACAACGGCTCCGCCTATCGCTCGGTGATCCACGCCCAGACCTGCCAGGAGCTCGGCATCCGCCACCTGCGCACCCGGCCCTACCGGCCCCAGACCAACGGCAAGGCCGAGCGCTTCATCCAGACGATGCTCCGCGAGTGGGCCTACGGTCGCCTCTACGGGTCTTCAACGGAG